>NZ_JAOWHY010000043.1:0-874347 GCF_030332375.1 Citrobacter sp. Cpo148
TCCTCGTATTTTTATACCCGCGAAAAATGAAATTTAACCAGGAGTGTCGCTTATGGCTGGAACGGCGGGGCGTTCCGGGCGTCGTCCCAAGCCAACGGCGCGCAAGGAGCTGGCAGGAAACCCCGGCAAACGAGCCCTGAATAAAGAGGAACCTGTATTCACACCGATTAAAGGTGTGGCACCACCTGACTGGTTTTCTGAGGATGAAGGTTTGCCAATGGCAGCCATCATGTGGGAACTGACCACGAAAGAATTATGTGGACAGGGACTACTCTGTGTTACCGATCTTGCCGTACTTGAGCGCTGGTGTGTTGCCTATGAGTTCTGGCGCAGAGCGGTTAAAAATATCGCCAGAGAGGGGCTGTCTATCACTGGTGCTATGGGGGGGAAGATAAAAAACCCTGAGTTAACCGCAAAGAAAGAGCAGGAATCGGAGATGAGTTCTACCGGATCCATGCTTGGCCTTGACCCCAGCAGTCGTCAACGACTGATCGGCCTTGCCGGACAGAAGAAAACCTCTAACCCCTTCCTGAAGATGATCAACTCATGAGCCGGAAATCGTACCCCAACGTAAACGCCGCGAATCAATACGCCCGCAACGTTGTGCGGGGGAAAATTCCGGCGTGCCAGTTTGTCATTCAGGCCTGCCAGCGTCATATCGATGACATGGCGGCTGAAAAGAGTAAGAAATTTCGTTACCGCTTCGATAAAGACATGGCAGAAAAGGCCGCGAAATTTATCCAGTTGTTGCCACATACAAAAGGAGAGTGGGCATTCAAGCGGATGCCGATCACTCTGGAGGCATGGCAACTGTTTATTGTGTGCTGCGCCTTTGGCTGGGTCCAGAAAGGGTCGAAGCTTCGACGATTTCGCGAGGTTTACACGGAGATACCGCGTAAAAATGGGAAATCAGCTATTTCGGCAGGTGTGGCGCTGTACTGTTTTACCTGTGATAACGAGTTTGGCGCTGAAGTATATTCCGGGGCCACAACTGAAAAACAGGCGTGGGAAGTATTCAGACCAGCTCGTCTGATGTGTAAGCGCACCCCGCTGCTGGTGGAAGCGTTCGGGATTGAAGTAAATGCGTCCAACCTGAACCGGCCAGAAGATGGCGCGCGTTTTGAGCCGCTGATTGGTAACCCTGGGGACGGCGCTTCACCGCACTGTGCGATTGTTGACGAGTATCACGAACATCCCACAGATTCGCTCTACACCACTATGCTGACGGGTATGGGAGCGCGGCGACAACCACTAATGTGGGCGATCACGACGGCGGGTTACAACATTGAGGGTCCATGCTACGACAAACGGCGTGAAGTGATTGAGATGCTGAACGGCACAGTACCGAATGAGGAATTGTTCGGCGTGATATACACCGTCGACGAGGGGGATGACTGGACCGATCCTAAAGTGCTGGAAAAAGCTAACCCGAATATGGGCGTGTCGGTCTATCGTGACTTTCTCCTCAGCCAGCAACAGAGAGCTATTAATAACGCCCGTCAGGCTGGTGTATTTAAAACTAAACACCTCAACATCTGGGTTGCAGCCCGTGCCGCTTTCTACAACCTGGTTTCCTGGCAGAACTGTGAGGATAAGACACTTACGCTTGAGCAATTCGAAGGACAGCCATGTGTTCTGTCTTTCGACCTGGCGCGCAAGCTGGATATGAACAGTATGGCGCGGTTGTTCACCAGGGAAATTGACGGCAAGACACATTACTACAGCGTTGCTCCCCGCTTCTGGGTTCCCTACGACGCAGTATTCAGCGTTGAAAAGAACGAAGATCGTCGTACTGCGGAGCGATTTCAGAAATGGGTTGAAATGGGACTGCTTACAGTTACTGATGGCGCTGAAGTTGATTACCGCTACATCCTTGAAGAGGCCAAGGCGGCAAACAAGCTCAACCCAGTCAGTGAGTCACCGATTGACCCGTTCGGCGCGACGGGGCTTTCACATGATCTGGCGGATGAAAGCCTTAATCCGATCACTATCGTTCAGAACTACACCAATATGTCTGATCCGACGAAGGAGCTGGAAGCCGCCATTGAGTCAGGCCGCTTTCATCACGACGGGAACCCGATTATGAGCTGGTGTATCAGCAACGTCGTCGGGAAGTATTTGCCCGGTAATGACGATGTGGTTAAACCCATCAAAGAGCAGAACGAAAACAAAATCGATGGCGCGGTTTCGCTGATTATGGCAATCGGACGGGCAATGTTGAATAGCCGGGCGAGTAATTCATCCGTTTACGACGAGGAAGATGTAGCATGCTAATGACGTTTTTAAGTTTTTTTATCGGCCTCGCCGGAGCCGCGTTACTGTCTGCCGGTGCCTGGCTTATTTCACCTGCAGCCGGGCTTATTACCGGCGGTTCAATCTGCCTGCTGTGGTCATTTTTAATCGCGAAATCAATGTCTGCCAGCGTAATTAAATCAGGGGGTGAATAATGTTCATTCCCCAGATGTTTCGGGGTAAATCTCAGTCTGGTGGTAGTTTCTGGCAGGCGATGCTGGGTGGTGTGAGTTCCAGCCAGAGCAAGGCGGGGATCATTATCACTTCTGAAACCGCAATGGCGTTATCGGCGGTCCGGGCATGTGTAACGCTTCTGGCAGAATCGGTGGCGCAGCTGCCGTGTGAACTTTACAGGCGAGGCGCTAACGGAGGCCGTGAACGGGCGACTGACCACCCTGTTTATGATCTGATTCATTCCCAGCCCAACAAAAAAGACACTTCATTTGAATACTTTGAACAGCAGCAGGGCCTGCTTGGTCTGGAGGGGAATTGCTACTCGATCATCGACAGGGACGGGAAAGGTTATCCCCGCGAATTAATCCCGGTTAATCCCCAAAAGGTCATTGTCCTGAAAGGCCCGGATGGGATGCCATATTATGAACTACCCGAAATTGGCGAAACGTTGCCAATGCGCATGATGCATCATGTGAAGGTCTTTTCACTGGATGGCTATATCGGCAGTTCCCCAATCAAGACGAACGCGGATGTTCTTGGGCTAAACCTCGCCGTGGAAGAGCATGCTTCTCAGGTCTTTCGCCGTGGTACAACGATGAGCGGCGTTATTGAGCGTCCAAAAGACGCTCCGACGATCAAAAGCCAGGATGCTATCGACCGCCTGCTGGCAAAGTGGACCGACAGATATTCCGGCGTCAGAAACGCCTTCTCTGTTGCATTGCTTCAGGAAGGGATGAGCTACAAGCAGTTATCTCAGGACAATGAGAAAGCGCAGCTGTTGCAGTCCCGTCAGTGGGGCGTGGAGGAAGTGTGCCGACTCTATAAAATCCCGCCTCATATGGTGCAGATGCTGGCGAAAGCCACGAATAACAACATTGAGCACCAGGGGCTGCAGTTTGTGATGTACACGCTGTTGGCCTGGCTGAAGCGTCATGAAGGCGCATTAATGCGCGATCTGCTTTTACCCAGCGAGCGCGGTGATCTGTACATTGAATTCAATGTTTCTGGCCTGCTGCGCGGGGATCAGAAGTCACGCTATGAATCTTATGCACTAGGCCGACAGTGGGGCTGGTTATCGGTTAACGACATTCGCCGCATGGAGAACCTTCCACCCATCGCCGGAGGGGACAAATACCTGACTCCTCTGAATATGGTCGACAGTAAACAAATCTTACCTGGCGATAACACGCCAACAGCAAAACAACTGGCAGAAATCAACTCTATTCTGTCCAGAAACTGAATATCACCCGCAGTGCGGGCTGACCTGGTAAACATCATGACAAAAAATTTAATTAATCTGCCGCACCTGGCGGCTATGGTCTTTGGTGTTCCACATTACGTGACACGACAGACAATGGATTCTGTAAAAGCTGTGCTGGTTCCCCGTATTCAGGGATTATCAGAAGAGGCTGGAATTCACATGACGCAGGATCCTGATAACAATCAGGCGCCAGATTTGGTTCAACCAGCTGGTGGAATGGCAGTTATTCCTGTTCACGGCATTCTGGTTCCGCGTCGTGGGCAAATTACTGCAATGTGTTCTGAACTTACCAGCTATGAGCGCATACGTAGCCAGGTGCATGCTGCATTAAATGACCCTTCCATCAGTGAAATTGTGCTGGATATAAATTCTGGTGGTGGTGCGGCGGTTGGATGCAAGGAACTGGCCGATTATATTTTCCAGTCACGTCAAACTAAGCCTATTACTGCAATTGTGAACTACAGCGCCTATTCTGCGGCTTACTTTATCGCTTCGGCCTGCAGCAAAATTGTAGTCAGCCAGACCAGTGGAGTCGGCTCGATTGGAGTGATTATAGAACACCTGGATACTTCCAGGATGGAAGAGCAAATGGGGTTAACATTCACCACGATTTTTCGGGGAGATAACAAAAATAACGGTACACAACATGAGCCACTGAGTGAACACGCTCGGGGAATGTTCCAGAGGATGATTGACGATATGTACGAGACATTTATTACCTCTGTAGCGGAATACCGGAATCTTGCCCCTCAGGCGGTGATTAACACGCAGGCCGGAATCTATTTCGGCGCTGATTCCATTTCTGCTGGTCTTGCCGATGAAGTTTCGGATCCTCAGTCTGCGATTAATGCCATTGCAGCAAAGTACAAACAACCTCAACAAACCACTTCCATAAAGTTGCAGGCCGCCGCGATGGACCTGCAAACCAGAATGTGACCCGGCGCTAACGCGTCATTACCAGAAAGCAGCCTGTTGGCTGCTTTTTTTATGCCAAAAAGAGAGAAAACTATGCCACAGATTGAAGAATTACGTCGTCAGCGTGCGGGTATTAATGAACAGGTACAGGCCCTGGCCACGATTGAAACTACTGGTGGAACGCTGACAGCGGAGCAGTTAACCGAATTTGCCAGCCTGCAGCAGCAGTTTACAGATATCAGTGCCAAAATGGATCGTCTGGAAGCAGCTGAACGTGCTGCAGCGCTTGTTGCCAAACCGGTTAAAGGTACACAACAGGCTCCGGGTATCAGCGTTAAAGCAGAGCCAAAGCAATATACCGGCGCAGGAATGACCCGTCTGGTGATGTCGATTGCGGCAGCACAGGGTAACGTCCAGGATGCTGCTAAATTTGCAGCTGAAGAACTGAATGACCCGTCTGTCTCGATGGCCATCAACACTGCCGCCGCGTCAGGTGGCGTTCTTATTCCGCAAAACCTGCACAGCGAGGTGATCGAACTGCTGCGCGATCGCACCATCGTCCGTAAGCTGGGCGCGCGCTCCATTCCGCTGCCGAACGGCAATATGGCGCTGCCGCGTCTGGCCGGTGGTGCGACGGCGAGCTACACCGGGGAAGGCAAGGATGCGAAAACATCAGAAGCGCGCTTCGATGATGTGAAACTCACTGCGAAAACCATGATTGCAATGGTACCTATCTCCAACCAGCTGATTGGTCGTGCTGGCTACAACGTGGAGCAGCTGGTCCTGCAGGATATTCTGACCGCGATTTCTGTTCGTGAAGATAAAGCCTTTATGCGCGATGACGGTACCGGTGATACGCCTGTCGGTATGAAAGCGCGGGCAACTGAGTGGAACCGCCTGCTGCCGTGGGAAGCTGCTGCAGAGGTTAATCTGCAGACGATTGATACCTATCTCGACAACATTATCCTGATGGCTATGGACGGGAACAGCAACATGATCAGCTGCGGCTGGGGCATGTCGAACCGGACTTACATGAAACTGTTCGGTCTGCGCGACGGTAACGGTAACAAGGTCTACCCGGAAATGGCCCAGGGGATGTTGAAGGGATTTCAGATTCAGCGTACCAGCGCTATCCCGGCAAACCTCGGTGACGCAGGCAAAGAGTCGGAAATTTACTTCGCGGACTTTAATGATGTGGTTATCGGTGAAGACGGCAACATGAAGGTGTCGTTCTCGCAGGAAGCCTCCTACCAGGACGGGGATGGCAATCTGGTTTCCGCGTTCTCCCGTAACCAGTCGTTGATCCGCGTGGTGACGGAGCACGACATCGGCTTCCGTCATCCGGAAGGTCTTGTACTCGGGACAAAAGTGCTGTTTTAACCGGTCCTGCACTCTGTGCGACCACGATCGCACAGAGTAAAAGCACGTAATCCCCCAGGCCCGCAGCAGCGGGTTTTTTCTTTTCAGGAGCAAAACGATGACAACGAAAGCAGCAAAAGCAGCGGCAGCGGCGGCTGCAGCCGGTGATGTGAAAAAGCCGGATGAACTGACGCCGGAAAATACAGTGGACGGGGATGGCGGTCAGAATACTGCAGCGGGTTCAGGTGATACAGGTGTTGATCTGACCGGAAGTGAAACCAACGGGGCCACGGGCCTGACGGGAGCAGAAGTGGCGCGGAAAGCGGTTTTTTTCCTGGGACCCTATCATCGTTATTCACGCGGTGATACGGCCTGTTTTGATGCTGAGTACGCAGAGAAACTGGTTGAACGCCATATTGCGGTATGGCCAGAAGATGCGGAAAAGGCGCTGAGTCCCCGCAAGGGAGCCGATGACCATGATACTGACATTGGATGATGTGAAAACCCAGCTCCGTCTGGAGCCGGATTTCACGGAGCATGACGACATGCTCACTAAAATGGTGGCGGCAGCGCAGAAGAGTATTGAGCGTGACTACTACTGCAAACTGGTGGGAAGCGATGACGAACTGCAGGCGCTGCCGGAAGGGGTACGCGGTTTTGTGGCGGATGAAGATATCCAGCTGGCCATGCAGTATCTGGTCGGGGATGCGTATCTGAATGGTTTCACTGGTCAGTGGCTGGAGACGGCTGCGGTCCGGCACCTTCTTTTCCCGTTGCAGGAGAACACGGTATGAGCCTGAAGCCGGAAGAAATGACCTGCCGTCTTTCGATTGGGTATATGCAATCCGGCCGGGGGCCGCTGGGTGAACATCTGCCGGAACAACTGGTCGCGACCGGGAAAGCCTGGGCGAAGCGCGAGCTGGTATCGGGCAGAAAGGTCCGCACACTGGATCAACAGCAGGTTGTTGAAACGTGTCTTTTTACCACTCATCCGAACCTGAATATTGATATCGACTGGAAAATAACGACGTCTGACCGGGTTTATACCGTTCGTAACGTCGAACGTCTTGCGGACCGCATCATCATCACAGGGGAGGCAGACGCACGTCATGATCGAGCTGGCATTAAAGACAGCACTTGAACGCCTGACCGGGCTGGATGTTTATCCTCTGCTCCTGCCTGATGAGCTGCAGGAGGGGATTACTTACCAGTGTATTTCCGATCCGGAGCTGTACGCCGGACTGTTGCGCACAGGCCTGATTGCGGGCCGCTTCCAGATAGCGATTCATCTGCTTAATGACTACACCCGCCTGTTACAGCTGGATAAGAAAATCAGCGCGGAATGGACCGCTATCGTGCATGGCCAGCTGGAGGGTTTTCCCGTGCAGAATGTGGTCCGGGGTGGAATACAGCAGAGTAAAACGGTACTGACCAGCGGCAATATTCAGTACCGGCTCGTGCGGGATTTTACCTTTCACTACCGGGACGCCTCACCATGATCACTATGGACGTAAAAGGGCTGGACGAGCTGGAGCGGCAGCTTACTGCGCTCGGTGAAAAGGTCGGCACGAAGGTGTTACGTGATGCAGGGCGTGAGGCGCTGAAAGTGGTGGAAGAAGACATGAAACAACATGCCGGCTTCGACGATGCGTCCTCTGCAGAGCATATGCGTGATTCCATCAAAATTCGCTCTTCCACCCGGAAAGGTCGCGGAAATACGGTGGTCACCCTTCGGGTTGGCCCCAGCAAAAAGCATTACATGAAAGCGCTGGCCCAGGAGTTCGGGACGGTTAAACAAGTTGCCGATCCGTTCATCCGTCCGGCACTGGATTACAACGTCCAGAAGGTTCTGCGCATTCTGACCGTAGAAATCCGCAATGGCATTCAGAACAGGTAGCAACCGCTGCCCACTATTTAAGAGAGAATCATTATGGCTGATGAAAATAACACGCCAAAATCATCCCCTGAGTACGCAATGCTTCCTGCCGGGACGGTGGTGAAGTTTGGGGAGGTAGGAGCCGCTGTAGCGGCATTGAAACCGCTGATTAACTGCAAGGCGCTGGGCGCGACAGGTCAGACGGGAGGATTTGTCGACTGTACCACCCTGCTGGACAAGAGTAAGCAGTCGGTGTCAGACCTGCCGGAAGGGCCGGAGAAATCTCTGGGATTCATTGACGACCCGGAAAACGAAGATTTCACCGCGTTCCTCAATGCTGCAGAACAGCGTAAGACCGTTCAGTTTTATATTGAGCTGCCGAACAAACGAACGGCTTCAATGATCCTTGCGCTTTCAGGCTGGCAGATGAACGAAATCACAGCGCCTGCCAGTGAAGTTATCCAGATTACGGTGCAGGGTAAGCAAAACAACATTAAATGGGGAATTGCCGCCCCGGCGCCAGATGCCGGCGCGTAATCCGTTTCCCGTTACACACCGCCTCCGGGCGGTTTTTTTTCGTCTGAAAAACAGGATACATCATGTCTGAATTTAGCCTCTCCGAACTGAAAAAGGCCCTGCTCAGCGCAAAACCCTCTCCAATTAAAACCGAAATCTTCGGTACAAAGGTTTACCTTCGCCGGCTGACGGCGGCTGAGCTTATTGATCATGAAGATGCGCTCATCGAGGCACAGACCTCTGGCAACGCCCGCATGGCGTCAGAGCTGAGCGTACAGATTGTTATCGACAGTCTGGTTCAGCCTGACGGCTCCCCGATTAAAGCCAAAGACAAACCCACGGCGAAGGAGCTGCTGGCGGCACACGATAACGTTGCGCTTCTGGATGCCATCGACAAAGTGAAAAAGCACGGCATCGGTAAGCTGGAAACCGCCGAAAAAAACTGAGTGACTCGCCCTGGCTGGAGCTGATTTTCTGGCTGGCCGACCGCTGGGGCGAGCCTGACCCGTCAAAAATTGCGGCGCTTCCGGCTGACACGCTTTTTCACTGGCGTGCTTTCTTCCTCAAACAGGGCATTTTCAAAAAGCCTTCGCCAGAAGGTTCTGACAATAACCCGCCCCCTGTTAAATCACCCGCAGCAGCGAACCAGAGTCTGGATGCGCAGTGTGCGGCAGTCATGAAGGTATTAATGTAATGGGTGACGTTGCCTCTCTTGCCGTTGGGCTGCATCTGAATGCAGCGAACTTTAAATCGCAGCTGATGAGCGCCTACGGCAGCGCTGAGAGTCAGTCACGCCAGTTTAACCGCAATGCCCAGGCCGATGCGAAAAAGACGGAGGATGCCTATAAGCGTGTTTCTGCTTCGGTATCGGGGCTGGCAGGCAGGCTGGCAGGTTTTGCCGGGGCGGGTTTATCGCTGGGTACCTTTATCAGCACCACGCGGCAGTACAGCCAGTCGTTGTCGGATTTGCAGGCTATCACCGGTGCCACCAGTGCGCAGATGAAACTGTACGATCAGGCGGCGCAGGAAATGGGCCGCACAACGGAATACAGCGCATCACAGGCCGCTGAGGCGATTAAGCTGATGGCTTCGGCAAAGCCTGAACTGCTGAGCACCTCTGCGGGGCTGACGGCGGCGACCAAAAGCGCGTTAACGCTGGCCCAGGCCGCTGGGACCACGCTTCCGGATGCCACCCGAACGCTGGCCCTGTCATTAAACCAGTTTGGGGCGGGAGCCAGTGAAGCCGACCGGTATATCAACGTGCTGGCTGCTGGCGCGAAATTTGGCTCGTCGGAGATAGCCGATACTGCTGCCGCGATTAAAAATGGCGGGGTGGCAGCGGCACAGGCTGGCGTGGGTTTTGAAACCCTCAATGCCGCCATACAGGTACTGGCGGAGCGCGAAGTGAAAGGCGGCGAAGCCGGGACCGCACTGCGCAACGTGATCCTGAATCTGGAGAAAGGAACGGATAAGACCCTGAAGCCTTCTGTTGTCGGGCTGAGCCAGGCGCTGGAGAATCTGGCGGGAAAAAACCTGTCAACAAAACAGGCCGTAAAGCTGTTCGGGGTGGAAAACCTCAGCGCAGCATCCATCCTGGTGCAGAACCGCGAGAAGGTGGAGTCGCTGACCGCCGCCCTGACCGGTACGCAGACCGCGCATGAGCAGGCCGAAATCAGGGTAAATAACCTGAACGGCGATCTTCTCAGCCTGACTTCGGCTTTTGAAGGTCTGATTATTAAGGTAGGACAGAGCGGAAACGGCCCGCTGCGCAGTGGTGTCCAGACCGTTACCGATGCCATTAATGGCCTGACGGATAATTTCAATACAGTAGCTAACGTTGCGCTGTATACGCTGATTCCTGTTCTGGCGACAAAACTGACGGCAGGTATCAGGGGGAACATCGGTGCCTGGGTTGAGCAGCAGCAGGCAGTCAGGGCCAGCGCGATGGCGCAGGCCGATATGGCGCGAAAAACGCTGGAAAGTACCGCTGCCACGCTGGCGCAGAATAACGCAGAATTCGGGCGTTATCGGGAAATGGAGAAAAGCGCCAGGCAATTTGGCCTTAACGTGAGTTACCAGAGCGAGTTTAACCGCTTAATTCGCCAGGAAACCGAGCAGACACTGCTCTCCACCCAGGCAAAGAGCCAGCTGAATGCAGCCAATAAACAGCTGTCCGTTTCAGCCCGCGCAGCCTCTGCAGCGGTAGGTATGGCCAGAGGGGCGCTGGCACTGGTGGGCGGTCCTGTGGGCGCAGCGATGCTGGCCGGTTCGGCGCTGCTCTATTTCCATAATCAGGCGAAGAACGCCCGCCAGTCGGCGATTGACCTGAAAAATGCTGTTGTTGAAACGAATGAAGAACTCAAAAAACTGTCGCTTAACCAGCTCAACGTGAAGCAGTTGGACATTGATGAACAGTTTGAGAATCAGGTTATTCAGCGAAATAAACTGATTAAAGAAATTCAGGATGCGGAAAGCCGTATTGATGGATTGAGTGGCTTCGATCCGTTCGGACAACTTAAAGGCGTACAGAACGATAAAACCCGCTACAAAGGGGATCTGGATGCCGTTGAACAGGGGTTAAAACTCCTCAAAGAACGGCAAAAAATTGTCAAAGAGGCCATAGAACAAGCTAAATCAGGGAAACTCGATCCCACACCGAAGCCGGATAAACCAGGGAATGAAACAGGGAGCGATAAACCTGATACCCCCTGGACCGGGGAAGGCGGTGATACTGGTAAGGGGCAAAAGTCGAAGGTTAACCAGTATGAGCAACTGCGGCGTGAAATCGAAGCAGCGCATGCCTCCAGTCTCGGACGTATCAACCTGCAGGAGCAAGAAAGCGCCAGAAAACTTCTTGAAGCCGCCCGCGCTGACGGAGCCAGCGAGGCTGATATTCAGAAGACTTTGCTGCTGAATGCTGAAAACTATCAGAAACAGCGCCTCGAACTGGCAGAACAGTATGCGCCAGCCAGAGCAACTCTTACGAAAGAGCGTGAAGCGGGCCAGGAGCTAAAGTCGCTCCTGAATGCCCGTCTTCTGGATGAAAAGGAATACCAGACGGCCAGAATCACGCTGGCACAAAGTACAGCCCGCGAACTTTTACAGGCACAGGCAGCGGCAATGTCTGCCCCTCTGATTGATATTGCCGGGACGGTTGATCCGCTGGCAGAACTGCGCAATCAACTGACCGAGCGTCAGTCACTGCTGCAGGCTTTTTACCAGAACGATGCGATCAATAAAGAGCAGTACGAGCTGCTGAAGCAAAAGGCTGACAAGGATTCTGCGGATGCGCAGTACCAGACGGCGGTGGAGCTTTATAAGTCGCAGGGAAACCTGAACAGCCTCGCCATTGGCCTGATGGAAACCACCCAGGAGCGAACCTCCAACATGCTGACCGGCATGCTGAATGGTACACAGACACTCCGGGACGGGATGATTGGGTTATTTTCCTCCCTGACACAGTCGGTGATTAAAAACCTTGTCGATATGGCAGCGCAGGCGCTGATTACCAACACCATCCTGAAATCCATTATGGGCATCGGCGGCAGTCTTTTTGGCGGCGCAGCCACCGCGAGTACCGGCACGGCCATCAGCAGTTTTGGGAGCAGTTTTAGCTTTAATGCGAAAGGCGGTGTCTATGACTCACCTTCCTTAAGTGCCTACAGTAACGGCATCTATGACAGCCCGACCCTGTTTGCTTTTGCAAAGGGGGCAGGCGTGTTTGGTGAAGCTGGCCCGGAAGCCATTATGCCTCTGGCAAAAACGACTGACGGTACGCTGGGTGTCAGGGCGCTGGGTGACCCGGGTTCCTCTGGTGGTGGTGTGAATGGGGGGATTGCTTATTCACCTGTGTATCACATTACCATTCAGAATGACGGGCAAAACGGGCAGATAGGGCCGCAGGCATCGCAGATGCTGGTCAAAATGGTCGACACGCGTGTCATGAGTATCCTGAGAACTCAGGGACGTGATGGCGGCATGCTGGCGGGAGGATAAGTGAAAACCTTTCATTGGGTACCCAGGGAGGGGATGCCGTCTTCTGTTTCCCCTTCGGTGACAACCATTAAATTTGGGGATGGTTATGAGCAACGTCGCCCGACCGGACTCAACCATCAGTTAATTAACTTCCAGCCTGTTTTCCGCATCACGTCGGACAATTCCCGCACCGCACTTGAAGCGTTTCTGGTCGAGCATGGAGGATATAAAGCCTTTTTGTGGCGACCGCCAAAATACAACCGCACGATTAAAGTTGTCTGCCGGGAATGGTCTGTTACGGACAACGTCACGTATTCTGATTTCAGCTGTAAATTTGAGCAGGTCATTGCTTAAGGATCCTTATGCAGGATATACCTCAGAACACCCTCAACGAAACCACGAAAACCGAGCAGTCGGCCCGCATTGATTTGTGGGAAATCGACCTGACGGCCTTTGGTGGCCAGCGTTACTATTTTTCAAATGAAGCGAACGAGAAGGGCGAGCCGGTCACCTGGCAGGGGCGGAAGTATGACGTTTACCCGATACAGGGAACCGGATTTGACCTGGTGGGGAAAGGAACTTCCGCCCGCCCGACGCTGGCAGTGTCGAACCTGTTTGGCATGGTTACGGGACTTGCGGCAGATATGCAGAGCCTCGTCGGTGCCACGGTGGTAAGGCATGTTGTATACGCCCGTTTTCTCGATGCGGTGAACTTTACAGGCGGCAACCCGGAGGCCGATCCGGAACAGGAAGTGGTCAGTCGCTGGAAGGTAGAACAGTTATCCGAACTGAAAGCCACCACGGCGACTTTTGTGCTGGCCACACCGACCGAAACGGACGGCAGCGTGTTTCCGGCGCGGATCATGCTGGCTGATGTCTGCAACTGGACCTACCGTTCTGATGAGTGTGGCTATGCCGGTCCGCCTGTGGCGGATGAGTTTGACAAGCCCACGGCAGACCCGGCAAAAGATGCCTGCAGTAAATGCCGTACTGGCTGCGAGCTGCGTAATAACCTGCCGCGCATCGGCTGTTTCCTCTCCATTAACCGTCTTTCCTGATGGATATAACCATGAAAAAAACTATCCTGGCGCATGCTGCTGCGTGTGCGCCTGCTGAATCGTGCGGCTGGGTGGTGAACACGACTGCTGGGGAGCGGTATTTTCCCTGCCAGAATCTTTCCGCTGAACCGACCCAGTATTTCCGTATGGATCCGGCAGATTACATTCAGGCGCAGGCGGCGGGCGATGTGGTGGCCCTGGTACACAGCCATCCTGATGGCCTGCCGTTCCTCAGCGATGTTGATCGCCGCCTGCAGGTGCAAAGTGGCCTTCCGTGGTGGCTGGTCTGCGATGACCGGATATACAAATTTCGCTGCATGCCTTTTCTCACCGGGCGGGCATTTGAGCATGGCGTGACGGACTGTTACACCCTGTTCCGCGATGCGTACCATCTGGCGGGTATTGAGATGCCGGATTTTGCGCGGGGGGAGGACTGGTGGAAGCAGGGAGATAATCTCTATCTGGATAATCTGGAGGCGACCGGTTTTTACCGCGTGAATGCCGCAGAGGCACAGCCCGGAGACATTCTGATTTGTTGTTTTGGTTCATCGGTTGCCAACCATGCCGCGATTTACTGCGGCGACGGCGAACTGTTGCACCATATTCCTGATCAGCTAAGTAAACGCGAGAGGTATACCGACAAATGGCAACGCCGCACACACTCCATATGGCGACACCGGGCATGGCACGAGTCTGCCTTTACGGGGATTTACAACGATTTGGCCGCCGCTTCAGCCTCAGTATAAAAACAGGGGCCGAGGCCATTTACGCGCTGGCCATGCAGATACCGGGCTTCCGGAAGAAAATGAATGATGGCTGGTATCAGATACGCATCGCCGGTCAGGATGTGAATGAAACCAGCCTGTCAGCCCGTCTGCACGAGCCGCTGCCGGACGGTGCCATTATTCATATTGTCCCACGCATGGCTGGGGCTAAATCCGGTGGTCTGTTCCAGGTGGTGCTGGGAGCAGTGGCAATAGCCGCGTCCTTTTTTACGGCAGGGGGAAGCCTCGCTCTGTGGGGAGCTGCGTTATCTGCCAGTGCTATTTCAGCATCCTCAGTCTTGTTTTCTATGGGGATGGCCATGATGCTGGGTGGTGTGGCGCAGATGCTGACGCCCCAGGCAAAAATCCCCTCGTCCCGGCAGACCGATAACGGCAAACAGAACACCTATTTTTCGTCACTGGACAACATGGTGGCTCAGGGTAATGCCCTGCCGGTGTTGTACGGTGAAATGCTGGTCGGCTCCCGCACGATCTCCCAGGAAATCAGCACACGGGATGAAGGTGGAGGCGGTCAGGTGGTGATCATCGGACGCTGATAATGAGAAAATAGATATTTTTAAACTACTTATGTAGTATCTGTATCATTACTATGTATATGGATATATTAATCATGATTAAAATTGCGAAAATATTATTTTTATCGTTATCATTCATATCATTATCGACTTATGCTGATAATAAGCTAAATGCCCCACTAGGATTGGCATGGGGTATTGATGCAAAAAAAATAACCACTGATTTTTCAGCTAAAGAGATTTTTGAACCATCGGGGAAATTTAGATTCAGTGATGCAGAACGAGTAAGGTTATTTGAGATAAAAAAACGCCACTGTCTTTGCCAGGGTTTAACAAGGTTAACGGATTGGTGGATAAAGAATATGGACTGTTCGCAGTGTATCTGGTTAAATCTATTACTAATGATGATTTTGGTGTAGAAGGGAAAGACTCTTTTTATAATATTAAAAAAAAGATTTCTGCTAAGTATGGGAAACCGTCTGTTGAAGATGATTCAATTCTGAACATTAATAAAGATCAAGATTTTTATTCTTGCATATCGTCTTATTCTTGCGGCAATTTTTATGCGAATTATTTAGTAGGCAACAATGAAGGTATAGCTATTAAACTCTTTGGTAAGACTAAAGGAACTGGAGAGCTATTGGTTATGTATGAAAATTCTGACGGTAAACGCATATTTGATGAATTTCAAAAAGAGCAGGAATTATTGATTAATAAAGCCTTGTAAATAACGAATGAAATAAAATTTGCTGTAAATATAAAAGTTCAGCTTTATCTAATTAAAACCGCCTCCGGGCGGTTTTGTCGTTTCAGAGGGAACAGATTATGGGTAAGGGTGGTGGCAGCAGTAAAACGCCGCATGAGGCTCCTGACGACCTGAAATCCAGTCAGATGCTGACGGTAGTTGATGCCATCTGCGAGGGGCCGATTGAAGGTCCTGTGGATGGGCTGAAGAGTGTCAGAATTAACAAAACGCCGGTCCTCGACAGCGACGGTAACGCGATGGTTCACGGTGTCACCGTGGTTTACCGCGTGGGGGAGGATGAGCAGACTGCGATGGAGGGGTTCGAAGACTCCGGCGCTGAAACCCTGCTGGGTGTGGAGGTGAAGAAGTCAGAGCCGGTGACCCGCACTATTACCACCAAAACGCTGGACCGTCTGCGCTTTACCTTTGGTGTGCAGTCGCTGGTCAGTAACAGTACCAAAGGCGACCGCAACCCAACCAGCGTACAGATGCAGATCCAGTTTCGCCGGGAAGGTAAGTGGCAGGTGGAACGGAATATCACCATAACAGGTAAAACGACCACGCAGTTTCTGGCATCTGTGGTGATTGATGATTTGCCGCCCCGGCCGTTTGAAGTCCGCATGCAGCGCCTCACTGATGACAGCACGACAGACCTGCTGCAGAACAAAACGGTGTGGTCGGGCTATACCGAAATCATCGATGTAAAGCAACGCTACCCGAACACCGCTGTTATCGGGGTAAAAGTGGATGCGGAGCAGTTTGGCAGCCAGCAGGTTACGCGAAACTATCACCTGCGCGGGCGTATTGTGCCGGTACCATCGAATTACGATCCGTTAAAACGGACCTATTCGGGAATATGGGACGGAACGTTTAAACCCGCCTGGACAGATAATCCGGCCTGGTGTGTGCTGGATATGCTGACTCACCCGCGCTATGGCATGGGAAGCCGCATTGGTGTTGCTGATGTGGACAAGTGGGCGCTGTATGCCATTGCACAGTACTGCGATCAGCCTGTTCCTGACGGTTTTGGCGGGACGGAGCCGCGTATTACCTGCAATGCGTATCTGACGGACCAGCGAAAAGCGTGGGACGTGCTGGGGGACTTCTGTTCCCTGATGCGCTGTATGCCGGTCTGGAACGGCAGCACCCTGACGTTTGTGCAGGACCGGCCTGCAGATAAAGCCTGGACTTATACGCAGAGTAATGTGGTGATGCCTGCTGACGGTGCGCCGTTCATCTACAGCTTCAGCGCACTGAAAGAGCGCCACAATGCCGCCGAGGTCCGTTACACCGACCCGAACAACGGCTGGGAAACGTCAACCGAACTGGTGGAAAACGACGCTGCCATCCGGCGCTACGGTCGCAACGTTCTGAAGATGGATGCGTTCGCCTGTACCAGTCGTGGGCAGGCGCACCGCGCCGGACTGTGGGCCATCACCACCGAATTGCTGGAAACGCAGACGGTGGATTTTTCCGTAGGGGCTGAGGGGCTGCGACATGTTCCCGGCGATATCATTGAGGTCTGCGACAGTGATTATGCCGGTGTGACCGTGGGCGGACGCGTCCTGTCGGTCGACAGCCTTACGCGCACGCTCACGCTGGACCGTGAGGTGGAGATACCGCCAGGCGGCAATGTGGTGCTGAACCTGGTGGGCAGCGATGGCAAGCCTGTTACCGTGGCAGTTACCGCACATCCGGCTCCGGACCGCGTGACCGTCAGCCAGTTACCCGATGGCGTGGCGGCGTACAGCGTGTGGGGACTGAAACTGCCGGACCTGCGCCAGCGCCTGTTTCGCTGTGTGGCTATACGGGAAAACGATGATGGCACGTATGCCATTACCGCCGTGCAGCATGTTCCGGAGAAAGAAGCCATCGTGGATAACGGGGCGACGTTTGATCCGTTACCGGACACCGGTATCACGAATACGCCGCCTGCCGTGCAGCACCTGACCACAGAGATTCTGGCGGAGGACGGGCAGTATCAGGCGCGGGCGCGATGGTCAACTCCGCGTGTGGTGAAGGGGGTTAATTTCTCCCTGCGCCTGACGGTGAAAGCGGAAGATAACAGCGACCGTCTGGCCAGCAGCCTGACTCTGAGCGAAACGGAGCACACCTTCCGCAACCTGTCTCCGGGGCGTTACACCCTGACGGTCCGGGCAGTGAACAGCCAGGGCCAGCAGGGCGATCCTGCCAGCACGGATTTCAGCATCGCCGCACCCGCAGTACCGTCTTATGTTGATCTGACACCCGGCTATTTCCAGATAACCGCCACCCCGCGCCAGGCGGTATATGACCCCACAGTGCAGTATGAATTCTGGTTTACGGATACGCAGATTGCCGATATCCGCCAGGTGGAAACCGATGCGCGTTATCTCGGCACCGCGCTGTACTGGATTGCAGCAAACGCGAATATCAAACCCGGCAAGGATTATTACTTCTATATCCGGGCCGTGAACCAGGTCGGGAAATCGGCGTTCGTGGAGGCTAAAGGGCAGGCCAGCAACGATGCGGCGGGTTACCTGGATTTCTTCAAAGGGGAAATCACCGAAAGCCATCTTGGGAAAGAGCTGCTGGAGAAGGTGGAGCTGACGGAAGACAACGCCAGCCGGCTGGATGAGTTTTCGAAAGAATGGCAGGACGCGAACGGCAAATGGAATGCCATGTGGGGCGTGAAGATAGAGCAGACCAAAGACGGGAAGCACTATGTGGCTGGTCTGGGCCTGAGCATGGAAGACACGGAAGAAGGGAAGGTAAGCCAGTTCCTGGTGGCAGCAAACCGTATCGCGTTTATCGACCCGGCAAACGGTAATGAGACCCCGATGTTTGTGGCTCAGGGGAATCAGATATTTATGAACGAGGTGTTCCTCAAGTATCTGACGGCTCCCACTATCACCAGCGGCGGGAACCCGCCGACCTTTATGCTGACGCCTGCCGGCAGGCTGACCGCCCGTAATGCGGATATCAGCGGCCATATCAGTGCAAACTCTGGTGCTCTCAACAATGTGACCATTGAGGAAAACTGCACCATCAAGGGGACGATGCGGGCAGAGAAGATTGTTGGCGATATCGTTAAAGCAGTTGGAGGGGCTTTCCCCGGTACCCCGCGTTACCCGAATGGAACCCTCACGGTCCAGATACAGGATGATCACGATTTTGATCGGCAGATAATTATTCCCCCCATCACTTTTGCAGGAGCAAGTGGGCAATCAGCCACAAGTAATGACCGGTGGACAGATTGTGGGCTTGTTGTGAAGCACAACGGCAGAGAGATATACAACGCATATCCCGCAATTCCAACGAAATCATTCAGTACAGTCATTGATATGCCAGCCGGAGCTGGAAATGTGACCCTGAGTTTTACGGTTTCATCTAAGGGTAATGGTGGTGGTGGCGATAGCCCGGCTTTTATCAGTAACCTGCTGGTCATGGTGGTGAAGAAGAACAGCACAGGCATCAGCATTTACTGATGACTGAATCCCAAAACGAGCGCTCATTCGGGCGTTTTTTTTATGGAGGAATTATGGCAGTACTTATCTCTGGCGTATTAAAAGACGGAGCGGGGAAACCGGTACAGGACTGCATCATCCAACTGAATGCGAAGAAAACCAGCGCGACCGTTGTTGTGGAGGTTATGTCATCCTCTGTTACGGACGCGAACGGCCATTACAGCATTGAGGCTGAACCGGGTTATTACAGTGTGTCATTGCAGCGGGAAGGTTTTCCTCTCTCAGTGGCTGGCGATATTTACGTGGCCCCGACCGATACGCCGGATACCCTGAATGCGTTTCTCGATGCGCCAAAGGACGCGGACCTTCGTCCGGAGGTGATGAAACGTTTTGAGGAAATGGTAAACCGCGTAGTGGATTTGAGCGGTACAACAGAGAAGGATCGGGAACGAGCCGAACTGGCCGCACAGTCAGCGGAGCAGAGTAAAGACGCGGCAGCGTTGTCTGCAACGGCTGCGGCAGAGTCACAGCGCCAGGCGGCACTCTCTGCGGGTGCTGCTGATGATTCTGCCCGGTCTGCTGCAGATAATGCCCGACAGACCGCGCAGAACGTTCTGGCCAGCAGTGCAGATGCTGACAGTGCGGCAAAGTCGGCACAGACAGCGACGGAAAAGGCAGGAAAGGCAAAGATCGCCGCTGATGCGGCACAGAAAGCGCAGCAGGAGGCAGGCGCTTTGGCACAGTCTGCAGCAGGGAGTGCCGGAAGTGCATCTGCGTCAGCACAAACAGCAGGTGAGCATGCCGGTAATGCAGCCGCATCTGAAACCTCAGTGCTTGAAAACGTCCTCACGGCTATACAGGCTGCAGAACAAGGGGATAACAGCGCTGCAGCTGCAGCGCTAAGTGAACAGCATGCCAGGGAGTTCTGTGAAAAGGCTGCTAAATCAGAGACTGAGGCAGCAGGCAGTGCACAATCGGCTTCCTTAAGTGAAGCATCAGCATTGCAGGCTGCGAAAACTGCTGAGAATCAACAAAATGCAGCCACTGAGAGTGCCACTCGCGCAGAGCAGGCCAGAGATGAGGCCCTGACGCTGCGCGATGAAGCTCAGGAAGACGCCCTGAATGCCCGGAACAGCGCACAGACTGCTGCTGCCAGTGAGAAAGAAAGTGGACAGGCAAGGAATGAAGCACAGCTCCTTGCTGAACAGGCCAGAAGTGCAGCCTCAAAAGCCGCCGCTGATACCATTAAAGAGATACAGGAAAGTGAAGACCTCAGTGGTCCGCCAGGTCCGCAGGGGCCAGCAGGTGCAAAAGGTGAAAAGGGTGACAAGGGAGACATCGGGTTAACGGGGGCAACAGGACCAATTGGCCCTGCTGGTCCGCAAGGACAGGCAGGTGCAAAAGGCGAAAAGGGTGACAAGGGAGACACCGGGCTAACGGGGTCTACAGGACCAATAGGCCCTGTAGGTCCGCAGGGGCCAGCAGGTGCAAAAGGTGAAAAGGGTGATACCGGATTAACGGGGGCAACAGGACCAACTGGCCCTGCAGGTCCGCAGGGACCGGCAGGTGTAAAAGGGGATAAGGGAGATAAAGGGGATACCGGGTTAACAGGACCACAGGGACCACAAGGACCTGCAGGCGCTAAGGGTGCAACAGGAGCTACTGGACCACAAGGACCAGTAGGTGCAAAGGGAGCAACAGGCGCTACGGGACCGCAAGGGCCGCAGGGACCAGCAGGCGCACCAGCGGGTGCTCTTCATGCTGTAGGTTCGTTTGCGCTGGCATATATGAGTGTTGGAGCACCTCTTGCCCCAGGCGCAACCGTTGCAGGGGGGAGTCTCAAGGCTTGCGGCATTATTTTTCCACCGGATCGTTATAGTACATACACTATTGATGCCTACAGGTCGGGTGTTCAATATGGGCCTTACCCTCTTCCGGGGACGTGGCGAGCTTGCGGCATTATCTCAAACCAGTGGCCAAACGGTACTACTTCGCATTATGTAGGTCTTTTTCAGCGAATTTCATAAAAGGAGATTGTATGAACATTGAGGGCATTCAGGCTCCTGAGTGGGCGAATAAAGAACATACAGCGATTAACTGCAGGGTTAAATTTGCAGAGTTTGATGAGTTTCTGCCGTTCACTGCATGTCCGAATGATTTTGAGGAGCATGGACGCCGTATCTACAGCGAGCTTGAATCAGGAAAGTATGGACCTGTCGCCCCTTTTATTGTGACTGACAGGATGGTGGAGGATTTACGAAATCAGAAACTGACTGAAATCAGCAACTGGCGTGACGTTCAGGAAAGCGCCAACATTATTTTTGAACTGGACAATCGCCGGTGGGATGGAGGCAAAGCGTCGCAGGAGCGCCTTGCGCCCGTGGTTATGGCTGGCAGCTCAGGACAGTTACCGGAAGGGTTCTTCTGGACGGATGCGGATAACCACGATGTTCCGGTGAATTTTGCGTTCCTGCAACAGCTTGAGGCGGCGATGATGCAGTCAATGGTGATGCATGGCTTCAGAATTCACGAACGGCAGAGGCAGATGAAATCGGAGGTAGCGTTACTTACAGATATTAATGCCATTGCTGAATATCCAGTTGGCTGGCGTGAAAGTAAATAATGAGCTGGTTCATCTTTCTAAATGTCTAAATTGTATTAGCTCAGATTTGATCTGACACAGCTATGGTACTGACCTGAACCTAATCTGACGAGCAGGTCTGTACCAAAAGCGGACACGGCTAACATCATGATGTACTAATCTACGGGGAGCAGGTCAAACTCACTATAATAATGAGCGAACCCATCAGGGAAAAATGTGCTGTGGCCGGACGCCAATGGATACATTACTTGATGGAAAATGCATCTGGGCTGATTAAAATTTTAGGCAGATGTAATCTGACAGATACCTGTATAAATAACCGGTAACTGTCAGATCAGGTCTGAGCTAATACATATCAGATAACGGGAAGTGGACATCATCAATATGCTAAATATGCTTGATCGTAATACTTCGTCATTCATCTCTGGTCACTATCACGAAACCTTTTCTTTTTTGCTTCCTGCATCGCCTCATGCCTTCTTCGTCTGGGCACCTCATTAGCGCTAAATATAATAACAAAAGCAATTAATGCAATAACAATAAATAAAATAATCATTTGCCGTCCTTTTTCAGTTTTTTATCAATCCCACCCTCTTCCTTTTCAAGCGATTTTTTACGACGTTTTTCAAGATGGTCCGAAGCTTTTTTCCCTGCAAAAGCTGATGAAATAGCAGTCACTAATAACCCAACTGCGGCTAGGATGTTTTTACTTTGTGACAAGACCATATTCCTCGTTCAGAAATCTGTAGAAACCTTTGTCTATAATGCCGTTATCGAAAGGTTCCCGGCCATGGACATCGATTAAAGTATTACGCAGTTTTTGTATCTGCGACTTTAAATCATCCACCGGCATTTCGCCAGAAGCGTACTCATACCTCAGCAGTTCAAGCGAGACAATCGTTTCGAGTTGGGCGGCATCAGCAGCATTAAGATCTTTGCTTTGCCGCAAACGCTCAGCGGCTGCTGTTACTACAGCAGGCTCGCAACAATCATCGGAGTCTTCAAAATGATAAAAGTTTTTTGTATTAGTGGCATGGTTTACTAAACGCATACAGTTTTTACCCAATCGTCAAAATTTGATTCGCTGTCATTAAGTACGGCAATAGATTTCTCGTAATGAGTCATGACTTGACGATGCTGTTTCTGGACTATCAACACCGAGCGGGCACTGTTCCAGAGGAACGGACCGGCAATAAGGTAGTTCAGCTTTCCGGTTCGACCAAGAGTTCCTGTTACCAGTAGAAACATCTGTATAACAAGCGCAGTGCCATAAGCGATCACCGCAAGTTGCGTCCTATGTAGCTCTTTTTCATCTTCCGGAGTATCCAATCCCCTATGGGCAAAAGCGCCATAGGAGAGTAAAAGCATCTTCATAACAGCGTAGCTGGATGCATCAGCTGCGTTTATAGTTCCGTACTCATCTCCCAGAGCCTCCATTAAAGGGTTAGAAGCCGCATAGCCTGATGATTTGGTGGGGTCCTCTTTCCATTCTGTAAAAAAAGAAGAAAAGGGTAAAGGTAACCCTTTCGTTGTGGGTAAATCGGAAAGATTGTGGGTCAGAATATGAAGGATTGCTTTAAGATGCAGGCCGAGTCCACTGCTCCCAGGAAAGTTAATTTCGAGGTATTTTAGCACCAGCGAATATACAGTTTGCCCACCGACATCTTGCCCTCCATACGTATAACCGTCTGGCAGTTTCTGATTGAGATTAAAGTCGTGCCCAAAGATAGAACGATGGTTAGCACCAGCCCGGTAGTCTAAGGGACTGGCACCTGTACCCTCAGGCTTAAAATACTCATGCAGCTTTACGAACTTTTCTTCCAGTGCATCGGCATAGTGATTTGTCATATGCGCAGCGCCAACCCCCATGATCCCAATGCAGGCTGCTACAACGATATCATTGGAATTGAGTGCACGAAAATCCGTCGATATCTCCAGGTCGGCAAGCATCGTCTCGAAGTCTACCGCATCGACTGCCATTTTGGCCCGGTCATCCAGAGACAAGTGAGCGGTGCTCGGATCAACTACGATTTCACCCGTATGCCGCTTCACCAGATAGTCTAGGTTGGTCGCTCTTTGATCCCAGTATGCATCTTCCGGTTCAGCTATGAAAACCGATTTAATTTTGTGCCATATTTTCGCCATTACGTCCTCATGCGCTTTTTAAGCGGAGCTATGTTCAAGGCTGGCTGTCCGTCAGCATGACGGAATAGTGGATCCCATGTGGCAGACTGATTGATAAAGGCTTATTGAGAGTCAGCGGGATGGACTGTGGTGCAAGTGGTATTGTCCTGACAATGCCTCCTACCAGGCGGGCATTCACATATTGCTCGTGATCATAGTAATTTATCTCACCACTGATCTCGGCCGTACTGTTTCCTTTATCTGCGTACAAATCGATATAGATCGTCGCTGCTGCAAATTTTCTGTCCAGATCAGAGGTGAATACTTTTCCAGGCAACGGGCGTAGTGTGTACAGTAGCAAATTACGGGTATTGTCTTTTTTCAGAAGGCTGTCCGCGGTTACAGTTACTGTAGTTGGCCCTGAAACTGGTGATTGCATTTCCGTTTTCAGGTACTGCGTTCTGTTTTCTGAGGGCATAGAACTGCATCCCATCAGCGCAAGACATAAAACAGCAATTCCTGTCATTCTGTTCAATTCAAGTATCCTTCTTTCATTATCATCAAATGATAGTCATTCTGTCAGTATCGGCATGGTTCGCAAATAGTTGATACTAATATGCTCAGAGGGTAGGAAAGGCGATACATATCCGGCTCATGAGGTGAATGTTGTTAGTTACCTCTGCTTTGGTTGTTATCCTTTCAGCTGGTTACTCCGTTCCATGTCCATTGATGATCACGTGCAACTTCCGCTTTTCGCTCACAGCAGACTTTAAACTCACCCAGTACGTCCGTTCTGTGCCAAAAGCGGACGTCATCATTTTTTAAGGTCTAATGAACCAATTGGATAAATCATTATTTACGATAAAGCATACTAATTTTGATTGTTGATTGTTGCTTGTTGCTTGTTGCTTGTTGCTTTAATAGTATTGTATTCTGCTTCTTTAATTGTTATCGCATGGTAATATAATGAAAAGAGAAAAGTCCGTTATAACGCTCCTAATGTTAGCTTTCGCATTTTGTTTGGTTATTATAATTGGAAGTTACATTCTTAATTTCAAGAGCAGTTCAATATCTAATAATCCATCTGACTGGGGAGTCTTAGGTGATTATTTTGGAGGTATTCTCAATCCATTAATATCTTTGATTACGTTGTTTTTCTTGATAAAAACATACTTATCTCAGAAAGAAGAACTTATTCAAAGTGAAATTGCTGCTGATGAGCAGCGTCAAATTTCACAAAAAACCGCCTACATACAGTTATTAAGTACGAAAATTTCAGCATCTTATGAAATTGTCGCGTTGTATAGAGGTGAAATGGAGGGCGTGACCAATGCCATGAATGCCCCAGGAAATGGCAGGTCTTATACCTCAATGGAGGGTAAACTCTATTTTCATGACGACGCACAACGAGAGTACAGGCTATTAATGGCCAGAAAAATAAAAGCAGAATTAGAAAAAATAGATGATTATCTAAAAGAAATAGAATCTCTTCCCAATTGAGTATCTCATATCTGATACTGACGAACATGATATGAAAATATAGTACTAATCGTTCATAATATTTTCTATTTACAGTTAGTCAATGTCCGCTCCTTGCTCACTGCGGACCTTCAGCTCATATAACTTGTCCGCTTCGTGCCAGGAGCGGAAGTTGGTTCAGCGCTGCCTTTTTTCCATCTAGGAGGGCCAACGCTCAATCCCTTAACGTGCTTTGATAACCTCCAGCGCCCTATACTCAACAACGTACCGACAGGCTTCTTGGGGTGAGAAAACCACGATCGCCCCGCAGATGACAGATATGATGATTTCGAATAACTCCCTCTGGGACATTTAAATACGCTCTCGGGACAACCTTAATTGATGCAATCATACACAGAATTTCGAATCTCCTTAACTTTGTGTTAAATTCCAAGGGTGAGTATAATTGGAGGCCTTTATGAAAATTGATTATGACGTTAATCTTTACAAAGAAATTGCAAATTTTAGTGTAAATAAAGTAGTTCAAGTGTCTAATAGAAAAGGGAAGAAAACCACGATCCATATCACAAATATAACGCAACTTCCGTGGCAAAGTTTGCAATTACTAGTATCCAGTGGTTCAGATAGGTTTAGTAAAATGGTATTTCTCTACCGAGAGTATTCCATGCAGGAACAGATTGCTGAGTCAGTTATTAGAGGTAAACCTTTTTCTTCGAATGAAAATAAGGAAATCAACGAGTACATAAAAATTTATCGAGAGCATGGTTGCACGAAACACCACGAAGTTAACGAAATTATAACCCAAAATAAATTGTGGGATAATTTCAAAACTATTCGTTCGTTAAACGATCATGGTGATTTCAAAGAAATCAAAGGCATTCAACCGCAATATTTTGAAATTGTTTGCAATATTCTTAAAATTTCAGGAGATAACGGCTTACCACTTGATGGCTATCAAAAGTATTAAAGCAGATAATGGGGCTGATGCAGGCTATACGAAAACGCATAATCCTCTTAGAATTCCTATGTGTGTGGACTAGATTCCCCTTAAAGTGAACTTCAGCTCCTCGCTCATAGCGGACCTCAGCGGCAGTAAAAGCTTTATCATCGAGTTTTGCCAGTAGTTGTAGCGTGTTGAATGTGCCGGCGGAAAAACTTGGATTCTTGGCGAAAACGCTTCCCCAAAACTAAAATCAAAGTTTAGATAATCAATGAGTTGTAAAAGATAGCTACTAGATATTTTGAAAGTAGAAAACATGATAATTTTAATTATATCAAAGGGTTGCTATGATTTGACGATATAGTGCTGCGTCATATTGGCTGGATTAACTGTGAGCCCTGATTTTTCACATTCCCAACGGCACGTGTCACGGCGTGCCATATAAATTTATCAGCCGGCATGGAACCGTCGGTCGCAATTTCCGCAGCTTCTTTCCCTCCAATCTCCTGCCTCATCCATTTGCGAGCGGCTTCTGGTGACAGTACCAGTGGCCGCCTGTCGTGAATATCTACCA
This sequence comes from Citrobacter sp. Cpo148, assembly GCF_030332375.1. Taxonomy (NCBI): domain Bacteria; kingdom Pseudomonadati; phylum Pseudomonadota; class Gammaproteobacteria; order Enterobacterales; family Enterobacteriaceae; genus Citrobacter; species Citrobacter sp. Cpo148. Next base: position 26,637 of record NZ_JAOWHY010000043.1, read on the forward strand.
GTCCTTTGTCGGCAGCAGTCGTCACTATCAGGAATCCTTCAGCTTCATTTCCACGTTCAAATGGTGTGCTGCCGATCGCCGCCATGAATATCGGCTGGCCATCGGCTCGATGAATGAAGTAGGGCTGCTTTTTGTCACCTTCCTTTTTCCATTCGTACCAGCCATCAGCAAAGCAAATTGCGCGACCATGTTGCCAGAGTGGTTTAAACATTCTGCTGGTAGCCGCAGTTTCAGAGCGTGCATTAATTAGCGGTGATTTATCCCACCACCCGGGGGCGTATCCCCAGATAACTGGATCAAGATGAAGTTTCTCGTCACGTTCGCTCAGCAGCAGAACTTTGGTGCCTGGCGCCACGTTGAATCGTCCGATCGGTTCCGGGTCATATGGGATATCACGTTCAGCTTCTTCAGCGAGCAGGGCGAGATAGTCCTCGCGTGTCATTGACTGTGAAAAGCGTCCACACATAGAAACCTCCAGCCAACTGTCAGACTGAAAGTATAGGATATTGAGTAGAACGATAGGATTTGAAGCTCCACACCACCAATATTCCATTATGGGTTTTAGCTTCCCGAGGTTGCTAAATGGCCGATAGACCCCTACCCATTTTTACTTTTTTGGGGGCAAATTTGGGGGCAAAAATCAGTTTGGGGCATGATTTGGGGCGATGAAATGGCTTATATTGCCCGTAATTGTCCAAGGCGATTTTTTATTAACTGATTGATTTTATGATAATTAACTGTATTTGCTGAATATACAAAATCAATTTTATAGTCTAACGCTGATTATGTGGCTGTGGGGATAAACATTTAATAAACCGGGGGGAAGGGATAATCTCGCAGGCAATAAAAAAGCCGGAAACGCTGATGCATTCCGGCTTACTACGATATGAACGAAATACCGGAACAGGTGCAAGCGCGCTCCGGCATCAAACAGATTACTTCAGTTCATCAACCATGGTGATGGCGCGACCAATATAATTGGCAGGCGTCATTGCTTTCAGGCGAGTTTTCTCTTCTTCCGGCAGCGCCAGACTGTCGATAAACTGCTTCATACCTTCGGCGTCAACGCGCTTACCGCGGGTCAGTTCTTTCAGCTTCTCGTACGGCTTCTCAATACCGTAGCGACGCATCACGGTCTGAATCGGCTCTGCCAGAACTTCCCAGTTATGATCCAGTTCATCCAGCAGATGATCGCGGTTCACTTCCAGTTTGCTCACGCCCTTCAGCGTGGACTGATACGCGATCAGCGCATAGCCAATACCTACGCCCAGGTTACGCAGAACGGTAGAGTCAGTCAGGTCACGCTGCCAGCGGGAGACCGGCAGTTTGCTTGCCAGATGCTGCAGTACCGCGTTAGACAGACCCAGGTTACCCTCGGAATTTTCGAAATCAATGGGGTTAACTTTGTGCGGCATGGTGGAAGAGCCGATTTCACCCGCGATGGTTTTCTGTTTAAAATGGTTCAGCGCCACGTAACCCCAGACATCGCGGTCAAAGTCAATCAGGATGGTGTTGAAACGGGCGATGCAGTCAAACAGCTCGGCAATGTAGTCGTGCGGCTCAATCTGCGTGGTGTACGGATTCCACTGGATGCCCAGCGAGGTGACAAACTCTTCGCTGAACTGATGCCAGTCAACTTCCGGGTAAGCAGCGATGTGGGCATTATAGTTACCGACTGCACCATTGATCTTACCAAGAATTTCAACCTGGTTGAGCTGACGATACTGACGCTCCATACGGTAAGCCACGTTAGCCATTTCTTTGCCTAGCGTAGACGGGGTGGCTGGCTGACCGTGGGTACGGGAGAGCAGAGGAATATCGCGATACTGTACAGACAGATCTTTCACCGCGTCGATAAGCTTACGCCAGTACGGCAGAACCACTTCGTCGCGTGCGGTTTTCAGCATCAGCGCGTGAGACAGGTTGTTGATGTCTTCTGAGGTACACGCAAAGTGGATAAATTCGGAAACAGCATGCAGTTCCGGGATATCCGCCACTTTCTCTTTCAGGAAATACTCAACTGCCTTCACATCATGGTTGGTCGTACGCTCAATGGTTTTGATGCGCGCAGCATCTTCTTCATTGAAGTTAGCGACGATCGCATCAAGGAAACCGATTGCGTCGGCAGCAAAAGCAGGAACTTCCTTGATCGCTGCGTGCGCGGCCAGTTTTTGCAGCCAGCGTACTTCAACCTGTACACGGAATTTCAGCAAACCGTATTCGCTGAAAATCCCGCGCAGCGCGCTGACTTTATCGCCGTAGCGTCCATCGACAGGGGAAACGGCGGTCAGTGAGGATAATTCCATAGATCACAACTCCGGGGTTAAATGAGCAAGAATTTGTTTTGCCTGAGTCGTCAGGCGATTACGAGAAAACATGAGTTGCAGACGGCCTCCACCAACCTGATGCCAGAGCACGGCAGCACGGATGCCAGCCAGCAGCGAAGCGCGTACTTTAGCCTGTACTTGTGGGCTCTGAAGGATGGCCGGGGAACCCGTGACCTGAATACGCGGGCCGAGTGGGCTGATGACGTCAACATAAATGCCAGCCATCGCACTCATCAACGTTTCTGACTGCAAATCAAAATGGTCCAGCTGGCGCTGCAAGCCGCTAATACGGTCTCCCAGCGTGTCCATAGCGCCCTTGGCCGCTGACAGCTTACGCTCCAGCACCATCAGGCTTAGCGTATAGCGGGTGAGTTCCGCGTTCAGTCCCTGACGACTACTGGCGTTCAGCACGCCAAGCAGCGTTTCTAGGCCAAGACGCAGGTTGGCTTCGCTGCCGCCAAACACGCCCAGCGTAGAGCTGGGATTCATGTCGATGACACTGTTCAGTGAAACGTGTAATGCATCGGCATCACAATGCCCCTGGTGCGCCAGTTCCTGCACCAGGCGTGCCGACTGACAAATGCCTGCCAGGGCGAGGGTGATGTCATAATAATTCTTTGCCACGTTCACTGCTTCCTTGTATCAAATGTGTAAGTAATTATACCGGCAGAGGCAATCGTTGTTCGATAATGCCGCCGCCGAGGCACACTTCGCCATTGTAAAAAACAGCCGACTGGCCCGGCGTGACCGCCGCGACTGGCTCGTCGAAAATGACTTCAATACGCTCAGCATCCAGTGCCTTAACGGTGCACGGAATGTCGGTCTGACGATAGCGGGTTTTCACCGTACAGCGCATGGTGCCGGTGAACGGTTCGCGATCGACCCAATGCAGCTGTTGCGCCACCAGGCCAACGGACATCAGACGTGGATGTTCATGGCCCTGAGCGACAACCAGAATGTTGTTCTCAACGTCTTTATCCACCACATACCATGGATCTTCCGTCCCTTCTTTCGTACCCCCAATGCCCAGACCTTTACGTTGGCCCAAAGTGTGGTACATCAGTCCCTGGTGCTGGCCAATCTCTTCGCCGTCAACGGTGATGATTTTGCCTGGCTGAGCCGGCAGGTAGCGACCAAGAAATTCACGGAACTTACGTTCGCCGATGAAGCAGATGCCGGTGGAGTCTTTTTTCTTGGCCGTAATCAGACCAAGATCTTCGGCAATTTTACGCACCTGCGGTTTTTCCAGTTCGCCGACCGGGAACAGGCTTTGTGCGATTTGCTCATGGCCGAGCGTATAGAGGAAATAACTCTGGTCTTTATTGCTATCGAGCCCACGCAGCAGGCGGCTTTTGCCGTCGACATCCGCGCGACGCACGTAGTGACCGGTGGCGATGTAATCGGCACCTAAATCTTCGGCGGCAAACTCAAGGAAGGCTTTAAACTTAATTTCTTTATTGCACAGAATATCCGGGTTTGGCGTACGGCCCGCTTTGTACTCTTCAAGGAAAAGTTCAAAGACGTTGTCCCAGTATTCTGCGGCAAAGTTGACGGTATGCAGTTCAATGCCGAGTTTGTCACAGACAGCCTGCGCATCCGCAAGGTCGGCGGCCGCTGTGCAGTATTCCTCGCCATCGTCCTCTTCCCAGTTCTTCATGAACAGGCCTTCTACCTGATAGCCCTGTTGTTGTAACAGCCAGGCAGAAACGGAGGAATCGACACCGCCGGACATGCCGACGATCACTTTTTTTGGGCTTTCAGACATAGGAATACTCACGACATTGAACTTCAAGGCGGCATATTCTAGCACGCAGCCCTTTACTTGACACCCTCTGTAAACGGCCAGTTAAATTCGCCGATCATGGCCAGTGGGTAGCGCTGTCCGCTCTGATAACAGCGAATACTCTCTGCAACCAACGGCGAACGCAGGTTTGGCGCAGAGAAAATCTCTTCTGCGCTGACCCAACGACAGCAATCTATATCGCTGTCATGGGGTTCTGTAGCGCACATATTGGCAAGCTCGATAGAGAAAAGAAAACGCAAAAAGGGCGTTCTGTCCGGCGCAATCCATTGATGCATACGAATGAAATGCTGCGGCTGCGCTTTAATGCCCGTTTCTTCCCACAGTTCGCGTGCTGCGGCTTGCACCAGCGTTTCATCGGCTTCCAGGTGTCCTGCTGGTTGATTCCACAAGGCTTTGCCATTGATCGTTTCTTCAACGACTAAGAATTTATCTTCTGCATGCACAATGCAGGCGACCGTGACGTGCGGTTTGAACATGTTTTCCCCTTATTCCTCAGCAAATCCTTCGGTAACATCTGGCCAGCTAATTTCGCCGCTGGCCTTGTCGATACTGATATAAGCCACGGGAGGTGACGTTTGTGGGTCGGCCCCTCCACGGCACAATGCGGTTTGATGATCCTCGCGCACGATAATCTCAATGGCCTTTTTAGCATTCCAGCTTTCATAAAAGATACATTGGTGGTCGTGACGTAGCCCAAGGGTGGCGACTCTCGTTGCTTTTTCTGTCGACAGCGGGTTGATGTCGTCGCGATAGTGGTCACCGCTGTTTATAGCCTGTAACTGCGACTTTTTTAACCAACTGCGTATAATTTGGCGATCGGTGGTGTAATAGACCGCTTCCATAAAATCATCGTTGGATTGTTCTTGTACAGAGACGAGGTCGCCGGGCACTAAAAATACGGACGGGCTGCGACACTGTTCGGTTGGCATCGCATAGAACCATGCGCGGGTGTCTCCTGTTACCTGATAGTGGTTTGTGGAGGAGGAGGGTAAGAACCCGCGCTGCGACATCGCTTTATTTGCCCATGTCTGGCAAGACGCGCTTACTGCAAGCGGACTGGATAACGGCGTTAATCCATTAACTGAGACCCAGCCGGTGGCGAAGGTTCCTTTAGCGTCCCGATAACGTACGTAACGATAAGGCTCATCTTTGGAAAGCATGCCCGTGCTTTTGTAGCGCTGTGAACTCCTGAGTACCTCGACGGTGTCGCCATTGACTATGAACGCGGGGAGTTGACACTCTGTTGCTGGTGCAGAATAGAAATGCAGGCGTGAGTCGGTTTTTACTTTGGCAGACTCATAAAGGTAGTTTGCCTCTCCTGCTGCTGTTCCGGCAATTGTCTCACAGTCCAGTTTTGCTGAACAAAACGGTGACACGCCGAGCAGGATGAATGCTGCAAAAAGCTGCTTATCCATTTTTTTTCATTCTTCCCTGTTAACACTCACGTTAAACCATACGGTTACGATTTCAGTTCCTGCCACTCGCCGTTAGCAAGATTTTCCAGCGTGTAATCCCCCATGGCATAGCGGATGAGGCGCAGCGTAGGAAATCCAACATGCGCTGTCATACGACGTACCTGACGGTTGCGACCTTCATATAAGGTAACTTTCAACCAACTGGTGGGAATGTTTTTCCGTTCCCGAATCGGCGGATTTCTCGGCCACAGCCATACGGGTTCCTCTACTACTTCAATGCCTGCGGGTAGAGTGGGGCCATCATTGAGCGTTACTCCGTTACGCAGGTCGTCCAGCGCTTCTGCTGTCGGCTCACCTTCAACCTGGACGTAATAAATTTTCCCGGTACGCTTACCGGGTTGCGTTAACCGTGCCTGCAGAGCGCCGTCATTGGTCAGCACCAAAAGCCCTTCGCTGTCCCGGTCGAGTCGGCCCGCCGCATAAATTCCCGGCACGGGAATAAAATCTTTTAACGTGCTTCTGCCAGCCTCGTCAGTAAATTGTGGCAAAACATCGTAGGGTTTATTGAACAAAACCACGCGTTTTGGCTGGTTTTCTTTACGCTGCTTAGTGACTTGTCGTGAGCTGAATCGCTCAACCCGGTGATTTCTAAAAGAAGTTTTTTGCATGGTATTTTCAGATTATATCAATTGCCGCATTATAGCCTAAGAACGAGTGTCTTTCATGGCGGCGAACAATAGGGTAGTATTGACACGCTCATTACAAATCATTAACAAAAAGTTGCTCTAACGCATCCGTGTAGCAGGACGCAAACGCACATGCAGCGTGATGACAGACGAGCAGAACCAGAAGCGCTCGAAGGAGAGGTGAATGGAAAGCAAAGTAGTTGTTCCGGCGGAAGGTAAGAAGATCACCCTGCAAAACGGCAAACTCAACGTTCCTGAAAATCCGATTATCCCGTTCATTGAAGGCGACGGTATCGGCGTTGATGTAACCCCACCGATGATCAAAGTTGTCGATGCTGCTGTCGAGAAAGCCTATAAAGGCGAGCGTAAAATCTCCTGGATGGAAATCTACACCGGCGAGAAATCCACTCAGGTTTATGGCCAGGACGTCTGGCTGCCTGCTGAAACCTTAGATCTGATTCGTGAATATCGTGTTGCCATTAAAGGCCCTCTGACCACCCCTGTTGGCGGCGGTATTCGCTCTCTGAACGTAGCTCTGCGTCAGGAACTTGACCTGTATGTCTGCCTGCGTCCGGTGCGTTATTATCAGGGCACACCAAGCCCGGTTAAACACCCTGAACTGACCGACATGGTCATCTTCCGCGAAAACTCCGAAGACATCTACGCGGGTATTGAGTGGAAAGCTGACTCTGCCGATGCTGAGAAAGTGATTAAATTCCTGCGCGAAGAGATGGGCGTGAAGAAAATCCGCTTCCCGGAACATTGCGGCATTGGTATCAAACCGTGTTCTGAAGAAGGGACTAAACGTCTGGTGCGTGCAGCGATTGAATACGCCATCGCCAACGATCGTGATTCAGTTACCCTGGTACACAAAGGCAACATCATGAAGTTCACCGAAGGCGCGTTCAAAGACTGGGGTTACCAGTTAGCGCGTGAAGAATTCGGTGGTGAACTGATCGACGGCGGTCCATGGGTGAAAATCAAGAACCCGAAAACCGGTAAAGAGATCGTGGTTAAGGACGTTATCGCCGATGCGTTCCTGCAACAGATCCTGCTGCGCCCGGCTGAGTATGACGTGATTGCCTGTATGAACCTGAACGGTGACTACATCTCCGATGCGCTGGCCGCACAGGTGGGTGGTATTGGTATCGCGCCGGGTGCAAACATTGGTGACGAATGCGCTCTGTTCGAAGCAACCCACGGTACTGCACCGAAGTATGCAGGTCAGGATAAAGTGAACCCAGGTTCCATCATTCTGTCTGCTGAAATGATGTTACGCCACATGGGTTGGGTCGAAGCGGCTGACCTGATTGTTAAAGGTATGGAAGGCGCGATTAACGCCAAGACCGTAACCTATGACTTCGAACGTCTGATGGACGGCGCTAAGCTACTGAAATGTTCAGAGTTTGGTGACGCGATCATCGAAAACATGTAATCCAGACCTTGGGTTGTATGAGAACGGGAGCCGAGAGGTTCCCGTTTTTTTTACCTGCAAAATGCTTTCCTGGCGCTCATACTATTAAACTCATTTAAATAACACTGAAGATCAAATTTTTATCTTTGCCATTACAATTTTATTTTTTGATAAAAAATATCCATGGCTGTCAATATTTCTTTATTTAACTCTATTCGGGTATGAGAACTAACTATAATTGAGTGGTGTTTGTATCTTATTGATTATCAGATGGGAAATAATCATTTTAACAATAAGGAAAATATCGGAAATATGTAAAAGGAAGAAGCGTTTTAAGATTTTTTACTCTAATTTTAAATCCATTTTTATCAGTGTGTTATGATAGTTGATTATTCTGAATATTAGTAATGTCCAAAAAAGAACATTTTCTCCGATTGATGTTTTTTTACCTTTCTGTTTTTCTGTTGGCAACATGCTTGAGAAATAAAACTCAAAGCATGATTCCTTATTATGTGTGTTACTTACTATTAGTTGATGATGAAAATGGTTATTAAAATGCTAAGTTTAAAAACAGGTTTAGTGGCTGTTACATTATGTTTTGCTATGACAGTTTATGCAGGAGAAAGCGTAGTCACCGGCGGTTATGTACATACCCGGACAGATGGACAGAACCTTAATGGTTTTAACGCTAAATATGGTTATACCCCAGATGAGAGTGATTTTGGTGTTATGACATCCTTAACCATTTCAGCAAATGACGATAATGATATAGATCGTGGTTATGGTTCTGCATTAGTCGGCGCAAGTTATAAAGTAAATGATGTGGTAAAACCTTATGTAATGGCGGGTATTGGGAGAGGTGCGATCAAAGCTAATGGTGAAACTGACACTTCTACAGGTTTTGCCTATGGCGCTGGTATTCAGTTTACCCCCATTGCAGGTTTCACTGTTGATGCAGGCTATGAAGGTTCTAAGGTCTTTGGCGCACAAGCTAATAGTATTGTAGTCGGCGCCGGCTGGACATTCTAAGGTTATTTATATGAATAAATTAATGATAATATTGGTTGCGTTTTCTGCTGTTTCCTTGATGTCTGGTTGTGTATCAGAAGAACAACGCTTAGCAAAGTGCGAAGCGAAGGGAATTAGCCGTGATGTTTGTTATCACGAAGAAAAAGAATATTGGAATAATTACAGTGCTAATATGAGTCGACTGCAGGCGGCTAATACACAAGCGGATGCTTTCAAAGAGGCTATGAGTGATCACAAGAAACATAAGCATTATGATGACGATTAATATTTAAGAACATGCACATACGGTCTTGAGTGCTTATGTTCTTGATATTTTAATCATCTATTAATTATTCAAATGGTTATGCTCAGGCATCACTCTCAAAAGCGTATTATCCTTCTGTATATAGTGATGAAATAATGCAGCGCCGGCATGGGCTGCAATTAGAAAGTAGCAGATATCGGCGAACTGACTTCCCCCAAAGCCAGAGTTTTTTTTGATAACCATGGCCTTACTTTGGTTTGAGAAAAACGCTTCGTCTGCTGTGTGCGATCATTCTTTTGATGAAAGTTTGTACGGAAATACATGCAGAGCGTTGGCTGCGATGGGATAAACGCCCAGGCCTTCTGTTCTGGCTTTGATTTCCTCGAAAGAGAGTGAAGGGGAGGGTTCTCGTCCGCCCCACAGATTAATGCCTTCAGGAACATCGTCCCGGCTGTACTCCTCGGCGATCTCGATGGTTCCGCCACTATTCAATTCGATGACAACGCTTTTTCCGTCAACAGGAATCAGGTGCCCGTCATTGTCAGTGATAAAGATTTTCATTTGATTACCTCTTATTAGTGCATTCCTATGATAGCAAAATTGGATGAGGTGCAACGCCGGTTTTGTACTGCAAATTTCAGTAATGATTTTATCAATAAATTAGTAAGTTACGTTGTTATTGAGGAAATGTGACTGGGCGCATGGCGGCTTTTGTTTCTGTCTACCATGCTCTGTAGATATAAATTAGAACACGTCAATGCTCATCGCAACGACCGATCGGCTTTCACCACAGGATATGAGAATGCGCAAAGCACTTTTACCGGTAACTGCTGCGGTGTGTCTTTTTTTAATCGGTGTTTTTATTCTTAACATGCAGCTTTGGTATTCATCTTCGATGGAAAACCTCGGGGGGGCCAGATATGCCGCGAAAAATATGGATAACATACTTGATGAAGCTTTCCAGGCAACCCGTACCGCTATGAACATCGCTGAAAAAAAATGCGATTTGGAGGGGCAATACCAACTTGGAACCGAAGCTGCGCTCCGACCCCATTTGCGAACGCTGATCATTATTCGACAGGGGAAGGTTTGGTGTACATCTTTGCCGGGTAATCGGATATTACTTAAGCATATTCCCGTTATAGCTGATACTATTTTACAACTGACTCCCGCAAGCAATACCGAGAATGAAATACCTGTTCTGCTGTATCAAACACGTTTTCACATAGGCCGTATCATCGTCACCATAAGTGGCGTGCATATCCGAGGGGCAATGAATGTCCCGTTAGCGGGAGTAACGTACTCGTTGCTTGTGGGTGACGCAGCACTCGGTTTATTGGGCGATGTAAAAACCGTTACAACAAGCGCACGTGCGTCTGGTCAAGTTAATTCCGCAAAGTATCCGTTCAGTATTATTTATAATAAACCGCCACTGTTTAGTGCAAAAAGACTGGTTACACAGGGTTCAGGGATTCTGGTTTTTATCCTGTTAATGTCTTTTGCAGCCGCTTATGCCATTGATAAGTATCTGAACAAGAACGATACCCCTGAAGAAACGTTGCGCAGGGCGATAGTAAAAGGAGAGATCGTGCCTTTTTATCAACCTATCGTAAATGCTCGCGAGGGGACGTTACGCGGTGTTGAAGTGCTGGCCCGATGGAAACATCCAAAAGCCGGGTATATTTCTCCTGCATCCTTTATACCTGTAGCGGAAAAATCAGGCCTGATAGTGCCACTAACTCAAAGTCTGATGAGGCAGGTCGCTGCGAATATGAACGCCATTGCCAGCAAACTGCCATCCGGCTTCCATGTCGGCATTAACTTCAGCGCATCCCATATCACATCCCCTACATTCGTGCAGGAGTGCCTGCATTACAGGGATAGCTTTAACCGCGATGACCTCAATCTGGTAATCGAAGTTACTGAGCGCGAGCCGTTAGATGTGGATGAAGATCTTGTGCAGAGGCTCAATATCCTGCATGAGAATGGCTTTGTGATTGCGCTGGATGATTTTGGTACGGGCTATTCTGGGCTTTCTTATTTGCATGACCTGCACATTGATTACATTAAAATCGATCAGAGCTTTGTGGGAAGGGTAAATGAGCTTCCCGATTCAACCCGAATTTTGGATTGTGTTCTCGATTTGGCGCGCAAGCTGTCTTTAAGCATCGTTGCTGAAGGGGTTGAAACGAAGGCTCAGCTTGATTATCTCAACAAAAACAACATTGTTTTCCTGCAAGGGTACTATTTCTATAAACCAGTAACCTTCACTGAGTTCGTCATGATTCTGCTGTCAAAGCCTAAAGTGAAGGTTTTTGTCGAATAAATACAAGATAACCTAATTGATGAAAAGTGAGCATGAAATCTGCTTCGGTAGCAAAAATCCGACGATTATCTTTATCGTGAGGCAAATCTCGGATTCTGTTATTTAAAATCTATACCCTTATCGATGTGGTGGTTATTTGTGTTTTCATATACAGCAACTGGATAATGGTATGGCAGATATAACATTCGCGATGGAGCGTGATTCAAATCACAAAGCGGCGAAAAATAAGTTGGATGTGCGAAGCAAAGCGAAGAACACAAATCGCAATCAGCTTGCGATTGCCGCAGTCCTGTTTTTAGGCGGTATCGTCGGGATTATTGTTTTGGCATTATATCTAATGGTGCAGGAAGGGGTATTTCTGTATTAATTGTTTAAATATTCTTATATGTTAAAATAAGATGATGATTATATCTTGTGTCTTCTCTCAATAATATTCTGCTGGTCGGGGTATTAGTGTGCCCCGACCAACAGGATCTTATAAAATTAGAACTGATAATTTAAAGACACCCAGTAGTTACGACCAGGGTTTACGTATCCGGTAGTGGATTGTGCAGTCTGATAATAATCACCTGCGTAGGTACTATTACGCCCCACCTGGTACAATTTGACCTCACTAAAGTCTTTATCCAGCACGTTATTAACCGCCGTATTAAGGGTCAGATCTTTAGTCAGCTTATAAGACATCCCCATATCGACAACGGTCCAGGCTTTTAAATCAGCGCCTTTATCGTCATAGACGGCCTTTTGTACCGCGCTAAGGTTGTCGTAATTTTCGGTAAAGCGTGGGGCTTTGCCGCGATAACGTGCGCTGAGCCAGGCGTTCATATCTTCCGTTGCCTGCCAGTTCAGACGGGCGTTAGCCATATGTTTTGGGGTGTAACTTAATGGCGCGCCTTTATTGTCACCATCTTTTTGCTTGCTCTGAGTGTAGGTGTAGTTGAGAGATAGGGTCAGCACATCCGACCATAGAGGGAAGGTGCTGGCAAATTCAACGCCATCGGTCCTCGCCTTGCCGCTGTTGGTATAGCTGTTGGTATTATCATCGATAGAATATGAGACAATTTTATTTTTGTATTCGGTATAGAAGCCGGTAATGTTGGCGTTAAGCCCGGCGTCGTTCTCGTAATACAGCCCGGTTTCGTAGCTGATACTTTCCTCAGGTTTGAGGTCCGGGTTACCGACCGTATTCACCGTTCCCTGTGCGGTTACACCGCTGATCCCGTTATGCAACTGGCTTAGTGATGGTGCTTTATAACCTGTCGTTACGCCGCCTTTGAGCGTCCAGGCGTCGGAAACGTCCCAGACCATATAGGCACGCGGGCTGAGATGACCGCCAAAGACATCGTTATGCTCATAGCGTGTTCCTGCGGTTAAGGCCAGCGAGTCGAGAATATGCCATTCATCTTCCGCATAAGCTGCCCACGTTTTTTGATGGAACGTCTCGCCGGTATTGGCCAGTACCACACCATCTTTCATCCGTGCATCCCAGTATTCTCCGCCAAGGGTTAAGAGGTGTGAATCACCTAATGGCGTCAGCAGCACTGAGTCAAGAATGACGTTGGTGTTCTTCAGTTCACGCGCGTCACCGGCCCGGCCTGCGTTCTCTGGTGTGAGTGCGGAAGATACCAATTGCCGGCCTTTGTTTTCGGTTTCATTCCAGCCGAGGGAGGATTTCCAGGTGCCGAACGTTAAGGCTGTATCGTGGCCGAGGGTCACTTTGTTACGCTCATAGCGTAGCGTTTTATCATACCCCCCTGTCAGGTTACCCAACTGCCCGTCATCGTTGTCATAGCGCTGTCTCGCGGAGTCGAGATCTAACCACAGTGTATTGTTCTCATTGGTTTTCCAGTCGAGGCGCGTGCCAATATTATAGTTTTCCGATTCGGTAGGATAAGGTACGCGGGTGGAGGAGGTATCGCTGAGGGAGGTGACGCTGGAACCCTGACGCTGGGTTGTGCTCCCCCGAACCTGCATATCCAATACGCCCGCAATCAACGGGCCGCTTGACCAGAAGTTGGCGACCGTACTGTTACCCCATTTATTACTCTCTTGCAGGTTAACGCCGGTATTGATGGAAGTGCTCCATTTATCGGTGCTTTTTTTGGTGATGATATTCACCACGCCACCGATTGCGTCGGACCCATAAAGCGTCGACATCGGGCCGCGGATCACCTCAATATGATCGATCGCCGCCAGCGGGGGCATAAAGCTGGTATTCATGGCAGAGAAACCGTTTGGCGTTACGTCGCTGCTGCCGTTTTGACGAATACCGTCAATCAGGATCAAGGTATAGCTGGCAGGCATGCCACGGATGCTGATCTCCAGACCGCCGGTTTTACCGGTGCTGCTTTCAACATCTACCCCTTCAACAGAACGCAGGGCTTCACCTAAGTCATTATATTTATTGGTTTGTAACTCTTGCTGAGAAATAACAGAGACGCTGGCGGCGGCATTGGTGATTTTCTTTTCATAACCGGAAGCGGTTACCACCATGACATCTTCAGCAAATACCAGCGGGCTGGAAAATCCTAAACAGGACAGAACGACAGAGGCAACAGGTTTTAAACGCATAGTCAAACTTCCTTTGTTAAAAATTCAAAGGCAGTAAGATAATTGATGGAAATGATAATACAAATAATTATCATTACAAATTTGCATAACTTGTCACTTCTGTTGTTTTTCTTGAATAAATATACATAAATTGTCATGAGTTTTAGATAAGGAATTAGCAGGAAGGGCCAATAGTCCGCACAGGCAATTATTAGTTCGGGATTAATATTCCTGTGAATAAATGGCGAGGGATTAATCTATTTTCTGAGATTCACATCGTACTCATAACGGAGTATCAGAAAAAAGTATGATAATTTTAGAAAATCGTCATACTTTTCTGCGCCGCATCATTTTTTTCATCATTTCTGTCCGCCATAATCCCTTCCCCAGGAGACTGCTTAACGACGGTAAATCGTTATGCGGCATAAAAATAACGTAAATCTGGATAACATAATGATCAAAGGCAAGCTGGCACTGCTTACGTGCGCATTGACTCTCGCATTAACTTCACCACTTCTTGCCGCGCAAAATGCGAACGAAGGGCAGACGTTAAAACTGGCAATTGGCCCAGAACCAACGGAAGGGTTTGACCCGATGCTGGGCTGGAGTCATGGCAGCTATTTGCTTTTGCATGCACCATTATTAAAACAAAATGCAGATATGAGCTGGGGAAACCTGCTGACGGAAAAAGTAGAGACCAGCGCAGACGGCAAAACCTGGATATTGACGTTAAAACCTGACCTTAAATTCTCTGATGGTTCCCCGCTAACCGCTGAAGATGTGGTGTTCACCTATAACAAAGCAGCAAAAAGCGGCGGCAAAATCGACATGGGAAACTTCACCCATGCCAGCCTGAAAGATAACCGTACGGTAGAAATTACGCTGAATAGCCCACAGAGCACCTTTGTGAATGTGCTGGGTTCTTTGGGTATTGTTCCGGCGAAACGGTATGACGAAAAAACATTTGCCAAAAATCCGATTGGCGCAGGTCCTTATCGGCTGGTGAGTTTTCAGCCGGGACAGCAGTTGATCGTGGAGGCTAATCCCTGGTATGCCGGTAAGAAAAATGATTTCAGTAAGCTGGTGTTTGTCTTCCTTGATGAAGATAACGCTTATGCCGCAGCGCGCAGTGGCCAACTGGGACTCGTACGTATCGCGCCGTCGATGGCGGTCGCTCCTCAGCAGACAAATTTGAAACTTTGGGTACGCGATAGCGTGGAAAACCGGGGCATTGTGTTCCCGATGGTTCCTGCAGGTAAAAAAGATGCCAATGGCTATCCGATTGGGAACGATATCACTGCCGATGTTGCCATCAGGCGCGCCATCAACTATGCCATCGACCGTAAGCAGCTTGCCGATCAGGTCATGGAGGGTCATGCGATTCCTGCGTATAGCGCAGTGCAGGGGCTGCCATGGCAGGGGCAATCCGTTGCGTTCAAAGATGGTGATAGCGAAAAAGCACGTACGATTCTGGAAGAAGCCGGCTGGAAGGTAGGTAAAGATGGCGTGCGAGTGAAAGACGGCAAAGAGGCTCGACTGACTTTATGGTACGCCAGCGGTGACAGTACGCGCCGGGATTTAGCCGAAGCTGTTCGCGCAATGCTGGAGCCGGTGGGTATTCAGATCTCGCTGCAATCAGGAAGCTGGGAAACCGTTGAACGTCACATGCATGCGAACCCGACGTTATTTGGTTGGGGAAGCTTGGATCCGATGGAGCTTTTCCATCATTACAGTAATCAGGCCGCGGGCGTGGAATATTACAACCCAGGCTATTACAGCAATCCTGTTGTTGAACAGCACCTTAAACAGGCTATCGACGCCCCAGACTGGCAAAAGGCGTTGCCTTTCTGGCAACAGGTGGAGTGGGATGGTAAGCAAGGGGCTGGCGTGCAGGGCGATGCTGCCTGGGCATGGCTGCTGAATATTCAGCATACCTACCTGGCAAATCCGTGTATTGATTTAGGCAAAGGCGCACCGGAGATTCACGGTAGCTGGTCACTGCTCAATAATCTGGACGAATGGACCTGGACCTGCCGTTGATGAAGTCTGTTGTGGGCCATTTTCTACGGCTGATAGTGTTATTAGTGCTGGTTGCGGCTGGCACTTTTGTGCTGCTCAGCTTTTCTCCGGTCGATCCGATTCGTGCTTATATCGGCAACGATCTCCTGCATGTGCCGCCGGAGCAATATGCACGCATTGCTGCTCGCTGGGGATTGGACCAGCCGCTATGGGAGCGTTTTGGTCACTGGTTTGTTCGTGTATTGCAGGGCGATCTCGGCTATTCCATGTTGTTTAATGCGCCGGTTGCCAGCGTGATCAAGGAACGCTTTTCCACCTCGTTTGCGCTGCTTGGCGGCGCGTGGCTACTCTCCGGCATATTGGGAACGGCAATGGGGTTTGTCGCGGGTCGCTACCTGAATCGCTGGCCGGACAAAGCAATCTGTCGCCTCAGCTATCTGCTTTCTTCGCTGCCGACCTTCTGGATTGGCATGTTGCTGCTGGCGCTATTTGCCGTGCGCTGGCCGGTATTTCCGGTCTGCTGCGCGTGGGAGCCGGGCAACAGCGGCGATATGGTGACGCTGACCGAGCGTCTGCGTCATCTGGTGCTTCCCGTTTGCGCGCTCAGTTTGTTGGGACTGGGGCAAATTACGCTTCACACGCGGGAAAGCATCGCCAGCGTAATGAAAAGCGAATTTGTCCGTTTTGCGCGTTCCCAGGGAGATAAAGGCTGGTCACTGTTACGCCATCAGGTTCTGCGTCATGCAATTACGCCTGCGCTGTGTTTGCAGTTTGCCTCACTGGGAGAACTGTTGGGAGGTGCACTATTGGCCGAAAAAGTCTTTGCTTATCCAGGACTGGGGCAGGCCACCATTGATGCCGGGTTACGCGGCGATCTGCCGTTACTGATGGGGATTGTGTTGTTCAGTACCGTACTGGTGTTCATTGGCAACTCGCTGTCTACCTGGCTTGTCCGAATGTTGAACCGTGCTCTGGAGCGACCTGATGCTCTATAACCCGACGCCGACGCTAATTCGTCTTTTGTTCTCTTTTAGCTGCCTGTTATTCATTGCAGTGTATGGTGCCGCAATGCTGGATAACCCGTTGAGCGTTAATCTGCTTGCCCGTCATCTTCCACCTGATGCGATGTACTGGTTTGGCACCGATAACCTCGGTCGCGATCTGTGGATCCGTTGTTTTCAGGGGGCACTAACCAGTCTGCAAATTGGTATTGGTGCGGCGTTGTGCAGCGGTTTCATTGCGTTAATGATGGCGGCGGTTTCGCGCATACATCCGCGTCTGGATGTGCTTATGCGTCTAATTACTGATGCCATGCTATCGATGCCGCATCTGCTGTTGCTTATTTTGATCTGTTTTACGCTGGGTGGTGGGAAAAACGGGGTAATCATGGCGGTTGCACTAACGCACTGGCCGCGTCTGGCGCTGATCCTGCGTGCTGAAGCGCAGCGCGTGGCCCACAGTGACTATCTGACGTTGACCTGGCGTCTGGGACACGGCCATTTTTACTGCTGGCGGCATCACTATCTACCGGCGTTATTACCCCAGTGGCTAACGGGAACATTGCTGATGTTTCCCCACGCGGTGTTGCACAGCGCGGCGTTAAGCTTCCTCGGTTTTGGACTGGCGCCGCATGAACCGTCACTGGGCCTGCTGCTGGCGGATGCGCTGCGGTTTATCAGTCATGGTGACTGGTGGTTAGTGCTGTTTCCAGGACTGATGCTGTTCAGTCTGGTGATGTTATTCGATCAGCTCGCAAGGGCGGTGCATCGTTTGTGGTTACGAGGTGACGCATGTTGAGTTTAAGGCAGGTCTCGCTGGACGTGGCGCGTTATCGCTGGTACGGCGCGAAAAACTGGTCTTCGCTGTTGCAGGATATCTCTTTCGACGTAGCGCCTGGTCAGATGGTGGCGCTAGTTGGAGGAAGTGGAGAAGGTAAAAGCCTGTTGCTGCAATGCCTACTCGATCTCTTACCA
This sequence comes from Citrobacter sp. Cpo148, assembly GCF_030332375.1. Taxonomy (NCBI): domain Bacteria; kingdom Pseudomonadati; phylum Pseudomonadota; class Gammaproteobacteria; order Enterobacterales; family Enterobacteriaceae; genus Citrobacter; species Citrobacter sp. Cpo148. The sequence continues at coordinate 44,424 of NZ_JAOWHY010000043.1, forward strand.
GACAATTTGCGTTTCAACGGCGTTATTACCCTGGAAGGTAAAACGCTGGGCAGTGATGATATTCGCAAATGTCGTGGCAATACCTTCAGCTACGTCCCGCAAGGTATTCAGGCACTTAACCCGCTGCTCTCGATTGAAAAGCATCTGCGCAGGGCATGCCAGCTTTCTGACCAGCAATGGAATGCCGGAAAAATTGAACGATTGCTCCAGCGTAGCCGACTGGAAAGTCGCGTATTAGATGCTTTTCCGCGTCAGCTTTCAGGCGGTATGGCAAAACGTGTTCTGGCTTGTCATGCGTCTCTGAGTCAGGCTCGCTATATTCTGGCGGATGAAATTACCGCCTGGCTTGATGCACCTCTCGCTAATCAACTGCTTGAACAGTTGCGTGAGCAATGTGAGCAAGGGGCTGGCGTTTTATGGGTAACACATGACCTCACGCTGGCGGCCCGCCATGCGGATCGTATTGTCGCACTGCATCAGGGAAGGGTGTCGGATAACGTCAGCCGGGAACAGCTGTTACGCGGAGAGATTAGCGAACACCTACAACGACAATGGCGGGCGCTGCCTGAAAGAAATCAACTTTTTGGAGAGCGCGATGCTGTGCTGTCGTGATGTAACAATCCGTCAGGGGGAAAAGGTTCTGTGGCAAAATCTGACCTTTTCTCTACGCCCTGGAGAACGTATTGGGATTTGTGCGCCCAGTGGAACTGGTAAAACGACGCTGGGACGCGTGCTGGCGGGCTGGCAGAAACCAACTTCCGGTGACATTCTGATTGATGACCAACCGTTGCCGATGCACCAGTATTGTCCGGTGCAACTGGTGCCACAGCATCCAGAATTAACTTTTAACCCCCGACGCAGCACCGGTGATGCGGTGCATGATGCATGGCGACCGGATGCTGCAATGCTTACCCGTCTTCACATCAATCCAGAGTGGTTAACCCGCCGTCCCGGACAACTTTCTGGTGGTGAACTGGCGCGAATTGCTTTACTTCGCGCGCTGGACCCGCGGACACGTTTTCTTATTGCCGATGAAATTACAGCCCAGCTTGATCCTTCTATTCAACGGGATATCTGGGCGCTGCTGCTTGAAGAATCTCAGCGTCGACCATTGGGTATGCTCATTATCAGTCATCAGCAGGCGCTGCTTGATCAGATCTGCACGCGAGCGCTACTCTCTTAGGTCTCTTTCGCATTTCAGGCAAATAACTAACGTGATCGTAAAAACTATCGCTGTGGCTGCGCTAATGTACGGGGCGGGTGCTTTTGCAGCTCATGCTTCCATTCAGGTGGGTTTTTCACCGGAAGGGTCGGCTCGGGCTTTAGTGCTGGATTCAATTAAGCATGCGCAGCACAGCATCGATATGATGGCTTATTCATTTCAGTCTGCAGATATTGTTCAGGCCCTGGTAAACGCTGAAAAGAGAGGTGTAGTGGTTCGGGCTGTTATCGATAAGAAACGAAACCAGGGCAAGGTTAGCCAGAAGGCCATCGCTTTTGCTGCCGCGAATGGGGTTGATGTGCAACTGGATGGTCACTACCACATCCAGCATGACAAGGTAATGATTATTGATGGCGACACGCTGGAAACCGGTTCGTTCAACTTTGCCAAATCCGCAGAATTTGCCAACTCTGAAAATGTGTTAGTTATTCGTGACGAACCTGCCGTTGTTGCGCAGTATCAGGCCCATTTTGACAGCCGTTGGAAAATCGCGCACCAGAGCGGTTAAATGCTTCACAACGTCGTTGATTTGAATGTGATGTTATATTATAACAATTCACTCGCAAATGATTTGAGGGTGAAATTTTGGCTATTCGTTTTAAGAAACTAACAATCGCTCTGGGGATGCTTTTAGTCAGTAGTTCGGTTCTGGCGCATGGTCATCATTCCCATGGTGCGCCAATGAGTGAAGCAGAACAAAAGGCGTCGGAAGGGGTATTTGATGACAACCAGGTGCAGAACAGGGCGCTGACCGACTGGGATGGCATGTGGCAATCTGTTTATCCGTATCTGGTCAGCGGCGAACTTGATCCAGTATTCAAAAAGAAAGCGGAGAAAGATAAAAGCAAAACGGCAGAACAAATCAAAGCGTATTACCGTACAGGCTATGCAACCAACGTAGACACTATCGGTATTGAAAATGGCGTGATGGAGTTTCATACCGGGAATCAGGTTGCATCATGTAAATACGACTACGCCGGATATAAGATCCTGAATTATAAATCAGGCAAGAAAGGTGTACGGTATCTGTTTGAGTGTAAAGCTGCTGACAGCAAAGCGCCTAAATATGTGCAATTTAGCGATCATATTATCGCGCCGCGTAAATCGAGCCACTTCCATATCTTTATGGGAAATACCTCGCAGGCAGCCTTGCTTGAAGAGATGGAAAACTGGCCTACCTACTACCCTTATCAGTTGAAGGGAGAAGAGGTTGTGGATGAGATGCTGCACCATTAATCCGGACTAACCTTATCTGTACACACCCGTCACCAGTGGCGGGTTTTTTAATTCATAACCTTCTCTTTCCATCACCCGATGCATTCGTTAGCATATTGTATCGCAGCAAGTGCATGTGTTTTTTCAGGAAGAGGTTAACGTGTTCGCAGAGTATGGAGTTCTGAATTACTGGACGTATCTGGTGGGAGCCATTTTTATCGTGTTGGTACCGGGGCCAAATACGATATTTGTGTTGAAGAACAGCGTCGGTCGGGGAGTGAAGGGTGGTTATCTCGCCGCAAGCGGTGTGTTTATCGGTGATGCCGTGTTGATGTTTTTGGCCTATGCTGGTGTTGCCGCATTGATCAAAACAACGCCCGTTTTGTTCAACATCGTTCGCTATCTTGGCGCGTTTTATCTGCTGTACCTCGGTGCGAAGATCCTGTATGCGACACTGAAATCGAAAGCAAGCGACGCCGCACCTGAGGAAGTCCCGTTTGGCGCTATTTTTAAGCGTGCATTAATTCTGAGCCTGACGAATCCCAAAGCTATTTTGTTTTATGTTTCGTTCTTTGTGCAGTTTATTGATGTCAATGCACCGCACTCAGGGCTGTCATTCTTTATTTTGGCCATTACGCTTGAAGTAGTGAGCTTTTTCTATCTGAGCTTCCTTATTTTCTCCGGCGCGTTCGTGACGCAGTATATTCGCACGAAGAAAAAACTGGCTAAAGTGGGTAATTCCCTAATCGGCCTGATTTTCGTTGGTTTTGCCGCTCGTCTGGCCACGCTTCAGTCGTGATGCCATTGGCCCGCTGGTTGCGGCGGGCCTTCAATATGACGCTTTGCTTTTCAGTTGTAATTGTAGGGTTATAACCAATAAATGGTATTTTAAATGTATATTTTGAGGCGTACCCTGTGTACAGCAGCGATTCAATAAGACTCGCTGGTTGTCGACTGGAAAAGGGAAGAAAAATGCTTCAAATTCCACAGAATCATATCCATACACGCTCTACACCATTCTGGAACAAAGAAACTGCGCCTGCCGGAATTTTCGAACGCCACCTTGATAAAGGAACTCGTGCCGGGGTTTATCCACGACTTTCTGTTATGCAGGGGGCGGTCAAATATCTCGGATACGCCGATGAACACAGTCCGGAGCCAGTAGAGGTGATGGTTATTGAAGCCGGTCAGTTTGGCGTTTTTCCGCCGGAAAAATGGCATAACATCGAAGTGATGACCGACGACACTTACTTTAATATCGATTTTTTCGTTGCCCCGGAAGTTCTGATGGAGAGTGCAAATCAACGAAAAGTCGTGCGCACCGGCAAGGAGTAAATCATGGGCAAAGCAACCTATACCGTAACCGTGACCAATAACAGTAACGGCGTTTCTGTTGATTATGAAACAGAAGCGCCGATGACATTACTGGTGCCGGATGTGGCAGCAGAAGTGGTCAAAGACTTGGTCAATACCGTTCGTTCGTACGATACCGAGAATGAGCATGAAGTCTGCGGATGGTAGGCGTTAAATACTCTTACTGATTGAATACACAGAATTTTAATGTACTAACCGCACAGCGTTTTGACGGCGCCGTGCGGTTTTTTTATTTGTGTTGAACGTAGTGATGTCCGAAAAAGATTCCTTAAGAATACCTTAAGAAATCCGCATTGAATGCTAATTGTCGATCATTCACAGGCGTTATGATCGCAAAAAAGTAACAATACAGAACATCGCGCTTATGAAACTGAATACCCAAATTACATTCCCCACACTTATTCTAGGACTGGTCATTGTGGCGATTCCGTTCACCGCGAACTGGAATCTTCCGCTGCTTAACGGCACTGTCGTCAGATGGATCGAAAATGGGCAGGCGCTATGGCTACTGTTTGGTGCGGTATTTACCCTTGGCTATATCCGGCCTTTATCACGCCCTGAAGGAGAGAAGCAATTTTGGCTTTGGGCAGCCGTGTGGTGGTTGGTATTGCTGGGGAGAAGCACCAGTTGGGGCCGTGACTATTTCCCTGAGCATCCTAAACTCCTTTTCAGAGCCATCTCCGTCGTATTAATTGCCATGATTATTCTGCCGGTGCTGTTGTCGAAGCGTTTACGCCTGGATATTGTCCGACGCCTACGTAATGAACCGTTACCTGTCTGGATGCTGGCGATTACCGCCTGCGCATTTTTGATTTCCGATACGGTAGAGCATCATCGTCTGCTGGCTCCCATCTTCCTGCACAATGCCCATTATGGCGATCTGATTGAAGAACTGTATGAACTACCGTTTATGGCGGGATTGTTCCTGATGAACCTTGGCTTTATGCAGCGGGATAAGCAGGAGGAAACTGCCTCCATCCGCTTCAGCGAACCTCACCTGGTAAAGTAATGAGATAAGACCTGAGTCTGGGTAACCAGACTCAGGTCGCGATGGTGGGGAATTACGCAATGGCCTCACATAAGCGTGATTTCATGTCGCTATACGATTGAGCGGCATACTTTTCAGCCCATCTCTGATCGCTAATGTGCTCGATATTTACGGCACAATATTTGGTTTCCGGCGTTTTCGAGATTGGATCGAGGTTATCCTGGGTCAACTCGTTGCATGCACCAATCCACCATTGATAGGTCATATACACCGTTCCGGAATTGATACGCTCGGATACATCCGCACGGCTGATGACCTTACCCCGACGCGAGCTGACCCACACCAGATCACGATGACGGATACCCAGTTTTTCGGCATCATGGGTATTGATTTGCACATATCCTGGTTCATCAGCCAACGCTTGTAACGCTGCGCAGTTACCGGTCATCGAGCGACAGGAGTAATGCCCAACTTCACGCACGGTACACAACACCAGCGGATAATTGTCATCCGGAACTTCTGCGGGCGCTCGCCACGGTGCGGCAAACAGTTTGCCTTTGCCGTTGACGGTATCAAACTGGCTGTGCGCGTAAAGGTACGGCGTACCAGGACTATCGAGATCGGGGCACGGCCACTGAACATGCCCCATTTCCCCCATTTTCTCATAGGTCACGCCGTAGAACAGTGGGCACAGCTCGCGCATCTCATCCCAGATTTGCTGGTTATTTTGATACTGCATCGGATAGCCCATTTCGCTGGCCAGCAGGCTGATAATCTCCCAGTCACGCTTTACGTCAGCGGTGGGCTCAATCGCTTTCTCAAAACGCTGGAAGCCACGATCGGCGCAGGTAAAGACACCGCCATGTTCGCCCCATGAGGTGGCCGGCAGGAGGACGTCGGCCATTTCCGCTGTCTTAGTCATGAAGATATCCTGCACGACGATAAAATCGAGCGCGTTAAACCCTTCGCGAACCAGGCCCAGGTCCGCCTCGGTTTGCAGCGGATCTTCTCCCATGATGTAGTAGGCTTTTATTTTGCCTTCGATAGCAAGGTGAGGAACTTCGGTGATGCGCGTTCCAACCTTGTCATCCATCTGATTAACGTCAATGCCCCATGCGCTGGCGAATTTTTCCCTGACGGCGGAATCGGTCACGTCCTGATACCCCGGGAACTGGTTAGGTAGTACCCCCATATCGCACGCCCCCTGCACGTTATTTTGCCCGCGAACGGGACCAACGCCGACGTTAGGGCGACCCAGATTCCCGGTCAACAACGCCAGGCTCGACAAACCGCGAACCACATCAACGGCCTGACCAAACTGGGTGACGCCCATCCCCCACATTACGGTTGCCGATGGTGCTGCGGCAAATGTACGCATTGCCTGACGAACCTGCTGTGCGGGAACGCCGGTTAAATGTTCAACGGCTTCAGGCGCATAGCCCTTAACGGTTTCCCAGTATGTTTCCAACCCTTCCGCATGCTTTTGCACATACTCGCGATCGTAGAGTTGCTCTTCGATAAGAACATGACCAAAGGCATTAACCAGCGCCATGTTGCAACCGTTTTTCAACTGCAAATGTTGGTCAGCAATACGGGCGGTTTCAATACGACGTGGGTCGCAGACAATGATTTTTGCGCCATTCTGGCGAGCTTTAATCACTCGTCGGGCCACGATTGGGTGCGAGTCGGCGCAGTTATAACCAAAGATCAGCAGGCATTTTGAGTTTTCAATGTCGCTGATGGAATTGCTCATGGCGCCATTGCCTAACGTTTCCTGTAATCCGGCAACGGAAGGGCCATGACAGACGCGGGCACAACAATCGACATTATTGGTATGAAGTACGCCACGTGCGAATTTTTGCATCACGTAGTTAGTTTCATTTCCGGTTCCACGGGAAGAGCCGGTAGTCATGATGGCGCGAGGGCCATAGGTATTTTTGATTTCAGATAAGCGTTTTGCGGTGTAACGAATGGCTTCATCCCAGCTAACGGGCGTGAATTTGCCACCTTTTTCATAACGGATCATCGGGCGAGTCAGACGGGGAGTCAGGAGGTGTGTGTCGTTAAGAAAGTCCCAACCATAATAGCCTTTCAGGCATAACTGATTTTGGTTCGTTACACCCTCTGCGGCTTCGGCTCGGATGATTTTGTTATTTTCGACAACAAGCTTGAGCTTGCACCCGGCCCCACAGTATGGGCAAACACTGGTGATTTTTTTCATCAATAACAGACCTGTTAAATGCTGAAATAGCGCGAATTGTAGACGCAGCCGCGCGATAAGCACCGCGGACTACGATTTGTCGTAGCGACGGGTTGTTTAAGCATAAAGTGTGCCAGAAGTGAAAACCTAGCAATAACGGGGCTGACGGCAAAAGAGTTAAGCATAATGACTGACGATTCGACATTAATGACGAGGAGCGGCAAAAATTTAGCCTGCCGGTCAGCAGTCATAACCTTATGAAACATCGGAAAAAGATGAAAATATGAAGTGATAACGATCACAAATTTTAATTTTTCAGCGCTATGCTATGCTTTTATACAACGAGTGAATCGTTAATTTAAAAACATAAGTGAGGAAAATTATGGGCATTATTTCATGGGTGGTTTTCGGTCTTATCGCTGGGATTTTGGCAAAATGGATTATGCCGGGTAAAGATGGCGGCGGATTCTTTATGACCATTATCTTAGGGGTTGTCGGTGCGGTAGTGGGTGGCTGGATCAGTACCTTCTTTGGTTTTGGTAAAGTTGATGGTTTCAACTTCGGCAGTTTCGTCGTAGCGGTTATCGGTGCGATTGTGGTGTTGTTTATCTACAGAAAAATCAAAAGCTAAGTAAACATACAGACAATAGGGGCCACTGATAAGTGGCCTTTATTTTGGTTACCACCACCCCAGTTCCGTGCCCAGAACCACGATGATAGCCACGCCAATCATAATAATCGTTGTTTTTTTCATCGTTATGCTCCCGGCGCAGCGTAGCCGCCAATGAAAAACCAGGATAAGAAAACGACAGCGGAAATGAAAATAATGACAGGGAAAATAATACCGAGTCGCATACGATTATCTACCAGAGTTATTTAAAGACGAGCCAGCATAGCAGGGCTTAATGTACGACAAAAGGGGTTTTATCCTGACGTTTTTTATCCTGATACATTGCGCTGTCTGCAAGATGAAGCGCACAGTTTACATCAGTCTCCAGCGGATCAATTTCCACCACACCCAGACTGGCACCAGGATAATACAGATGAATGTCACCCAGGTGGTAGTCACCGCAAATCTGCTGTTGTAGCTGATTTTTCACCTGCTGCAGACGCATAAGTTGATCCAGTTCATCTTCCGCTGACAGGCGAACGACTAAAAATTCGTCACCGCCCAGTCGACCGAGAATGTCATTATCATTACATTCACGGAGCAGGCGCTGCCCAATCTGGATCAGGAACTGGTCACCAACCTCGTGGCCAAAGCGGTCATTAATCAGTTTGAAATCATCCAAATCGATATAGGCGACAACTATCTTCTGCCTGAGATGGCGGGCAAGCGAAAAAAGGGTTTCCACATTTTCAAATATTGCGCGCCGATTTGGTAAACCGGTCAGGGCATCGGTGTAGGAGTGAGCAATCAGCGCAGCGTTCGCTTCACGTAACTGAGCAACCAGCGACTCTTTTTGAATCGACTGGGCGATCAGACCGGCAAACAGATGTAATACTTGTTCTCCACGTTGGCTCAATGCCTGCTGGCGGCGGCTGGTAGCGCAGAGTGTACCGTAAAACGTTCCGTCAGGAAGATGAACGGGAGTGCTCAGAAAGGTGGTGATGTCCAGTGCGCGAGCGGCGGTACATTCCGGCCAGCGTGCGGGCACGTTGTCACTGTACAGACAGTTTTCCTCAATAGCGCGTTTGCACAGCGTTTCATCCCACGGCACGGATAGCCCTTCGGGGATCTGCATTTGGCGGCTATTACGTGCATACAGAATATGCTGCAGACGGGCATCCAGATCGACCTTGGTCAGGTAGGTTGATTCCATCTCAGTCACCATCTCCAGCATCTCCAGAAGTTGGCGAACCAGACTCTCAACTGACTGCTCCGTAGCTAAGGACTGTGAGACTCTGGCAAGGATCATGTCCGACATGAGATGTAAATGCTCCTGAGTAATGACTGGGCTGACGTTGCCCGCATGATAGAACATCGAGGTGAAAGATGAAACACGCCATCCAGCTCAGAATGTAAACATAAAATGGATAGCTGGCAGGAAAACATGGAGATAGATGGAAAGTCGGGGTAACCTGCCAGGATAAGGTTTTTAACAGGAGTAAATATGAAACTGGCATCTATTGTTTTGCCCGGCTTGCTGGTACTGGCGGGGTGTACCACGGAACCGGAAGCGCCTGTGCCACCGAAAGTTGGCATGGCGAATCCAGCATCGGTGTATTGCGAACAAAAGGGCGGCTCGCTGATTGCGGTGCAGACTCCGCAAGGTGTTAAGTCTGACTGCAAACTACCCAACGGGGAAGTAATTGATGAATGGTCACTCTGGCGTAGAGATCATCCGGCAACGGCCAAGTAATACGCGGTCAGCATTGACGTAGCCATTCAGCGAGCACCAGCGCGTGGTTTTGCTGGGTATTCTTCGCCGCATACAGTAGCGTTAAGGTTTGCTGTCGGGCAATCTCTGCGAGGCGCTTTCCTTCCTGCTGCTGTTGGGCCAGCTCTGCGCGATATTGCTCGGAAAAGTGTGAAAAATCGATCAGTTCTGCGTGGAATGCTTTGCGCAATTCAGAGGATGGCGTCAGCGTTTTATTCCATTCGTTGAAAGCAAGGTCAGTCTTTTTTATCCCGCGTGGCCACAACCGGTCGACCAACACGCGATAACCATCGCTTTTTTCTGCCGGGTCATACACGCGTTTACACTGAATCTTCATCTCTTCATCCGCTCCTTTCAGCTACCGCTCAGGTATTTATCATCAACTTTATTACGGTTAAATAAGATCGTAAAACGTGACCATTATAGCATTTTGCCCGCCCTGACTCCCAATTTAAGGGATTGTGATACCACTAAAAAGTCGGTAGGCTGAGGCTCCTTATGCTGTCCCTTATTGTCAGGACACAAGGAAAGCTTAATGGAAATTTCCCCAATTAAAGATACGCTTCGCATTGCGCTGGTGGGCGATTACAGCCCCGATATTGTGGCGCACCAGGCTATTCCCCTTGCTATCGATGATGCTGCCGCCGTCCTAGAGTTGGTGGCTGATTATGACTGGCTAACTACATCTGATATCAACAGCAGTGAGGACTTGATTGGTTATGATGCCATCTGGGTCGTTCCAGGCAGTCCATATCGCCATCTTGAAGGGGCGCTGATAGCGATACGCTACGCGCGTGAAAACAGCATCCCGTTCCTGGGGACCTGCGGCGGCTTTCAACATGCGATTCTGGAGTACGCCCGCAACGTGTTGGGCTGGAGCGATGCCGCCCACGCCGAGACGGACACCACGGGTCGGATGGTGATAGCACCATTGACCTGCTCGCTGGTAGAAAAAACGGATGATATTGAGCTGCGGGCCAATACGCTGATTGCCAAAGCCTACGGGCGGGATGTTATCACCGAGGGATATCACTGCAACTATGGCGTATCGGAGGATTTTGCCGCCGAGCTTGAAAGCGGCGATCTTCGGGTGACCGGTTGGGATGAGGCTGGTGATATTCGTGCCATTGAGCTGGTGACGCATCCATTTTATGTTGGCACGCTCTTTCAGCATGAACGCGGAGCGCTGGCGGGAAAACCCGTACCGTTAGTTCAGGCGATGCTGCGCGCCGCGCGCGGATAAAAAAACGGGCAGGTTGTTCACGAACCTGCCCTGTGTATTATGCGCTCGCGATCTCCCGATTACGCCCCGCGCACAGACCAAATACCGCCATCAGCATCGCTAACACGGCGACCCCGCCAAGAGGAATCAGCCAGCTATCGTTGAGGTCGTGAATTTTCCCCATCAGTGGTGGTCCGCAGGCCGCCAGTAAATATCCGACAGACTGTGCCATGCCGGACAGGGCAGCAGCCTGATGCGCTGAGCTTGCGCGCAGGCCAATAAAGGTCAAGCCGAGAATCATCGTCGCGCCTGAGCCAAAGCCAAACAGGATGGTCCATAGCAATGCCTGGTCGGGCATTATGGCGAATCCCGCCGCGCCGACGGCGCACATTAATGAAACCAGTGCGGCGATGGCGCGCTGATCCTTAAATCTGTTCAGGACGAGAGGAATCAATAATCCCGGCGCGGCGGTCGCCAGCTGCAGTAAACCATGCAGCGAACCGGCCTGCGCCTCGCTGTAGCCATGGCTGATCAAAATAGCGGGCAGCCAGCCGATGATGACGTAGTAGATAAGCGAATTGATCCCCAGAAACAGCGTCACCTGCCAGGCGAGGCTGGAGCGCCAGATCGCGCGGGAATGCAGAGCGCGCGAGCTGCTCAAGCTGGCATTGGCCATCTGGCGGCATTGGGGTAACCAGATAATCAGTGCCAGTAGCGGAAAGGCCATCAGTACCATCAGCGCACCGCGCCAGCCAAACCCGTTCAACGCCAGCGGTACCACAATGGCGGAACCCAGTGCCGCTGCTGCGCCCATGGTCAGCGAGTATGCGCCAGTGAGTTTCGCCACATGCTGAGCAAAATCACGCTTAATCAGTCCGGGTAAAAGCACATTTCCCAATGCGATTCCGCAACCAATGATAGCGGTGCCGCTAAACAGGAACCCTGGTGAGGGCAGAGAACGTATCGCAATACCCACGCAAATCAGTAGCATAGCAACAAACAGGCTGCGTTCGATACCCCAACGGCGCGCAACGGCGGCAGCCAGAGGTGAAACCAGTGCGAAAGCCAGCAGTGGCAGGGTGGTCAGAAGCCCCGTCTGGGCGGTGCTCAGACCGTAGTCGGCGCGAATTGCATCCAGCAACGGGGCTGCACCGGTAAAGGTGACGCGCAATGTGGTGGCAATCATCAGGATCCCCGCGATCAGCAACGCTGCGTTCTTGCCACGGGAGGAAGGTGTATTTGTCATTTTTTTCTCATATCGTCAGGCGAGGCGATACCTTAGCGTTTTTACTCAATGGATGAATCAAGCTAAAATGACAGTTTATCGCTTAAATCGGACATTTTTATGTTAGGACTGAGGCTGGATGGGTACGAACCCGATCTTCACCACGATGCGGCGGTGGCGTTTTGTATTCAGGCCCGGGAAGATGAACTTTTCAGTCCGCTGCATCAGCACCGTAAAGGCCAGTTGATTCTGGCATTGCATGGCGCGATCACCTGTGAGGTTGAGAATGCTATGTGGATGGTGCCCCCGCAATATGCGGTGTGGATCCCCGGTGAAATTCCACACAGCAACCACGTTACCGTTGGCGCGCAATTGTGCTTTTTGTTTATTGAGCCGCAGGCCGTCGTGATGCCCGATCGTTGCTGCACGCTGAAAATTGCTCCGTTGTGCCGGGAGCTTATTCTGGCGCTGGCATCCAAAACGGATGCCCAACGGCTGGAGCCGGCAACCCAGCGGCTGACGCAAGTGTTGTTTGATGAACTGCCGCAGCAACCCCAGGAGCAAATGCAGTTACCGGTTTCCGATCACCCGAAAATTCGCAGAATGGTCGCAACGATGGCGAGAGAGCCTTCACAATGGCAGACGTTGGGACAATGGGCCAGCGTATTTGCGATGAGTGAACGTAACCTTGCTCGCCTGGTCGTCAAAGAAACGGGGTTGAGTTTTCGCCGCTGGCGTCACCAGCTCCAGCTGATTCTGGCGCTGCAGGCGTTAATTGATGGTCGCAATGTACAACAGGTCGCGCAAATGCTCGGGTACGATTCGACCACGGCATTTATCACTATGTTCAAAAAAGGCCTGGGACAGACACCAGGCCGTTATCTGAATGGGCTGGCTACTGCTTCCCAACAATCAATGAGACCAGACCTGCCGCAATAAGCGGCCCCACTGGCACACCACGAAACAGCGCCACGCCCAGTACCGTGCCCACCAGTAAACCAGCAACAAGCTGAGGCTGGCTGCCCATTAGCGTAACGCCGCGTCCGCCAAGCCAGGAGACAAATACCCCAACGGCAATAGCAACCAGTGATTTCCAGTTCACAAAGGAGTGGATGAGCGTGGAGGGCGGTAGCGTTCCGCTGGCGATCGGCGCCATGACGCCAATGGTCAGAATTATAATCCCGACGGTCAGGCCCTGTTTTTCAATCCAGGGAAAGAAGGTATTCAGAGGGGTAACACGGACAATAATCAGCACCAGAATTGAAACAGCGACAGTGGTGTTGTGGCTGACAAAGCCCAGAGCTGCCAGTCCGAGCAGGATCAGCAGAGTGACATCAAACATCGTAGTTTCCTTGCCAAAAGAAAAAATAAGCCTGCTTACTGTACGCGTAAATGCGTGACCGAACAGGCTTTTTTTAATGATTATAATTTTTTTTGGGCTAACGCACGAAGCGATGTTTTTTACTGCTAACTTGTGCAGTTATTGTTCTCTGCGGAACGGGATTAATTCCGGTTGCGCGATGCGCAGGTAATCTGCGGTATCCATGATCACGGATTTTTCCAGCATTCCGGCATTGAACGCAATTTCATTAAAACGCTCAAACAACAGCGGGTCGGCGACCAGCTTGAGGTTCGGATGAAAACTGAACGGTGGGATAGCACCAAATACGCAGCCTGTTAGTTCATCTACCTCCGCCGGGCTGGCAAGTGACGCTCTCAACCCGCCAATATGGCTGGCTAACAGGCTCAGGTCGGCCTGCTGATCGGCAGAGAGGATCGCCAAAACATGCTGATTGACGCCGTTGCCTTTTACTTTGCAGACCAGCGCTTTTGCACCCTGACCCAGTGCGGTACCGCGAATTTCAGAGACAGCTTCACATTTGCCTACGGCTTCATGGCTGACTATGCGGTAGGTCGCACCGTGTTCTGACAACAGGGAGATTAAACGCTGGTGCGTTGCGTTACCTTTGTTTACTTCCGTCATGACTTACTCCTGGTACAACAATGAAAATCCTGTCATAAAAATAATTACGCATCGGTGCGTTTTTTCTGTTTGTTCAGGTAGAGCTGTGCATCAGATGCTTTGTAGGCATCATCAATGGTGTCGTTTGGCTGCATATTATAAATCCCGACAGAGAAGCTGATTGATCTATCTTGCGCAATAATTTGTAAGTTATAACGAATCCTCTCCAGCAGGCGGGGCGTTAATTCACTGGGGTGATCGATGAGGATAATGCAAAACTCATCGCCGCCGAGGCGGATGGCATAGTCGCTTTTGCGAATGGACGTTTGAATAGCTTTGGCCAAAATGGTGATAATGCGATCGCCTTCCTTATGCCCCAACGTATCATTAATAACTTTTAGTTTGTCGCAATCAATGGCGATAAAGGTCACGAGCGTTCCCGTGTTCACCAACTGTTGCAAACGCTGCTCAAGCGCTGGCGTTAAAATTTTACGGTTGTAGAGCCCTGTCATCGCATCACTGACATTTTCCCTTGTGACGTTGTGATACAAACGAAAATGCGTTCTGACCATATTCAACAGCAATATCGTTGCCAGTAGATAGAAGGCGAATATCTTCCAGGACGAGACAATAAAGTACATAACATCAAGTGAGAGGGTGATACGTATACCGCCAGGTATGTCCTTCTCATAGTGAACATAGCGGAACAGATCGGTTTCACTTTTATGAACGAGGATCTCTTTACCTGAACTGGTGTCAGAGACCGTTACGTTAAGATAACGCCAGACGAGAGGGCGGTCGCTGGTATAGAAAATATTCTGTAAATTCTCTTTATTAATATCCACCATCACCACGCCTTTTAGCTTACTGGCATAGTAGACCGGTGTTAAAAAGCTCATCACCTTTTTCTCGGTCAGGTTATCTTCATAAATACTGGAGATCACCGTGCGGCCAGTAAAAATACCATCAATATCATTCTGGTCGATTCCCAACGTACCTTTTTGCAAAAACGACCAGTTGTGTATCGCAAATTTCCGCGAGTCGATCACATCATAGAAATAAACGTAGTTATTTTTGAGATCGACGTAATATCGAAATTTATACTCCAGCGTCCCTAATCCCTGACCGTAATCTTTCTGCTGGCGATTAACATTGACCGCCCGATCAAAAGAGGGCAGCAGAAAAATGTCATCAAGCTGTTCGCTACATTTTGTTGAGGTTGTCTGCAACGTACCGTGTAATGGCAGATAGTTGCGCTTAGTGAGATTGAGCCCATGAGTACCGTTAACGCTGTCGAAAGCGTTGCAAAGTACTTTTTGCTGTTCGAGAGAAGCAGGTCCCTGAGGGGATGAAAATGTGCGCATCAGATGGGCTGCGATGCTCTGATTTGTGTACTTATCATAGAGAAACGAGGAGTCGGCTTTCTCATTGATATAGCGCATGTACGCATTCATTGCTTTATCGCTGGCAATGAGCTCATAAACCAAAAAAGAAGACGTCAAAACAATTACGCTGACGGAGATAAAGATCCTGAGCGCTTTATGATGCAATTTCATAATGATTTACAGCCCTGTAAGTCTGATACTTCAGTCTATCACACGGCATACATCCGCTCTAACGCTACGGGAAAGGACATTTTGAAATAAAAATCATTCGCGTACTTCACCTTTAACTCTTAATGTTGTATTTATAATGCAACTTACAGAAAGGAGACAGGCCAATGAGCGCGACTGAAAAAGCGGGTCATACATTTTTAGCCAGCCTGGGCAAAACCCGTCTGCGTCCGGGCGGCGTTGAAGCAACAGAATGGTTGTTTAGCCAGTCACAGCTGACGCCCGGCAGCCAGGTACTTGAAGTGGCGTGCAACATGGCCACGACGGCGATAGAGTTAGTTCAACGCTATGGCTGTACCGTATACGCCATTGATATGGATAAAACCGCACTGTCAAATGCAAGGAATAACGTAGCGGCAAATGGTCTGGAAAATCATATTCATGTGATGGCTGCTAACGCCAACACTCTTCCTTTTGCGGATAACAGTTTCGATGTTGTGATTAACGAAGCCATGCTGACAATGTATGCCGATAAAGCGAAGGCGAAGTTAATTGCCGAATATTATCGCGTGTTGAAGCCCGGTGGGCGTCTGCTCACCCACGATATTATGTTCACCGCCCAAAAACTGGGCGCGGGCGATCAGGGCCAGCTTGTCGATGTGGTGAAATCAAACGTTAGCCCAATGACCAGACAAGGCTGGCGTGATTTGTTTCTTAACTGCGGGTTCGAACAGGTCCTGCAGCAGAATGGCAACATGTCGCTGATGTCGCCGCGCGGATTAGTTCGTGATGAAGGGCTTACGGGGGCGGTAAAAATTTTGTTTAACGGCTTACGCACGAGCGAAAATCGTCGTCGTTTCCTGAAAATGTTTCGCTTCTTCCGTTCGCAACGTCATCAACTCAATTACATTGCCTGCTGCTCTGTAAAGGGAAAATAAAAAGGATAAACGGATGAATATTGATAAGATGAAAAAACAGCACCCGTAAAAAATCAGCCAGAGAAGATAACCTCTGGCTGATTTGTTTAGGTGGTTAACTATTGCTGGTCGTACTTTGTTTATGAAACAGTTCGCGGAATACCGGGTAAATATCATCCTGGTCGCGAATATGTTGCATCGCAAAGTTATCAAAAGTTGATTGCAGATGTTCGTATTCACGCCACAAGGTTTGGTGAGCGCGGCGAGTGATTTCGATATAGCTGTAATAGCGGACCACTGGCAGCAGTTTTTTCGCCAAAATCTCATGACACAGTGGTGAGTCATCCGCCCAGTTATCACCGTCCGATGCCTGTGCAGCATAGATGTTCCATTGGGCAGGGTTGTAGCGTTCTTTCACCACTTCATCCATTAACTTCAGCGCACTGGAGACAATGGTTCCCCCGGTTTCCTGAGAGTAGAAGAACTCGTGCTCATCCACTTCTTTCGCCTGGGTATGGTGGCGAATATAAACCACCTCCACGTTCTTATAGGTCCGGCTTAAGAACAGATACAGCAGGATATAAAAACGTTTAGCCATATCTTTGGTCGACTGATCCATTGAACCAGAGACGTCCATCAGGCAGAACATTACCGCCTGGCTGGAAGGGTCGGGGCGTTTTTCATAATTCTTGTAGCGTAAATCAAAGGTGTCGATAAATGGCACGCGTTCGATTTTTGCCCGTAGTTCGGCAATCTCTTTGCGTAACCGTTCCTCTTCCAGCAACTGTGCTGGTTCGCTTTTCGCGATGGTTTCCAGATCCGCTTCGAGAGCATGCAGTTCGCGACGCTTACCCGCTGTCATCGCCGTGCGGCGCGCCAGTGAGTTTTGCAGGGATCGCACCACGCTGATGTTGGCAGGCACACCGTTAGAGGTAAAACCTGCCCGGTGCGTTTTGTACTCCGTTAGCTGACGCTGCTGATTCTGCTTCAGGTTAGGAAGTGCTAAATCTTCGAACAACAGATCGAGATATTCATCTTTAGAGATCTGAAAGACGAACTCATCCTGACCCTCACCATCCTGGCTGGCCTGGCCTTGTCCGCTTCCTGAACCGCCACCGCCGCCCTGTGGGCGTTCAATGCGGTCATTCTGCACAAAATGGTCGTTACCCGGATGCACGCGATGGCGCAGGCCACCACGTCCCTGATGAAACATTGGTTCGCTAATATCATCAGTCGGAATAGAGACAGATTCGCCGCTATCCACATCAGTCACCGAACGCTTGTTAATGGCCTCGGAGATCGACTGTTTAATTTGCGATTTATAACGGCGTAAGAAGCGCTGGCGGTTTACCGTGCTCTTGTTTTTGCCGTTAAGACGCCGGTCAATAAACCAGGTCATAAGCCCCCCGTACTGCCAACTGTTCGCCATGCCTGTAAGTGCCGGATGGCGCTGGCGCTATCCGGCCTACGGAACATTGTTTTGCAAGCCCGGTAAGCGCATGCGCCACCGGGCACTTATGTTAAGACGATTTACGTACGCGCAAATACCATTCGCACAGTAAACGCACCTGTTTACGCGTGTAGCCTTTTTCCATCATACGGTCGACAAAATCGTCGTGTTTTTTCTGCTCGTCAGTCGAGGTTTTAGCATTGAACGAAATGACCGGCAGCAGCTCCTCGGTATTGGAGAACATTTTCTTCTCAATAACCGTGCGCAGTTTTTCGTAACTGGTCCAGTTTGGATTGCGACCGCTGTTATTCGCTCTGGCACGCAGAACAAAGTTGACGATCTCGTTACGAAAATCTTTCGGGTTACTGATACCCGCCGGCTTCTCAATTTTCTCCAGTTCTGAGTTCAGTGACTCGCGGTCAAACAGCTGACCGGTATCCGGGTCGCGATACTCCTGATCCTGAATCCAGAAATCCGCATAAGTGACATAACGGTCGAAAATGTTCTGTCCGTATTCGGAATAGGATTCGAGATAAGCCGTCTGGATCTCTTTGCCGATGAATTCAGCATATTTCGGGATCAAATAGCCTTTCAGGAACTCAAGATAACGCTCAGCTTGCTCCTGCGGGAACTGTTCACGTTCGATTTGCTGCTCCAGTACGTAAAACAGATGTACCGGGTTAGCTGCCACTTCGGCATGGTCAAAGTTAAAGACGCGAGAGAGGATCTTAAACGCGAAACGCGTGGACAGACCGTTCATTCCCTCATCAACCCCGGCGTAATCCCGATACTCCTGATAGGATTTCGCTTTCGGATCGGTATCTTTCAGGCTTTCGCCATCGTAAACGCGCATCTTCGAGTAAATGCTCGAGTTCTCAGGTTCTTTCAGGCGAGAAAGAATGGTAAAGCGAGAGAGCGTTTCCAGTGTGCCCGGTGCGCAAGGCGCATGGGTCAGCTCACTGTGGTTAAGCAGTTTTTCGTAAATTTTGATCTCTTCAGAGATACGCAGGCAATAAGGCACTTTGACGATGTAAACACGGTCAAGGAACGCCTCATTGTTTTTGTTATTACGGAACGTTACCCATTCGGACTCGTTCGAGTGGGCAAGAATAATCCCGTTAAACGGCAGGGCAGAGATACCTTCTGTCCCGTTGTAGTTTCCTTCCTGGGTGGCGGTCAGCAGAGGATGCAGCACTTTAATCGGTGCTTTAAACATCTCAACGAACTCCATAATCCCCTGGTTTGAGCGGCACAGTGCACCCGAATAACCGTAGGCATCAGGATCGTTCTGGGCGTGGTGTTCGAGTTTACGAATATCCACTTTCCCGACCAGCGCAGAAATATCCTGGTTGTTTTCATCACCAGGCTCCGTTTTGGCGATTGCGATCTGCTCCAGAATAGACGGCCAGACTTTAACGACGCGGAATTTTGTAATGTCCCCGCCGAAATCGTGCAGACGTTTCGCAGCCCAGGGCGACATGATCGTACCGAGATAGCGACGCGGGATCCCATACTCTTTTTCCAGGATCTGCGCGTCTTCCTGCGGATTAAACAGGCATAACGGATGATCGTTGACCGGGCTACGTTCGCCATTGGCACTCAGGACATAAATCGGTACTCTCTGCATCAGCGACTTCAGTCGCTCAGCAAGAGATGATTTCCCCCCTCCCACAGGCCCCAGCAGATACAGGATCTGCTTCTTCTCTTCCAGACCCTGAGCCGCATGTTTCAAATAAGAAACAATCTGCTCAATGGCATCTTCCATGCCGTAAAACTCTTCAAAGGCGGGATAGCGTGCAATTACCCGATTCGAAAAGAGTCGAGAAAGTCGAGGTTCGTGGGCAGTGTCGACCATGACAGGCTCACCAATAGCCATTAATAGCCGCTCTGCCGCGTTGGCATAAGCACTGCGATCTTGCCGACAAGTGGTAAGAAACTCCTGCAGCGTGAACTCTTCGTCCTTGGCAGCTTCATAACGCTGGCGATAGTGATCGAATATATTCATGGTATGCCGTCCTTTCGTTTTTTAGCACATGTTAAGAGCCGTTCATATGAATAGTAGAGGCCCCTGAAGAGGTAAACTGAACGACGTCGCTGCTGAAGAAATAAGCAACTCTCATGCCATTTTGGTGGTCAGGAGATCAACGTATTCGGTGATACACCTTCTAAAATTAAGCGTAGATGGCATTTGCAAAACTTGCCTGTGTGCGCAAATGAATTTCAATGGCATATCAATAACTCATCAGCAAAAAAAGCACATCTTATGTAAAGAATTGGAGCGGGATTCATGCGGTGTTCACCGTCCTGCAAGCAAAATGTCATCACTCGCTGAGAAATTAGGGGGTTACATTCTGGGGCGAATACGTAAAATAGTTGGGCTGAAGCGTATTGGCGGTTACACTTTGACCGCTACACATTTGAATAAGGAATTATGGATTGTGACCAAACTCAAACTTCTGGCACTTGGCGTCCTTGCCGCAACCGCAGTTAGCACCGCACAGGCGGAAAGTCAGTGGACTGTTGGCGCGGGTGTCGGCGTGATTAACAGCCCGTACAAACAGTATGACCGCGATGTTTACCCTGTTCCGGTTGTCACCTATGAAGGCGATAATGTCTGGTTCCACGGCTTGGGTGGCGGTTACTATTTGTGGAATGATACGACAGATAAGCTTTCCATCATGGCGTACTATGATCCGACGCATTTCAAGCCAGGTGATAGCGATAGCCATGCTTTGCGCCAACTCGACAAGCGTAAAAGCAGCATGATGGCTGGCCTTTCGTATGTACATAACACCCAGTATGGTTTCCTGCGTACTGCACTGGCGGGTGATACTCTGGATAACAGCAACGGCTTTATCTGGGATCTGGCCTGGCTCTACCGTTACACTAATGGTGGGCTGACTCTGACGCCGGGTATCGGTGTGCAGTACAGCAGCGAAAACTACAACGACTATTATTATGGCGTGTCCAATCACGAGTCTCGCCGCAGTGGTCTGAAAAGCTACAACGCTGACGATGGATGGGATCCGTACCTGGAGTTGACCGCGAGCTATAACTTCATTGGAAACTGGAACGTATACGGAACTGGCCGTTATGTGCGCTTGAGTGATGAAGTGAAGGACAGTCCGATGGTCGATAAGTCCTGGTCTGGCATCTTCTCGGTGGGTGTAACTTACAAGTTCTGATGCTACTGCGCGTCAAGCACTAGCCCGCATCAGTGCGGGCTTTTTTGTGCGTGACGGAGATGAATATTGATCTAAAACATGAGATTTGATTTTTTGTGCTGTTTTGGCATTCTGTCAGGCGACAACGAATTTTTAACGTATTATTCCTGTCGCTGTTACTAAAAATAAACCTGCTATTTTATTAGCCTGTTATCTATTCATTTTTGAATGAAATATAGTCGTGAAGGTTTAGCAAGTCATTGTCATGAGGTAATGGTTTGTAGCTATACAATGCGTTGATAATACTAGGGTTTATGATCGAGGTAAGCGTTATTTTCTTATTGTTAAGCACAATGAAAATTATTGATAACTCTTTTAGCATGTTTATCTCATGGCGAAAGTTAACTTTCATGTGAAAAAAACAAAAATTAATCGATTGATTTTAATTTTACATCTTTAGGTATTTATCTGAAAAAAATAAAATTGACATTAAATATCCCATTGCAGATATTAATTAAACTTTAAAGTATCGACAGCAACTATTCATGGCATTAAATATAATTCGCCATGTGGATTTTTTGAGAATAAACCTGGTATATATAATGAAAAAGTTAATCATGATAGCTGTGATGGGCGGGATTCTGGTTGGTTGTTCCTCCGAGGCTTCACGCATGAATGCTTGCGAAAGCAAGGGTGTGAGCCGTGATGCCTGTTATGTTGCGGAGCAAAACCGTCAGGCGACAATCAATGCTGCCGCTGAAAAACAGGCTATGGAAAATGCGCAAAACTTGTATGGCACAAATGATACAAATTCCAGTCACCACGACAAACACGATAAATATTAAGGTTTAACTAATGAAGAAATTAATTATTATCGCTGCTCTGGTGGCTTCCTCTGCTGCGCCTGCGTATGCCATCAGTGAGGCTTATCGTCAACAGTTACAGCATGAACATAAAACCATGGTCAGTGACACGAATGCCCCGGTACACGCCAGTAAAATCACGCCCGTGCATGTGAATAAACTTGGAGTGGACTTTAAACGTGGTGCTGATGGCATTGCTTATATTAATGGCAAACCTGCGGCAAATGATGAGAATAGTGCTGAAGCTCAGTCTTATAGCGCAGGTTTGATTTCCGTTATCGTCTATAAAAACGGAAAAATCAACGCTATGAAAGAGGGGAAATATTTAGGTCGGTTGAAATAACCACTTCGTAGATAAGATTTTGTATTTTTTCGGCCCGGGAACATCTGCTGTTCCCGGGCTTTTTATTGCGCTCGCCTTAACAATCGGTTTCCAATCCATGATGGTGCAATTTGTGCACCCTAACAGGACACATGCACGTTGTTTTGCTTTACTGTGGTGCATTAACACAGGAGGGTGCGATGACAGCGAAACAGGTGACGTTTACAAACCAGGTATCGCTTCCTGCTATTGGGCAGGGAACATGGTACATGGGCGAGGATCCAAGCCGACGCCGGGATGAAGTGTCTGCGCTGCAGGCCGGACTGGATCTCGGCCTGCGATTGATTGATACCGCAGAAATGTACGCTGATGGTGCAGCGGAAGAGGTGGTGGGTGAAGCATTAACGGGACGGCGTGATAGCGCTTTTTTAGTCTCGAAAGTTTACCCATGGAATGCCGGTGGACAGAAAGCCATTGCCGCCTGCGAAGCGAGTCTGCGTCGACTGAAAACTGATTATCTGGATCTCTATTTGCTGCACTGGATGGGCGATTTTTCATTTGCAGAGACCATCGATGCCATGGAAACACTGATTGCGCAGGGGAAAATCCGCCGTTGGGGCGTCTCAAATCTCGATTATGATGATATGCAGGCGTTATGGCAGGTACCCGGTGGACGAGAGTGTGCCACTAATCAGGTGCTTTATCATTTAGCCTCGCGCGGTATTGAATATGATTTACTGCCGTGGTGCCAGCAGCAGCAGATGCCGGTCATGGCATACAGTCCGCTGGCTCAGGCGGGACGACTGCGTGGAGATTTGCTTTCTAACTCTGTGGTGAATGACATCGCGCGTGCGCACAATGTTAGCGCTGCGCAGATTTTGCTGGCATGGGTGATTCGTCAGTCGGGTGTAATAGCCATCCCGAAAGCCGCAAGCGTAGCGCATGTCGAACAAAATGCCGCCGCGCTGGGGATAATGCTCTCTGTAGATGAGTTGAAGCAGTTAGATAAGGCGTATCCGGCGCCAAACGGTAAAACCGCGCTGGATATGGCCTGATTTGCCAAATGCCGATGTTCCCACAGCTTATGAGGCCTAAGGCTGTATGTAGTTTGTAGGCCGGATAAGGCATTAGCCGCATCCGGCACGGTGCGCGGAACTGCCTGATGCGCTGTGCTTATCAGGCCTACGGCTGCGTGTAGTTTGTAGGCCGGATAAGGCGTTAGCCGCATCCGGCATGGGGACGTGTAACTGCCTGATGCGCTGTGCTTATCAGGCCTACGGCTGTATGTAGTTTGTAGGCCGGATAAGGCGTTAGCCGCATCCGGCATGGGGACGTGTAACTGCCTGATGCGCTGTGCTTATCAGGCCTACGGCTGCATGTAGTGTGTAGGCCGGATAAGGCGTTAGCCGCATCCGGCATGGTGCGTGGAACTGCCTGAGGGCGCTGTGCTTATCAGACCTGCGGCTGCGTGTAGTTTGTAGGCCGGATAACGCGTTAGCCGCATCCGGCACGTTGCGCAGAGCGGTCTGATGGCGCTGCACTTGTCAGGCCTGCGGCTGTATGTAGTTTGTCGGCCGGATAAGGCGTTAGCCGCATCCGGCATGGTGCGTGGAACTGCCTGAGGGCGCTGTGCTTATCAGACCTGCGGCTGCGTGTAGTTTGTAGGCCGGATAAGGCGTTGGCCGCATCCGGCACGGTGCGCGGAACTGCCTGATGGCGCTGTGCTTATCAGGCCTACGGCTGCATGTAGTGTGTAGGCCGGATAAGGCGTTAGCCGCATCCGGCATGGTGCGCAGAGCTATGTTAGCGTTTAGCTACACGGATAGTCTGCGCGAGGCGAGATGGTTTTTCTTCGGTGGTTTTCTGCGGAGCGGTCGCGTAAGCCGTTTCTACACAAACAAACGTTTTGTAGCCATCATCCGGCATGTCGCCCATGCTGACGGACAGCGCC
Source organism: Citrobacter sp. Cpo148 (assembly GCF_030332375.1). Taxonomy (NCBI): domain Bacteria; kingdom Pseudomonadati; phylum Pseudomonadota; class Gammaproteobacteria; order Enterobacterales; family Enterobacteriaceae; genus Citrobacter; species Citrobacter sp. Cpo148. Next base: position 68,434 of record NZ_JAOWHY010000043.1, read on the forward strand.
GGGCCAGGGTTCCAGCCCACGACATTCAGATGGTGGTGGTGGACAACATCTATATTGCGATTCAACGCATCATCATGAATCACGCTGCACGCTTCCGGATTCAGATAAACGCGATCGGTGCGGTCCGGGAAGGTCTGGATACCATCAGCCAGCACATCTTCTTTAGCATCATTCACTTTATCTATCAGACGATCGCCAAGACCACTGACTTTCACTGCCGCAATGTCACCAACGTTGAAATAGGTATGCAGTGCCGAGGTGGTTTCAAACTCACCATGAGCTTCCAGCTCCATCTCACAGGTGGCTCCCACTTTGAAGCGGGCCAGCAGGCAAAACTCGTGTGGCCAAAGCTGACGCGTTTCAGTGCTACTTTGCAGTTCAAACGTCAGCACCACGCCATTGTCGTCTTCGTTGTGCGCTTTCAGCGTCCATGGCAGGTTGCGGGCAAAACCATGCGAAGGCAGGCCCTGCTTAGCAGCCGGACCAAACCACGGCCAGCAAATTGGTACGCCGCCACGCAGCGCTACGCCGGTTTTAAATGGGGTATTATTACTTAACCACAGGACTTCCTCTTCACCATTTGGTTTCCAGGAAAGAAGATGTGCGCCCTGCAGCGCGAAAGAAGCTTTAACCTGTGGGTGATCGACAACAAGAACCTCAAGCTCATCAAGCTGACGGCGGGAGAGGACAGGGGTAATTTGTTCGATTACCGGAAGTGCAAAAATTTTATTAATCATTACGCAATCCTTTCTTCAGGCAAAAAAAAGAGCGACCTGAGTCGCTCTTACAGATTACTGTTTCATCTCAACTTATTTGGAGATGTGAGCAATCAGGTCCAGAACTTTGTTGGAGTAGCCGGTTTCGTTGTCGTACCAGGATACCAGTTTCACGAAGTTGTCGTTCAGTGCGATACCAGCTTTAGCATCGAACACGGAAGTGCAAACTTCACCGTTGAAATCGGTAGATACTACGTCGTCTTCGGTGTAACCCAGAACGCCTTTCATCGGGCCTTCGGAAGCAGCTTTGATTGCTTTCTTAATTTCTTCGTAAGAAGCAGCTTTTTCCAGACGAACGGTCAGGTCAACAACGGATACGTTCGGGGTAGGAACGCGGAACGCCATACCAGTCAGTTTGCCGTTCAGTTCTGGCAGTACTTTACCTACAGCTTTAGCTGCACCGGTAGAGGACGGGATGATGTTCTGGGATGCGCCGCGGCCGCCGCGCCAGTCTTTGTGAGACGGGCCATCAACGGTTTTCTGAGTAGCGGTGGTCGCGTGAACAGTAGTCATCAGACCTTCGATGATGCCGAAGTTGTCGTTGATAACTTTAGCCAGCGGAGCCAGGCAGTTAGTGGTGCAGGAAGCGTTAGAAACGATGTCCTGACCTTCGTATTTGTCAAAGTTAGCGCCTTTAACAAACATCGGAGTGTTATCTTTGGACGGACCAGTCAGAACCACTTTTTTCGCGCCAGCAGTGATGTGCTTACGAGCGGTTTCATCTGTCAGGAACAGGCCAGTAGCTTCAGCTACTACGTCAACACCAACTTCGTCCCATTTCAGGTTAGCCGGATCACGTTCAGCGGTAACACGGATTTTTTTACCGTTTACGATCAGATGACCGTCTTTCACTTCAACGGTACCGTTGAAACGGCCGTGAGTGGAGTCATATTTCAGCATGTAAGCCATGTAGTCAGCGTCTAACAGGTCGTTGATTGCAACGATCTCGATGTCAGAGCGTTCTTGAGCAGCACGGAAAACAATGCGACCGATACGGCCAAAACCGTTGATACCTACTTTGATAGTCATATATTCCACCAGCTATTTGTTAGTGAATAAAAGGTTGCCTGTAAAATTACAAAAACCTTACGCAGCGTCAAGCGGAATCGTGTCAATCATTGCGACAAATCAATCTGCTGCCTAAGCTTTGCGCAACTGACTCGCCTCACTCTTCCTTTGGGCTTGAAACCACATGGGGTCGGCGGCCCGAATTTTAAAGGGCAATCAAGATAAAAACGTGATTCTGATCACGAATTGCAGGCTGCCATTTCGCAAGGATCAAGTTTAGAACAAAAGTTCGCACTCCGGTGTTAATGTTTTGTTAGAATCTGTCTCGCGATGTGAGTTTAGATAAAGCGAGATGTGAGCAAATGGCTAATCAACCTTCTCCAGAAGAACTGAAAAAAAATTTAACCGAAATGCAGTTCTACGTAACGCAGAATCACGGGACAGAACCGCCATTTACCGGACGTTTGCTACATAACAAACGTGACGGCATCTACCACTGTTTGATCTGCGACAATCCGCTATTTCGTTCCGAGACAAAATATGACTCTGGCTGCGGCTGGCCCAGCTTTTACGAGCCTGTCAGCGATGAGGCTATCCGTTACATAAAAGATACGTCACACGGTATGCAGCGCATTGAAATCCGCTGCGGAAACTGTGATGCACACCTGGGACACGTCTTCCCGGATGGTCCGAAACCTACCGGTGAACGGTACTGCGTTAACTCAGCGTCTTTGAACTTCACCGATGGTGAAAACGGTGAGCAAACCAAGGGTTGAAGAAACGATTCAGCAAATTATTCTACGGAGAGTGGTTTTAACATGAATCTTGATGAGATGATCAACAGCATGACGCCGGAAGTTTATCAGCGCTTATCGACTGCCGTTGAACTCGGAAAATGGCCGGATGGCGTAGCGCTAACGGCAGAACAAAAAGAGAATAGCTTACAGCTGGTGATGTTATGGCAGGCGCGAAACAATATTGACGCGCAGCATATGACGATTGATACCAACGGTGAGATGGTGATGAAGAGCAAGCAGCAGTTGAAGGTTGAGTTTGGTATTACGCCAGAACCGATTGCGACGTTTAAATCCTGATTACCCAGGCCCGGCAGACATCGATGTCGGGCCCGTCAGTTGATGTTATTTCTTGTTCATCATCGCCTTCAGATCGGCGAACGGGTTGTATTTCGCTTCGCCCACGGCCTTTTGCGCATCTTCTCCTGCAACCACCGTTGAACCATACTGGTCCGCTTCCGTATATTTGGAATGCTCGTGATCGTGGCAGTACAGGCACAACATTTCCCAGTTGCTACCATCTTCCGGGTTATTTGAGTGATCGTGATCGATATGGTGTACCGTCAACTCGCGCAAATTTGAATACACGAACTCACGGGAACAGCGTCCGCAGACCCAGGGAAAGAGTTTAAGCGCCTTTTCCCGGTAACCGACTTCCAGACGGGCGTAATTTTTAGGGATAAAAGCCATAAAGCTCATGCCTCCAGTAGAAATGAAGAGCTGCGCCAAAAGCTGGCGCAGCAGAATGCGCTAATCATAACCTATTGTGTCAGGCGTTGGGATCAGTGTTTGATGCCTAACGAATCGGCTAACTGCTTCGCCAACTGATTATTGTCATCTGCGCCGTACTCCCAGAACATAGCGCCTGCCAACCCTTTGCTTTTGATGTAGTCGGCTTTGATCGCCACTGAACGCGGGTTTTCATAGGAGAGGGCAAAGAGTTTTTTTCCATCCGCAGACTGTACCGACAGCCACGGCACTTTCGCTTCATCATCCCAATGTTGGCTAAAGCGTTTTTGCGGATCGTTGATCAACTTCGCCACAATATCGTTGTACTTCACGTAGGTGTCTTTGCTCAGGTCGACGCCCAGTGATTTGAACAACTCAATTTGAGCTGACTCGAAATAGGGTTGGGTAGCCGGGTTTTTCTGCGCGTCAGGTTTGCTCCAGTCAATACCTGGCTCAACGGCGCGTTTTGGTACGCGTCCATAAAAGCCAATGCCCAGATTCATTTGACTCGGTTTCAGACCGGCTGCGAGATAGTTATTGACCACAAAATCGGCGCTGTACTTATCCGCCGCGGCGACCGTCGGCCATTGCGTCGAATCATACAGGTTCGAGTTGAAATACTGGGTGCCGTAAGCCATGTCATAGGTCATCAGGTTGATGTAGTCGAGCGATGGGGCAATGGCTTTTACATCCACCCAGCTTTTCGGACTTTCCGCATTCGCGCCCACGGCGATGGTCAGCAGTTTTTTATGCCCCAATGCGGCGCGCAGTTCTGTTAGCAGCGCGGTGAAGTTAGCGCGGTCAGCCGGTTGACTTTCAACCAGTCCCCAGGCGCCGTTAACCGGATATTCCCAGTCGAGATCGATGCCATCCAGACCATATTTCGCAATTATCTCCTGCGCAGACTGAATAAACACTGCGCGTGTTTCCTTCGTTGCTGCCGCGCCAGAGAATCCACGCGCTCCCCAACCGCCGACGGAAAGCAAAACTTTTAGGTTTGGATTTTGTTTACGCAGCTGTGGAATTTTCAGCAAATCATCCTGCACTTTCTGTGAAAGCCAAATCTGATGCAGTTTGCTGGCGTCTTTTAAGGCGTCATTGGTCTCGTCTTTTTCGTTGTTATAGACAAGGCCAAACGAATAGTTGAGATGGGTTATCTGGCGAACATCCAGTTTATTGATGTCGCCACCGGGACCGGCAGTGACGTCGCCGCCACCATTAAAGTAGCCAACTGACATCAGTGAACTGGCGGAAACAACGCTGGCGCAGAGCAGGGGTAATGCTGCCAACAAAGGCAATAGTTTCATCGGTGTTCCTCTTTGACATTTAAACAAGCAAACACGCCACGGAAATGGCGTGGCGAAAAAAACAGCACCCGCAGGTTAACAGTTTCATAACAGGAAAAATGCGAAGGGGTTCACGCCATTTTAGCGAAGCGGCAGCCACGTTCACTTGGGTTTCAGTTCATCTTTGCATTTATTTGTGATCTTGGTTGTGAAATACAGATCATAATCTGTGTTTTAAAGATTTAGTGTTGACCTCAAAAATTATATGGATAAGTATGATGGTCACTGATGCAAAACTAAACACAAAGGAAAATTCCATGAAAGCACTGGCGAGATTTGGCAAGGCCTTTGGCGGCTACAAGATGATTGATGTTCCGGAACCGGTATGTGGTCCGGATGACGTTGTGATTGAAATTAAGGCTGCTGCTATCTGCGGCGCTGACATGAAACACTACAATGTCGACAGTGGATCCGAGCAGTTTAATTCGATTCGTGGTCATGAATTTGCGGGTCAAATTGTGCAGGTTGGCGACAAGGTTAAGGACTGGAAGGTGGGACAGCGAGTTGTGTCTGACAACAGCGGGCACGTTTGCGGCGTTTGTCCGGCCTGTGAACAGGGCGATTTTCTTTGTTGTACAGAAAAGGTGAATTTAGGTCTGGACAACAATACCTGGGGCGGTGGGTTTTCTAAATATTGTCTGGTCCCTGGGGAAATCCTCAAAATTCACCGCCATGCTCTGTGGGAAATCCCGGCAGGGGTAGATTATGAAGAGGCGGCTGTACTGGATCCTATCTGCAATGCCTACAAATCTATCGCTCAGCAATCCAAATTTCTTCCAGGCCAGGATGTGGTGGTCTTTGGTACCGGTCCGTTAGGACTCTTTTCTGTTCAAATGGCGCGCATTATGGGGGCCGTTAATATTGTGATGGTCGGGCTGGAAGAGGATGTTGCCGTACGCTTCCCGATCGCCAAAGAGCTGGGCGCGACAGCTGTCGTTAACGGTTCGACCGAAGATGTGGTTGCACGCTGCCAGGAAATCTGCGGTAAAGACAATTTGGGGCTGGTCATCGAATGCTCTGGTGCGAATATCGCCCTTAAACAATCAATCGAAATGCTGCGCCCGAATGGTGAAGTCGTTCGCGTCGGTATGGGCTTTAAACCTCTCGATTTCTCCATCAACGACATCACCGCGTGGAATAAAAGCATCATTGGCCATATGGCCTACGATTCCACATCCTGGCGCAACGCCATACGCCTGCTGGCCAGCGGCGCAATCAACGTTAAACCGATGATTACTCACCGTATCGGCCTGTCGCAATGGCGCGAAGGGTTTGACGCCATGGTCGATAAAACCGCGATTAAAGTCATCATGACTTACGACTTTGATGAATAACATGTCTATTAAAAGGACGTTATCGCATGGAACAAATAGCAAAACCGCACTGCGGCGCCAGGCTGGACAGGCTACCTGACTGCCGTTGGCACACATCGATGTTTGCGATGGTTGCTTTTGGATTACTGGTTTGTTGGAGTAATGCCGTTGGCGGATTAATTCTCGCGCAGTTAAAAGAGCTTGGTTGGACCGATAATTCCACCACCGCCACGTTTTCAGCCATTACGACAGCGGGAATGTTTCTCGGCGCGCTCGGTGGGGGAATTATCGGCGATAAAACCGGACGTAAAAACGCATTTATTTTATATGAAGCGATTCATATTATTTCTATGATCGTTGGCGCGTTTTCACCAAATATGACTTTCCTGATCGCCTGCCGTTTTGTAATGGGAGTTGGATTAGGCGCGCTGTTGGTGACTCTGTTTGCCGGGTTCACCGAATATATGCCAGGCAGGAATCGCGGCACCTGGTCAAGCCGGGTCTCGTTTATCGGTAACTGGTCTTATCCGCTCTGTTCGCTGATCGCGATGGGATTGACGCCGTTGATCAGCGCCGAATGGAACTGGCGCGTGCAGTTGATGATCCCGGCCGTACTGTCGCTGGTGGCGACCGTTATTGCCTGGCGTAGTTTCCCGGAGTCGCCTCGTTGGCTGGAATCCCGCGGACGCTACGCCGAAGCTGAAAAGGTGATGCGGGCCATTGAAGAAGGAGTTGTTCAGCAGACCGGCAAGCCACTGCCGCCTGTGGTATTTGAAGATGACGGCAAAGCCCCGCGCACGGTTCCTTACTCGGCCTTATTAACGGGTGTGTTACTGAAGCGCGTTATTTTAGGTTCCTTTGTCCTGATTGCCATGAACGTCGTCCAGTACACCTTAATTAATTGGCTACCGACAATATTTATGACTCAGGGCATTAATCTGAAAGACTCCATTGTCTTAAATACCATGAGTATGTTCGGCGCGCCGTTTGGAATTTTTATAGCTATGCTGGTAATGGATAAAATTCCCAGAAAGACAATGGGTGTGGGATTATTAGTGTTAATTGCCGTGCTGGGATATATCTATTCACTGCAAACCAGCATGCTACTGATTACGCTAATTGGTTTCTTCCTGATTACTTTTTTCTATATGTACGTTTGCTACGCCTCGGCAGTCTATGTTCCGGAAATATGGCCGACCGAAGCGAAACTTCGCGGTTCTGGTCTGGCGAATGCGGTAGGGCGTATCAGCGGTATCGCCGCGCCTTATGCAGTCGCGGTATTGCTTAACGGTTATGGAGTGACGGGTGTATTTGTACTGCTGGGTGCGGTCTCCATTATTGTCGCTGTCGCCATTGCTACCATCGGAATTGAAACCAAAGGCGTCTCTGTCGAAAGCCTCGGTATTGATGCAGTTACCAGCAAATAATATTGATGGGAAATAAAATGAAAAATTCAAAAGCGATATTAAAAACGCCGGGCACGATGAAAATTATTGCCGCCGATATCCCGGTACCCAAAGAGCATGAAGTACTGATCAAAATTGAATACGTAGGTATTTGCGGTTCAGATGTTCACGGTTTCGAATCAGGTCCCTTTATTCCGCCAAAAGACCCGAACCAGGAAATTGGCCTCGGACATGAATGTGCCGGTACGGTGGTGGCGGTAGGAAATCGCGTCAGTAAATTTAAACCGGGCGACCGGGTGAACATTGAACCCGGCGTGCCGTGCGGTCACTGCCGCTACTGTCTGGAGGGCAAATACAACATCTGTCCTGATGTCGACTTTATGGCCACGCAGCCTAATTATCGCGGCGCGCTAACCCACTATCTGTGCCATCCGGAGAGCTTCACTTACAAGTTGCCCGATAATATGGACACCATGGAAGGCGCGCTGGTAGAGCCTGCGGCGGTAGGGATGCATGCCGCAATGCTGGCGGACGTTAAACCGGGCAAGAAAATCGTCATTTTGGGGGCGGGCTGTATTGGTTTAATGACCCTGCAAGCCTGTAAATGTTTGGGTGCTACCGACATCGCCGTTGTTGATGTCCTGGAAAAGCGTCTGGCCATGGCCGAGCAGCTTGGTGCGACGACTGTGATCAACGGGGCGAAAGAGGACACCGTTGCCCGCTGTCAGCAGTTCTCCGGCGATATGGGGGCTGACATTGTTTTTGAAACTGCCGGCTCGGCGATCACCGTTAAGCAGGCTCCGTACCTGGTGATGCGCGGCGGGAAAATCATGATCGTTGGGACAGTTCCCGGTGATTCGGCGATTAATTTCCTCAAAATTAACCGCGAAGTCTCCATTCAGACTGTTTTCCGCTACGCCAACCGCTATCCGGTCACTATTGAAGCCATTTCCTCCGGGCGTTTCGATGTCAAGTCGATGGTGACGCATATTTATGATTATGAAGATGTTCAGCGCGCGTTTGATGAGTCAGTCAACAACAAACGCGAAATTATCAAAGGCGTTATTAAAGTTAACCATTAATTTATTGAAAAGGGAGAAACAACTATGCTGGCAGATATTAAATATTGGGAAAATGATGCCCAGAATAAACATTATGCGATTGCCCACTTTAACGTGTGGAATGCGGAAATGTTAATGGGGGTGATGGATGCGGCGGAAGAGTCTAAATCGCCGGTAATTATTTCATTCGGCACCGGCTTTGTGGGTAATACATCTTTTGAAGATTTTTCGCATATGATGGTTTCGATGGCGAAAAAAGCCTCAGTGCCGGTTATTACCCATTGGGACCACGGGCGCAGTATGGAAATTATCCATAACGCCTGGACTCACGGCATGAATTCACTGATGCGCGATGCCTCCGCTTTTGATTTCGAAGAGAATATTCGCCTGACTAAAGAGGCGGTGGACTTCTTCCATCCGTTGGGTATTCCGGTTGAGGCGGAGCTGGGCCACGTGGGGAATGAAACGGTTTATGAAGAAGCGCTGGCGGGCTATCACTATACTGACCCGAGCCAGGCGGCGGAATTTGTCGAACGTACCGGCTGCGATTCTCTGGCGGTGGCGATTGGTAACCAGCACGGCGTTTATACCTCTGAGCCGAAACTGAATTTCGATGTGGTCAAACGCGTGCGCGAGGCGGTATCCGTTCCGCTGGTGCTGCACGGCGCGTCCGGCATTAGCGATGCGGATATCAAAAAAGCCATTTCATTAGGTATTTCGAAAATCAATATTCATACCGAACTGTGCCAGGCGGCAATGGCGGCGGTGCAGGAGAACCAGAACCAGCCGTTCCTGCACGTTGAGCGTGAAGTTCGCAAAGCGGTAAAAGAGCGCGCGCTGGAGAAAATCAAACTGTTTGGCTCTGACGGTAAAGCGGAATGACAATATGGATAATATCGAGGCTATTTGTATAGGGGCGGCAATTGTTGATATTCCCTTGCAACCAGTGAGTAAAAATATCTTTGATGTTGACTCTTATCCATTAGAACGAATAGCAATGACCACGGGAGGTGACGCTATTAATGAGGCGACGATTATTTCTCGCCTTGGCCATCGCACGGCGTTAATGAGTCGGATAGGTAATGATGCAGCCGGTTATTTTATTGTCGACCACTGCCATCGGGAGAATATTGATATTAAAAGCCTGAAGCAGGATGCTGATATTGATACTTCCATTAACGTAGGTTTAGTCACCGCTGATGGTGAACGCACCTTTGTGACTAACCGTAACGGCAGTTTATGGAAACTGAATATAAACGATGTTGATTTTGACCGATTCTCGCAGGCAAAGCTGCTGTCGCTGGCGAGTATTTTTAATAGTCCGCTGCTTGATGGCCATGCGTTAACGGATATTTTCACTCAGGCCAAAGTGCATGGATTAATTATCTGCGCCGACATGATTAAACCACGGCTTAACGAAACGCTGGACGACATCCGTGAAGCGCTGAGCTACGTGGATTATCTGTTTCCCAATTTTGAAGAGGCAAAACTGCTCACCGGGAAAGATACGCTGGATGAGATTGCCGACAGTTTCCTGAACTGTGGTGTGAAAACCGTCGTGATTAAGACCGGTAAAAGAGGCTGCTTTATCAAACGTGTCGATATGAAAATGGTAGTCCCTGCCGTGTCGGGGATTACCGCCATCGACACCATCGGCGCGGGGGATAACTTTGCTTCAGGATTTATCTCCGCGCTGCTTGAAGGTAAGCCGCTTCGCGACTGCGCGCTGTTTGCTAATGCAACGGCGGCAATATCGGTACTGAGCGTGGGTGCGACAACGGGTGTGAAGAACAGAAAGCTGGTTGAACAACTTCTTGACGAATACGAAGGGTAATAGCGGCAGATGAAAATGATTCCTTTAGGCAGTACGGATATTACGCTTTCCCGCATGGGATTAGGTACATGGGCCATTGGCGGCGGTCCGGCATGGAATGGCGATCTCGATTTGCAGATTTGTATTGATACCATTGTTGAGGCGCATCGCTGCGGTATTAATCTGATTGATACCGCGCCAGGATACAACTTTGGCAACAGTGAAGTGATAGTCGGTCAGGCGCTGAAAAAGTTACCGCGCAGCGAGGTAGTGGTTGAAACCAAATGCGGCATCGTCTGGGAGCGAACAGGCAGCCTGTTTAACAAAGTGGGCGATCGCCAGCTGTATAAAAACCTCACGCCTGAGTCGATTCGTGAGGAGGTTGATGCCAGCCTGCAAAGATTGGGTATCGACAGTATTGATATTTATATGACCCACTGGCAGTCGGTTGAACCCTGTTTTACGCCGATTGCGGAAACCGTAGACACGCTGAACACACTGAAAAAAGAGGGAAAAATCCGTTCGATTGGTGCGGCAAACGTCGATGCCGGGCATATAAGGGAGTATCTCAAACACGGTGAGCTGGATATCATCCAGGCCAAGTACAGCATTCTTGACCGGGCGCTGGAAGCTGATCTGCTGCCGCTATGCCAGCAGAATGGCATCATCGTGCAGGTATATTCACCGCTTGAGCAGGGGTTGTTGACCGGTACTATCGCCCGAGATTATGTTCCTGGCGGCGCACGGGCTAACAAGGTTTGGTTTCAGCGGGAAAATATGCTGCGGGTGATTGATATGCTAGAGCAGTGGCAGCCACTGTGTGAAAAATACCGCTGCACAATCCCCGCATTAGCCCTGGCGTGGATTTTAAAGCAAAGCGATTTGATCACCTTACTGAGTGGTGCAACCGCGCCTGAACAGGTTCGCGAGAACGTCGAGGCGTTAACCATTCCCCTGACAGATGATGACTCATTATTGATGAGGCGAATGGCGGAAGCGTTGGATATAAATTAAGTCGGATAGAATTGACCTCTGTTTCTGCGTAAAAAAGTATTGAAATCTGTGATTCAGACATGTTCTTTTGAAAATAAACATAGCCTGTGAGATACTAGGGTCTTATTATTACTTTGCAGGAAACAGAGGTGTCATCGTGGCGGCAAAAGACAGGATTCAAGCCATTAAGCAAATGGTGGCTAACGATAAGAAAGTGGCGGTATCTAATTTAAGTTCAATCTTTCAGGTGACTGAGGAAACGATTCGCCGCGATCTTGAAAAACTGGAAGATGAAGGTTTTTTGACCCGAACATATGGCGGTGCAGTGCTCAATACCACCGCGTTGTCCGACAATATTCATTTTTATAAGCGTGCAAAATCTTTCTTCGAAGAAAAGCAGATTATTGCCCGTAATGCATTACCGTTTATTAAAAATAAGACCACAATGGCTGCCGACTCCAGCAGTACCGCGATGGAATTATTAAAGCTGTTGAAGGAAAGAAACGATCTGACGTTGCTAACCAATTCGGCTGAAGCATTTCATGAGTTGGCGCAGTCAGAAATTAACGTGGTTTCTACCGGCGGTGAGTTGAATAAGAATACGCTGTCGCTGCAGGGAAGAATCACCAAGGAGATTATCAGCCGTTATCATGTTGATATCATGGTGATGAGCTGCAAAGGTTTGGATATGCAGAGTGGGGCGCTTGATTCTAATGAAGCGGAAGCGGAAATCAAAAAAACCATGATCCGCCAGGCGACTGAGGTGGCCCTGTTAGTTGATCACTCAAAGTTTGACCGTAAAGCTTTCGTTCAGCTCGTGGACTTTAGCCATATTAATTACCTAATAACCAATAAGGCACCGGGTGCAGAGTGGATTGCATTTTGCAAAGAGAATAATATTCAACTCGTTTATTAGCTATAATGAGGGTTGTGTCGATATTATTTTAAGTTTGCACCTGGTAAATGCCATAAGAATCTAATGATGATGGATGGCGCGGCAAAATTTTTCTGCCGCGATCGCCATACTTTCTATTTAGCTGAATTTGAGGCATCCAGATGGAACAATGTGACCCTATAGGCGCAAGATTAGATCGCTTACCTTTATCTCGATTTCATTTTCGTATTTTTGGAATTATTAGTGTTAGTTTGTTAATAACTGGTTTTCTCAGCTATTCCGGGAATGTGGTATTAGCAAAACTAGTCAGCACAGGCTGGTCAAACAATTATCTCAATGCCGCGTTTACCTCAGCGCTGATGTTCGGTTACTTTATCGGTTCGCTAGTCGGTGGTTTTATTGGTGATTATCTCGGTCGACGCAAAGCGTTCCGCGTCAATTTGTTAATCGTCGGGGTCTCAGCCTGCGCTGCAACGTTTGTGCCCAACATGTACTGGCTTATTTTCTTCCGCTGTCTGATGGGGATAGGAATGGGGGCGCTAATTATGGTGGGCTATGCCTCATTTACAGAATTCATTCCACCCGCGGTTCGTGGGAAATGGTCTGCCCGTCTGTCATTTGTCGGCAACTGGGCACCAATGCTATCTGCGGCAATTGGCGTCGTGATTATTGCACTTTTAAGCTGGCGGGTGATGTTTCTGCTCGGCGGCATGGCAATGCTGTTGGCCTGGTATCTGTCGGGAAAATACTATATTGAATCCCCGCGTTGGCTGGCTGGCAAAGGGCAGAGAAGCGAAGCTGAAAAACATCTTATGCAGGTGGAATCGCAAATTGAGAAAGAAAAAAACATCACTTTACCATCCTGCCGGAACGAATGCTCGTCGGCGGATTTAAGCACGATAAGTGGTTCATTTTGGCTCTTGTTTAAGGGGCCAATGTTGCGCTGTACACTGGTGGCGATCACGGTGCTTATTGCAATGAATATTTCGCTCTATACCATTACGGTATGGATTCCGACGATATTTGTTAATTCGGGAATCGATGTAACGAAATCCATATTTATGACCGCGATAATTATGATTGGCGCGCCGGTCGGGATATTTATTGCCGCGTTAATTATCGATCGCTTTCCTCGGCGATTGTTTGGCTCATTCTTGTTGATTATTATCGCCTTGCTTGGGTATTTCTATTCGCTTCAAACTGAAGAGTGGGCAATTCTGAGCTACGGACTGGTGATGATTTTTTTTCTGTATATGTATGTCTGCTTTGCCTCTGCAGTTTATGTCCCGGAACTATGGCCCACGCATCTTAGATTGAGAGGATCGGGTTTTGTGAATGCGGTGGGGAGGATTGTCGCTGTGTTTACGCCTTATGGCGTCGCTATTTTGTTGACCCGCTATGGCTCGGTTACGGTCTTTATCGTGCTAGGAGCAATGTTGGTGCTATGCGCTTTGATTCTTTTTTGTTTTGGCATCGAAACACGCAAAGTATCGCTGGAAGAGATTTCAGCGCTGGCCTGAGATAACGCGCCGACAGGAGTGACCCGGTCGGCATCGCTTACGGCTGGGTTTCCAGCCAGTCGTCCAACGTATACAGCGTTGCGCCCGCAGCCGCCATTTCCATAAAGGCGTTTGCACTGTCCTGGGGGTGAATATTAACGCCACGGCAGCCGTCGGTTATAACGCTGACGGTGTAGCCAAGATCGAGCGCATCCAGTACGGTGAATTTGACGCAATAGTCGGTAGCCAGACCCATGATGATGAGCTCGGCAATGCGGTGTTCGAGTAGCCATGCATTCAGCGCGGTTGCCTGACGACGACCGTTATCAAAAAAAGCACTGTAGCTGTCGACCAGCGGGTTCTCACCTTTAGTGAACGTTTGAGTTATCGCACGCTGGTTCAGCAGCGGATGCAGGGCAGCACCTTCGCTGTTTTGTACGCAATGATCGGGCCAGAACGTCTGCGCCAGGCCATCGAGTTGTCCCTGGCTGTAGGGCTCGACCTGATGCTGGCTGGCAAAACTACCGTGATTCGCCGGGTGCCAGTCCAGACTGGCAACGACCGTGTCGCCGCGTATGGCACACCAGTCAATCAGGCGGTTGGCGATATCGATTGTGCTGTCACCTTGTGGGACCGCGAGGGCACCACCGGCACAAAAGTCATTTTGTAAATCGACCAACAGTAAGGCTCGGGCCATGGGCATAGACTCCTTTAATCGTCAGGCGTGAGCTCACCACGCAGATTTTGCGTCATTGCTTCACGAATTGTCTGCGTATCCAGTCCCTGACTCAGCAAATAGTGCAGTTTGGTGAGTGTGGCTTCGACGGTCATATCCGCGCCGCCAATCACACCAGCATGTGCCAGCGCATTCCCTGTCGCGTAGCCCCCCATGTTCACCTTGCCGGACATACACTGCGTAAGGTTCACCACCACAATGCCACGCGAGCTCGCATCTTCAAGTTCTTTCAGGAACTCTTTATTCTGCGGCGCATTGCCCACGCCGTAGGAGCGCAAAATTAATGCTTTTACCGGCTGGCGCAGGAAGTTGCGTACTAAATCAGCGGAGATCCCAGGATAAATAGTGACCACGCCAATCGGTTGTGGAGTGATAGGATGGACAATCAACTCACCTGTGCCGTGAGGTGCGGGCGGTGTTCCCAGCCGACGAATGTGGATCCCGGCTTCCAGCAGTGGTGCAAGGTTGGGTGAGGCAAACGCGTCAAAACCATCAGCATGCGCTTTAGTGGTCCGGTTACCGCGAAACAGTCGGTTGTTGAAAAACAGGGTCACTTCATTGATCGGATAATTTGCTGCAACGTACAACGCATTCAGCAAATTGATTTGTCCGTCAGAACGTAGCTCTGCTAATGGGATTTGTGACCCTGTCACAATGACTGGCTTGCCCAGATTCTCCAGCATAAATGAGAGCGCCGAAGCCGTAAACGCCATGGTGTCAGTGCCGTGCAGAATGACAAAACCATCGTAATCGTCGTAGTGCGCTTTAATGTCTTCAGCAATATGCTGCCAGTCTTCTGGCGTCATGTCTGAGGAATCCATCAGCGGGACGTATTCGTGGATGGTGAAGTCTGGCATCTCTGGGCGGTGGAATTCAGGCATCAGTGCCAGCTGACGCTGGAGATGACCGGAAACAGGAATATAACCCTGTTCTGAGCGCTGCATACCAATGGTACCGCCGGTATAGGCAACGTAAATCGATTTCTTTTGCATGGGCGTCACAGGTTAAGTTGTGCATAAACAGGCGCAGTATAAAGTCCCCCCTGAAAAAATACAGTGCAAATGACGCATACCTGCCATCCGATCAATATGTCATTTATGTTCAGTGCCTTGTCCCGTTTGTTCAGTGTGGTTTTGCTCCCTCGGCCCTACAGTAGCAGCCTTGCTTTTTGGATATAGCGATTGCCGTTATCATGTTTCGTCCTAATGACAATACGCATGGAGCCTGAAGTGAAGAAAGACCTGAGAATTTTTCAGCCAGGCGAGTGGGCGGATGGAGACATCATTACGGCTATCGATGCGAGTCAGACAGAGACACCGCGCAGACCACAGTTGAATGTCGGCATTCTTCTGTGGCCGGAATTTCCTCTGCTGGCGCTGGCGGGGTTAACCGATGCGTTACGTCATGCGGCGGATATGGGGGATGATAGCCAGAAAATTCGCTGCTCCTGGCGTCTGATGAGCGCTACACCAGACCGACCTGTTCTAAGCAGTTCAGGAATGGCGATGATGCCGGATAGCGCATTCGTTGCACCGGAACAATTTGATTATGTGGTGGTGATTGGCGGCTTGCTGCGCAGTATGGCGAAAGCCGATCGGGCCGCGCGACGTTACCTGCATCTTGCGCATCAGCTCAACATTCCGCTGGTAGGTATCTGCACGGGCAGCTTTGTTCTGGCGCAAGAAGGTTTCCTCAATGGGCTGATGGCGGCGATCCATCCCTGGCATCTGAATGATTTTAAAACGCAATTTCCTCAGCTGGCTGCCCGTAGCGGGATCGATTTTGTTGAGGAAAAAGGGATTCTGACATGTCCGGGGGGCATTTCGACGATAGGGCTGGCAACAGAGCTTATTCGCCGCCACTGTGGTCCCGACAGGGCGACAAAAGCCATCTTCCAGATGTCCGTCCCCAACCGCATAGACAGCACGTCAGTGGCGGTCTCCAGAGCGATAGGTTTTACCCACGTGAGCGACAGCCGGTTACGCAAAGCGGTCTTTTTAATTGAGCAAGGACTGGTAAAGCCCATTTCGACCCGCTGGCTGGCCGCTGAAGTCAACCTGAGTCCGCGACAGCTTACCCGGTTGTTTAACGCCGAGTTCGCCCAATCGCCGGGAGAGTTTATCCGACGTGCGCGTTTGCGTTATGCCCACTGGCTGCTAATGAATTCTGGAGAGAGCGTCACGGAGATTGCGCTGCGTCTGGGATTTAGCGACTGTGCGCACTTTATTCGTTTGTTTAGTCGGGAGTTTGGCTGTACGCCTGGAGATTGTCGCAGTACGCGACATCAGAATGCATAAAAAATGCTGCCCCGACTTGGGGCAGCATTGGCAGATTAGCGAACGTTGGCGCAGGTCAGGCAAAACGCATAGCGGTTTTGCGGATCGTTAAACGCGGCCAGCTTCTCGCTCTCCGCTTTAACCGTACTCGCCGCAGAAGCGAGCGGCGCCGGGAGCATCGCCTGGATAGCTTCAGGCAGCATGGCACGAACGGAACCGGACATGCTATCCATCACCATATCAACGAATGTCGGTTCGTCCTGATAATACTCAATGTGCCATTGCTTCAGTTTGGCCAGCTCAGCCGCTTTCGCCACGGCGTCATCAAAATCACCCAGACTGTCTACCAGACCGTTGGCTTTCGCATCCTGGCCGGTCCAGACGTGGCCCTGCGCGATTTTGTCAATCTGCTCAGGCGTTGTCTTACGCGCATCTGCGACCAGCGTGATAAAGCGCTTATAGCCGTTCTCGATGCTCAGTTGCATCATTTGCTGCACTTCAGGTGGTAACGCTTTGGTGATGGAGATATCCGCCAGTGGGGATGTCGCCACGCCGTCGGTGTGTACACCAATGGAATCCAGACTGTTTTCCACAGTGTTGATCACGCCAAAGATCCCGATTGAACCGGTCAGCGTGCTGGGGTTCGCCACAATGTAGCTTGCTGGGGTGGAGATCCAGTACCCGCCGGATGCCGCCATGCCCCCCATGGACACGACAACCGGCTTGCCTGCCGCTTTTGCCGCAGCCAGCTCAGCGCGAATGACTTCGGAAGCGCTGACGCTGCCGCCAGGGCTGTTCACGCGCAGCACAATTGCTTTCACTTTCGGATCAAGACGCGCTTCGCGGATCTGCGCGGCAGTCGTGTCACCGCCCACATTCCCAGGGGTTTCTTCACCGTCCATAATTGCGCCATTCGCGAAGACGACGCCAATGCTGTCCCCAGTATCCGCTGGCGTTTTCAGCGAGTAATCGTAATAGCTGACGGCGCGATAATTTTTATCCGCTTTGCTCCAGCCAAACTGTTTGGTCAGCATTTTTTCGACTTCGGCGCTGGAGGCCAGTGCATCCACCAGTTTGTTGTCGAGCGCATATTTCGCGGTATCACCATCGACTTTTGTCAAACCGTCCAGCATGGCCTGTGCGCCCGGGAACACCTGCTGAGCAGGGATCTGGCGGTTGGCAGCGACCGTGTCGAGATAGTTCTGCCACAGCTCGCCGATCCAGCGGCTGTCGGCCTCGCGCGCGGCAGGAGACATATCATCACGAATGAACGGTTCTACGGCAGACTTATAGGTCCCGACACGGAACACGTGTGTGGAAACTTTCAGCTTGTCGAGCAGGGACTTGTAGTACAAACCGTTGGTGGCAAAGCCGTGCAGATCAACGGAACCCTGCGGAGAGAGATAAATTTTATTGGCGAAACTAGCGAGGTAGTACTGCCCCTGGCTGAAGTTATCGCCCACGGCAAAGACCGGTTTGCCGCTGTCGCGGAATTCCCGCAGCGCTTTACCGATATACTGCATGGAAGGCTGGTCGGCCCCGGCAAAATTTTTCAGATCCATCACAATGCCGGTGATGTTGCGATCATCTTTTGCCTGGCGAATAGTATTCACGATATCGAACAGGGAGTTTTCCTGCAGACGATCGGAACTGGCGCCAAACAGCTGACGACCAATAACGCTTAAGCGACTGGTGCTCGAAGGCTTATCGACAATCACCCCCGAGATATCCAGCAGCAGTGCGCCTCGCTCAGCGTGTTCACTGGTATTGCTGCTGCTGACCTGCATCCAGATGCCCACGCCCACCAGCACCAAGAAGATGAAGAACAGGTTAAGCACAAATTCACGGACGAAATTGAGTAATCGCCATGTCCATTTAAAAAATCCGGCAATAAATCGCCACAGGGTTCGCATGTATTCTCCCTACCGATTAACAACACGCCACCCCGAAATTCCGGAGAAAGGCGATAAGATGAGGCTATCGTAATGACCCGACAGGCACTTGTCAGCAGGAATCACCGCCTGTGCTGTAACAAAATCCGCTCACGTGTTAATTTTGTGAACAAATCTCATTGTTGGAGTTAAGCAAATGGATGCACTCGAATTACTGATTACCCGTCGTAGCGCCTCTCGTCTCGTCGAGCCAGCCCCGACAGGAGAGCAGCTACAAAACATTCTGCGTGCGGGAATGCGCGCGCCAGACCACAAAACGCTGCAACCGTGGCAATTCTTTGTCATTGAGGGCGAAGGGCGTGAGCGTTTTAGCGCGGTGCTTGAAAAAGGGGCGATTGCCGCAGGCAGTGACGAGAAAGCCCAGGAAAAAGCGCGCAGCGCACCGTTTCGCGCGCCGTTGATTATTACCGTGGTGGCGAAATGTGAAGAAAACGACAAGGTTCCTCTGTGGGAACAAGAAATGTCTGCCGGTTGTGCGGTGATGGCTATGCAGATGGCCGCAATTGCCCAGGGCTTTGGCGGTATCTGGCGCAGTGGTGCATTAACCGAAAGTGCGGTCGTGCGCGAAGCATTCGACTGTCGCCCGCAAGATAAAATCGTCGGTTTCCTCTATCTGGGCACACCGCAGCTAAAAGCATCCACGACGATTAACCTTGCCGATCCGAGCGCATTCGTCCGTTATTTCTGATATCAACGGCAAAACTGTCTGGATTCTGAGCAAAGACACCCGAATTCAGACAGTCACTCTTACCACATCAAGGAATGAGCGCTACCATATCCGGATTGCAATGACAGGAGATGTCCATGAGCGAGCAAGCTATTCGTTTAACGCAATACAGCCACGGAGCCGGTTGCGGTTGTAAAATTTCCCCAAAAGTGCTGGAAACCATCCTGCACAGCGAGCAGGCGAAGTTTGTTGATCCGAACTTACTGGTGGGTAATGAAACCCGCGACGACGCGGCCGTATACGATCTTGGAAACGGCACCAGCGTTATCAGCACCACCGATTTCTTTATGCCGATTGTCGATAATCCGTTTGATTTTGGACGCATCGCCGCGACTAACGCCATCAGCGATATTTTCGCCATGGGCGGCAAACCGATTATGGCAATTGCTATTCTGGGCTGGCCGCTGGATAAACTGGCACCGGAAATCGCCCGCGAAGTCACCGAAGGCGGACGCTTTGCCTGCCGTCAGGCGGGTATTGCGCTGGCGGGCGGCCACTCTATCGATGCCCCAGAGCCTATCTTTGGCCTTGCGGTAACCGGCGTTGTGCCGACCGAACGCGTGAAGAAAAACAGTACCGCTGAAGCAGGGTGTAAGTTGTTCCTGACCAAGCCGCTGGGCATTGGTGTTCTGACAACCGCAGAGAAAAAATCCCTGCTGAAGGAAGAACATAAAGGACTGGCGACAGAAGTGATGTGCCGGATGAACATTGCTGGTGCGGCATTCGCCGATATTGACGGCGTGAAAGCCATGACCGATGTTACCGGTTTTGGTCTGCTGGGGCATCTGAGTGAGATGTGTCAGGGCGCAGGCGTTCAGGCGCAGATCGTCTACCAGGATATTCCTAAGCTGCCTGGCGTTGAAGAATACATCGCGCAGGGCGCGGTGCCGGGTGGTACCCAACGTAACTTTGCCAGCTACGGACACCTGATGGGTGAAATGCCGCAATCGGTACGCGATCTGCTGTGCGATCCGCAAACTTCAGGTGGCCTACTGCTGGCGGTAACGCCGGAAGCTGAAGCCGAAGTGAAAGCGGCAGCGGCGCAGTTCGGTATCGATCTCACCGCCATTGGTGAGTTAGTGGAAGCTCGTGGCGGTCGCGCCATGGTTGAGATTCGTTAACTCGATGCGGTTGTTTATTGCCGAAAAACCAAGTCTGGCACGTGCTATCGCCGATGTGCTGCCGAAGCCGCATCGCAAAGGCGATGGTTTTATTGAATGCGGAAATGGACAAGTGGTGACCTGGTGTATTGGTCACCTGCTTGAACAGGCGCAGCCGGATGCCTACGACAGTCGTTACGCTCGCTGGAGTCTGGTCGATCTGCCGATTGTCCCGGAAAAGTGGCAACTGCAACCGCGCCCCTCGGTGACCAAACAGCTCAACGTCATTAAGCGCTTTTTGCATGAAGCCAGCGAAGTTATTCACGCCGGTGACCCCGATCGTGAAGGGCAACTGCTGGTGGATGAAGTGCTGGATTACCTGCAACTGGCACCTGAAAAGCGCCAGAAGGTGCAGCGTTGCCTGATTAACGACCTCAACCCGCAGGCCGTTGAGCGGGCTATTGAGCGGCTGCGCGCCAACAGTGAGTTTATCCCGCTGTGCGTGTCGGCACTGGCGCGAGCGCGTGCGGACTGGTTGTACGGTATCAATATGACGCGCGCTTACACCATTCTTGGACGTAACGCGGGCTATCAGGGCGTACTTTCGGTCGGGCGCGTACAAACGCCGGTGCTCGGGCTGGTTGTGCGTCGCGATGAAGAGATAGAGAACTTCGTCGCCAAAGACTTCTTCGAAGTGAAAGCGCATATCGTAACGCCCGCCGATGAGCGGTTTACCGCTATCTGGCAGCCGAGCGAAGCGTGTGAGCCGTATCAGGATGAAGAAGGGCGCTTGCTGAATCGCACGCTGGCTGAACACGTGGTGAACCGCATTAACGGCCAACCGGCGATAGTCACCAGCTATAACGATAAACGGGAATCAGAATCCGCGCCGTTGCCGTTCTCGCTGTCTGCGTTGCAGATTGAAGCGGCGAAGCGCTTCGGTTTAAGTGCGCAAAACGTTCTGGATATCTGCCAGAAGCTGTATGAAACTCATAAGTTGATTACCTATCCGCGTTCGGATAGCCGTTATCTGCCGGAAGAACACTTTGCCGGACGTCACGCGGTACTGAACGCGATTAGCGTCCATGCGCCGGATCTGCTCCCGCAGCCGGCGGTCAATCCCGATACGCGAAATCGCTGTTGGGACGACAAAAAAGTGGATGCGCACCACGCCATCATTCCTACCGCGCGCAGTTCGTCCATCAATCTGAATGACAACGAAGCGAAAATTTACAACCTGATTGCCCGTCAGTATCTGATGCAATTTTGCGCAGATGCGGTATTCAGGAAATGCGTCATTGAGCTGGACATCGCCAAAGGCAAGTTTGTCGCCAAAGCGCGTTTTCTGGCGGAAGCCGGATGGCGCACGCTGCTCGGCAACAAAGAGCGCGACGAAGATAATGACGGGACGCCGCTGCCGGTGGTGGCAAAAGATGACGAACTGCTGTGCGAAAAAGGCGAAGTAGTCGAACGTCAGACCCAGCCCCCGCGGCACTTTACTGATGCAACTCTGCTGTCAGCAATGACCGGGATTGCGCGATTCGTACAGGATAAAGATCTGAAAAAGATCCTGCGCGCAACGGATGGTTTAGGTACGGAAGCGACGCGCGCCGGAATTATCGAGCTGCTGTTTAAGCGCGGGTTCCTGGTGAAAAAAGGACGTTATATCCATTCGACTGACGCGGGAAAAGCGCTGTTCCACTCGCTGCCAGAAATGGCGACGCGCCCGGACATGACCGCGCACTGGGAATCTATCCTGACCCAAATCAGCGAAAAGCAGTGTCGCTATCAGGATTTCATGCAGCCGCTGGTGGGGACGCTGTATCAGCTTATCGATCAGGCGCGCAGCACACCGGTACGACGCTTTCGTGGAATTGCTGCACCTGGCGGTAGTGGTAGCGATAAGAAAAAAAGCGCGCCGCGTAAACGTCCGGCGAAAAAAAGCCCGCCATCTGAAGAGGCGGGTCTGTAAGTTTGTAGGCCTGATAAGCATAGCGCATCAGGCTTAGCCGGATGCGGCACCCTTGCCTAATCCGGCCTACTGGCCTGCAGAGACAATGTTAAATCACGCCCTGACCCAGCATCGCGTCGGCAACCTTCACGAAGCCCGCGATGTTGGCGCCACGTACGTAGTTGGTCTGCTTGCTTTCGCCGCCGTATTCAACGCAGGCATGGTGAATATCCAGCATGATGTGGTGCAGGCGCGCATCCACTTTCTCCGCTTTCCAGCCCAGACGAGCGGCGTTTTGCGCCATTTCCAGACCGGATGTCGCTACGCCACCGGCGTTTGCGGCTTTACCCGGTGCGAACAGTACGCCCGCTTCGAGGAACAGATCGGTGGCCTCGATAGTAGTCGGCATGTTTGCCCCTTCGGCGACAGCTTTCACGCCGTTGGCGATCAGTACGCGCGCTGCATCGACATCCAGTTCATTCTGAGTGGCGCACGGCAGGGCGATATCGACCGGAACCGACCACGGCTGTTTGCCTTCCAGATAGGTCAGGCCAAACTCACGGGCGTAATCCGCCACGCGACCGTCACGGCTGTCTTTGATCGCGCACAGACGCGCCAGTTTTTCTTTGGTAAATCCGCTTTCGTCAACTACGGTACCACTGGAATCGGAGGCGGTAACTACT
Organism: Citrobacter sp. Cpo148; assembly: GCF_030332375.1. Classification (NCBI taxonomy): domain Bacteria; kingdom Pseudomonadati; phylum Pseudomonadota; class Gammaproteobacteria; order Enterobacterales; family Enterobacteriaceae; genus Citrobacter; species Citrobacter sp. Cpo148. Next base: position 91,492 of record NZ_JAOWHY010000043.1, read on the forward strand.
CGCGCGCCAAACTCCATGGCTTTCTCTATGGCGAATTGCGCTACGTTGCCGGAGCCAGAAACCGCCACGCGCATGCCTTCAAAGCCCAGACCATGGCGTTTGAGCATTGCTTCGGTGAAATACACCAGACCGTAGCCGGTGGCTTCCGGGCGGATCAGGCTGCCGCCAAAAGAGAGACCTTTACCGGTAAAGACGCAGGCGCTGTTGTTGGACAGTTTTTTCATCATTCCGGCCATAAAGCCGACTTCACGACCACCCACGCCGATATCGCCCGCCGGGACGTCGGTATCAGGACCTAAATGGCGGAACAGTTCGGTCATCAGTGCCTGGCAGAAACGCATGATTTCGCCTTCGCTTTTACCTTTCGGATCGAAATCGCTCCCGCCTTTACCACCGCCCATTGGCAGCGTGGTGAGGGCGTTCTTAAAGGTCTGCTCGAAACCCAGGAATTTCAGGATAGACAGGTTCACGGAAGGGTGAAAACGCATACCGCCTTTGTACGGGCCAATGGCAGAGCTAAACTGTACGCGCCACGCGCGGTTGACCTGCACCTGATTGCGATCGTCCAGCCAAACTACGCGGAACTGGATCACGCGCTCCGGTTCAACCAGACGTTCCAGCAACGACATCTGACGATAACGCGGGTTCTGCTCAAGAAAGGGCCACAGCGTCGTCATTACCTCACGAACGGCTTGCGCGAACTCGGTTTGATTCGGGTCGCGCTTTTGCACATGGTTGAGAAATGACTCCAGAGAACATGTCTGATCCATAGATATAAGAACCTCTTATGTATTGATATGGTTATATTTTTGATATTTATGTTATGTGTTGTGCAGTTTTTGACTATACCATCAGCAGTGTGACGTGACGCAAGAAAAAATTAACCCCGCTAAGTAAATTAATATTGCGCCGTGGGTCATAACCAAAAGCGATGATGGAAGGGACTAAAGTTTCTGCCGATTTATACCGTTATACTGAGCATAAATGTCAGTTAAAAAGGAAAGACAATGCGCCGTTTAATCATGGCAGGAGCGTTGGTACTGGTGTCCTGCGCGACGCTGGCAAATCAGCTTTATCGCCCGGATGTGCAGGTGAATGTACCGCCGGAAGTGTTCAGTTCCAGCGGTCAGCGGGCTCAGCCCTGTAGCCAGTGCTGTATTTATCAGGATCAAAACTACTCTGAAGGGGCGGTGATTAAAGCCGATGGCGTTCTGTTGCAGTGCCAGCGCGATGATAAAACGATCAGCACGAATCCGCTGGTCTGGCGGCGTGTAAAAGGATAAACGCCTCTAACAACGGGATATCGGCGGGTGCCAGCGGATAACGCAGCGCCTCTTCGGGTGAGCACCAGACGATATCCTGATGTTCATGCGCTCTAAGTTCCCCTTGATACGAAGGCACATGCCAGGCATGCAGGTGAATCAATCGGCCTGAAACCTCGCGCTGATGACTGGCAATGTAGCGCCCCACGACTGCCTCAATACCCAACTCTTCACGCAGTTCGCGGATCAGCGCCTCGGGCTGACTTTCGCCCGGCTCAACCTTACCGCCGGCAAACTCCCACATGCCTGACTGATCCGCATGCAGCGGACGCTGAGCCAGTAAAATTTTGCCATCACGTTCAATGATAGCGGCGACCACGTCGAGGGTTTTCATCATATTCATCAAGATCTAACAGCAGAAAATGACATACTATCGTTATCTTTGTTTTATCTAAAGTATTCAGGAGCCACCGTTGAACGAACCTCAGTCGTGGGTAAAGCCGTTAACGCGTATCCCTTCCAGTTTAAAACCGCTCGTTGCCACGCAGAAAAAACATTATGGCGATGTGCTGCATCCAACGCGCTGGTGGGGGCGGATGCCGTTTCTGTTCTGGCTGGTGGCGCTGTTTGTCGGGTTTCTGGAGCGTAAAAAGGCGCGCTTAACGCCGGTGATGCGCGCGCTGTTGATGACCCGCGTTTCTCAGGTCTGCCACTGCGCTTTCTGTATTGATGCGAATAGTTTACGGCTGGCAGAACGCTGTGGCGCGCTGGATAAAGTCATGCAGGTTGCCAACTGGCAAGATTCGACGCTGTTTAGCGCTGAAGAATGCGTAGCGCTGGCCTATGCCGATGCGGTTACCGCAACGCCTCCACAGGTTGACGATGCGCTGAAAGTGCAGATGAAGCAGCATTTTACCGATGATGCCATTACGGAAATGACCGCGCTGATTGCGTTTCAAAATCTCTCGGCGCGTTTTAATGCCGCTCTCGATATTCCCTCGCAGGGACTGTGCGACAGTTTTAAAGGACGCCCGCATGCTTGACCGCCATCTTCATCCACGATTAAAACCGCTGTTGCATCGGTGCGTAGGTATTATTGATAAACCGGCGATTACCCAGGACGGACTTACGCTGGTCGGATTTGCCATTGGCGTGCTGGCGTTGCCATTTCTGGCGTTAGGCTGGTATCTGGCGGCGCTGGTGGCCATTGTGCTCAATCGGTTGTTTGACGGGCTGGATGGGGCGCTGGCGCGGCGCAGAGGACTATCCGACGCGGGCGGATTTCTCGATATTTCGCTCGATTTTTTGTTTTACGCCCTTGTGCCGTTTGGTTTTATTCTTGCCGCTCCGGCGCAGAATGCGCTGGCAGGCAGTTGGCTGTTGTTCGCGTTCATTGGCACCGGTAGCAGCTTTCTGGCCTTCGCCGCACTGGCAGCGAAACATCAGATTGATAACCCCGGTTACGCGCATAAATCGTTTTATTATCTTGGCGGGCTGACCGAAGGAACTGAGACAATTTTGCTGTTTGTGTTGGGGTGTCTGTTCCCGGACTATTTTGCCGTGCTGGCGTGGGTCTTTGGCGCGCTGTGCTGGATGACAACGTTCACCCGGATCTGGAGCGGATATCTGACGCTGAAAACCGTTCAGCGTCAGGCGTAAGGTAATGCGTTGCCGGATGCGCTTCGCTTATCCGGCCTACAACGATGATATATCCAGGCTGGGTAAAGCGTTCTCGCCGCATCCGGCAATAATGCCAGTCTTACTTGCTGGCGTCCGGACCCCGTTCACCGCTGGCGACCGGGTTTTTCGGATCGCTGCTCCACTCGTACCAGCCACCATCGTAAACAGAGACGTTTTTCCAGCCCATCGCGCGGGCATACATAAACGTTTCTGAAGCGCGCCAGCCGGTACCGCAATAGAAAGAGACCTGTTGATTCGGCAGGATATTCCATTGCTTCCACATGGCGGCGATGTCATCCGCGCTGCGCATGGTGCCATCAGGGTTATGGAAATCTTCCATATGGGTAGAGTCGCTGCCCGCGTGGCCCCAACGCGCGCCTGCGATCTCACCTTTTGGCTTAATGTAGCTGTAGCCGCTGGTAGTACCGACAAATTCTGGCCATGAACGAATACTCACCAAAGACGCATCCTGGCGATGCAGCAGACCGCGAGCCTGTTCCGTATCGAGCATCAGCTGCGGCTGGGCAGGGATTTTCACGCCGAAATCAGGCTCTGGTTTCACCGTTGGCGGAGTGCCGCGTTCGACCGGTAAACCTGAGTCGGACCAGGTTTGCCAACCGCCGTCGAGCAGACGAACGTCTTTCACGCCTGCGTACAACATAATTTGTGCCACGCGTGCGGCGGCATAGACATCGCGGCCGTATAAAATTACCGTGGTGTCGTGGCGGATACCGTGTTTCGCCAGCATCGCTTTAAGCTGCTCGTCGGAAACTTTATTCCACAGCGGTTCGCTTTCAACTTCATTGGTATCAATGTAACCCGCGCCGGGGATGTGGCTGAGCAGATACAGCTTCGGCGCGCCCCAGGCGGCTTCAATCACTTTCCAGTCACCCGCTGGTTTGGCAGTCACGTCTTTACCCTGCTGAAGATTGTGCAGCCACTGTGGGTAAACCAACTGTTCGAAGTGCGGCAGACGTTGCAGACGCGCAGGATCTGTCAGCGCATCGCTGAGGGTTGAAATCTGGTTAAAGCCAACTTTTTGCAGACGGGATTTAACGGCCTGCATGTCGTTATCACTGCCATATAGCGCCACCGGAGCGTCGGTCTTAAGTTGATGTGACTTAACCCAGGCGCTGAGTTGTTCATCATTCATCTTGTCGAGCCAGGCGGCAGACAGGTTCAGTGCGGAAGGTTCGTGTCCTGAAGGACCATTGAGCGATTGTGGCCAGCCGTTGTAAAAAGCGCTCTGACGGGTATCGATCGCCGCGCCTTGCTTTTGCTGTAACTGGTTGAGGGTGAGCGTCTGTGCTGTTTCAGCAGCCCAGGAAGAAGCGCAAGCGAGCCCTAAAGCCAGTGCCAGCGCGGTCATTTGAGAAACACGTTTCATCGAATAGCCCGACGTTGAAAAAAAGAAGACGACATTCTGTGCCGCCAGTTACGTAAAAACCTTGCGTTAACGCAGCATATCGCCACATTCACGCCCAGTTTTCCATCTGAAATACGCGGCCTGCAGGCGGGACATCCTGCGCATCATGCGTGACTTGTACCACCGGGATCCCCAGCTTACGCACCTCGGTGAAGACCCATTGGCGAAAGTTATCGCGTAGCGACGCATCCAGCCTGCTAAAGGGTTCATCAAGTAACAGCGCCTGGGGCTGAGCCAGTAGTGCGCGGAGTAGGGCGACACGCGAGCGTTGTCCGCCGGAGAGTGACGCCGGATCGCGCGAATAAAAACCTGCCAGGTCAGCGCGTGCGAGAGCGCATTCAATCTCATGGCGTCTGGCGGGACCTTGCAGGCTGGCGGGTAAGGCCAGCAGTAAATTCTGCCCAACGCTGAAATGGTCAAACAGCAGCGCATCCTGGAACAAAATGCCAATCTGGCGCTGCGCGGTAGGTAACGTATCGATGCGTCGTTCATTAAGCCACAGTTCGCCTGAGGCCTGAAACTGGGGAGACAACGCCCCGATCATCCATGAAAACAGCGAAGATTTCCCGCTGCCGGAAGGTCCCATAATAGTGACGATGTCACTTTTGTTAACCTGAAAATTAACGTCTTTCACCAGCGCTTTCGCGCCCTGGTACAACGAAACGCCTCGTACAGTAAGCATTAGCGGAGTCCTTGTCGAAAGCGGCCGATCCACGCGGCGAGAAAGGCTGCAAGTGCGAAAACGAGCAGTGGTAAAAGCAGCTGCCACAACGCTTGTGTTGCCAGAATCGCACTGCTACCGCCGCTGCTTAATGCCACCGCTTCGGTGGTTAATGTGGGATAGCGTCCGGCACCTAGCCACAGCGTTGGCATATACTGGACGATACTGACCGAGAAGCCAACCGCGAAGGCAATCAATGCCGGGCGCGCCAGCTGTGGGCATTTCACCAGCCAGAATATCCGCCCCCGCGTCCAGCCCAGGGTTTGTGCAATCAAAATTAATCGTGGGTCAATGCGCTGCCACGCCGGTTTAAGCACAAATAGCATCCAGGGCATCACCCACAGCAGATGGCCCCAGATAATGGTCGTCATCAGTCCATCTTGTTCGGCATATAACGCCAGCAGGTATTGTCCGGTTACCAGCGGTAGCGCAGGCAAAATGAGCGGTAGCCAGACCCAGCGGTGTCCGGTTTGTGGACCCCATTCCAGCCAGGCAAAAAGTATCAGAAGCGCCAGCACGCTGGAAAGGAGCCCCAGTTGCAGGCTGTTGCTGAGCGCCTCGCTGTTTAGCGAGGAATAGCTGGCGATAAGCGCCAGTACCAGCGCGCATACCACACCGCTGACGTGCAAAATCTGTACCAGCGGGCGTGCGACTGTCATAGATGAAAAATGCTGGCGTTCACCGTTTACTGCCGGAATAGTATGTCGCCAGGCACGCCAGAGCAGATAACCCACCAGCGCGATAACAAGGAGCAACAGCACCAGCAACAGACTGGCAAGTGCGCCTTTCGCCTGCTGTTCGACGTCGCCCTGACTGAGCCACTGCCAGCTCAATACGGCAAGCGTTGGCGGATTGCCGGGGCCAAGAACGATTGCCACATCAACAACGGAGAGCGACCAGGCGACAATCGCCAGCATAGCTTTGCCTAATGCCGGGCCAATAGCGGGCAGTACCAGCCAGTTCAGGCATTGCAGTCGGCTGTAACCCAGCGAATCCAATACGATAACCTGCTGCGAAAGTTGTTTTTCACTCAGTAGAGCCGAGAGTATCCATAACAAAAAAGCGCTCTCTTTCACCGCCAGCGTTACGCCAAGTCCAATACCGTAGCGGTCCGGCTGGGGACTGAGGAACGGGAGCCATTGCCAAAGCATACCGCCTTCGGCAAAAACCAACAGCACGCTGGTGGCGAAGGCAACGTGCGGGATCGCCAGCAGCCACGGAAGACGGGTGCACAGCCGCGCCCAGCCTGCGCCGGGCCATAAAGTGAGGATCGCCAGCAGCGCGATGATCAGCGCGCCGCCAGCCGCGAGGCCTACGGAAACCAGCGTTGCCAGTAACGCCTGCGGGAGTTGAGGATCGGCAAAGAGCGCCAGCCAGTGCGCGGTACTAAGCGCTGGTGTTACCAGAGACCATGCCGCTGGCACCAACGGCAGATAAACTGCCGCCATGCTGGCCCAGAGTAGCAGAATTAATGCGTACCGTAGCGGCGTAGCCATTCTTGTTCCAGAGCGTTTACCCAGGCTGCATGCGGTTCTGGCAACACGGCAGGGAGCCCCTGTGGGATCCGCGCCAGCAGCGCATCACGCTGTTCGTCAGGCAATTTTTGTGGATCAAGCACCGAAGGATCTCCCCAGACAGCCGGGTCAGCTTTGCGCAGTTGCGCTTCAGGAGAAAGCAGGAAGTTTGCCACGACTTTTGCTCCGGCACTGGCGTGGGCATTCGCCGGAATGGCAACAAAGTGCACGTTGCCGAGCATGCCCTGTGAGAAACCAAAACTGTAGCTGCTTTTAGGCAACTCGCCGCTGGCTACTTTTTGCTGCGCGTGGGCAGGGTTAAAGGTCAATGATAAACGCAGGGTACCGCTATTGAGCAGTGAATCCATTCGTGCTGGCGTGGGCGGAAAATCTTTGCCTTCACGCCAAAGTACAGGATGCAAGGTATCAAGATACTGCCACAATGGCGCGGTAACTTCGGCGAATGTCGCCGCATCTGGCGCAACTTTCAATGCCTGTGGTTTGGTGGTGAGCGAAATTAGCAACTGTTCAAGGAAAGCCGTTCCGGTAAAGTCTGGCGGGCGTGGATAGGTCACCGTGCCAGGGTGCGCCTGCGCAAATTCAAGAAGTGCCTGCGGAGATAACGGCGGCTGCGCGGTGAGATCGCGCCGGGCAATAAAGGTGAGTTGGGCACCGCCCCACGGTGATTCAGCCCCCTCTGTTGGAACGGAGAAATCTTCGGTCACCGGTTTTTGTGTATCAACATAGCGCCAGTTAGGCAGCGTTTGCGCCCACTGGGTTTGCAGCAGCCCGGCTTCTTTTAGCGTACGGAAGTTTTCGCCGTTAACCCACAGTAAATCGACAGAGCCGCCGGTTTTTCGCCCGGATGCCGCTTCCGTCTGGATGCGTTTTACGGCATCGGCGGCGTCTGCCAGGCGCACGATTTTCAGGTTAATGTCGTAGTGCGTTTTCATCTCGCCGCTAACCCAGTCGAGATACTGGTTAACTGCATTGTCGCCACCCCAGGCGTTGAACCACACCGTTTGACCACGGGCGTCATTTTTGATTTGTTGCCAGCTGGCGTCCTGGGCAAACGTCGCCAGCGGGCAGAGCAACAAACTCAGACACAATAAGCAGTAACGCATAATATCTCCATGGCTAAAAATGGGGGAAGGTCTCAGCTTTTTTCCGTTGGCGATCAACATAAAGGCTTCTCGCCACCGATATCACCACGCTTAGGGCAAACAGGACAAACAGACCCGTCACAAACCAAAATGTGCCGCCAGTTAACAGGCTTCCCGCCCATGAGTAGACGATAGTGGCGGGTAACTGTCCGATGCCGGTGGCGATGAAAAAATGGCGAAAACGAATTGAGGTCAGGCCTGCCGCGTAGCTTACCGGGTCGAACGGCACAAAAGGTAACAGGCGGCAGACCAGAATAGTGTGCTTACCATAGCGCTCGAAAAAAGCGTCCATATTGTTCAGCACCGTTTTTCCGGTCAGCTTTTCCACCGCACCGCGACCTAAAATGCGGGCAATAAAAAAGCACAGCGCCGCACCTGCCATTGCGCTGCTCCAGGATAGTACGCCGCCCCAAAATGCGCCAAACAGCGAGGCATTGGCAAACGTGATCACAAACGCAGGAAGCGGTGCAACGATGGCCTGTAAGATCATCAGGAAGAACGACACCACTGCCGCCTGGGTTCCATAAGAACGAATAAAGTTCTCAAGAGCATGCTGATCGAGTGTGGTAAATGCTGCCAGGCTGCCGTGGAGAAAATCACTCACGCCAGGTATCCATGCCCATGCCATTAGCCCGAGCAGTAGCAGAGCAATCAAACCCGCCCGGTAATAGCGAGTCAGCCGCGCTTTATTCCGTTTTATCATTTACCCGTACACTCATGGTTGGCTGACGGATCGATATGCTTATATCGGGCCCAGGCTTTGGCTGCCTGAACGAGGGTGAATAACGCCAGCCCTGCCACGCTGAGCTTACCGATGAATACCAGGGTAATGCCTTCGCTGGCGAGTTCATGCGACATCAGCGTATAGATAAAGATGCCGGGTAAGGTGGTAAGTGCCGATATTACGGTAAATGACCAGAACGGAATGGCCGTCAGCCCATAGGCGTAATTTTGAATATTATAGGGGAACAGCGGCACGAGCCGGGTCAGGATTAGAAAGTCTACTCCGCTATGGGCAATGCCTTTTTCGATAGCCTGAAACGTTGCCGTGTGCCCAACGTATTTCAGTAGTAGATCCCGTCCAAGCCATCGAGCCAGCAAAAACGACAGCGCCGAGGCCACGGTTGCTGCCACTAACGAGATAAGCGTCCCAGCCACGGGGCCAAACAGCACACCGCCGACGATCACCAGGATGCTGCCTGGGATCAGACACAGCGCAGCAACAATAAACAGCAGGATATAAAGCGTATAGCCGAACATACCGCTTTGGCGGATGACGTCTTGTAAATGATGGAAATTGGTTATCAGGTCGGTCAGACCATAATGATGGAAAACTCCCGCCAGAACGCAGAACAGGACCGCGACAATCAGCAGCCGGTATTCTGCTTTATGCGAACTTCTTTTTCATGGGGGTTCTCCTGTAAAACCGAGTGCAATGGAGCATTTTCGTCAGCGAAAAGCGCGCGCGAAGATATAATAAATTCCCGGCCGTAACAATGTATTACCGTCACTTTATTGATTTTGCACAGAATAAACAGACTCTCCAGGCCGGGCCTGGAGAGTAAAAAGACGCAGAAGGTCAGACGCGGAATTTAGCCCATACAGGCGCATGGTCGGACGGTTTTTCCATGCTGCGAATTTCATAGTCGATGCCGGTTTCTTCGCAGCGTTCCGCCAATGGGTTGCTCGCCAGCAGCAGGTCGATACGCAGGCCGCGGTTATCGTCAAAGCCTTTTGAGCGATAGTCGAACCACGAGAACTGGTCATTCTTTTCAGGATTTGCGTGACGGTAAGTATCCACCAGACCCCAGCCCAGCAGGCGTTCCATCCACTCACGCTCCTCCGGCAGGAAGGAACATTTACCGGTACGCAGCCAGCGTTTACGGTTTTCTTCGCCAATTCCGATATCGAGATCGGTTGGGCTAATATTCATATCGCCCATGATCAATACCGGATTGTCGCGTTTCAGCTCTGTCTCCAGATAGTTTTGCAGGTTCTGATAAAACGCGGCTTTGGCCGGGAATTTGGTTTCATGGTCACGGCTTTCGCCCTGCGGGAAATAGCCGTTGATCACCGTGATGCTGCCCAGAGGGGACGGAATTTCTGCCATGATGATCCGACGCTGCGCTTCTTCGTCATCGCCCGGGAAGCCACGACGTACCGCAATTGGCGTTTCTTTCGTTAACAGCGCCACGCCGTAATGACCTTTCTGGCCGTGATAAAAGACGTTGTAACCGAGCTTTGCTACCTCTTCGAGAGGGAACATATCGTCGTGGACTTTTGTCTCCTGTAAGCCAATAACATCCGGTTGGTGTTTTTCGACAATGGCTGCCAGTTGATGGGGACGGGCACGCAGGCCGTTGATATTAAAAGAGACAAATTTCATAGTCGCTGCCACTTTGCAAGATGAATAGTGCAAGGATGGTAGCAGAATTTCTGCAGCCTGACTGCTTCTTGTCACCTGATTCCAACAATGATTGCTAATGGTGTTAACGATGGAGCAAAAACTGCACCGTTTTGGCGCGAAGCGCGTCGGAATGGGGCAATAATTTCCGAAAAATTTCGTATACGATCACAATTCCAGAATTATATTTGGCGACTGAATAAAACTGCGTTTTTTCCTCTGTTTAGTCGCCTGATGCGCAAACATATTCACTTTATATGCACATGTAGTGAATATCGCTACGTTGTAACCTGTTGATATTCCGTCATCGACCTCCGTTTATGCACTTTTTTCGCTGGCTGGCACGAACCCTGCAATCTACATTTACACCGCAAACACTATATTTATTAACATATAAATAACCTTTTATTTACCGTTGAGGTCGCTATGTCTCTGTCAATTACGCGTGAAAATTTTGATGAATGGATGATGCCCGTATACGCTCCGGCCCCTTTTATTCCAGTGCGGGGTGAAGGTTCACGTCTGTGGGATCAGCAGGGTAAAGAGTATATCGATTTCGCGGGAGGCATTGCGGTTAACGCGCTGGGTCACGCCCACCCGGCATTGCGCGAGGCATTAAACGACCAGGCGAGCAAATTTTGGCATACGGGAAATGGCTACACCAACGAGCCGGTACTGCGTCTGGCGAAAAAGCTGATTGACGCCACCTTCGCCGAGCGCATTTTCTTCTGTAACTCCGGTGCAGAAGCCAACGAAGCGGCACTAAAACTGGCGCGTAAATATGCCCACGATCGTTTTGGCAGCCAGAAGAGCGGGATTGTAGCGTTTAAAAATGCTTTCCATGGCCGCACGCTGTTTACCGTCAGCGCCGGAGGACAGCCTGCCTATTCACAGGATTTCGCGCCGCTGCCGCCGGATATCCGTCATGCCGTATACAACGATCTCGATTCTGCCAGCCAACTGATTGATGACACCACCTGTGCGGTTATCGTGGAGCCTGTGCAGGGTGAAGGCGGTGTGGTACCGGCAACAAAAGCCTTTTTACAGGGGCTACGTGAGTTATGCGATCGCCATAATGCGCTGCTGATTTTTGATGAAGTTCAGACCGGTGTTGGCCGTACCGGGGAGCTGTATGCCTATATGCACTACGCCGTGACGCCGGATCTGCTGACGACAGCAAAAGCGCTGGGCGGTGGTTTCCCCATCGGCGCACTGCTGGCGACAGAGCGTTGCGCCAGTGTGATGACGGTTGGTACACACGGTACAACGTACGGCGGAAACCCGCTGGCGACGGCGGTGGCAGGTAAATTGCTGGAAATTGTGAATACACCGGAAGTGCTCAACGGAGTAAAACAGCGCCACGACTGGTTTGTGGAGCGTATAAACGCCATTAACGAACGTTTTGGACTGTTTAGTGAAATTCGTGGACTCGGACTGCTGATCGGCTGCGTGCTGAACGCGGAATTTGCCGGGAAAGCGAAACTCATCTCGCAAGAAGCGGCTGTTGCCGGGGTGATGGTACTGATCGCTGGCGCTAACGTGGTGCGTTTTGCGCCAGCGCTCAACGTCAGCGAAGAAGAAGTCGCCACCGGACTGGATCGCTTTGCGCTGGCCTGCGAACGCATTAAAGCAGGAGGTTCATCATGATGGTGATTCGTCCCATTGAACGCGCGGATATCACCGCGTTGATGCAGCTTGCCAGTAAGACCGGCGGCGGGTTGACCTCGCTACCGGCGAATGAAGCTACGCTGATGGCGCGTATCGAACGTTCACTCCAAACCTGGCGCGGTGAGTTGCCAAAAAGTGAGCAGGGATATGTGTTTGTGCTTGAAGACAGTACCAGCGGAACCGTGGCCGGGATTTGCGCCATTGAGGTGGCGGTAGGGCTTAACGATCCCTGGTACAACTACCGGGTTGGTACCCTGGTCCACGCCTCGAAAGAACTGAATGTCTATAACGCGCTGCCGACGCTGTTTCTGAGTAACGATCACACGGGTAGCAGCGAGCTTTGCACTCTGTTTCTCGATCCGGACTGGCGAAAAGAAGGCAACGGCTATTTGCTGTCAAAATCGCGCTTTATGTTTATGGCGGCTTTTCGCGACCGATTTAATGAGAAAGTCGTGGCCGAAATGCGCGGCGTGATTGATGAGCACGGTTACTCGCCGTTCTGGCAAAGCCTTGGTAAACGCTTTTTCTCAATGGAGTTCAGCCGGGCGGATTTTCTCTGCGGGACAGGGCAGAAAGCCTTTATTGCTGAACTGATGCCCAAGCATCCTATTTATACCCATTTTCTGTCTGATGAAGCGCAAGGCGTGATTGGTCAGGTGCATCCGCAAACTGCCCCAGCGCGGGCGGTGCTGGAGAAAGAAGGATTTCGCTACCGCAACTATGTCGATATTTTCGACGGTGGGCCAACGCTGGAATGCGATATCGACCGGGTTCGGGCTATTCGTAAAAGCAGGCTGGTGGAAGTGGCGGAAGGTCAGCCAGCAACCGGTGATTATCCGGCCTGTCTGGTTGCCAATGAAAACTATCAAAACTTCCGCGTCATGCTGGTTCGCGCAGACCCGGATACCCAACGTCTGGTACTGACGGCGGCGCAACTGGATGCCCTGAAATGCCACGCGGGCGACCATGTACGTTTTGTACGTCTTTGTGCAGAGGAGAAAACAGCATGACACTATGGATAAACGGTGACTGGGTGACGGGGCTGGGCGAGCGTCGGGTGAAAAGCAACCCGGTAAGCGGTGATGTGCTGTGGCACGGTAATGATGCAGATGCAATGCAGGTGACGCAAGCGTGCCTGGCCGCACGCGCGGCCTTTGCCGGTTGGGCTAAACAGCCTTTCAGCGCACGCCAGACTATTGTTGAAAAGTTTGCTTTATTGCTGGAAAGCAATAAAGCCGAGCTAACTCAGATTATCGCCAAGGAAACCGGAAAACCTCATTGGGAAGCCGCGACTGAACTGACGGCGATGATCAATAAAATCGCCATCTCCGTCAAAGCTTATCATGCCCGTACCGGTGAGCAGCACAGCGAACTACCGGATGGTGCGGCAACGTTGCGCCATCGCCCACACGGCGTGCTGGCGGTTTTTGGTCCGTATAACTTCCCCGGTCATTTACCCAATGGTCATATTGTTCCGGCATTGCTGGCAGGCAATACGTTGATTTTCAAACCCAGCGAGTTGACGCCGTGGACCGGTGAAGCAGTAACAAAACTGTGGGAGCAGGCGGGGTTGCCGCCGGGTGTGCTGAATCTGGTGCAGGGCGGACGTGAAACGGGGCAGGCGCTGAGTGCGCTGGAAGACCTCGATGGCCTGCTGTTTACCGGCAGTGCGAATACCGGTTATCAGCTGCATAAGCAGTTATCCGGCCAGCCGGAAAAAATCCTTGCCCTGGAGATGGGGGGCAACAACCCGCTGATTATTGAGAATCCGGAAGATATTGATGCCGCAGTGCATCTGACCATTCAGTCCGCATTTGTCACCGCCGGACAGCGCTGTACCTGTGCCCGCCGCCTGCTCGTAAAAAAAGGCGCGCAGGGTGATGCGTTCCTGAAGCGTCTGGTGGAGGTTAGTCAGCGTTTAATGCCCGGCAACTGGGATGCACAACCGCAGCCATTTATGGGTGGACTAATTTCCGAACAGGCAGCGCAACACGTCTATGATGCCTGGCAGCGTCTGGCGTCGTTGGGTGGCCGTACGCTGTTAGCGCCACGTCTGTTAAATGCCGGAACGTCACTGTTGACCCCTGGAATCATCGAACTGACCGGGGCGGGGAACGTACCTGATGAAGAGGTTTTCGGTCCGCTGCTCGGCGTCTGGCGTTATGACAGCTTTGATGATGCGATTCGTATGGCGAACAATACCCGCTTTGGACTGTCGTGTGGGTTAGTTTCGCCCGATCGCGGCCAGTTTGAACAGCTACTGTTGGAGGCGCGGGCAGGGATCGTCAACTGGAATAAGCCGTTAACCGGCGCTGCCAGTACCGCACCGTTTGGCGGTGTAGGCGCTTCCGGGAACCATCGCGCCAGCGCGTGGTATGCCGCAGATTATTGCGCCTGGCCGATGGCAAGTCTGGAATCCCCGGCCTTAACGCTGCCAACGGCGCTTAGCCCGGGACTGGATTTTTCTCGCGAGGATAAGCTATGAAAGCCCGTGAGGTAAATTTTGATGGTTTGGTGGGGCTAACTCACCACTATGCTGGATTGTCATTTGGTAATGAGGCCTCAACCAAACATCGATTTCAGGTGTCGAACCCGCGTCTGGCGGCAAAGCAAGGTCTGCTAAAGATGAAAGCACTGGCGGATGCAGGATTTCCTCAGGCGGTGATCCCGCCCCACGAGCGGCCTTATATTCCGGTTCTGCGTCAGTTGGGTTTTAGCGGCAGTGACGAACAGGTGCTGGAGAAAGTGTCGCGTCAGGCGCCTCACTGGCTCTCCAGTGCCAGCTCCGCATCGCCTATGTGGGTAGCGAATGCGGCGACGGTTTGCCCTTCGGCAGACTCGCTGGACGGGAAAGTGCATCTAACGGTGGCGAATCTGAATAATAAGTTCCACCGTTCACTGGAAGCGCCTACTACCGAAGCATTGTTACGGGCGATTTTCCGTGATGAGAATAGCTTTGCGGTCCACGGTGCGTTACCCCAGGTTGCGCTTTTTGGCGATGAAGGGGCGGCAAACCATAACCGCCTCGGTGGCGATTACGGTGACCCCGGCGTACAGCTGTTTGTTTACGGTCGTGAAGAAGGCAATGCATCCCAACCGAAGCGCTATCCGGCAAGGCAATCCCGTGAGGCCAGCGAGGCGGTCGCGCGACTGAATCAGGTCAACCCACATCAGCGCATTTTTGCTCAGCAAAACCCGGACGTTATCGATCTTGGCGTGTTCCATAACGATGTGATTGCGGTATCGAATCGCCAGGTGCTGTTTTGTCATCAGCAGGCGTTTGTCAGACAGCAGGCATTGTTAGAGCAGTTGCGCAGTCAGGTGGCAGGTTTTACCCCGCTGGAAGTCCCGACAGCGGAAGTGTCGGTGCAGGATGCCGTGACCACTTATCTGTTTAACAGTCAGTTGCTGAGTCGTAGTGACGGTTCGATGATGCTGGTCCTGCCGCAGGAGTGTCGGGAGCATGCTGGCGTGTGGCGGTATTTGAACCGGCTTCTCGAGGAAGACAATCCGATCGATGACCTGCGGGTATTCGATCTGCGTGAAAGTATGTCCAACGGCGGTGGTCCGGCATGCTTGCGCCTGAGAGTGGTGCTCACTCCGCAGGAACAGCAGGCGGTGAATCCGGCGGTTATCATGAACGACACGCTGTTTAACACGTTGAATAACTGGGTTGACCGTTACTATCGCGATCGTCTTACCGCTGCCGACCTTGCCGACCCACAGCTGTTGCGCGAGGGGCGTGAAGCGCTGGATACGCTGACGCAATTGCTCAACCTCGGCTCAGTGTATCCTTTCCAGCAGGAGGGGATGCACCATGGATAACTTTCTGGCGATCACGCTCGCAGGCGCCACTCCAGAGAAAACGCAAGGAACCACTCATGGTTTTGACTGGCAGTGGATCGGTCACGGAATTCTGGAACTGACGCCGCTTGCACCCGTTGAACATTCACTGGTGCTGTCTGCGGGGATCCATGGCAATGAAACCGCGCCGGTAGAGATACTCGATTCATTGCTTTCCAGTCTGTTTAGCGGCGAGCTGACACTGACATGGCGGCTGCTGGTGATTCTGGGAAACCCGCAGGCGCTGGCTGCGGGAAAACGATATTGTCATAGCGACCTGAATCGTATGTTTGGCGGCCGGTGGCAGATTTTTACCGCGAGTAAAGAAACGCACCGAGCCCACGAGCTTGAGCTGTGTCTTGAAGATTTTTATTCGCGCGCAAAGGAGCCTGTGCGCTGGCATTTGGATCTGCACACCGCGATCCGCGGTTCACAGCATCTGCGCTTTGGCGTATTGCCACAACGCAACGTTGCCTGGGACGAGGATTTTCTTGAATGGCTGGGGGATGCGGGACTGGAAGCGCTGGTTTTCCATCAGACGCCTGGCGGCACGTTCACCCATTTTAGCGGGGAACATTTTGGTGCGTTGGCCTGTACGTTGGAACTGGGTAAAGCGCTGCCGTTTGGACAAAACGACCTCACCCAGTTTGCACAAACGGCAGACGCACTGGAGAAACTGCTGCGGGGTGAACGAGGGGCGACGAGAGAAATATCCCCGCTGCGTTATCGCGTGGTGTCGCAAATCACGCGTCGTAGCAATGATTTTATTCTCCACATGGATAACCAGACGCTAAACTTTACCCCCTTTAAAGAAGGCACCTTGCTGGCGCAGGACGGAGATGAACGTTTTATCGTCACCCATGATGTTGAATACGTTCTCTTTCCCAACCCTAACGTGGCCTGTGGTTTACGTGCCGGATTGATGCTCGAAAAGTTGTGATCAATATATTCGCCCTGCAGGATTATCCTTTAGGGCTTATTTTTGCGTGCTGTTTTTATTTATTACGGATTATTCCTGGTGAATTGCTTTCTTAATAAACAGGGTTCAGGTATAGTTCTTCATAATCCGTTCAAAATCATACGGTTGTAAATTTTTATTGCAACTCTGCGCAATTTATTCTTTTTTTCTTCATAATTGATGAAAGTTTGTTTTTTACACTTTCACTGTTTTACCGTTGCTCTGATTAATTGACGCTTAAGCCGGTAAAGTTAATCTCGTCAACACGACATCACATTGCATAAGAGTCGCATGAGTGTCGTAAAAATAACTGAAAGAAAGGATAGAAATTATGCGTAAACTGACTGCTCTGTTTGTTGCCTCTACTCTGGCGCTGGGTGCTGCGAACCTGGCTCATGCTGCTGACACTACAACAGCTGCACCAGCGGATGCTAAACCGATGATGCACCACAACGGCAAATTTGCCCCGCATCACGACATGATGTTTAAAGACCTGAATCTGACTGACGCTCAGAAACAGCAGATTCGCGAGATCATGAAAGGCCAGCGCGATCAGATGAAACGTCCGCCGCTGGAAGAACGCCGTGCAATGCACGATATCATCGCCAGCGATAGCTTCGATAAAGCGAAAGCCGAAGCGCAGATTGCGAAGATGGAAGAACAGCGCAAAGCCAACATGCTGGCGCATATGGAAACCCAGAACAAAATTTACAACATTCTGACCCCGGAACAGAAAAAGCAGTTTAATGCCAATTTTGAGAAGCGTCTGACAGAACGTGCAGCGCAGAAAGGTAAAATGCCGGAAGCTGCCGAGTAATCGATCAGCGTCTACACTAAATCATTCACACTGTGTCGCGCTGATTGCCGCACAGTGTGAAACAAAACTCAAGACCGCCGCTCTTGTCCACAACACGTATAACGATGTGGGCAGGATCGGCGGTTTTTTCATTTCTGCCTATTGCACCGGACGCACGACACGCTATTCTCCTGAAGCCTGCGAAAATTCTACCTGGATCAGCGCGTTATTCTTTTTTGCAAAATGCCGGGTTCATCGCTAAGGCAAATCAACTCTGCTGCCGATAACAATAATCTGCAGGGTGAACATAATAATGATGATTTATGGCTGTCTGTTTACGGCAGGCTGCCATGCTGCTCCTTTCTGGAGGGATGATGGAATACTTTGATATCCGCAAAATGCCGGTTAACCTCTGGCGAAATGGTGCGGGAGAAACGCGTGAGATTTGCTGTTTTCCGCCAGCAACACGAGATTTTCACTGGCGGGCGAGTATCGCCTCCATTGCAGCAAACGGTGAGTTTTCACTTTTCCCGGGTGTAGAGCGCGTGATTACGCTGCTGGAGGGAGGGGAGGTCACTCTGGAAGAAGCGAACATCTTTACGCATACCCTCAAACAGCACCAACCTTTTACCTTTGCCGGTGACAAGGTGGTAAAAGCAAAGCTGACGGAAGGGCAGATGTCTATGGATTTTAATATCATGACCCGACGAGATGTTTGCCAGGCAAAAGTCAGAGTTGCCGATCGCACCTTTACGACCTTTGGTTCACGCGGCGGCGTGGTGTTTGTTATCAGTGGTGCATGGCAACTGGGCGATAAACTGCTGACGGCCGACCAGGGTGCGAGCTGGCATGACGGCAAACACACATTACGACTGCTGGAGCGCGAGGGAAAATTGCTGTTCAGCGAGATTAACTGGATGCCGGGGCATTCTCCGGACACAGTTCAATAATGTCATATTGACCAGACAGAACAGGCCGGCAGAGAATTTTGTAGCCATCATGGTCAAAGCCTGCTGGCATACGCGCAAGGGTAGTCGCTTCATCCAGCGTTGAAACGGCTCCCAGCCACAGCCAGTTGTTGATGATATGGTACTGTGTCATTTCAGCGCCGGTTTCCTGCAGTGCAATAGCATTGCTCCATGGCCAGCAAATCACTCTCACTCTTTCCAGCGCCGCTAACAGACGCAAATGATGCGCTTCATGACTTTCTTTTCCGCAGCACGCTCCGGCGCAGCGTTTAAGCGCGGAGCGAAAACAGGCGCGCCCGCGACTCAGGGGTTCCAGCCCCAACAGGCCGTAGCACAGCTGTTGTTCATCCGCGAGGCTTTGCAACGCTTGTAGCGCTGTGCGACGATTGGCAAACAGGCCAAACAGATTGGGTGCATGGGAGAAATCAATATCTCGTGCGTAGACAATCTGAACAGTTCGGTCGGTAAGCTGCAAGGCGCAAAGCTGACGATTGCGCCGCAGTCGTTTATTAAACAACGGCTGTTGTTCTTTGATCAACCGCGCTTCCAGCAGCAGGGCACCAATTTCTCCCGCCGTACAAATCCAGCTAATGCGTTTGGCCTGGCGCAGCATTGCCGCTTCGTCTGCGGTACGTAGGTGTGCCAGCACGCGGCTGCGAATATTGACGCTTTTACCAATATAGAGCGGCATAGTGTCGCTTTCACTGTGAAACAGATAGACGCCTGGCGCGGTGGGAAGCGCACTCAAAAATGGACGCAGGTGCTCTGGATATTCATAGATTGCCGCTGCCTCAAATGTCAGGCGTGGGGCTGATTGACGCCGTACCACTTCTCACTCCGGATGCTGGTTATTCATCCAGTGTAGCAGTTTGAAACCGATTAAAAAAGCGGCATCAGACCAGGGGGAGGGGCCGGACAGCGGTGATCCCAGTGCTATCCGGCGATATGTGATTAAAAAAATTACGCTTTTTTCCAGAAGTCATCAAACACCGTGATCGGTGTGCGACGTTTGTGCTCGGTCTTCAGATACCAGCCTTCAATTTTTTTCGCGATGTCGGCAGCCAGCTTTTTTCCTTCCAGATAATCGTCGATGTTGTCATAGGTGACGCCTAATGCGGCTTCATCCGGCAGAGAAGGGCGATCGTCTTCGAGGTCGGCGGTTGGCGCTTTCTTATATAAATGTTCCGGGCAACCCAGTGCGGCAAGCAGCTGCTTACCCTGACGCTTGTTCAGGCGGAAAATAGGGTTAATGTCAGTACCGCCATCGCCGTATTTGGTGAAAAATCCGGTGATGGCTTCTGCTGCATGATCGGTACCCACGACAACACCGCTGGTCATTCCGGCGATACTGTACTGGGCCTTCATACGTTCACGGGCTTTTTCATTGCCACGGACAAAATCGCTCAGTTCAATACCCGCTTCACGCAGGGCCTGTTCACTGGCCAGTACCGCACCCTTAATATTTACTGTGAGCACGCGGTCAGGTTGGATAAAGGCGATGGCATCCTGACAGTCCTGTTCATCAGCCTGAACGCCATACGGCAGACGTACGGCAATAAACTGCAGCGCGTCATTCCCCGTTTCTTCGCGAAGCTCGGAAATAGCCATCTGGCAAAGTTTTCCCGCGAGCGTTGAGTCCTGTCCGCCGCTTATCCCTAATACCAGTGATTTCAGAAAAGGGTGGGTTTGCAGGTAGGATTTCAAGAAATCCACGCTGCGGCGAATTTCCTCTTCTGCATTAATTCGCGGTTTTGCGCCAAGCGCCTGGATTATCTCTTGCTGCAGAGTCATTTAACCCCCTCCGAAAAATGAAATGATCAAAAAAATGATGTGTTAAAGCTAACGCGTTGGGACCCAAACGACAAGGGATGCAGGCCTGATCTAACATCATTTTGTTTTAATAGAATTTTCCGAAACGACCTAAGTATCATCTGATTGCTTGAAAAATGTGTTGTTGTGCTCCAGGCTTATATAACACGCTGAAATACAAGAGGACGGAATATGAACAAGAACCTAACAGGAATTCTAAGCGCAGCGGCTGTTTTGACTATGCTGGCAGGGTGTACGGCCTACGATCGCACCAAAGACCAATTTGTTCAGCCCGTGGTGAAAGATGTGAAGAAAGGGATGAGCAGGGCGCAGGTGGCGCAGATTGCCGGTAAACCTTCTTCTGAAGTCAGTATGATTCATGCGCGCGGGACATGCCAGACCTACATCCTGGGTCAACGAGATGGTAAAGCTGAAACCTATTTTGTTGCTTTAGACGACACCGGACATGTGATTAACTCCGGTTACCAGACCTGCGCAGAGTACGACACTGACCCGCAGGCGGCGAAGAAGTAACAACTGCTTATTGCCTGAGCATTCAGAAGAACCGGCCATCGTGCCGGTTTTTTTGTGCCGAACGATCTTATTTATTGCCGCGAATTATTTGCCCGAAATGTGAGGGGGGTCATAACGACAGGTCAAGGAGAGACAATTTAGTTGGTCAAGGAAATACCATCCACCGGTGCAATCCCGTATACTCATTTCAGCCACCTAAAAAAGTAATTTAGCTGACGCAAGTTACCCAGAGCATGGATGCAGGTTATGGCTTGCGGAGTGTCTGGTTGACAGATAATCGCACATGAGGATCGTTTTAATGGAAAAGAAACACATTTATCTGTTTTGTTCTGCGGGCATGTCGACTTCATTGTTGGTTTCGAAGATGCGTGCTCAGGCCGAAAAATACGAAGTGCCGGTTATTATTGAAGCATTTCCTGAAACGCTGGCCGGAGAAAAAGGTCCTGTCGCCGATGTCGTGTTATTAGGTCCACAAATTGCTTATATGTTGCCCGAAATTCAGCGTTTGTTACCCAACAAGCCTGTGGAAGTGATTGACTCGCTGCTGTATGGCAAAGTCGATGGTTTAGGCGTGCTTAAGGCTGCTGTTGCAGCAATTAAAAAAGCCGCAGCAAATTAATTATTTTATTTTAATTTTTCCCGTCAAAGAGTTATTTCATTAACATTCACCGCAATTATTAATTGCGGTATTTAAGGGTATTTTTCTATGAGTAACGCTATTGCTTCACTTGAAAAGGTACTCCTTCCTTTTGCTGTAAAAATTGGAAAGCAGCCACACGTTAATGCAATCAAGAACGGTTTTATTCGTTTAATGCCGTTAACCCTCGCAGGGGCTATGTTTGTATTAATCAATAACGTTTTCCTGAGCTTTGGGGAGGGGTCGTTTTTTTATTCAATGGGCATTCGACTTGATGCTTCAACTATTGAAACTTTGAATAGCTTGAAAGGCATTGGTGGAAACGTCTATAACGGTACGCTGGGTATCATGTCATTGATGGCACCGTTCTTTATCGGCATGGCGCTGGCAGAAGAACGTAAAGTCGACTCACTGGCTGCCGGGCTGTTATCCGTCGCCGCGTTTATGACCGTAACGCCTTATAGCGTGGGTGAAGCCTATGCCGTTGGCGCGAACTGGCTCGGCGGTGCCAATATTATTTCCGGTATTATTATCGGCCTTGCGGTCGCGGAAATGTTCACCTTTGTGGTTCGTCGCAATTGGGTCATTAAATTACCTGATAGCGTACCGACATCCGTATCGCGCTCTTTCTCTGCGCTGATTCCTGGCTTCCTTATCCTCTCCATTATGGGGATCATCGCCTGGGCACTGAACACCTGGGGTACGAACTTCCACCAAATCATTATGGATTCCATTTCAACTCCGCTGGCGTCGTTGGGCAGCGTGGTGGGCTGGGCCTACGTGATTTTTGTTCCGCTGCTGTGGTTCTTCGGTATTCACGGTTCACTGGCGCTGACTGCGCTGGACAGCGGTATCATGACGCCATGGGCGCTGGAAAACATCTCTATCTACCAACAGTTTGGTTCCGTAGATGCCGCGCTGGAAGCCGGTAAGACGTTCCACGTCTGGGCGAAACCGATGCTCGACTCCTATATTTTCCTTGGGGGTAGCGGGGCAACGCTGGGTCTGATTATCGCTATCTTCCTGGCATCGCGTCGTCCTGACTATCGTCAGGTTGCTAAACTGGCACTGCCGTCAGGTCTGTTCCAGATTAACGAACCTATCCTGTTCGGTCTGCCGATCATCATGAACCCGGTGATGTTTATCCCGTTCATTCTGGTGCAACCGATTCTGGCGGCGATTACGCTGGCAGCTTACTACTCAGGCATTATTCCACCGATTACCAACATTGCACCGTGGACTATGCCAACCGGTTTGGGCGCGTTCTTTAACACCAACGGTAGCGTCGCTGCTCTGCTGGTCGCGCTGTTCAACCTCGGTATCGCAACGCTGGTTTACCTGCCGTTCGTGGTGGTAGCCAACAAAGCGCAGAACGTTATTGACCAAGAAGAAAGCGAAGAAGATATCGCTAACGCATTAAAATTCTAAATTTAATCCGGCATGGCTTTACGGTCATGCCGGACTGAACCAGAGGAAAAAAGTATGTTGGATATCGAGAACATCGTCGATACGCAGTCAGAAGCAGAAGAACTTGAAGAAGTGGTGATGGGCCTCATCATCAACTCCGGTCAGGCGCGTAGCCTGGCGTACGGCGCACTCAAAATGGCCAAGCAGGGTGATTTCGAGTCAGCTAAGACCATGATGGACCAGTCTCGTCTGGCGCTGAACGAAGCGCACCTCGTGCAAACGAAACTGATTGAAGGCGATCAGGGTGAAGGTAAAATGAAAGTCAGCCTGGTGCTGGTCCACGCGCAGGACCACCTGATGACATCAATGCTGGCACGTGAGCTGGTGACTGAACTGATTGAGCTTCACGAAAAGCTGAAATAGCGAGGAGTGCATAATGCAGCTACAGATTAACGCACCGGAAATCAAAACCGTTTATGAACAGCAGCTGTTTAATGGCAAAAATTTCCATGTGTTCATCTATAACAAAACTGAGAGCATCAGCGGGCTGCATCAGCATGACTACTATGAGTTTACCCTGGTTTTAACGGGGCGCTATTATCAGGAAATCAACGGTAAACGCGTACTGCTAGAACGTGGAGACTTTGTCTTTATCCCGTTGGGATCGCACCACCAGAGTTTTTATGATTTTGGTGCGACAAGGATCCTTAACGTTGGCATCAGTAAACGTTTTTTTGAACAGCACTATCACCCGCTGCTGCCATTTTGTTTCGTTGCATCGCAGGTCTACCGGGCGAATAACTCGTTTCTTACCTACATTGAAACGGTTATTGCATCACTTAACTTTCGTGAGAGCGGGCTGGATGAATTTGTAGAAGTGGTCACCTTCTATATTATAAATCGGTTACGCCATCATCGCGAAGAGCAAGTGCTGGATGATATTCCGCAGTGGCTTAAAACCACCGTCGAGACCATGCACGACAAACGGCAGTTTAGCGAGAATGCGCTGGAAAATATGGTACACCTGTCCGCGAAATCCCAGGAGTATCTGACCCGCGCTACCCAGCGTTATTACAGCAAAACGCCGATGCAGATTATTAATGAAATCCGCATTAACTTTGCTAAAAAACAGCTGGAAATGACGAACTATTCTGTAACGGATATTGCTTACGAGTCTGGCTACAGTAGTCCAAGCCTGTTTATTAAAACGTTTAAAAAGCTGACGTCGTTTACACCGAATAGCTACCGTAAGAAATTAACTGAATTTAATCAGTAGATATTATTTGCCAATAACCCATTTTTTATAGCTTGCCCAAAATAGCGTCGGGACAGCCACGCTATACCTGACAAACGGGTTGAGCATAATACACGTCAGTGTTTTGACACTGAAGGGAGAAAGTATGAACCAGAAATTAAAAGTCGTCACTATCGGTGGCGGGAGCAGCTACACCCCTGAATTACTTGAAGGCTTTATTAAGCGCTATCATGAATTACCGGTTTCTGAGTTGTGGCTGGTTGATGTCGACGGTGGAAAAGAGAAGCTTGACATTATTTTTGACCTTTGCCAGCGCATGATCGACAAAGCCGGCGTACCGATGAAGTTGTTTAAAACGCTGGACCGCCGTGAAGCACTGAAAGATGCTGATTTCGTTACCACCCAACTGCGCGTAGGGCAACTGAAAGCCCGTGAAAAGGATGAACGCATTCCGCTGAGCCACGGTTATCTGGGACAGGAAACCAACGGTGCGGGCGGGCTGTTCAAAGGTCTGCGTACCATTCCGGTTATCTTTGACATTATTAAAGATGTGGAAGAACTGTGCCCGAATGCCTGGGTGATTAACTTTACTAACCCGGCAGGGATGGTGACTGAAGCGGTCTATCGCCACACGAATTTCAAGAAATTCATCGGTGTGTGTAATATTCCTGTCGGCATGAAAATGTTCATTAGCGATGTGCTGGCGCTGAAAGAGAGCGATGATTTATCCATCGATCTGTTCGGTCTGAACCACATGGTCTTTATTAAAGACGTGCTGGTGAACGGTACATCACGCTTTGATGAACTGCTGGACGGCGTGGCTTCTGGACAACTGAAAGCTTCCACCGTGAAGAACATTTTCGACCTGCCGTTCAGCGAAGGGTTGATTCGTTCGCTGAAGCTGCTGCCGTGCTCGTATTTGCTGTACTACTTTAAGCCAAAAGAGATGCTGGCGATCGAAATGGGCGAGTACTATAAGGGGGGCGCACGTGCCCAGGTAGTACAAAAAGTAGAAAAACAACTGTTTGATCTCTACAAAAATCCTGAGCTAAACGTTAAGCCGAAAGAGCTGGAGCAGCGCGGTGGCGCGTATTACTCCGATGCGGCCTGTGAAGTGATCAACGCCATCTACAACGACAAACAGACCGAGCACTACGTCAACATTCCACATCATGGACATGTTGATAACATTCCTGCGGACTGGGCGGTTGAGATGACCTGCACGCTCGGACGTAACGGTGCTACGCCGCACCCACGTATTACCCATTTTGATGAGAAAGTGCTCGGCCTTATCTACACCATCAAAGGCTTTGAGGTTGCGGCGAGCAATGCGGCATTGAGCGGCGAGCTGAATGATGTGCTGCTGGCGTTAAACCTGAGTCCGCTGGTGCATTCTGACAGCGATGCCGAAATTCTGGCGCGTGAGTTAATTCTGGCACATGAAAAATGGTTGCCAAACTTCGCCGGGTGCATTGAGAAACTCAAAAGCGAACAACACTAACTGAGGTCGGCTATGGAACGCGTACTGATTGTTAATGCGGATGATTTTGGCCTGAGTAAAGGACAAAACTACGGCATTGTTGAAGCCTGTCGTAATGGCGTTGTCACCTCGACAACGGCGCTGGTTAACGGTGCGGCGATTGACCATGCGGTACAGCTGAGTCGCGACATACCTGCACTTGCCGTCGGGATGCATTTTGTTCTGACGCTGGGTAGGCCGTTGACGGCAATGCCGGACCTTACCCGTGACGGATTACTGGGGAAATGGATCTGGCAGATGGCAGAGGAGGACACTTTGCCGCTGGATGAAATTTCTCAGGAGCTGGCCGCGCAGTATCAGCGTTTTATTGACCTGTTCGGGCGGGAGCCGACGCATCTGGATAGCCATCACCATGTGCATATGTTCCCGCAAATTTTCCCTATCGTAGCCGGGTTTGCTGCCCAGAAGGGGATTGCATTGCGTATCGATCGTCAGACCGTGTTCCAGGCGTCTGATTTTCCGGAAACGTTACGTACCTCCCAGGGATTCAGCAGCGAGTTTTACGGCGAAGCGATTTCCGAGGCTCTGTTTTTACAGACGCTGGACGCGTCAGCCGATCGAGGCGAGTCCTCGCTGGAAGTGATGTGTCATCCGGCCTTTATCGATGACATTATTCGTCAAAGTGCCTACTGTTACCCCCGCTTAACTGAGCTCGACGTGCTGACGTCTTCGTCACTGAAATATGCAATTGCGGAGCGCGGTTATCGTCTTGGCAGTTTTCTGAACGTGTAATTCCTGAGTTTGCGGCGCAATCGTGCGCCGCATTTTTTTAGGCGGGAATCGTTTCTATTTTTCCGGCACGTGACCAGATGCGGTGCGCGGTCATCAGCGTCAACAGGGTATCCATAAACTGTGCGTCTGCACTGTCCGCTTCCGCCACGCCTTCTTCTCCTTCATTTTTGATATTCAACGTTACTTTAAACTGACGAGCATCGCCGGCCAGGGCGATAGGTTTTAAGTGCTTATACGCTTCAAGTAAATAATATCGGGCATCACCGTTCTTAATGATGTCCGCGAGATTACCGCATGGAACGATAACCGCATCGACCGTCAGGGATGGTGAACCCGCAAAAGTACCGGCGATCGTCAGAGCAGTTCCATCATCGGCAACTACCTTACCCATTCGGGAATAGAGCAATTTGGCATGAACGCCTTTGGCCTGTAGGGCTTGCATGATGGCGAGCAGGTCGCTCGATTTCACCTGGTCATTAAGTAGGATGGCGACCACGCGGCCCTTAATCTCACCTTGCGCACCTGCATATAAACTGAGTGACGGTGCATTTTTCAAACCGTTGACGTTGGGCGGTGGCGCAATGCTGGCCTGTTCCTTGGTTAGCTCAAAACCGAGATTTTCGGCAACCGCCTCGGCGAGGGCAGTATCAATATGAGCTAACTGTTCGACCACTCTTTCCCGAATATAGGGGCGCGTAACCTTACTGAGTTCGAAACTGAATCCGCCGATGATATGCTGCTGTTCAATTGGCGTCTGACTTAGCCAGAACAGGCGAGGGTGCGCATAGTATTCGCCAAAAGAGGGGCTACGTTCGCGGATTTTGTTTCCTTCAATCCGTTCCTGATACGACTCAAATCCACCGCGTTTTGGCCCCGGCGGCGTTTCACGCGGCCAGTTATCATTGATGGAATTCGGTTCATAGTTGGCTGGATTGGTATCGATGTCCATACGATGCATGCCGTCACGCTGGAAATTATGGTACGGACAGGTCGGGCGATTAATCGGGATTTCATGGAAATTGGGCCCGCCCAGGCGACTAATTTGGGTATCGGTATAGGAGAACAAGCGACCCTGCAGCAGGGGATCGTTAGTAAAATCGATGCCAGGGACGATATGTCCGGGATGAAAAGCGACTTGTTCATTTTCGGCGAAGAAATTATCAGGATTGCGGTTCAGCACCATTTTACCGACGCGTTGCACCGGAACCAGCTCTTCCGGGATCAGCTTGGTCGGGTCGAGCAGGTCAAAATCGAACTTAAATTCATCTTCTTCGGGAATCAGCTGTAGTCCCAGTTCATATTCCGGATAATCGCCCGCTTCGATAGCTTCCCACAGATCGCGGCGATGAAAGTCGGGATCCCGACCGGTAAGTTTTTGCGCTTCATCCCATACCAGCGAGGCTTTGCCTGCCAGCGGTTTCCAGTGGAAACGGACAAAGGTGGCTTTCCCTTGCGCATTAATCAACCGAAATGTGTGAATACCGAAGCCTTCCATCGTGCGATAGCTGCGCGGAATACCCCGATCGGACATTGCCCATATGACGTTGTGCAACGTTTCAGGCTGTAATGAGACATAATCCCAGAAGGTGTCATGGGCGCTTTGGCCCTGCGGGATAGCCCAATGCGGCTCCGGTTTAACCGCATGGACGAAATCCGGGAATTTATGGGCATCCTGAATAAAGAAGATGGGAGTATTGTTTCCCACCAAGTCGAAAATGCCCTCTTCAGTGTAAAACTTGGTCGCAAATCCCCGTATATCTCTGACCGTATCCGCAGAGCCTGCGCCGCCCTGAACGGTAGAGAATCGGACAAAAACCGGGGTGATTTTATTTTCATCACTTAGAAAGTCCGCTTTCGTCGTCGCACTCAGGTTGACATAGGACTGAAAGTAACCATGAGCGGCAGAACCTCGGGCATGTACAATCCGCTCCGGGATGCGTTCATGATCAAAATGGGTAATCTTTTCCCGCAGGATAAAGTCTTCCAGCAGGGTTGGCCCGCGATTACCTGCGCGCAGAGAGTTTTGATCGTCTGCGATTCGCACGCCCTGATTAGTTGTCAGAGCAAAATCTTCGCTTCCTTTACGAAAACTGTCCAGTGCATTGAGTTTGTCACTTTTGATATCCGGCGCTTTTAAACTGCCGGACGTAGTGGGCTGCATACCTGGCGGCGTGGGTTCAGGTGTTGACCGATGTGAACCGTCTGTGGGTGCCAGTGAGTCAAGTCCTGGCTGGGATTCGCTGGCATCATGAACCGGCGCTGGGTGATGGAGTGGATGCTTATCATTCTGTGACATTAAACTCGTCTCCTGGTTTCATTGCTGAAAGGGTCGTTGTTGCTGTCAAAAGCTTTAACTATAGACCACTCACTCAGTGGCGCAGGTACAGGTCGATGACGTAAAGCGCGATGAACCAGGCAAACAGCGCACGCAAGGCAGGACGCAAGGCGGCAAAATCGGCTAAGATAGCGGTTTTCTGATTTTTAGAATTTGTCTTTAGTGAAGCAACTGATTATGAAACCTCTTCGCCAACAAAATCGTCCGGTTATCAGCTATGTTCCTCGCGTGGAGCCCGCGCCACCAGAGCATGCGATTAAAATGGATGCGTTTCGTGACGTATGGATACTACGCGGAAAATATGTCGCTTTTGTCTTAATGGGGGAGGCGTTTCAACGTTCGCCTGCATTTACGGTCCCGGAATCAGCACAGCGCTGGGCTAATCAGGTTCGCCAGGAAAATGAACTAAGGGATTAATGGATATAAAAAAACCGCCGGAGCATGATACTCCGGCGGTTTTTTGTTTTTTAGCTGACAGACTTAGCGATGCGCCAGTTCGGCGTTATCGTCGCTGTCCAGAATCGTTTTATCAGTCTGCTTGAGCCATTGGCTGGTCAGCGTACCGGCAGTCATGGAACCGCTTACGTTCAGCGCGGTACGACCCATATCGATCAGCGGCTCAACGGAGATCAGCAGCGCAACCAGCGTGACCGGCAGACCCATAGCGGGCAGGACGATCAGCGCGGCAAATGTTGCACCGCCACCTACACCCGCAACCCCTGCGGAGCTCACGGTCACGATACCAACCAGCGTGGCAATCCACATCGGGTCCAGTGGGTTGATACCGACGGTCGGTGCAACCATTACTGCCAGCATTGCCGGGTACAGGCCCGCGCAACCGTTCTGACCAATCGTGGCACCAAACGAGGCGGCAAATGAGGCGATGGATTCAGGCACGCCCAGACGACGGGTCTGCGCTTCAACGTTCAGCGGAATTGAGGCTGCGCTGGAACGGCTGGTGAAGGCGAACGTCAGCACTGGCCATACCTTGCGGAAGTATTTTAACGGGCTAACGCCGTTCACACCCAGCAGGATCCCGTGTACCACGAACATAATGCCCAGACCGAGATAAGAGGCCACGACGAAGCTACCCAGCTTGATGATGTCCTGCAGGTTGGAACCTGCAACCACTTTGGTCATCAGTGCCAGAACACCGTACGGCGTCAACTGCATCACCAGACGAACCAGTTTCATCACCCAGCTTTGCAGGGTATCGATAGCGACCAGAACGCGCTCGCCTTTTGGTGCATCATCTTTCAGCAGTTTCAGTGCGGCTACACCCAGGAATGCGGCGAAGATAACCACGCTGATAATCGACGTCGGGTTCGCGCCAGTCAGATCGGCAAACGGGTTTTTCGGAATAAACGACAGCACCAGTTGCGGAACGCTGAGGTCAGCTACTTTGCCAACATAGTTGGTTTCAATCGCGTTCAGACGTGCGGTTTCGGCACCACCTTGCACCAGACCTTCGGCGGTCAGGCCGAACAGGTTGGTCACCAGAACACCTACCAGTGCGGCAATCAGCGTGGTAAACAGCAGCGTGCCGATGGTCAGGAAGCTAATTTTACCTAACTGAGAGGCGTTGTGCAGACGCGCAACGGCACTAAGTATAGAGGCAAAGACCAGCGGCATAACAATCATTTGCAGCAACTGGACATAACCGTTGCCGACAATGTTGAACCACTGTACTGAATCTTTAAGAACCTGGCTGTCGGAGCCATAAATGGTGTGCAGCGCGAGGCCGAACACCACACCCATGACCAGACCGACCAGTACTTTTTTTGCCAGACTCCACTGTTTGTGACGGGCTTGCGCCAGCACGAACAGCAGCACTACGAACACGATAATGTTCGCGATTAATGGAAAGTTCATCCCCGTTCTCCTGATCTTATTATGCGTATCACCATTGAAAGGTGATTCTGTTGGCGCAAGATTAGCAGAACTGTGACTTGCCTCTTATATTCAAATGGAATTGTTTATACCGAAAATGACTTTTTGGCTGATTTATTAGTCAATCTGATGCGTTATGAAACGATTGAACTGCATTTGTAGCGTATTAATCATCTGCGAAGACCAGCGTACCGCGCTGTTCTCTTGTACGGTCTGCGGCATCCAGATTGCCCACGCGAACAGTGCCATGCACAGAAACCGCTCCAGTTGATTGCCTTTTTGCGGCACGAGGATGGGCAGACGAAAACGCCAGCGGCAGGGCCAAAGCAGGGGAACGCCTGCTGGAGTCAGCATGTCAGCCAGAATGTGGCTAAGATAGCCGAGTACCATACCTTGTAAGGCATCGGCCGGTATTATCCAGGTATCCGGGACTTTCAGGTAGAACGTGGCCAGCAGGGCAAAAACCGCCAGCAGGCTATGCGTAAACCCGCGATGGCCAAATGCGCGGGCAATGGGTTTTGATATCCACTTCAGACGCTGTCCCAGCAGAGATTTGGGATGATCGATATCCGGCAGCAGGCACGTTAAAATGGCTGAAGGAACAATATGCCACCAGTCACCCTGCGCAAGAACGGGCGTTAGCTCGGCATTTTTGGCAAATACCGCACAGGCAATAGAAAAAAGAAGGTGGCCTTCCGCCGTCATGATAAAACCCAATAAACTGTCGATTCATACAGTATAGGGGTTTTATACAGTAGGCGGAAGAGGTGACGTTGTAACCCTTTGTCACAAGTGCGCCTTTACCGCGCCAGCCAACCACCGTCCACGGCCAGCGTATAGCCATGAATATAGTCAGAGGCGGGACTTGCGAGGAACACGACCGGACCTTTTAGATCATCCGGCGTGCCCCATCGCCCTGCGGGAATACGATCGATAATCTCCTGATTGCGCTCGCTGTCTGCGCGCAGTTGCTGGGTGTTGTTGGTCGCCATATAGCCGGGCGCGATAGCATTGACATTAATTCCTTTGGCCGCCCATTCATTGGCGAGCAGGCGAGTGATGCCCAGAACGCCGCTTTTTGATGCGGTATAGGAAGGTACACGGATACCCCCCTGAAAAGAGAGCATCGAGGCAATGTTAATGATTTTTCCACCATTGCCCTGCGCCACAAACTGGCGCGCCACGGCCTGCGACAGAAAGAAAACGGATTTGAGATTCAGATTCATCACGTCATCCCAATCTTTTTCACTGAAGTCCAGTGCATCCTGACGGCGTATAGTTCCTGCATTGTTGACCAGAATATCGACCTGGCCAAACGCCGATACCGTTTGTGTCACGATGCTGGTGAGAGCATCTTGTTGACTGAGGTCGGCCTGAATGGCCATAAAGCGTCGACCGAAGGCGTTAATTTTCTCTGCTGTTTCATGCGGTATTTTACGATTCACGCCGACTACATCGCAGCCTGCTTCAGCCAGCGCCACTGCCATACCCTGCCCGAGGCCGGTGTCACATCCAGTGACGATGGCGACTTTACCCTTGAGACGAAAAGCTTCCTGAATCATGTTTACCTCAACTATTTATGTCATTAACGCTTGCGCTATAGGGCAAGGATAGGAGAGGTTAAACAGAAATACAATTAAAAATGAAACAGCGTTTTAAAATAGAAAGTCTGAAAAGACGGGCAATACGATCATTGCCCGTTACAGGATTAGCCGCGCAGATGAGCGGCTGCGAGTTCGGTGAGCGAGGTTAGTTTGACGTCGGCAAGCACGAAGCGAGGATCGTCCTGATTCTCATGCGCTGGTACGACGATGGAACGCATACGGGCAGCTTTCGAGGCAATCATGCCGTTCACTGAGTCTTCCAGTGCTACGCAGTTTAACGGGTCAATGCCCAGTTTTGCCGCACAATCGAGGTAAACCTGTGGGTGCGGTTTGCTGTAAGGCAGTTTTTCTGCAGAAGCCAGCGCGTCGAAGTCATCGCGCAGATCAAACATGGTCAGCACTTTTTCCAGCATATGTAGCGGCGAGGCGGATGCCAGTCCTACTTTGATTCCCTGAGATTTGCACAGTGCCACAGCTTCACGAACGCCTGGCAGCAGCGGTTTTGTCTCTTCAACCAACGCAATGGCCCGGGTGATGATGCGCTCGGTGACTTCCTGACGTGAGGGGCCGTTCCAGGGTTGCTGCGCAAACCACAAATCAACCACCATGTCGATGCGTAAGCCAAGGGTATCGGGAAGTTCATGGCGGCGGGAGATATCAACGCCTAAACTTGCTATCACATCCAGTTCAGCCTGATCCCAAAGCGGTTCAGAATCGACCAGTAACCCATCCATATCGAAAATTGCAGCAAGAATTTGACGCGGGGTTGACATTACAACCTCTCCTTTACGGTGATAAAAGGGATTAGAGCCAGCCTGGACGGACTCTGAGCGTTCATTATGGCTAATTCAGAAGTATACCGCCTTTAAAGATCAGGCGAAAACGGTAATCAACGGGTAAACTTAGGCCAAAATGACACGTCTTAATCAAGGGGAACTCATGACGTATCAACAAGCTGGACGCATTGCCATCTTGAAAAGGCTGGTGGGATGGGTGGTTTTCATTCCCGCGCTGATTTCAACGCTGGTTTCAGTACTGAAGTTTATGTACGCGCACAGCGAAAAGCAGGAAGGGATTAACGCGGTCATGCTCGATTTTGCCCATGTGATGATCGACATGATGCGGGTGAACACACCTTTTCTTAACGTGTTCTGGTATAACTCGCCAACGCCCGATTTTCAAAGTGGACTGAATCTCGTTTTTTGGCTGATATTCATCCTGATTTTTATCGGCCTGGCGTTGCAGGACTCAGGCGCCAGAATGAGCCGTCAGGCGCGTTTCTTACGCGAAGGCGTAGAGGATCAGCTAATTCTGGAACAGGCAAAGGGCAGTGAAGGATTATCCCGCGAGCAACTGGAGTCGCGAATTGTGGTACCGCACCATACGATCTTCTTACAAATTTTCCCGCTTTATATTCTGCCGGTGATCGTTATCGTGATCGGCTACTTCTTCTTCTCATTGCTGGGCTTTTTGTAAGTGCCACTCTATCGGGCCTGCCACGTTGCGAAACGGCAGGCCTGATAAGCAACACGGTACGTCGTTAAGCCGCCAGTAATCTATCCAGCGCTTTCTGCGCCACAACCAAATGCTGTCCCCCGAACAGAATTGCCCGATTCAGCAGCGTATAGAGCTGGTAGATTGGCTGCCTGTCGAGAAAGTCCAGCGGCAGTGGCGAGACAGACTGGTAACCGTCATAAATTTGCGGCGGCTGATCGGTATGTAACGGCAGCATTGCCAGGTCACACTCTCTGTCCCCCCAGTAGCAGGCAGGGTCAAAGATGTACGGACCGTTAGGACCGAGGGCGCAGTTCCCGGACCACAAATCACCGTGCAGGAGAGACGGCTGCGGCTGATGAGAAGAGAGACGTTGCTGAACGTGTTCGACGATGGCGTCAATATTGCCAAACGCTATGCCTTTTTCAGCGGCGAGTTCCAGCTGCCAGCCTATACGCTGCTCGGCGAAAAAGGTTGACCAGCGACGTTGCCAGGTATTTGGCTGCGGCGTGGTAGAGAGCGCGTTATCGAAGTCGAGACCAAACTGAGGCTGGTCGCTCCATTCGTGCAAATGCGCAAGCTGTTGGCCGAGGATAAACGCGTTATGCGCATCAAGCGGACGGGGAGGGAGGAAATCCATCACCAGAAAGCTGTAATCTCTGTCTGCGCCTACTGCCCAGACTTTCGGTACAGATACAGTTTGACTGCGGGAAAGTAGCTCCAGCTGATCGGCTTCTGCCGTAAAGCCGGTTAACAGCTCTCTTTCATCGCATTTGACGAAAAAATCTCGCCCCGCATAGCGTAAATGCCATGCGGCGTGGATCTCTCCGCCGGGCAGTTCATTACGCAGTTCGATTTCGCCTTCACCTAATTGCTCGCTTAAAAGACGACTGATAGCCTGCCACATGATGTCTCTCCCCATGTTGTCTGCCAGATCATAAGGTTAGCGCAAGAATGCGGTTAAAAAACACGAACTGACGCACACCACGGACGCGTCATCGCTGGAAAGGCACTTAATGTTTGTCGTACTTCTTCACCCCGTACCGTTGTGGAGACGTCTGACTGCACATGATTCACTTCTTTGTAATCACGTGATTTTTTATCATAGTCGCATAACACCCATGCTGACAGTTTTACGCGAGAATCCCCCTTTTTCTTCAAAAGAGGGACGGTGTCATTACTGAGCGAGATACGAATATATTTTTTGCGTGTCGTCCAAAGAGCACAGGCGAGTACCCTGATTCAGCGTTGCTGCGCTGCCCGCGGCGACACCGTAACGGACAATATCCTCAAAAGGCGCGTTCTCTGCCAGTTTAAGCGTCATGGCCCCGACCATACTGTCGCCTGCACCTACGGTACTTTGACTTTTCACCGGTGGCGGAACCACCTGAACGCAGGTATCGCGATCTACACCCAGCGCCCCTTGCGGCCCAAGCGATACCACAACGCGGTGCGCTTTTCCGCTTTGCACGATTTCCTGCGCGGCCTTGCGCACATCATCGGGTTGAGTGAGTTCGCGGTTTACCAGCGCACTCAGTTCTTTGAGGTTGGGTTTGACCAGTTCGATATTGCCGATGGCTAACGCCGCCGTCAGTGCTTCGCCAGAACTGTCGACAATACAGCGGATCCCTTGTTTTTGTGCGGTGGTAATGAGTCGGGTCAACTTCTCAAGCTGTACGCCGGGCGGCAAACTGCCGCTGATGACCAGCAGCGCGCCAGATTCAATTTCCAGCACCTGATCCTGAAGTTGGTAGAACTCTTCATCGGTCAGCGCAGCGCCTGGCATGACAAAACGATATTGTTCGCCGCTGGACTCCACGTGGACATGAAGATTTTGTCGGGTCCAGTCTTTGGCTTCGACGGTAGATACGGGAACATTTTCGTCGGCGAGCAATGCAACAAGATGCTCTCCGGTTGCTCCCCCCGCGGGGAAAATCGCTGTTGCGGTTCCGCCAAGATGGGCAATTGCGCGAGCGACGTTGATACCGCCGCCGCCGGGTTCAAAAACCGGCGAGGTACAACGAAGCTTACCTTCCGGGTAAATTTGCGGGGTGATTGTTGCGCTATCGAGAGAGGGCGCAAGTGTTAACGTATAGATACGTATCATCTTTACCTCCTGTTAGGCTGAACTCAGTCTGGCACTTAACCTCCCGAAAGTGAAGTAATTAACAACATGATTTTTCATATCTTTATTTAAAATTATCGTCATAAAGATATATAAATAAAATAAAGGTTTAGGAACGCTCTTATTCAAAAAATGAAATAAGAATTTATTGCTATGTTATTCGAGTCTTTTTATAATTTGTTACCTTTCAAGGGTCTTTTGTCATTGATCCATATGAAAGTTTCCGAGACCGTAATGGTCTCTTTTTTTGTTGTACGGACTCTTAATAAATGAAGCTTTTGAAGACAGTGCCCGCAGCATTACTGCTGACGGGAGGCCTGCTTGCGTCAATGCATGCTGTAGCCGATGATTCCGTTTTTACTGTCATGGATGACCCTTCCAGCGCGAAAAAACCCTTTGAAGGTAACCTGAACGCGGGATATCTCGCCCAGTCAGGCAACACAAAAAGTTCTTCTTTAACCGCAGATACCACCATGACCTGGTACGGCCAAACGACCGCATGGTCTCTGTGGGGAAATGCCAGCAATACCTCCTCAAATGATGAGCGTTCATCGGAGAAATATGCCGTAGGTGGCCGTAGTCGTTATAACATGACCGACTATGACTATCTCTTTGGGCAGGCAAGCTGGTTGACCGACCGCTACAACGGCTACCGCGAGCGTGACGTGCTGACAGCGGGTTATGGTCGTCAGTTCCTCAACGGACCTGTGCACAGCTTCCGTTTCGAATTCGGTCCTGGCGTGCGCTATGACGAGCACACGGATGGCACCACCGAAACACAGCCGTTGGGCTATGCGTCCGGGGCCTATGCATGGCAGATGACGGACAATACCAAGTTTACTCAGGGTGTGTCGGTATTCGGCGCTGACGATACCACGCTCAACTCTGAAACTGCCCTGAACGTTGCCATCAACGAGCACTTTGGGTTAAAGCTGGCTTACAACGTGACCTGGAACTCTGAACCGCCGGCAACAGCGCCGGAGCATACCGATCGTCGCACGACAGTTTCCCTCGGCTATCGGATGTAATGACAAGCCGGGTCAAATAAATGACCTGGCTTTTCTAAGTTAAAGTTAAGTTTATTTAATATTTAATTTGCGTTTTATTTTTTTATCTGGCCATAACGCGCTATTTTCAGACAAATTCGATTAATCGATAAATAAACGAAAGCGGAACAGTGGGTGAGCGTCATTTAGCCCCAGATCATCGCAGCCCAGCGCAGCATCAACATGGCCGCACAAATAACGAGCAGAATCACAACCATCTTCCAGTGTTTCTTCGCAAAGCGATTTGTGGGCATTGTTTTTTTCCTGCTCAGGTTAGATGACTTTGTGCAAGTGTAACAAAGACGGTTGGGTGTCAGTGAATTGATTTACATCATAGAGCGCGCGTTGATTGTTGCTTTGATCGACCCGTAATGCCGTGTACACTGTCAAACGGTGTTATCAAAAAGCGGGTGTAGGTCCAGTGTGGTCTCTAAGGCGACCAGTGACATATTTCGCAGAGTGAAGCGGGAATCAGCCCAGACCTTTTTGATAATTTTAAATATTGAATCTTTGTATGTGCTCTTACGTGTGGGGCACCACTGCAAATAAGGATATAACATGCCTGTTATTACTCTTCCTGATGGCAGCCAACGCCATTACGACCACGCTGTAAGCCCCATGGATGTTGCGCTGGACATCGGTCCAGGTCTGGCGAAAGCCACTATTGCTGGCCGTGTTGACGGTGAGCTGGTAGATGCTTCCGATCTGATTGAGCATGATGCGAAGCTCTCCATCATCACCGCGAAGGATGAAGAAGGTCTGGAGATCATTCGTCACTCCTGTGCGCACCTGTTAGGGCACGCGATCAAACAACTCTGGCCGCACACCAAAATGGCGATCGGACCGGTTGTTGATAACGGTTTTTACTACGATATCGATCTTGACCGTACGTTAACCCAGGAAGACGTCGACGCGCTCGAGAAGCGGATGCACGAGCTCGCTGAGAAAAACTACGATGTCATTAAGAAGAAAGTCAGCTGGTACGAAGCGCGTGAAACCTTCGTGAAGCGTGGCGAGACCTATAAAGTCTCCATTCTTGATGAAAACATTGCCCATGATGACAAGCCTGGCTTGTACCATCATGAAGAATATGTCGATATGTGCCGTGGCCCGCACGTGCCGAACATGCGTTTCTGCCATCACTTCAAACTGATGAAGACCGCAGGGGCATACTGGCGTGGCGACAGCAATAACAAGATGCTGCAGCGTATTTATGGTACTGCATGGGCAGATAAAAAAGCCCTGAATGCCTACCTGCAACGTCTGGAAGAAGCGGCCAAACGCGATCACCGTAAAATCGGTAAACAGCTTGACCTGTATCATATGCAGGAAGAAGCACCGGGTATGGTGTTCTGGCACAACGATGGCTGGACTATCTTCCGTGAACTGGAAGTATTCGTTCGTTCAAAACTGAAAGAATACCAGTATCAGGAAGTGAAAGGTCCGTTCATGATGGACCGCGTGCTGTGGGAAAAAACAGGTCACTGGGATAACTACAAAGATGCAATGTTCACCACCTCTTCTGAGAACCGTGAATACTGCATTAAGCCAATGAACTGCCCAGGCCACGTGCAGATCTTTAATCAGGGTCTGAAATCCTATCGCGATCTGCCGCTGCGTATGGCTGAGTTTGGTAGCTGCCACCGTAATGAACCGTCAGGTGCGCTGCATGGCCTGATGCGTGTTCGTGGTTTCACTCAAGATGATGCACATATCTTCTGTACTGAAGAGCAGATTCGTGATGAAGTTAACGCGTGCATTCGTATGGTCTACGATATGTACAGCACCTTTGGCTTCGAGAAAATCGTCGTCAAACTATCCACTCGCCCCGAAAAACGTATCGGTAGCGATGAAATGTGGGACCGTGCTGAAGCTGACCTGGCCGTTGCGCTGGAAGAAAACAACATCCCGTTTGAGTTCCAACTGGGTGAGGGCGCGTTCTACGGTCCGAAAATTGAATTTACCCTGTATGACTGCCTCGATCGTGCATGGCAGTGCGGTACTGTACAGCTGGACTTCTCCCTGCCGTCCCGTTTAAGCGCCTCTTACGTTGGCGAAAACAACGAGCGTCAGGTTCCGGTTATGATTCACCGTGCAATTCTTGGGTCGATGGAACGTTTCATCGGTATCCTGACCGAAGAGTTCGCTGGCTTCTTCCCGACCTGGCTCGCGCCGGTTCAGGTTGTGGTCATGAACATCACCGATTCTCAGTCTGAATACGTTAACGAATTAACGCAGAAACTACAAAATGCGGGTATTCGTGTAAAAGCAGACTTGAGAAATGAGAAGATTGGCTTTAAAATCCGCGAGCACACTTTACGTCGTGTCCCTTACATGTTGGTCTGTGGCGACAAAGAGGTAGAAGCAGGCAAAGTTGCCGTGCGCACCCGTCGTGGCAAAGACTTGGGCAGCCTGGACGTAAATGAAGTGATTGAGAAGCTGCAACAAGAGATTCGCAGCCGCAGTCTTCAACAACTGGAGGAATAAGGTATTAAAGGCGGAAAACGAGTTCAAACGGCACGTCCGAATCGTATCAATGGCGAGATTCGCGCCCTGGAAGTTCGCTTAACAGGTCTGGAAGGCGAAGCTTTGGGTATTGTGAGTCTGAGAGAAGCGATCGAAAAAGCTGAAGAAGCTGGAGTAGATTTAGTTGAAATCAGCCCTAACGCCGAACCGCCAGTTTGTCGTATTATGGACTACGGCAAGTTCCTTTATGAAAAGAGTAAGTCTTCTAAGGAACAGAAGAAAAAGCAAAAAGTTATCCAGGTTAAGGAAATTAAATTCCGTCCTGGCACCGACGATGGCGATTACCAGGTAAAACTCCGCAGCCTGGTACGCTTTCTGGAAGATGGCGATAAGGCTAAGATCACGCTGCGTTTTCGCGGTCGTGAGATGGCCCACCAACAGATTGGTATGGAAGTGCTCAACCGCGTCCGTGACGATCTGAGTGAACTGGCAGTAGTCGAATCCTTCCCTACGAAGATCGAAGGCCGCCAGATGATCATGGTGCTCGCTCCTAAGAAGAAACAGTAAGGCCTTCAAGTAGCAATGTCTGTGGAGCCTACGGGTTCCACAGCCGTTGTTCGCCTACGTTTCGTTTATTAACAATGCGAAGTGGAAGTTATTAAAATGCCAAAAATTAAGACCGTACGCGGTGCTGCTAAGCGTTTCAAAAAAACCGGTGGTGGTGGATTTAAGCGTAAGCACGCAAACCTGCGTCATATTCTGACCAAAAAATCTACTAAGCGTAAACGTCACCTGCGTCCAAAAGGCCTCGTGTCTAAAGGCGATCTGGGTCTGGTTATCGCGTGCCTGCCGTACGCATAAGCCGTTAACGTTTAATTCATTTTTTTACTAAGAATATAGATACAGGAGAGCACATATGGCTCGCGTAAAACGTGGTGTAGTTGCCCGTGCACGTCACAAGAAAATTTTGAAACAAGCTAAAGGCTACTACGGTGCGCGTTCTCGCGTATACCGCGTTGCCTTCCAGGCTGTTATCAAAGCTGGTCAGTACGCTTATCGTGACCGTCGTCAGAAAAAGCGTCAGTTCCGTCAACTGTGGATTGCGCGTATCAACGCAGCAGCACGTCAGAACGGTATTTCTTACAGCAAATTCATCAACGGCCTGAAAAAAGCCTCTGTTGAAATCGACCGTAAGATCCTGGCTGACATCGCAGTATTCGACAAAGTAGCGTTCACCGCTCTGGTCGAAAAAGCGAAAGCAGCTCTGGCATAAGCCGGTGAAAAGAGGGAGCCTGGCTCCCTCTCTTTTATTTGTAGTGCAATCAATTAGTTGACAATTTATCCGTAAGCCTTTTCAATAAAGGTTGTCCGGTTTTTACCACACAAGGTAACGCAAGCATGAATGCTGCTATTTTCCGCTTCTTCTTTTACTTTAGCACCTGAACTCAGGAGGCTTGCGCGTGAAAGAAGAAACGGAAAACAGCGCCTAAAAGCCTCCCTGGTGGAGGCTTTTTTTATACGCGTCATCCTTCAAGTTGTCTCTGTATTGGCTGCATTCGCTCTTTGGCCGCGTTGATACAACTTGAATGATTTTGCGTATATACGAGCGACTAGTGAATATCGCAACATAACGAGGAAAACCATGTCACATCTCGCAGAGCTGGTTGCCAGTGCAACGGCCGCCATTAACCAGGCTTCAGATGTTGCCGCGTTAGACAATGTCCGCGTCGAATATTTGGGCAAGAAAGGGCACTTGACCCTTCAGATGACAACCCTGCGCGAACTGCCGCCAGAAGAGCGCCCGGCAGCAGGTGCGGTGATTAACGAAGCCAAAGAGCAGGTACAGCAAGCGCTGAACGCGCGTAAGGCCGAATTAGAAAGTGCTGCGCTGAATGCTCGTCTGGCTGAAGAAACGATCGATATCTCACTCCCTGGGCGTCGTATCGAAAACGGCGGTCTGCACCCGGTGACGCGTACAATCGACAGGATTGAAAGTTTCTTCGGTGAGCTGGGCTTTACCGTGGCGACTGGTCCGGAAATCGAAGATGACTATCATAACTTCGATGCGCTCAACATTCCTGGCCATCACCCGGCGCGCGCTGACCACGACACTTTCTGGTTTGACGCGACGCGTCTGCTGCGCACACAGACTTCCGGCGTGCAGATCCGCACCATGAAAGAAAAACAGCCGCCGATCCGTATTATCGCCCCGGGCCGTGTATATCGTAACGATTACGATCAGACACACACACCAATGTTCCACCAGATGGAAGGGCTAATTGTTGATACCAACATCAACTTCACCAACCTGAAAGGCACGCTGCACGATTTCCTGCGCAACTTCTTTGAAGAAGACCTGCAGGTTCGTTTTCGTCCTTCCTACTTCCCGTTCACTGAACCATCTGCGGAAGTTGACGTGATGGGCAAAAACGGCAAATGGCTGGAAGTGCTGGGCTGCGGGATGGTTCACCCGAACGTGTTGCGTAATGTTGGCATCGATCCGGAAATCTATTCCGGCTTTGCATTCGGTATGGGTATGGAGCGTCTGACCATGCTGCGTTACGGCGTTACCGATCTGCGTTCTTTCTTCGAAAACGATCTGCGTTTCCTCAAACAGTTTAAATAAAGGCAGGATAAAACAATGAAATTCAGTGAACTGTGGTTACGCGAATGGGTAAATCCGGCGATTGATAGCGATGCGCTGTCAAACCAAATCACGATGGCGGGTCTTGAAGTTGACGGTGTGGAACCTGTTTCCGGCGCGTTCAATGGCGTTGTGGTAGGTGAAGTGGTTGAATGTGGCCAGCACCCGAACGCTGACAAACTGCGCGTCACCAAAGTGAATGTAGGCGGCGACCGCCTGCTGGATATCGTCTGCGGTGCGCCAAACTGCCGTCAGGGGCTGAAAGTGGCTGTGGCAACCGTTGGTGCCGTTCTGCCGGGCGATTTCAAAATTAAAGCCGCGAAACTGCGCGGTGAACCATCTGAAGGCATGCTGTGCTCGTTCTCCGAGCTGGGTATTTCCGACGATCATAACGGGATTATCGAACTGCCTGCCGATGCGCCAATTGGCACCGATATCCGTGAATACCTGAAGCTTGACGACAACACCATCGAAATCAGCGTCACGCCGAACCGCGCCGACTGCTTAGGCATCATCGGTGTAGCGCGTGATGTTGCTGTACTGAACAAAGCCCCGCTGGTTGAACCGGAAATCGCGCCAGTAGCCGCGACCATTAGCGACGTCCTGCCGATTCAGGTCGAAGCCGTGGAAGCCTGCCCACGCTATCTGGGCCGCGTGGTGAAAGGCATCAATGTTAAAGCGCCGACCCCGCTGTGGATGAAAGAAAAACTGCGCCGTTGCGGTATTCGTTCTATCGATGCCGTGGTTGACGTGACTAACTATGTGCTGCTCGAACTGGGTCAGCCGATGCACGCATTCGACAAAGACCGCATTGAAGGCGGAATTGTTGTCCGTATGGCAAAAGAGGGTGAGACCCTGGTATTGCTGGACGGCAGCGAAGCGAAGCTGAATGCAGATACGCTGGTGATTGCGGACCACAACAAAGCGCTGGCGATGGGCGGCATCTTTGGTGGCGAACATTCAGGTGTGAATGATGAAACACAAAACGTCCTGCTGGAATGTGCATTCTTCAGCCCGCTGTCTATTACCGGTCGCGCACGTCGTCACGGCCTGCACACCGATGCATCTCACCGCTATGAACGTGGTGTCGATCCGGCGCTGCAACATAAGGCCATGGAACGTGCAACGCGCCTGCTGATTGATATCTGCGGCGGTGAAGCGGGCCCAGTCATTGACGTGACGAACGAAGCCACGCTGCCAAAACGCGCAACCATTACGCTTCGTCGTAGCAAACTGGATCGTCTGATCGGACACCATATTGCCGATGAGCAGGTGAGCGACATTCTGCGTCGTCTGGGCTGTGACGTGACGGAAGGGCAGGATGAGTGGAAAGCGGTCGCGCCGAGCTGGCGTTTCGATATGGAAATCGAAGAAGACCTGGTCGAAGAAGTCGCCCGCGTATACGGTTATGACAATATCCCGAACACGCCGATTCAGGCGGGTCTTATCATGGGTACGCATCGTGAAGCGGATTTGTCGCTGAAACGTGTAAAAACCATGCTGAATGACAAAGGCTACCAGGAAGTCATTACCTATAGCTTCGTCGACCCGAAAGTCCAGTCACTGCTGCACCCGGGTGAAGAAGCGTTGCTGCTGCCAAGCCCAATCTCTATTGATATGTCGGCAATGCGTTTGTCCCTGTGGACCGGCTTGCTGTCTACGGTAGTGTATAACCAGAATCGTCAGCAGAACCGCGTACGTATTTTCGAAACGGGTTTACGTTTCGTGCCAGATACGCAGGCCAACCTCGGGATCCGTCAGGATCTGATGCTGGCTGGCGTGATCTGCGGTAATCGTCATGATGAACACTGGAATCTGGCAAAAGAGACCGTTGATTTCTATGATCTGAAAGGCGATCTGGAAGCAGTTCTCGACCTGACAGGCAAACTGGGGGACATTCAGTTCAAAGCTGAAGCGAATCCAGCACTGCATCCGGGTCAGTCTGCGGCGATTTATCTGAAAGGTGAACGTATTGGTTTCATTG
This sequence comes from Citrobacter sp. Cpo148, assembly GCF_030332375.1. Taxonomy (NCBI): domain Bacteria; kingdom Pseudomonadati; phylum Pseudomonadota; class Gammaproteobacteria; order Enterobacterales; family Enterobacteriaceae; genus Citrobacter; species Citrobacter sp. Cpo148. Next base: position 135,397 of record NZ_JAOWHY010000043.1, read on the forward strand.
GGGTTGTTCATCCTGAACTGGAACGTAAACTGGATCTGAACGGTCGCACTCTGGTGTTTGAACTGGAGTGGAATAAGCTCGCAGACCGCATGGTGCCTCAGGCGCGTGAAGTTTCTCGCTTCCCAGCGAACCGTCGCGATATCGCAGTCGTTGTCGCAGAAAACGTTCCCGCTGCGGATATTTTATCCGAGTGTAAGAAAGTTGGCGTAAATCAGGTAGTTGGCGTAAACTTATTTGACGTGTACCGCGGTAAGGGTGTTGCGGAGGGCTATAAGAGCCTCGCTATCAGCCTGATCCTTCAGGATACCAGCCGTACACTTGAAGAAGAGGAGATTGCCGCTACCGTCGCCAAATGTGTAGAGGCATTAAAAGAGCGATTCCAGGCATCATTGAGGGATTGAACCTATGGCGCTTACAAAAGCTGAAATGTCAGAATATCTGTTTGATAAGCTTGGGCTTAGCAAGCGGGATGCCAAAGAACTGGTCGAGCTGTTTTTCGAAGAGATCCGTCGTGCTCTGGAAAATGGTGAGCAGGTAAAACTCTCTGGTTTTGGTAACTTCGATCTGCGTGATAAGAATCAACGTCCGGGCCGTAACCCGAAAACGGGCGAAGATATTCCCATTACAGCACGGCGCGTGGTGACCTTCAGACCCGGACAGAAGTTAAAAAGCCGGGTTGAAAACGCAACGCCCAAAGAAGAGTGATTTAACGATACGCAGAGTATGACGCGTATAACTAAAAAGGCCGCTATGCGGCCTTTTTCCTTTTCACTACCGAATCAGCACCGTAGAATCACCTCCATCTCTTTTCAGCAGAATGGAAAACATGCTGACTTTCGCCCATCAACAACAGCGTCGAAACGTACGCTGGATACTGTCACTGTCAGTACTTATGCTACTGGCAACGATTCTAAGCTTGTGCGCAGGAGAACAATGGATCGCTCCCGGCGACTGGTTCAGCGCCCGCGGCGATCTGTTCGTCTGGCAAATTCGACTTCCCCGTACCCTTGCCGTTTTGCTGGTAGGCGCTGCATTGGCCTTATCTGGCGCAGTAATGCAAGCTCTGTTTGAAAACCCGCTCGCAGAGCCTGGATTACTGGGCGTATCTAACGGCGCGGGAGTCGGGCTTATCGCGGCGGTGTTGCTGGGGCAGGGGCAACTCCCTGGCTGGGCGTTGGGCCTTTGCGCCATTGCCGGAGCGCTGATTATCACGCTTATTCTGCTACGTTTCGCCCGTCGACATCTGTCTACCAGCCGCCTGCTGCTGGCGGGGGTGGCGCTGGGGATTATCTGTAGCGCGCTGATGACATGGGCTATCTACTTCTCTACCTCGTTTGATTTACGTCAGCTGATGTACTGGATGATGGGGGGCTTCGGTGGCGTAGACTGGCATCAGGCCTGGCTCATGGTGGCGTTGATTCCGGTGCTGGTGTGGATTTGCTGTCAGTCGCAGCCGATGAATATGCTGGCGTTAGGAGAGACTTCTGCGCGTCAGCTGGGACTGCCATTATGGTTCTGGCGCAACCTGCTGGTGGTTGCCACAGGCTGGATGGTTGGCGTGAGCGTGGCTCTGGCAGGGGCGATTGGTTTTATTGGGCTTGTGATCCCGCATATTTTGCGACTGTGCGGCCTCACCGATCACCGTGTTTTACTGCCAGGTTGTGCGTTGGCTGGCGCAATCGCATTATTGTTTGCTGATGTTGTCGCGCGTTTGGTGCTGGCCTCGGCTGAGTTACCTATCGGCGTGGTAACGGCCACCATGGGTGCACCGGTATTTATCTGGCTATTGTTAAAAGCCGCGCGCTAGAACGCGTTGGTTCGGTCTATGATTAAAAACTGAAAATCCACCTGTTGTTCTGGAGATGCTATGCAAAACACTATCCTCGATACAGAAGTGACGACCATCGACGGCGAGGTTACCTCACTGCAGCCGTATTCCGGGAATGTGCTGTTAATCGTCAACGTTGCTTCAAAATGTGGACTGACGCCGCAGTACGAGCAACTGGAAAATCTGCAGAAAGCCTGGCACCAACAGGGCTTCAGCGTTCTTGGTTTCCCTTGCAATCAGTTTCTGGGCCAGGAGCCGGGCAGCGAAGAGGAAATAAAAACGTACTGCAGTACCACATGGGGCGTAACTTTCCCGATGTTCAGCAAAATCGACGTTAACGGCGAGGGACGCCATCCGCTGTATCAGAAGCTGATTGATGCCGCACCAACGGCCGTTGCGCCTGCGGACAGTGGGTTCTACGAGCGAATGGCGAGCAAAGGTCGTGCGCCGCTCTACCCGGACGATATCCTGTGGAATTTCGAGAAGTTTTTAGTGGGTCGCGATGGAAAAGTGCTGCAACGATTCTCACCGGATATGACGCCTGAGGATCCTATCCTGGTGCAAACCATCAAGCAGGCGCTGGCAAACTAATGTCTCGATTGATGCAGCTACAGGACGTCGCGGAATCGACCCGTCTCGGCCCGCTTTCTGGTGAGATAAAAGCAGGAGAGATCCTGCATTTAGTGGGACCAAACGGTGCCGGAAAAAGTACGCTGTTGGCGCGTATGGCGGGTCTGACAAACGGAGAGGGCAGTATCACTTTTGGTGATATGCCGTTGGAGGAATGGCCCGCCGCCAGGCTGGCGCAATATCGCGCCTATCTTGCGCAACAGCAAAATCCGCCGTTTGCCATGCCGGTCTGGCATTTTCTGACGCTGCATCAACCCGACAAAGCACGCACCGATCTGTTACAGGAGATCGCCGATGCGCTCGGCCTGGGAGATAAACTGGGGCGCGGCGTGAACCAACTTTCCGGCGGTGAGTGGCAGCGTGTGCGCCTGGCTGCGGTTATCCTGCAGATTTGCCCACAAGCGAATCCATTAGGTCAGCTTTTACTGCTGGATGAGCCGATGAACAGTCTGGATGTCGCGCAACAAAACGCACTGGACCGCTTGTTGAGTCAGCTGTGTTTGCAGGGCATAGCGATTGTGATGAGTAGCCACGACCTTAATCACACCTTACGCCATGCGCATAAAGCCTGGCTACTCAAACGCGGGAAACTGCTTGCCAGTGGTTCACGAGATGCGGTACTGACGCCGGCCAATCTGTCTGCGGCCTATGGCGTCAACTTCCGACGTTTGGATATTGAAGGGCACAGAATGCTCATATCAACCACTTAAGTGAAATGGGTTCTTGAAAATCATATAATTTCCACGCTAAATTGGCATAAAAATAAAATTCAGAGGATTCGTACTGAATGCGCTTTTGGCTCCTTTTCATCACAGCATTGTTTTTGGCGGGCTGCAGCAGCCATCGTGCGCCTGCGCCAAATGCCCGCTTGTCGGATTCTATTGCCGTTATCGCCGGTCTTAATGATCAGCTACAAACCTGGCATGGCACACCCTATCGTTATGGCGGTATGAGTCGTAGTGGGGTGGATTGTTCTGGATTTGTTTTGATGACGATGCGCGATAAATTCGACCTGCAACTTCCGCGCGATACGCGTACGCAATCAAAGATTGGTACCGAAATTGATAAAGACGATTTGCTGCCCGGCGATCTGGTTTTCTTTAAAACCGGGTCTGGGGAAAGCGGTCTGCATGTTGGTATTTACGATACCAATAATCAATTTATTCATGCTTCAACCAGCCGTGGCGTGATGCGCTCGTCTCTGGATAACGTTTACTGGCGTAAAAACTTTTGGCAGGCACGACGTATTTAATCCCCCGCAACTCCGAGGCTGCCATCGAGTGCGCAGCCTCAACATCACCATTTGAAAGTTAACTTTTATTTCTGCTTTTGGTTAGACAATACCCCTGAACATTAAGAGCGTATCTTGCTAAAAATATGATTTATTCCGAGATATTAAAAAGTGCAAAGCTGGATATTCGCTTATAATCAGGATAAGCTAAAAAAAAGGATTCGATTTACCGGCTAAAAAGGGAAAAATGAAAGGGCCTCTACTTGCATCAGCAGTAACGTATTTCTCCATCCTTTGCTACAGGATGCCGGATAACACCCATGCAGCGGGGCTGGCACGATGATTGTTTCACTGGATAATCTTTACCATTCTGAGTTCTCTTTTCTTCCTGCGAGAAGCGAAAAAGGCGATCTTGAATTCGTCGATATCATCACCAGTTTCGCCAGTGCGCATGGGGATGTGCGTATACCCACCGAGCTGGTCCTACCTCGGATGTCAGACGACGAACAATGTCGTTTATTTGTAGAAAAACTAGAATTAATCGAAACGTGCCAACATTTTTTTATTCAGCGAAAAGTATCCGCCTGGATTAATTTAACGCCAGCAGTTGCTAATACTTTATTATCAGATACTGAACTTGCTTCACAAGTTGAACGATTTTCATTTCTGGAGCTGACTATTAATGAAAGCTATCCGGAGTTAAACAAAGGTAAAGATAATCCAATATTGGCCGCACTTGCTGCGCGATTTCCATTAGTCCTGACAAACTATGGTTCTGGCGGTATATCAACCCGGGCAATTTTTGACGGCCTGTTCAAACGCGTCGTGCTGGATAAAAACTTTGTTCAACAAAGGATTGCACATATTTCGTTTGAACCGTTTATGCGGGCTATTCTGGCGCAACTATCGCCCAGCTGTGAGTCAATAATCATTAGCGGAATTGATACACAAGAGATGCTGGAGCGCGTCTTGCCTGTGGGATTTAGTGCCATGCAGGGAGGATTGTGGCCTGCGGTGCCTCCTGCGCAGATAATTTCGCTCGCTAAGATATAACCCTTTTATTTGCTGGTGTTTAACAGCCTATTAACAGTCTACACTAGAGGCAGGAGGCCCTATGACCCTGTCTTTTACCACTCGCTGGCGTGATGAACTACCAGCAACCTATACCGCGCTTTCACCCACCCCTCTGAAAAACGCGCGCCTTATCTGGCATAACGATGCGCTGGCGGAGCAATTAGCAATTCCTGCGGCGCTATTTGATATTCCGACTGGTGCAGGCGTTTGGGGCGGCGAATCGTTGCTTCCCGGGATGTCGCCTTTAGCCCAGGTTTATAGTGGGCATCAGTTCGGCGTCTGGGCTGGTCAGCTTGGCGACGGACGAGGGATCCTGCTGGGTGAACAACAGCTCGCGGATGGTTCAACGTTTGACTGGCACCTGAAAGGCGCCGGACTCACACCGTATTCCCGCATGGGTGATGGGCGTGCCGTGCTGCGCTCGACCATTCGTGAAAGCCTGGCCAGTGAAGCGATGTACTACCTGGGAATACCGACCACGCGGGCATTGTCGATTGTCACCAGTGACACGCCGGTTTATCGCGAAACGGTCGAAGCAGGGGCGATGCTCATTCGCGTGGCGCAAAGCCATATGCGGTTTGGTCATTTTGAGCATTTTTACTATCGCCGAGAGCCGGAAAAAGTGCGCGAGTTGGCTGACTTTGCGATTCGCCATTACTGGCCGCAATGGCAGGAAGAAGCCGATAAGTATCAGCTGTGGTTTAACGATGTTGTCACGCGTACTGCGACGTTAATCGCTGACTGGCAGGCGGTAGGATTTGCACATGGTGTTATGAACACGGACAACATGTCGATTCTGGGTCTGACGATGGATTACGGTCCATTCGGTTTTCTTGATGATTACGTGCCTGATTATATCTGCAACCACTCTGACAACCAGGGGCGATACAGTTTCGATAACCAACCGGCTGCCGCGTTGTGGAACCTGCAACGTCTGGCGCAAACCCTGTCGCCGTTTATCCAGGTCGAGGCGCTAAATGATGCGCTGGACGGTTACCAACTGGCGCTGTTAACTCGCTATGGTCAGCGGATGCGGCAAAAGCTCGGCTTCTTTAGCGAGCAGAAAGACGATAACGAACTGCTTAGCGAACTGTTTAGCCTGATGGCGCGAGAAAGAAGCGACTATACGCGAACGTTTCGCATGCTCAGCGAAACGGAGCAGCACAGTGCGCAATCTCCGTTGCGCGATGAGTTTATCGACCGCGCAGCATTTGACGACTGGTTCACGCGGTATCGCTCGCGCCTTCAGCAGGACAATATTGCCGATGCAGTCAGACAAACACAGATGAAGGCGGCAAATCCGGCGATGGTATTACGTAACTGGCTGGCGCAACGGGCGATTAGTCAGGCAGAGCAGGGGGATTACGCCGAACTGCATCGGTTGCACCAGGCGTTGCGCACCCCGTTTGCCGATCGCGATGATGACTATGCCAGCCGTCCACCTGACTGGGGCAAACGGCTGGAAGTGAGTTGTTCAAGCTAAGGGGCCAGAAATACCTGCGGGGAGGCGTTGGCCGGATGCTGGCCAACGTGTACCTGAGCACCGTACCAGCGCTTCAGGTCATCGGCCTGTAACACAGTTTCCGGTGTTCCCTGCGACACCAGCCTGCCGTTGTGCAGCAGCACTATTCTGTCTGCCCACAGTGCGGCGAGGTTCAGATCGTGAAGCACAATGCACACATGCAGCTCACCCGAAGCGGTTAGCGTTTTTAGCATGCGCAACAGATGCTGCTGGTGGTAAAGATCCAGCGCGGAGGTCGGTTCATCAAGGAATAACCAACCGCGAGGCGCACCGTCGTACCAGAGTTGCGCCAGCGCACGGGCTAACTGCACTCGCTGTTGCTCGCCGCCGGAAAGCGCGGCGTATTGCCGGCCTGCCAGAGGCGTACATCCGGTCATCTCCATTACCTGTGCAATAAGCCCAGGTTCCGGTCGTTGGGTCCAGGGCGCGCGACCCATCGCGATGACGGCCTCTACCGGCCAGTCAAATCCAAGTCGCGTTTGCTGACGCATTACCGCCCGGTGTCGCGACAGCATTTGGGTAGGCCACTCCTCCAGCGGTTTGCCCGCCAGCACGCAGCGCCCGGTAGCCGGTTTCAGAAAACCGGTCAGCAAGCGTAGCAGAGTGGATTTCCCCGCACCGTTTGGGCCGATGAGCGCCACCAGTTCACCTTTTGTAAGGGCGAGTGATACGTCGTCGATCACCGCTCTGCCAGCTACGTGATAGTGAAGCCCTTCAGCGATGAAATGTTCAGCCATGCGGTCCTCGCTGACGAAAAATAAGCCATAAAAACCACGGTGCGCCGAGAAGACTGGTCAACAGACCGACCGGCATCTCCGCAGGCGCAACCGCCGTACGGGCCAGTGTGTCTGCAATCAGCAATAAAAACGCGCCCGCCAACACGGAACCCGGAATAACGGCCCGATGGTCTGAACCGAGCCACATACGTATTAAATGTGGGATGACCAACCCGATAAAGCCAATCACGCCGCTTACCGCCACGGCTGAGGCAACCAGTAGTGCGCTACAAAGCAGCAAAATACGCTGGATTGTACGCACATCAACGCCGAGATAATGCGCCTCTTCCTCACCCAGTTGCAGAAGATTCAGCGCCGGAGCAAGTCGCCAGATGATCAGCACTGTCGGGATTGTCAGTGACGTGACAGCCAACAGTGTGGACCACTGCGCGGCCCCCAGACTTCCCATTCCCCATAGCGACAGCTGGCGCAGTTGCGCATCATTACTGACCCACGACAAAACGCCAACCGCCGCCCCACAGAGCGCGTTAATGGCAATGCCGACCAGCAGCAGGCGTGAGAGTGAACCGTCGCGCTGTTGGCTGAGGATAAAAATCACTACCGTTGCCGCCAGCGCGCCGAAAAAAGCGGCCAGCATTGGAGCATACAACATCAGCAGCGCGGGCAAGGAGACAGGCAGCACCACCCACAGGGCCACAGCGCAGGCGGCGCCGCTGCTTATTCCCAGTAATCCAGGGTCTGCAAGTGGATTGCGAAATAGCCCCTGCATCACGCAGCCAGCGAGCGCCAGAGAGCCGCCAATCACCAGCGCCAGCAGGACGCGGGGCAGACGAATCGTGAGCCAGATTTGACGCAGTGCCTCATCGCCATCACGCCAGAGCAGACTTACCGGCAGGCGCAACGCGCCAAAACCGGTAGCCAGAACCGTCATTACAAGCAGCATCAATGCCAACATCCACAACGAACAGGTGATCCGCCGGGACATCAGGGCAATTGCTCCGCTTTAGCACGAAGCTGCAAAATAGCCTGTGGCGTGCGAACGCTGAAGCCCAACAGCGCCATATCGTCAACCTGCAATACCTGTTTATTCCTTCCGGCAGGTGTTTGCGCAAGTCCAGGTAGCGCCCACAGGTTTGCCTCGCCACCCATCGCCTTAACACCTTCTTGTGAAATCACTACCAGATCGGGCTGGCTGGCAATGACGCCTTCTTGTGACAGCGGCTGATAGCGATTAACGCCCTGCATCGCGTTGCGTAGACCTGCGGCACGAATCGCCGCATCGGCTCCGGTTTGCTGGCCCGCCGCCATCGCGGTCATCCCGCCATGATTGAGAATAAACAGCACACGTTTATTAAGTTCAGATGACGGGAGCGTCGCCAGTTCCTGACGTAACGTTGCGCGCAGCGTTTCGCCGTCGGCATTCCTATGGGTAGCCTCGGCGATAACCCGAACTTTTTCATCAATCGCGTTAAGATCGTTGCTTGCTGGGATCGTGACAACCCTGACGTTGCTCTGCTCGAGCTGTTTTAACACCAGAGAAGGCTGCGCCTGCGCGCTGGCAAGGACCAGCGTAGGGCGTGTGGCAAGGATCCCTTCGGCGTTGAGCTGGCGCAAATAACCAACATCAGGTAACGCGGTTGCCGCAGCAGGCCATTGGCTGGTGCTGTCTCTCGCCACAAGGGAGGGTTGTGCTCCCAGTGCGTATACGATCTCGGTGACATCGCCACCGAGGGCAACAACTCGCTCCTCGGGCGCAGCCAGTGCGGCGAAGGGCAGCAGCGCGATCAGGGCCAGCAGTTTTTTCATGCGGCCAGTCCTTTCGACGTTAGCGCGTCAATCTGTGTGCGCCATTGCGTCTGTTCCGGTTCGCCTTCCGTACGTTGACCATACAGTTGTGCGATTTGCGTACCGTCGGCAGCAAACAGTTCCAGACTGGTGACGTGACCATCGGCGGTTGGTTTGCGCGTCACCCACGTTTCGGCCACGCTCTCTTCCAGCAGATGTAGGGTAAAGGTTGGGTTGAAGATGTTTAGCCAGCCTTTCATCGGTACCAGTTTTTCAATCACGCCGGTAAAAATCTGTACACAGCCGCGATTACCCACAAAAACCATAATTTCGTTGCCATCCTGACGCGCGGTGTCGAGTAACTGCGCCAGTGCACTATTAGAAACCTTACAGGCCAGATCGTCGCCCACCAGATTAAACGCCTGTTGGCGGGTGAGTTCATGGCGTTTCAGCAGACCGAAGAACTGGTGGACATCGGTCATCGCTCGCCACTCTTGATCAACGGTCTGCGCATCGACCGTGACGGCGGCAGGCGCGGAATTGTTGGCGGGTTGCAGTGCCAGCGGCGGGTTTTCTGCAAAGATGAAACGGGTCAGCAACGCTGCCCATTCCTCAACGAGGGTATTTTGCGTGGTATAGACCTTCAGCAGCGCATCTCCCTGATGGTCGAAGAACTGAATGCTCTGACGCTCACCATGGGCGGTTGTTTCGCTGATATGAAAGGTGCTGGCCCACTGATTCAGGAAAAGACGCAGATCGAGGGCGCGCGGATTGAGAACCAGTCCGGCATGACCGTTGAGGTGCTGATTGGTAAAAGCACCCACCTGCTCATGTACTGCGTATTCATTGCGGCAAATACATTTGGTTTCGCCAACTGCTTCCAGTGCGCTGAGAATTTCACGCACTTCGCCACGTAAGCGCCAGGCATCGTGACCGACGCGTGCAAAGGTCAGTTCGGCTTCGCTAATATTCATCAACCCCGCAATATCACGTGCGTATTTGCCAGGATTTTCTTTCTTCAGTTCCAGCCAGCGTGTGTAATGATTCATTGTCTCTTCCTTCCAGATTGCGGCCCCGGCGAACCGGGGAAAAGTGATTACCACTGATAACTCACGAAAATTTTGCCATTACGACCATCCTGCGGAATGCCTTGCGGCGACCAGTACTCTTTGTCGAAGGCGTTGCCCAGTACCAGCGTGGTGGTCATGCCTTTCAGCGCTTGTTGGCCCTGATAGCTGACGTAGAAATCGTTTACCGCATAGCCGGGCTGTTTAGCGTAGGTGCTGCTGATATGCGTTGAACGGTCAGCAAATGTCCCTATCCAGCCGACAGAGAAACCGCTGTGCGCAACTGGCACATTCAGTTTGCTGGTGACGGTGTCCGGGTTAATGCTTGAAATGTATTCGCCGGTGTCAGTATCTTTTCCGCGTGTGCGGTTATAGGCCATGTCGAGGCTGAACAGATCGGTGGAATATTTCGCCATCACATCCCAGCCCCAGATTTTGGCGTTGGGTACGTTATAGGACATGGTTGTCGCAGCGGCGAAATCGACGCTGGTGGAGATGTAATCTTTCGCTTTGGTGTCGAAATAGCTGGCTTTAAATTCGAGCGCGTCGCTCGCCATCAGAAGATCGTCAAAGCGCAGGCCAAATCCGTATTCCTGTGTTTCGTTGGTTTCCGGGCGCAGGTTAGGGTTCGGTACCCAGTAGTTGGTGTAAAAACGACCAATCGAGAAGTGTTTCGCATCGTTATACATCTCGCCCATAGTCGGGGCACGGAAAGCCTGAGCGTATGAACCGAACAGCATCAGCCAGTCAGTTGGCGCAACCGTTAATCCGGCGCGGGACGACCATTTATCGGCATCGACATCTTCATAACCGTCGCTGCTGCCGCGATAAGAGTCATAACGGGTACCGCCCAGCAGCGTAACCGGCAGGTCGCGCAGGGTGATTTCATCCTGGAGCCAGCCGGAGCTGAAATCGATCTTAGCCTCCGGGAAACCAGTTGTTGCTCCTCCCGGTTGTTGTTCCTGACGATAGTATTCACCGCCGTAGGTCAACAGGTGAGATGCAAAAGAGTCGGTAAACAGACGGCTGCGGTTGTCGATCTTCCCGCCTTTGGTGGTTTGCTTGCGAAATTCGCCAGTGTTATCTGCATTCTGAGCATTAATGCGCGCTTCGGACCAGTAGATACGGGCGTCAGCGTTCAGCCAGTCATTGTCCGCCGGAGCGAGCGAGTAGGTCAGTTGCGCATCACGCTGGATCGTTGAACGGTTGGTCATCGGATTGCTGGCATCCGCCGCGCTGGTCTGCGGGTTTTTAGGTTCCCGGGCGTCATTATTGTAGTAACGCAGCGAACCGGCCAGCGTCTGGGCGCTGTCAATTTTCCAGCTACCTTTCGCCAGCATATTGTTAATTGCTTCGTCATTCGGCGCAGTAGTACCGTCACTCTGGCGTAAATCACCGCGATCGCGGCTGGACCAGGCAAGCAGTCCGTCCAGCGTATCGGTACGGCCATACGTGCTGGCGCCCATGCCGAGACTGTGATCGCCGGTCGCCGCGGTACCGAACACGCGATAACCACTGTTTTTCCCGACGTCCAGTAGATCTTTGGCATCTGCAGTGTCATAGGCGATCACGCCGCCTAGCGCGCCGCTACCGTACAGTAGTGCGGAAGGGCCACGCACGACTTCGATGCGTTTGATAAGCGCCGGGTCGAGGAAGGTACTGTTCAGGTGTCCGGTGTCGGTTCCCTGACGAACGCCGTCAACCAGTACCAGAACTCCGCGTCGATCATAGCCGCGCAGATTCACGTCCTGGCCGTTGGTACGGCCCGTACCGTCAAGGGTCAGGCCTGGAACCTTACGTAACAGGTCGGCAGCGGAGCTGGCGGTTTGGTTTTCTGGGGCGGTGGCGTCAATGACGCTAACCATCATTGGCGCTTCAAAGGCGCTACGGGCATTGCCGGTGGCGGTAACGGTCATATCCTCGACCGCTGCCCAGGCGACGGCGGGCAGGTTACTGATAATCGCCAGCGCCAACAGCGATGGGCGCAGGGAAGCGGTGTGCAGGTAAGGCATAGCAACTCTCCATTAGGAAATCGAAAAGCGCTGGCTGCCTGGGTATGACCTGGGTGGCTGGCGAAATGTGTTGTTTATTTAGTCAGAATGAGTTTTCCGGCTTGTGTCTGGCGCAGCAGGTAGTGCTGACCATCATGTTCTATGATCACGCGTCCTTCGTTACCAAGCAGGGTTTTACTGTCAATTCGTCGCTCGTTTGGCGCGACGGAAGGCGGTGTTTTGTCTTTTGCAGGCGTTGCCGTTGTGTTATCCATACGTGACATAGTGTTTAAAAATAACAATCAATGTAACAATGATAATCATTATCATCAAACTACAAATTTGCGGCAAGCGTTTTTGTGAAATAATTGTGACGAGAACGTTTTTTGCGCAATAAGCAAGGGAAAAACAAGGGATTAGCGCCGGGCAAGGTGATATTGCCCGGCGAACAGCATTAAAAACGGCTATCAACAGCAGAGGCGAGTTTTTCAACCAACAGTTCAGTATCTTCCCAGTTCAGGCACGGGTCGGTAATGGACTGACCGTAAACCAGCGGCTGGCCGCTAACGATTTTTTGCGTACCTTCACGCAAGAAACTCTCCGCCATAATCCCGGCAATCGCCGTCGAACCATTGCGAATTTGCTGGCATACATCATCACAAACGTCCAACTGACGGCGATGCTGCTTCTGGCAATTGCCGTGGCTAAAATCGACCACCAGATGCTCAGGCAGGGAAAATTCGTGCAGGGTATCGCAGGCGGCAGCAATATCTTCAGCATAATAATTCGGCTTTTTACCGCCACGCATGATGATATGCCCGTAAGGGTTACCGCTGGTCTGGTAAATGGTCATCTGACCGGTTTTATCCGGCGAGAGGAACATGTGACTGGCGCGGGAGGCGCGAATCGCATCGACGGCGATGCGCGTGTTGCCATCCGTTCCGTTCTTAAAGCCGACCGGGCAGGAGAGCGCGGAGGCCATTTCACGATGGATCTGACTTTCGGTGGTGCGCGCGCCAATAGCTCCCCAACTGATTAAATCAGCAATAAACTGGCCGGTCACCATGTCGAGGAATTCAGTCGCCGTGGGGACGCCCAGTTCGTTGACCTGCAACAGCAGTTTTCGCGCCAGTTCAATACCGTGGTTCACACGATAACTGCCATTCAAATCCGGGTCGGAAATCAGGCCTTTCCAGCCTACGACGGTGCGTGGTTTTTCAAAATAGGTACGCATCACGATTTCCAGACGCGCCTGGTGCTTAGTGCGCAGCGCCTGTAACCGTGTCGCGTATTCCATCGCGGCATCAAGATCGTGAATCGAGCAGGGACCTACGATCACCAGTAAACGGGGGTCTTCACCATTTAAAATTTTTTCTATCCGACGTCGGGAGTCCGTAACATGACGGGCGACGGAGGACGAAACAGGATGCCGTTGCGCAAGCTCTGCTGGAGTGACCAGGTTGTCAATACGCGCAGTACGGAGTTCATCGGTTCTGTTCATTACTTGTCTCAGAAATTTGTTGCTTCAACGGCAGGACTACCGGGAAGTGATGTACATCACAATATCACACTCATCCTGCCTGGTGGCGAGCATAATAACAAAAAATCGAACCAATGCACTAGCATTCTAGTACATGCGGCGATTCAGTCCCATGATATCGAGGATCTTGGTAGCAATCTCTTCTACCGAATAATTGGTACTGTTCAGCCAGGGGATCTGGTTTTTCCGATAAAGCGCTTCCACCTCAGCAACTTCCATACGGCACTGACGCAGCGAGGCGTAACGGCTGTTCTCACGGCGTTCTTCGCGGATGGCCGCCAGGCGCTCAGGGTCGATAGTCAGACCGAACAGCTTATGCTGCAACGGCTTCAGGGACGTGGGCAGCACCAGATTATCCATATCATCGGCAATAAAGGGGTAGTTGGCCGCGCGGATACCAAACTGCATGGCCAGATACAAACTGGTCGGGGTTTTGCCGCAACGGGAAACGCCGAGCAGGATCACCTGCGCCTGATCGAGGTTGCGCAACGAAATACCGTCGTCGTGGGCGAGGGTGTAGTCAATGGCAGCGATGCGCGCGTCGTACTTGTTGAGGTTACCGGGATTCAGACCGTGCGTGCGGTGGGCGATAGGCGTAGGGTCGAGTTTCATCTCGTGCTGCAGTGGGGCAACCAACGCCTGCACGATATCCTGACAAAACCCTTCGCTTTGCAGAATGATCGAGCGAATTTCCGGCAGGACGATGGAGTAAAACACTAAAGGGCGCACGCCAGTTTGTTGGTAGATAGCGTCAATCTGGTCTTTAACCGCGCGCGCACGACTCTCATTTTCCACAAACGGCAGCGTAATACTGCTGATCGTGACCGGAAATTGCGACATCACCGCGTGACCCAATACCTCGGCGGTGATGGCCGTACCATCAGAAATATAAAATACGTGACGATCAACAGCATTATCCATTTTGCTCATCCTGGGGCAGATATAATTCTCTGAAAGCATAAATTAAAATTCGCCAGAAGCGAATATTGCGGCATCTATTTTATAAAATGAAACGGTATTTTTATATTTAATGAAAAGTACATTTCATTTTTCGGAACAAATGTTTATACCGGTCATTTTTGTGGTGATCCCGTGTGGCTCGCGGGTTTGCGCAAATGCGGAAACAATCTGAAAAAATAAAAAATAAAGTTGCTTGAACGATTCACCGTTTTTTTCGCCGGAGTAAATATGCCAAGATAATTACGCAAAATTGAGTTTCCTAACCTCGTTCATATATAAGGATTGTTCGATGTCCAACAATGGCTCGTCACCGCTGGTGCTTTGGTATAACCAACTCGGCATGAATGATGTAGACAGAGTTGGAGGCAAAAATGCCTCCCTGGGTGAAATGATTACTAACCTTTCAGGTATGGGTGTTTCCGTACCGAATGGTTTTGCAACGACCGCCGATGCGTTTAACCAGTTTCTGGACCAGAGCGGTGTAAACCAGCGCATTTATGAGCTGCTGGATAAAACGGATATCGACGATGTCACTGAGCTTGCGAAAGCCGGGGCACAGATCCGCCAGTGGATTATCGACACTCCTTTCCAGCCCGAACTGGAAAATGCCGTCCGCGATGCCTACGCGCAGCTGTCAGCGGACGATGCCAATGCCTCTTTTGCCGTGCGTTCTTCCGCTACCGCAGAAGATATGCCAGATGCGTCATTTGCCGGTCAGCAGGAAACCTTCCTCAACGTCCAGGGATTTGATGCCGTACTGGTTGCCATCAAACACGTATTTGCCTCGCTGTTTAACGACCGCGCGATCTCTTATCGTGTTCACCAGGGCTATGACCACCGTGGCGTCGCACTTTCTGCTGGCGTTCAGCGGATGGTGCGTTCTGACCTCGCGTCCTCAGGCGTAATGTTCTCCATCGATACCGAATCCGGTTTCGACCAGGTTGTCTTTATCACGTCCGCCTGGGGCTTGGGCGAAATGGTCGTGCAGGGCGCCGTTAACCCGGATGAATTCTACGTGCACAAACCGACCCTGGCGGCTAACCGTCCGGCGATCGTCCGTCGCACAATGGGATCGAAAAAAATCCGCATGATTTACGCGCCGACCCAGGAACACGGTAAGCAGGTGACCATTGAAGATGTCCCGCAGGAACAACGCGACATTTTCTCCCTGACTAACGAAGAAGTGCAGGAACTGGCCAAGCAAGCAGTGCAGATCGAGAAGCACTACGGTCGTCCAATGGACATCGAATGGGCGAAAGACGGCCATACCGGCAAGCTGTTCATTGTTCAGGCGCGTCCGGAAACCGTGCGCTCTCGCGGTCAGGTGATGGAGCGTTATACGCTGCATGCTCAGGGTAAAATAATTGCTGAAGGTCGCGCCATCGGCCACCGCATTGGCGCGGGTCCGGTCAAAGTCATTCATGACATCAGCGAAATGAACCGCATCGAACCAGGCGACGTACTGGTTACCGACATGACCGACCCGGACTGGGAACCGATCATGAAGAAAGCGGCAGCAATTGTCACTAACCGTGGCGGTCGTACCTGTCACGCGGCAATCATTGCCCGTGAACTGGGGATCCCGGCCGTGGTGGGCTGTGGCGATGCGACCGAGCGCATGAAAGATGGTGAGAAGGTAACCGTCTCCTGTGCCGAAGGCGATACCGGTTATGTTTACGCTGACATGCTCGACTTTAGCGTGAAGAGTTCCAGCGTAGAGACCATGCCGGATCTGCCGTTGAAGGTGATGATGAACGTCGGTAACCCGGACCGGGCTTTCGACTTCGCCTGTCTGCCAAACGAAGGCGTCGGCCTGGCGCGTCTGGAATTTATCATCAACCGCATGATTGGCGTACACCCGCGTGCGCTGCTGGAGTTCGATGACCAGACGCCTGAGCTGCAAAATGAAATTCGCGCCATGATGAAAGGTTTCGATTCTCCGCGTGAATTCTATGTCGGTCGTCTGACGGAAGGGATCGCGACGCTGGGTGCGGCGTTTTATCCAAAACGCGTCATCGTGCGTATGTCTGACTTTAAGTCCAACGAATATGCCAACCTGGTCGGCGGTGAGCGTTATGAACCGCATGAAGAGAACCCGATGCTGGGCTTCCGTGGGGCGGGCCGTTATGTTGCCGACAGCTTCCGCGACTGCTTCGCGCTGGAATGCGACGCAGTAAAACGTGTCCGTAACGACATGGGCCTGACTAACGTTGAAGTGATGGTACCGTTTGTACGTACCGTTGCCCAGGCGAAAGCGGTGGTGGAAGAACTGGCACGCCAGGGGCTTAAACGCGGCGAGAACGGACTGAAGATCATCATGATGTGTGAGATCCCGTCTAACGCCTTGCTGGCCGAGCAGTTCCTCGAATACTTCGACGGCTTCTCCATCGGCTCAAACGACATGACGCAGCTGGCGCTGGGTCTGGATCGTGACTCTGGTGTGGTTTCTGAACTGTTTGATGAGCGTAACGACGCGGTGAAAGCGCTGCTGTCGATGGCGATTCGTGCAGCCAAGAAACAAGGCAAATACGTGGGTATTTGCGGCCAGGGACCTTCTGACCACGAAGACTTCGCGGCCTGGCTGATGGAAGAGGGGATCGACAGTCTGTCGCTGAACCCGGACACCGTCGTACAAACCTGGCTGAGTCTGGCTGAACTGAACAAGTAATATCATGCCTTATCCGGCCTATTCAACGTAGGCCGGATAAGATGCGTGAGCATCGCCATCCGGCGCTTTATCCTGTAATACTCTCCACGCTCAAACGCTGAATAATATCCTGACGAAGCTGGTATTTTTGTACTTTACCTGACGCCGTGCGCGGTAATTTCTCCACGATCACAATGTGCTCAGGGCATTTGTACTTTGCCACCCGCTTGCGGTTAAAAAATGCCACCACTGATTCCAGCGACAACGAATGATGCGGAGGTTTTAGAACCACGTAAGCACACGACCTTTCACCTAACCGTTCGTCCGGCATCGCGACAACACAGGCATCGTGAATGCGAGGATGCTGCAATAAAATATCCTCAACTTCGCGGCTGCTGATGTTTTCTCCTCCGCGGACAATGATATCTTTTTTCCGTCCGGTGATTTTGATGTACCCCGCATCGTCCATTCGGCATAAGTCGCCGCTGTAATACCAGCCGTCTTGATCCAGCGCGCGGGCGGTGAGTTCGGGTTCATCGAGGTAGCCCATAAACACATTGGGACCACGCGAAGCTTCTTCACCTTCTACCCCCGCGGGCAACGTATTGCGTGCTTCGTCGACCACTTTAATTTCGACGCCTGCAGCAGCATATCCGTCGGTATTCATCATGCGAGAAAGCGAATCATCGAGATTGACCAGCGCATGCGGTGAACTCTCTGTCGAGCCATAAATGCTTAATAATTTTATGCCGAGCTGCTGGCAGTCACGGGCAATCTTCTGTGGAATGGTTGTGCCCCCACATAAGAAAAAGCGTAGCGATGAGAGATCGCGTGGTCGTTTTTCCATGCTACACAACATGTCGTAGACGAAGGGCGTTGCGCCGAGCACACAGGTACAGCGTTGTTGCTCCAGCAGTTCAAGACAGGCGGTTGGGGTGAAAATATCTAACAATACGCTGCGTGCGCCGATTAAAAACGGTGCAGTAACGCCATGCAGAAAACCGGTAGCGTGTCCCAGTGGTGCGGGCATCAAAAACACATCCTGCCAGGTGAGATTGAGGCGGGCACAATAGGCGCGCTCGCTGGCAAGGATGTTGTTGTGGGTCAGCATTACGCCTTTTGGCATTCCCTCGGTACCGGAGGTAAACAACACCGCCGCCAGTTCATCGGCGTGAACATTAATCGTCTGGGTTAAAGGCGGAGCTAAAAGCAGTTGACTGAGCGCCAGCGAGGTAGTTGCCGGAGCCAGTTTATCCACGGCAACGATCTGTTGCAGATGCGGCAACTGGTTTTGTAAGGGGAGGATCAGATCAACCGGTCGGGTCTGTTTAAACAGCGTCGGTGCGAAAAAAATCTTCGCTTTGCACTTATTCAGCACCCATACCAGCTCTGCTTCACGCCACGCTGGCAGCAGCGGTACGGAAACGGCCCCGGTTTTCAGGCAGGCCAGGTAGATAATCGTAAACTCGCACCAGCCCGGTAACTGGAAGGCAATGCGATCGCCGGGTTGAATACCGCAAGCTAAAAACCAGGTTGCCAGACTGCTGGCCGCGCTGTCGAGTGCAGCATAGGTGTATGAAGCGCCATGGTTATCAACCACGGCGATTTTATCTGGCATGGCTCTGGCAGTTTGGTTCCAGTAATCGCCAAGCGAAGCATCTCCCCATAAACCCTGTTGCCGCCAGACTTCGCGGCGTTCGGCGTTAAACGTTAGTGTGATACTCATGAAGTTATTCCCTGGATGATTTCGGCATACATCTGACCGGATGGCCGGCGTGGCCGATCCGGTGTACTACAGGCAAAATCCATTAGCCGTAGCGAAAATCAACGCCAAATGTTCCGACCGGATATTCCCATTGGTCGAGGATCGTGTCGCCGCACAGTACTCGACACGTTCCGCACTCCAGGCAACCAGCAGAATCAAAATGAATGTTTCCACTCTCATCCTGCTTATACAGCCCGGCGGGGCAGGCTTTCAGCAGCTTACGAAATTCATTAAGGTCTGGATGTTCGGCCAGGATAATGTGCGGGTGGCCTTCATCGACATTGAATTTATTGACGCCCAGTTTGACGTCAACGTTAACGGTATTGTCCTGATTCATAGTGCAGTTGCCCCCTTGATACCGTCTTTCAGTAAGTTCATCAGCCCGATTTGTTTTGCGTGGGACATAATCATCTTGCGAACCGGTTGATTTGGACGTCCGTCCACGGTGAACATATCGCTCATGATGTCGGCCACCATACGCGGATACTGGGTGAACAGCCGTGGGTTTTCCATTAACGCCGGGATCTTGCGAAAATGCTGTAAATCACGCATCACACAGCCCTGTTCGAGCGCGCGCTTGTAGTCCATCAGGCTGCTGGCAGAGAAATCCTGGCGTTCTTTTGCTGCAATAGCTGTTTGGGCAGCGGCTTCTGCCGAAGCGATGGCCAAATCCATACCTCGCACCGTGAAACCCAGGTTCAAACAGAAACCGGCGGCATCGCCCACGATCATCACACCGTCATCGACCAGCTTTGGAACCATTGCCAGACCGCCTTCCGGCACCATATGCGCGGAATATTCCAGTAGTTCTCCACCGGCAATCAATGGCCGAATAGTTGGATGTCGCTTAAAGTCTTCCAGCATTTGTGGAATGCTTTTTGTGGCATGGGCAATATCCCCCAGACCACACACCAGACCCAGAGAGATGGAGTCCTGGTTGGTATACAAAAATCCGCCTCCCATCAACCCATCAGACGGTGAGCCTGCAAACAGCCAGGCCGCGCCTTCATTACCTGAAAGATTGAAGCGATCTGCAATGACCGCTGGAGGTAAGCCGATCAGCTCTTTTACGCCAACGGCATAGTGATGTGCAGAAGAGGGCGGAACCATCCCCAGAGAACGCCCCAGCATAGAGTTGACGCCATCGGCAAGGATGACAATATTGGCTTCCAGGATATCGTCACCGGCCTGAACTCCGGTAACCTTATTACCTTCGCGGATCAGGGCATCGACGCGCACGCCGGGGATGAACTGCACGCCAGCTTGTTCCGCCTTATCCATTAGCCATGGGTCAAGTCTGTTGCGCAAAACGGTATACGAATCCTGCGTTGGTGCGTCAGCTTTTTCACGATGGAAATCGAGAGTGACGGCGCTTTCTTCGGTCAGAAAGGAGATTTTTTCGCGGGTGACTTTACGCTCGAGCGGCGCTTCCTGCGCGAACCCCGGCATGATGCGCTCAAGACTATGTGCATAGAGTCTTCCGCCGGTCATATTTTTACTACCAGCACTGTTACCGCGCTCGATGACCAGTACGTCCAGTCCGGCCTGAGCCATCACGTAGCCTGCAACCGTACCCGCCACGCCAGCACCGACCACAATGGCATCAAATTTTTCATCTGACATGCTTTATGCTCCCTTCCCGCTGCGAGGGCAGCGGGATATGTGCGTTAAATGTGGGGGTTAGCGGCTGAGATGCTCGATAAGAGCCGGAACGACTTTGTAGATGTCGCCGACCAGTCCGTAATCGGCGTAATTGAAAATAGGGGCTTTCTTATCTTTGTTGATGGCAACAATGACTTTCGCGCCGTTACCGCCAACCATATGCTGAATTTGTCCTGAAATGCCGAGGGTGAGGTAAAGGTCCGATTTCAGTAACACGCCAGAAACGCCGATGTAGCGTTCGCGTTCCATCCAGTTTTCGCCTTCGGCAATCGGTCGTGAACAACCCACTTCTGCACCCAGTACAGATGCCAACTGGTGCACCATCTCCAGATCGTTTTGCGCAACCAGGCCGCGGCCCACACCCACCACACGTTTGGCTTTGCTGAGATCCACGCTGCTCACGGATTTGGCGCGACGTTCCTGGCACATAATTTCATGGTGTGGTGCGATGTAAGGTGCAGAGACAACAGGGCAGGTATGTGAAGCATTAGCCTCTACCGGTTCAAGTACGCCTGGGGCAAGGGTGATAATTGCCTGAGTTGTTTTGATTTTTTCTTTGCCGAATGCCAGGCCACCGTACATACGGTGTTCTGCGAACAGTGAGCCATCATCAAGCGTTACCGACGTGGCGTCATTTACCATCGCTGCATTGAGCTGAATACTTAACCGCGCACCAAGGGATTTAGCGCGTTTTGTAGCTGGCATCAGCAATAGCCCGGTATGTTCTTGTATCAGGGCGGCGATGGTCTCGGCAAAATTTTCAACACGCTGTAAACCAGACGTTGTTTCAAGCACGACAATCTCATCGGCACCCAGAGGTTTAACCTGATTGGCCTGTTCGTTGCCTTGTACAATAAGGTGTACCTTTTCACCCCACAGGCGTGCGCCGGCCATTAATTCTGCATAGCGTTCTACGTTATCGCTGAACACCCATACGTTAGCTAATTTACTCATGATAATTTCTCTCCGTTGGGCTTAGTTCAGGGCTTTTTTCAGATGCTCAGCCAGCTCGGCGATGGCTTCTGCTGAGTCATTTTCCAGAATGATGTGCTTACGTTCTGTTTGTGGCGGAACGGTGAGGCTCACCAGTTCTGCTAACGGTGAGGCAGGTGTCCAGCCAATATCGCTGGCTTGCCACGGTGTGACTGGTTTTTTACCTGCGCCCAGAATGGCTTTCATCGAGGGAATACGCGGCGTATTGATATCCGAGGTTACGCACAGCACGGCGGGGAGCGACAGTTCAATCACTTCAACTTCGTCTTCCAGCGTACGTTCAACCACAATGCGATCGCCGTTACGTTGGATGTTGCTGACGGCGTTAATTACCGGAAGTTGTAAGAGTTCGCCAACCAGTAAGCCAACCTGCTGGGCGTAGATGTCTCCAGACCCTTCGCCGAACAGCATCAGGTCGAATTCAATGTTTTTGGCCGCGCAGGCCAGCGCCTGAGCCGTGTCTCGCGGTAATGAATGCTCCAGTTGGGGATCCTGCACCATAAACAAACTGTCCGGCCCGCGGGACAGTACGTCTTTACGCACTTTGGAGTTTTGCAGTAGCGAGCCGCCAACCGTTAAGGCGACAATTTCATCACCTTCCGCACTAAGTTGCGTCGCGGCCTCTATTGCATTCAAATCAAACTGACTGATTTTGGCATCGGCCCGGTCAAAGTTAAGCGAACGTTCTGGGGTAACAACAATGTCCTGTTCTTCAGGCACCAACTTAAAGCAGGTTATTAGTTTCATGGCATCTCCAGTGATTCTCGTGTTGATGATGACGGGGAGTGCCATCATCAACAGTAGGGAAAATTGACTGAAAATAGTGTGCGGCAGAGGGAGACTGTTTTCGACGGGGCAATCTGTTTTCATTCCCAACAATCTTGCAAAAAAAAGGACTTTAGGAATGCTGAGTTTATGAACGTAAAGACGACGTCGGGTGTTAAAGTGATAAATATGGAAATAAAATCGAGACGTTTTTTTGAGAAATGGATCATATTTTTATCCGTTTCTGCATGCACTTTGTTTCTGGTGTGTAAATTATTATTGCTGACTTAATAACATTTACACTTTCCTGTTATTTTAAAATAAAAACAATTTGTGCGAGCAGCGTGCTGAAGTTGGAGGTGTCATCTTGCAGACGACGCAAATAATTTTGTTTCGCCTGGACAGAATAACGTTGTATAACGTCTTCATCGTTTTTACTTTTCGATATTAATTATCCGCAAAATTACTGCCTTTCGGTGGAGGTTGTCATGTATCAACGCTGTTTTGATAATGCCATGGAGACCCTTTTTGAACAGGGAAAAACCCCGAGATTTTCGCGATTTGTCATCAGTGATGATCCTAACTGGGAGTCGGGTCATCATGTTCATGACAATGAAACAGAGCTTATCTATGTAAAAAAGGGTGTCGCAAGACTAATTATCGACTCTTCGCTGTATGTCGCACATGCAGGTGACATCGTGGTGATAGAACAAGGGCGGTTACATGCGGTTGCTTCCGATAGCAGTGCACCTGCAACCACTTACACCTGTGCGCTCTACGGCTTTCGTTTCAACGACTGGCAGGAGAACCAACTCTTGCAGATGCACTCGTGTCCGGTTATTAGCGTCAGCCAGGGCAAAGAGGTTATTAAAAGTATCTTTAATGAACTGAGTGTTATGATCCCGCAGAGCAAGAATAACCTGACGTCTTCCGCTTATGACGCCTTCGCTTATGCATTAACTGTTTTATATTACGAAAACTTTAAAAATGCTTATCGTTCTGAGCAGGGATATATTAAAAAAGATATCTTAATTAAAGATGTGTTGGTTTATTTAAATAACAACTTTCGAGAGAAAATTACGCTGGAACAGTTGTCTAAGAAATTTCGTGCCAGCGTGAGCTATATCTGTCATGAGTTTACTAAGGAGTATCGTATTTCGCCGATTAATTATGTGATTCAGCGGCGAATGACAGAGGCAAAATTTGCCCTGACGAATACGGAGTCCTCGTTGGCAGAAATTTCCTGGCGGGTAGGGTATGAAAATGTCGATCACTTTGCCAAACTCTTTCAGCGGCATGTGGGTTGTACCCCCAGCGATTATCGTAAGCAGTTTAAAAATAACCTTGTAGAACAGGAATGTTTGATGCCAGAAATATGATTAACCTGGCATGTGCCGGATAACGCATTTGCGCTATCCGGCAAGCATTACTGTTTACTTATTCTGATAATCTTTCAGGATTTGGCGACCCGCGACGTAAATCATGATTTCATCTGTACCACCGCCAATGCGTTCACAGCGGACATCACGCCAGAAGCGGGAAACGCGTGCTTCGTCGGTGTAACCCAGTCCACCCATAATCTGAATGGCGTCATCAATCACTTCCATTGCAGTACGTGCACAATACAGTTTTGCCAGCGCTGCACTGGTGCGCAGAGACTGTTCCTGATCGGCCTGCCAGGCGACTTTTAACACCATATTGCGCATGTTATCGATTTTAATCGCCATCAGCGCCAGTTTTTCCTGGATCATCTGATTGTGACCAATTGGCTTACCGAATGCGATGCGCTGGTTGGCGTAACGGGCGGCATCTTCGAAGGCGCATTCAGCAAAACCGGTACTGCGTGCAGCGTTGATCAAACGTTCCATTTCGAAGTTGTACATGACGTTGAGGAAACCCATGCCTTCCTCTCCGACCATATCGCTTTCATCCACTTCAACGTCATCAAGATAAACTTCGCAGGTGCTGAGCATATGCCAGCCGATTTTGTGCAGCGGATTAACCTTAATGCCGGGTTTCTTCGAATCGACCCACCATAGCGTAAAAGCTTTTTTCGGATCTTTTGGCTCCGGATCGCGGGCCAGTACCAGCATATATGGATACTCTTTCGCGCCGGTGATAAAGGTTTTCTGCCCGTTGAGATAGACCTTACCGTTTTTGCGAGTGTAGCTGGTGGTCGCGCTGTTGTTGTCGGAGCCAGCTCCCGGTTCGGTTAATGCCAGCGCATACGCTGGATCGCCCGTTTCCATGGTGCTTTCTGCGGTCTTACGCAACTGTTCAGCGGATCCAAAACGACGCATACTGTGAATGCACTGACCGTTAGTGATCAAAAAAGCGGGTGCGCCGCATTTTGAAACTTCCATCAGCGCCAGCATCTGTGTGACGTAATCCGCCGGGATGCCACCAAACTCTTCCGGAACGCCCAGCATCGAAATACCGTTGTCCGCCAGGGCACGCATAAACTCTTTCGGGTAGGTCGCCGTCTGATCGCAGGTACGGAAATATTCTTCCGGGAAATTGCTGGTAATCAGTTCTCGAATACTGGCAAGCAGCAGTTCTTGTTCTTCAGTTAAAGAAAAGTCCATCAGGGTACTCCTTTTAATTGGCGGCGTCGGGTAATACAAAACCCATCGAGGCATCGATAAATAATCTTTCGTCCATCAGCTTCAGATTTGGCGAAATAATTGGCGTGAAATCCATCTTGTCCAGGATGTCTTCCTGTAAAGAGACTCCCGGTGCAATTTCGATTAAATGAAGACCATCTGCTTTTAACGTAAATACAGCGCGTTCAGTGATGTAACGCACATCAAGTCCACGTTCGAGAGCAATTTTTCCGCTGAAAGTCACTTCAGGTAATTCGTTGACGAATTTTTTCACCCGACCTTCCTGCACAATATTTAACTTGCCATCGGCAACTTCCGTTTTCAGACTTCCGGCAGTTAACGTGCCGCAGAAAATAATTTTTTTGGAGGTGGCGCTAATATCGATAAAACCGCCGGTACCCATGATTTTGCCATTGAATTTGTGTACGCCGACGTTGCCGTGGCGATCGACTTCGGCAAAACTTAAATAGCACACGTCCAGTCCACCACCGTGATAGAAGTCAAACTGGGAGGTCATATCCAGAATGGCGCGGGTGTTGACGTTGGCGCCGAAAGCAATACCTTGAGAGGTGATGCCGCCAATCGGACCCGTTTCGACTGTCAGAATAAAATCGTCAGCACAGCCTTCTTCGCGCGCGACGAGGCCAATGCCATCGGCAATGCCTACGCCAACGTTGCCGACCGCACCTTTGCGCATTTCAAACAGGGCGCGTCTGGCCACCAGTTTACGCTGATTGAGCGGCAGGGCAGTCTGTTGGCTGTCATCGAGAACAAAATCGCCAGAGATAAAGCGGTTAACCGGCGCGCCACCATACAGTTGCGTTTGGTCGGGGTCGATGACCACAATATCGACCAGATAGCCGGGAATACGCACCGATTTCGGATGCAACGTGGCTTTCTTCACCATCTTTTGCACCTGCATCATAACGATGCCACCGTTATTGTGTACGGCCTGGGCAATCACCAGCGCATCAAGATACATCACTTCATCTTCAAAGGTGGCGTAGCCTTCACTGTCGCAAGTGGTGGCGCGAATAAAGGCGATGTTTGGCGCAATGGCTTTGTAATACAGGTACTCTTTGTTATCAATTTCCACCAATTTTATCAGATCTTCGGTGGTCACTTCATTCAACTTACCGCCCTGTTGGCGAGGGTCAACAAATGTACCGATGCCGATATCACTAAGGATCCCCGGCTGGTGAGCCGCCGATGCACGCAGGGTTTGGGTTAATACGCCCTGAGGATAGTTATAGGCGGCAATTTTATTTTGTTCAGCCAGATCGGAGATTCGCGGTGATTGTCCCCAGTGTCCGCATAATGCCCATTTGACTAAACCTTCCTGTGCCAGTGGGCTAATTCCCCGGTCGGCACGGTCACCCAGACCTGTAGGACTAATCAACGCTAAATTTCGTGGTGACTGAGAGTTTTTATATTTTTCAGCCAGTGCATTAATTAATGTTGTTGCTTCGAGAATACCTCCGCCTGCACCTAATACACAAAGCGTTGCTTCATCAGGAATATAATTGACTGCATCTGCAGCGGATAATACGGGTACCCGACCATCTATACGATTTGGCCTTGAAAATTTCATGTGAACTCCAGATTATATGCGTGCGACTACCTGTCGCTATATTCGACAATAATATTGTGAGTTATTTAATAACGCTTAATTACCGGCCAGATATCCGTGGTTAGACGAATATCTGGGGTAGGGCATTACTGATATTTATATGGATATATCTGTAATTAAGCCTGATGCAATATTGTCAATACAGTACGCAGGTCGGTGACCGAAATTTGTCCTGGTGCGGAGGCTTTTTTTACTGCCCCAAAGGTTGCCGCTGAACCAAAAACCTCACCAGACAGACGTGAAATCACCCCTGTTTTAGCCATCGACATGGTGATTATCGGGCGATCGGCATAGCGTTCTTGCATTTCCAGCGTGGCACTAAGCAGCGTCAGAACATCCGTTTTATTTTGCGGCATCAAGGCAATCTTCGGAATATCTGCGCCCAGCGCCTGCATTTTACGCAGGCGCTGGACAATCTCTTCTGCGGCTGGTGTCTTATGAAAATCGTGATTGGACATAATCACAAAGACATTTTTCGCGTGCGCATGCTCGACGGTCGCTTTGACCCGTTCGTCTCCGGTAAACAGTTCCAGATCGATCATATCCACCAGACCGCTGTCTACCGCCGCGCGGTTAAGTGCAATATAGTGCTCGACAGACAGAGCCTGTTCACCGCCTTCTTTGGCGCTACGGAAGGTGAAAAGCAGTGGTTTGTCAGCCATCACATCGCGGATGGTGCGCGCAGCTTCCAGCACCGCCTCAATGGAAGAGACATCGGTGAAATGGTCTACGCGCCATTCCAGAATGTCGAAATCCGCTTCGCGATAGGCCAGCGCTTCGTTTTTTACCGTTGCGATGTCTTTACCCATCAGCGAGACAATGATCTTCGGTGCACCCTCGCCAATAACGAGTTTTTTTACGGTTACGGTTTTCATTGATTACCCTTTAACTATTGTACAAATGCTTGCCCGTCAGGCGGCAAAACCCATAACCTGTTTCACATACTCCAGTGGGAAATCTTTCCCGGTCCAGAGCTTGAACTGTTCAGCCCCTTGCCACAACAACATGCCGTAACCATCAATTGTTTTGCAACCAGCACTTTGTGCCTGCTGCAATAATTTGGTCATATGCGGGTTGTAGACGCATTCGGTTACCAGCAGTTCCGGACGCAGCAGGGAAGCGTCGGTCACGAGAGATTCATTTTCCAGCGGCTTCATGCCGACTTTAGTGCCGTTGGTCAAAATATCTGCGCTGGCAAGTGCGTCAGCAAAAGCCTGGCGATCGGCGAGATCGATAACGGTGACCACGCAGTCGGTGTTTTCATTGACGCGTTTGGCAAACTCCTGCGCTTTGGCAAAAAACTCATCCTGGCGGTTAAAGAGTTTAATTTCTTTGATGCCTTCAATCGCTGCCTGTGCACCAATAGCCGTCGACGCACCGCCTGCGCCCAACAGTACCATGGTTTTACCTTTGATATCGAAACCACTTTCCTTAATTGCACGAATATGGCCCGTGCCATCGGTATTGTAACCGCGCAGGTAACCATCATCATTGACGATAGTGTTAATTGCGCCGACCAACTTGGCTGCGGGTGTTAATTCATCAACATACTCACATGCCAGCTGCTTGTTGGGCATTGAGACCCCGGTACCCCGCATCTTTAAGGCCTTCAGCCCGGCAATGGCATTAGCAAACGTTGAGTTATCAACTTCAAATGCCATGTAAGTGAATGGCAATCCCGCTTTTTCTAATGCCTTATTTTGCATTTCAGGCGACAGACTGTGTCTGATAGGGTAAGCCATCAAACCAATCAGTTCATATTTAGCAGTTACGTCCATTTGATACTCCTTCTAAACAATTTATTGAAAATAACGCTCGCCCAACCGCACATCATTTTTGGGGATATCAAATACGCGGTAGTAACGAATAAAGACGATGATGGCGGTGACAAAAGCCAACAGAGCAAATGCAAGGTCCAGCAAAATAATGTATTGCAGACCAATGTTAGAGAGGTATCCGGTGATTAATGGGATAATAAAGTTGGCTACGCCACCCATCATCATATAAATACTGGTGACTTTGGCCTTGCTCTTGGGAAAGAACTCTGACATCACCGATACACCGAGCTGTAAAATACCGCCAGCGGCAGAGAATCCAATGAGAAATGAACCGGCGTTACATACCAGCGGAGATGGGTATAAATAGATCACGGCTGCGGTGATGGTTGCCAGTCCGGCGTTAAATACGTTTGCCCAAATAGGTCGTACCCATTTTTTCAACAGTGCGGCAAAGATAAATACGCAGACCAACGACCCCATACTGTAGTAAGAGATTGTTTTCAGTGCGTCGGATTCTGCCATACCGGCAAAGGCCATCGCATATTTCGGCATCCAGACCACGATGACGTAAAAAGTCGAAAAGGCAGCAACACCAAACATGACGGATGCCACACCTTCCAGCCAGACCAACGGTTTACTGTTCATCTGTGGCAGATCTTTCGCGATGCCGGCATCCACCATCTGGCTGGGGAAACGACTTTTTAGCAGCATCAGGGTAATGACTACAAACAACGCACCTGGGATAATGACCGCATAACCGTACCAGATATGGTTGAGCAGCATGGTGCTGACGACGATGGGGTAGATCATCTGCCCAAACGAGACCATAGCTTTCACCAGGATAACGGCTGAGCCAGAGGCTTTAGGGAAGCATTCCATTAACGCCGGATACCCACCGGTATCCAGTGCCGAGTTTGCCACGCCAACGCAAACGGCCAGAATAAAGGCAATCATCAGATTAGGGCTGGCGGGAATACCGAAGAAGAACAGTATATAAAGAATAGCCCCTAACAGAATGATAGCCCGACGACCAAATTTATCTGAGAGCACGCCAAAGAATAAGATGCTCACTAGTCGCCCCAGACCAATGCCTGAAATTAAATAGGCAACTCCTGCATTGTCGGTGGAAAACTTTTCTGCAAGAGAGGTCATATTTTGCGCCAGTGTAATGACGCTAATGCCGTGTAGGAAATAACTTAAATAAATACAGGTTATCGCCAAAAGAAATGGCGTATTAAAGGTCTTGCTTTGAGACATTTTCACAACTCCTTGCGGATTTTAAAATTGTTCTGTGCTCGTCGATATTGTTTAAATTGCGGCGACCTTGTAATTAATATACCGGGCAGCAGCCACAGAGCCTACATAGCATGGCGTTTAAGTTACCAGGTATATTGCATAACACACTGTGAAATTGAACTCTGCCAGCCGGTGTTTTGTTGATGTTTTAAAACATATGCCAATTATTTTGCAGAAGGGGGGAACAATATTGCATCCACGCTATTCTACGGCTTGTATCATTTTTAGCTGATGCTTTGACGCGATGTGGCTGCGATAACCAATAAACAACGCCAACAGGAAACCAACAGCGGCTATACCAGTATCAAACCACATGATGTGAGCAATACTGGTTTCTGAGAGTTTTGCTGTTATCAATGGAATGGTGAAGGTCGCAATGCTGCCCGCGCTGTAGTAAATCCCGGTCGCTTTGCCCTTCGCATGCGGAAAGCGTGCGGCCATGAGCGTTAAACCGATTTGCACTACGCCCCCAGCGGAAGAAAAACCGATGACAAACGCAAAGATAATGACCACGTAGGGTGTCGGATGCAGACAAACCATCAACAGTACGGCAAATGAGATAAACGTATACAGCATCAGCATCGATGTCGCGCGTTCTGCTTTTCGCGCCAGCGGGGCGGTGATCAGCACGCACAGTAGAGAGCCGCAGGTATAAATGCTTAACAGTTTGATAGATAACGTATAGGACATTCCTGCGACAAACTGTCCGTATTGCGCCAGCCACTGGCTTACCAGGTAAAATGTTGCCATTGCGATGTAGCCGTATAGGGTGTAACTGGCAAGGTCGAGCAGGGAGCAACGATGTTCAGGTTGTGCGGTTTCTCGTTCAGCAGGTTGTGCCCGGATGACGGTATGAGGCCCGGGATGTGGCGGAAACCGACAGCGAAACAAAAACACGCCGTTGAGTATCATAACGGCAGCCGCCAGCAGGAAGGACCAGCCAAACCAAAGTTCGCTCCACACCAGCAGGCTGATGATCATCGGCAGCAGGAACTGACCGCTGGAGACGAAGGCTTTTATCAAAATATTGGCTGTGCTGGGGGAACGGGGGAATGCCTCCATCAGGCTGGGATAGGTTCCGGCATCGAGAAAACTGTTTGCCATTCCTGCTAAAAAACCAAAAGCATAGGCAAGAAAAATACTGTGAGTATTGATGATGCCAATAAAGAAAATCATGTAGCAGGTCATACCAAGGATAATAAATGGTCTGCGACCGTAGCGATCGGAAAGCATCCCTGCCACTAATAAAACGCTTAAGCGGCCGATACCGAGTGAGGAAATAACAATCGAGACGCCCGCAGCATTGGTTTGCCACTGTTGTTCCAGCGAAGACATATTGAGGCTCATCAGAATGACCCCCATGCCGTGCACCAGGTAATTTAGGTACAGCCCTATCGCAGTGGAGAAATAGGTGTTTTTCATAATGTGTTACTCAGCGAAGAGGCTAAATAGGTTTGGCGATGCAATCTCTTAACACATACGCTCGAGATCATGAGCATAGAGTTCAACAGCAGCCGACTGATAGATTTTCCAGTCGAGAAAACTATCGTGGTGATAAACCGCCTGAAAAGCGTTCAGATCGGGGAAAAAACGCATGGTGTTATTACCGATACGATTATTTATTTTGTCGATAATTGCATTAATTCTTAACTTCCTCCTTGCTTTCATTTCTGAACAAATGCGGATGATGTCTTCTGGAATTTCTCTTTCACCCTTTTCCCATTGCTGCCAGGCGGCAACATTGTTATCGCGCGCGATATACCTGGCGCTTTCTTCCACCGTCATAGCAAAAATATGGCGGATCGCCTGTAGTTCTAATGCGTTCATTATTTGGTCTCTTCATAAAAGACGGTGGAATAGTAATAACATTGCTGTGGATATTTCTGCTTGAAGAGAGTCACAGTATTTTGTGCAATATTATTTGTTCCTTGACGGGGAAGATAATGTGTTGGTGCGTTAAGGTTGGTGGAGTGGCGTGCGAAGGACAAAAAAAAGCCCAACGTGGGAGTTGGGCAAAGACTACACACAGCAATTCGTTGTTTCACTCAGGGGATTTCCATGCTTATAAATCAATGTGTTGATCTAAAGCCATGAGCTAATAGTAGGCATAGTGATTTTTTACGTCGATCAGATTCATCTCAATAGTTTAAAAACTGTAAAGAATTTGCGACACAAATGATTATTTAAAGAAGGACGAGGTTGGGTCTAATCCCGCAAGAGGGTGGATTGATTAGTATTGTTAAACAATCAGGCGGCGCTGCCGCCTGATGTTGGATTACTTATTGCGTTCGATTTCAGCAATTTCTTCGAGGATTTCATCCGGATTGGTACCTGGCGCAGGGGCTTCGTTTACCCAGGCGGAGAACAGACGCCAGGAAACGGCCAGCACTACTGGACCGATAAACAGACCAATCATGCCGAAGGCAATCAGTCCGCCGATGACCCCGGAGAGAATCAGGATCAGTGGCAAATCAGCCCCCATACGAATCAGCATTGGTCGAATTACGTTATCCAGTGTTCCGACCACGCCGCTCCACACCAGCAGCACTGTGCCCCAGGTGGAATCCCCCGTCCAGTATAGCCAGATAATGGCCGGAATCAGCACTGGCAACGGCCCCAGTTGCACCAGACAAGACAGTATCATCAATACCGCCAGCAGCGTGGCGTAAGGCACGCCGGTTACCGCCAGACCAATACCCCCGAGCACTGCCTGCACCAGAGCGGTGACCACAACGCCCAATGCGACGGCGCGAATGGCTTGCGCGGCCAGCAGAATGGCAGCATCGCCACGTTTAGAGGCAAGACGGCAGGCGAAGTGACGAATACCTAATGCGACCTGTTCACCGCGCCAGTACAATAGGGCACTGAACAGCAGCATCAGACCACAGTGCATCATAAAGCGGCCGATATGCGCGGCCTGACCGACAAACCAGGTGGTGGTGGTACCGATATAAGGACGAACTTTGGCCATAATGGCCGAGCCGCCCATATCCAGTAAACTGTGCCATGCGCCATACATCTTGGCACCCACCAGTGGAATGCTGTTCAACCATGCCAGATCCGGTAGCGTCATATCACCTGCGGTTACGGCATGGATCAGCGGCCCGCTGCCATCGACGATACTGTTAACCAGCAGCGCGATAGGGATGATGAACAACAGCACTAACAACAGTGTCATCACCAGTACGGCAAGTGAACGACGTCCCCAGAGCAATTTTTGTAAGCGTAGCAGGATAGGCCAGGTCGCAATGACAATCGTGCCTGCCCAGGCAAAACCGAGGATAAAGGGTTGCACAATCCAGAGACAGGCCACAATCAGGATGGCTAAAAACAGCACCGATAGCAGCACTTGTGCAATATCCCTGGGCTGACGGAAATTTACCATAAATACTTTTCACCTTTGTCTTTGCGCCAGAACGTTGACGCGACGTGAACACGTTAATCACACTCTATAATGATGAGCAATTTCAGCGGTTTTGAACAGGCGGATTCTGCCTGTAAATCTGCTGAGCGTATTAGAAAAAAATGTGATACAACAAACAAAGCAACACGCAAACGATTAAATTCACAACACAGACCGCAGGAAAGGGTCACTATAATGATTCCACAAATTTCTCAGGCGCCAGGTGTCGTTCAACTGGTGCTCAATTTTTTGCAGGCGCTGGAGCAGCAAGGATTCACGGGTGATACGGCAACGAGCTATGCCGATCGTCTGACAATGTCGACGGATAACAGTATTTATCAGCTGCTTCCTGATGCTGTCGTTTTCCCTCGTTCAACCGCAGATGTGGCGCTAATCGCCCGTCTGGCGGCAGAACCGCTATTCTCTTCGTTGATTTTTACCCCGCGCGGCGGCGGCACCGGGACTAACGGTCAGGCGCTGAACCAGGGCATTATTGTTGATATGTCCCGCTATATGAGCCGCATTATTGAAATCAACCCGCAAGAAGGTTGGGTGCGGGTAGAAGCCGGGGTGATAAAAGACCAGCTTAACCAGTTTCTGAAGCCATATGGCTATTTCTTTGCCCCGGAATTATCCACCAGTAACCGGGCAACGCTCGGCGGGATGATCAACACCGATGCGTCCGGGCAAGGATCGTTGGTTTACGGTAAAACTTCCGATCATGTGTTGGGCATCCGTGCGGTGCTGATGGGCGGTGATATTCTGGATACCCAGCCCATGCCGGTCGAGCTTGCCCAAACGTTGGGTAACAGCAATACCACGATTGGCCGTATCTATAAGACCGTTTATGAGCGTTGTCGCGATAACCGACAGCTGATCATGGATAAATTCCCGAAACTTAATCGCTTCCTGACGGGTTACGATCTGCGGCACGTCTTTAACGATGAGATGACCGAATTTGATTTAACCCGCATTCTTACCGGCTCTGAAGGTACGCTGGCGTTTATCACCGAAGCCCGCCTTGATATCACGCCACTGCCGAAAGTCAGACAGTTGGTTAACGTTAAGTACGATTCGTTTGATTCGGCGTTGCGTAACGCGCCGGTGATGGTGGAAGCGCGCGCATTGTCGGTAGAAACCGTCGACTCCAAAGTACTCAATCTGGCGCGTGAAGACATCGTCTGGCACTCGGTAAGCGAACTGATTACCGATGTAGCGGATAAAGAGATGCTGGGCCTGAATATTGTCGAGTTTGCCGGTGACGATGAAACCTTGATTAATTCGCAGGTCAGCGCACTCTGCGAACGCCTGGATGGGTTAATCGCTCGTCAGGAAGCGGGCGTTATTGGCTGGCAGCTATGTACTGAACTGGCGGGCGTCGAACGAATTTACGCCATGCGCAAAAAGGCTGTCGGTCTGCTGGGCAATGCAAAAGGTTCTGCGAAGCCAATTCCGTTCGCCGAGGATACCTGCGTTCCTCCGGAGCATCTGGCTGACTATATTGCCGAGTTTCGCG
Source organism: Citrobacter sp. Cpo148 (assembly GCF_030332375.1). Classification (NCBI taxonomy): domain Bacteria; kingdom Pseudomonadati; phylum Pseudomonadota; class Gammaproteobacteria; order Enterobacterales; family Enterobacteriaceae; genus Citrobacter; species Citrobacter sp. Cpo148. The sequence continues at coordinate 169,820 of NZ_JAOWHY010000043.1, forward strand.
CGCTGCTCGACAGCCATGGTCTGAGTTACGGCATGTTCGGCCACGTGGATGCTGGCGTGCTGCACGTCAGGCCGGCTTTAGATATGTGCGACCCGCAGCAGGAAGTGCTGATGAAACGCATTTCTGATGATGTCGTCGCGCTGACGGCAAAATATGGCGGTTTGTTGTGGGGTGAGCACGGGAAAGGTTTTCGTGCGGAATACAGTCCGGCGTTTTTCGGTGATGAACTGTATCGTGAACTGCGCAAAGTGAAATCGGTGTTTGATCCGCAAAACCGGCTCAACCCTGGCAAAATCTGTCCACCGGAGGACGTTGATGCGCCGATGATGAAAGTGGATGCGGTGAAACGCGGAACGTATGACCGTCAAATCCCGCTGGCCGTACGCCAGGAGTGGCGTGGGGCAATGGAGTGTAATGGCAACGGGTTATGCTTTAACTTCGATGCGAAAAGCCCCATGTGTCCGTCGATGAAAATCAGCCTTAACCGTATCCATTCTCCGAAAGGGCGAGCTACACTGGTACGTGAATGGCTGCGTCTGTTGGCCGATCACGGGATCGATCCTGTGCAACTGGAAAAAGAACTACCGGAAAAACGCGCCAGTTTACGCACGCTGATTACCCGTACCCGCAACAGCTGGCATGCACGCAAGGGTGAATACGATTTCTCGCACGAAGTAAAAGAGGCGATGTCAGGTTGCCTGGCGTGTAAAGCCTGTTCCACACAGTGTCCGATTAAAATTGATGTGCCGGAGTTCCGCTCACGCTTCCTGCAACTGTACCACACGCGTTATCTGCGCCCGTTGCGCGATCATATGGTGGCGACCGTTGAGAGCTATGCACCGCTAATGGCGCGGGCGCCTAAAACGTTTAACTTCTTCATCAATCAGCCGCTGGTGCGAAATCTGGCTAAAAAGCACATTGGAATGGTTGATTTACCGCTATTGTCTGCGCCGTCGCTGCAACGCCAACTGGTGGGGCATCGTTCTGCCAACATGACGCTTGAACAGCTCGAATTACTCAGCCTCGAGCAAAAAGCCCGCACGGTGCTGGTGGTACAGGATCCGTTCACCAGCTATTACGATGCGCAGGTGGTGGCTGATTTTATACGTCTGGTAGAAAAACTGGGTATGCAGCCGGTACTGCTGCCGTTTTCGCCAAATGGCAAGGCGCAGCACATTAAAGGCTTTTTAAACCGTTTTGCCAAAACGGCGAAAAAGACATCCGAGTTTCTTAACCGGGTAGCGAAGCTGAATATTCCGATGGTGGGTGTTGATCCGGCGCTGGTGCTTTGTTATCGCGATGAATACAAGCTGGTGCTGGGAGAACAGCGGGGTGATTTCCATGTACTGCTGGCCAACGAATGGTTATCAAAAGCTGTGGAAACACAGCAGTCAGTCGCTGTTGGCGGTGAACCGTGGTACTTCTTTGGCCACTGTACCGAAGTGACGGCTTTACCGGGCGCGCCTGCACAATGGGCGGCTATTTTTGCTCGCTTTGGCGCAAAGCTGGAGAACGTCAGCGTGGGGTGCTGTGGTATGGCTGGCACTTACGGTCACGAAGTGAAGAATCACCAAAACTCATTGGGTATCTATGAGTTATCATGGCACCAGGCAATGCAACGATTGCCACGTAACCGTTGTCTGGCTACAGGGTACTCCTGTCGCAGCCAGGTTAAACGCGTTGAAGGTACGGGCGTTCGCCACCCATTACAGGCACTGCTGGAGATTATAGGATGATCTGGAAACGTGAAGTCACACTCGAGGCGCTTAATGCCATGGGTGAAGGAAATATGGTTGGGTTGCTCGATATTCGTTTTGTGCACATTGGCGACGATACGCTGGAAGCTACGATGCCGGTGGACCATCGCACCAAACAACCCTTTGGGTTGTTACACGGCGGCGCATCCGTGGTGCTGGCGGAAAGCATTGGTTCGGTAGCTGGCTACTTGTGTACTCAGGGTGAGCAGAAAGTGGTGGGCCTGGAGATCAACGCCAACCATATCCGTTCTGCACGGGAAGGGCTCGTCAGGGGCGTATGTCGCGCGTTACATACAGGTTCTCGTCACCAGGTGTGGCAAATAGAAATCTTCGATGAGCAGGGTCGATTGTGCTGCACGTCGCGTCTGACGACCGCAATTTTGTGATGCATATTGCTTTTGGTCATTATCTGCACAGGGAATGGTGTTATACTGTGCAGGTTTTGAACACAAGCGAGGATGATATGTCTACCCAATTAGACCCTGCCCAACTGGCAATAGAATTTTTACGTCGTGATAAAACCGATCTTTCACCGGCTCAGTACCTGAAAAGGCTGAAACAGCTTGAGCTGGAGTTTGCAGATCTGTTGGCGCTCTCTTCCACTGAACTGAAAGAAGAGATCTATTTTGCCTGGCGCATGGGCGTTCATTGATTCCGGTATGCTTATCGTAACGAAACCCCGACACGCGTTCGGGGTTATTTTTTGCCTTAAATCTTCATTACCACTTCATCTCGCCGCTGTTAACTTTTGCACTTAGTTCCAGCGAGCTTACGTCAGCAAGGCCTGGCCATGCTGCCGTCATGGTTTTAATCACATAACCCGATCCTTTTTTCGCCTCTAGCGCCTGCTCAAACGACTGCAAATAGTCCTGGGTGAAGCGAATAGCTTTATCACCGGTTGGGCGGTCGCCAATGTAATGACCCGGTACCACCTGAGTGGGCTGTAAGCCCTGCATTTCGCTCAGTACGCTACGCCATGCACTACGTTGTTGTTCAGACTGTGTGTCCGCCGTCCAGACGTGAATACCTGAAGCCACGCCTGTGCCGCCAATAATGGCTCGATTCGCCGGGATCCAGATATACGCTGCATAATCGTTGGCGTGACGCAGTTCCAGCGTTTCGTCATCAACCGTGAACTGCGTTTGCGTAGTCGCCTGCGGAACGGTGAGCGATGTTGGTGCGCCGTCCTTCATTTGCGGGCCCCAGAACTGCAGCTTGGCCTCTTTGGTGGCGCGGATATGGTCTACCACCTGCGGCGTTGCCAGGACTTTTACCTGTGGGAAGGCCTCAACGATGGGCTGCAAACCAAAATAGAAATCCGGATCGCCGGAGGTGATCACAATAGCCTTCAGCGTTTTACCGCTGGCTCGAATCATTTGCACCAGTTGTTCGCCATCTTTGGTACTGAACTGGGCGTCAAACAAAATCGCCTCTTTTGGGCCAGACACCAGCGTCGAAGAAACCGGGAAAATAGCCTTATCCTGTGGATTATAGACGTCCAGCTGTAGCGGAGCGGCGAAAGCTGAAGACGCAAACAGAGGTAACAGCAGGGCCAGAGTTTTAACTTTCATACCAGGTAACCTTGTGCAGGAAATTGTCTTTTGATAGTTCCCGTATTTTAAGGATATTCGGATCTGTTAGAATTCCCTCATTAGGACATGCTGAGTTTCATAAAACGATCGGATGGGAACAATGGACAGAGTGATGGCGGCAACGGTATTCAACCATATCTGTGATTTGGGTAGCCTGAGCGCAGCCGCGCGTGCGTTGGGGCTTTCCCGTCCGATGGTCAGTCGTTATCTCGACGAGATGGAAAAATGGGCAGGCGCAAGGCTTATCCATCGCTCATCGCGTCGCTTGACGATCACGCCAGCGGGTGAAGATGCATTAGTGAAAACACGTTCTCTGGCGCAACTTTCGCTGGATATTGGTGCCGCCAGTGCCGCGCAAATTCCCTCCGGCACGCTACGTGTAGCCTGCGCCCATTTTACCGCGATGCATATTCTTGCTCCGGTTCTGCCGACGTTTATGGCGCAATATCCGCAATTACGTATTGAGGTGGAGATCAATAATCAACCGGTAAGCCTTGTGGGGGAACGCATCGATGTGGCGATCCGCATAACGGATAATCCAGAGCCAGGGACTATTGCCCGTCGGTTGGGCGACTGTAAATCGGTGCTTTGCGCGTCTGCAGATTATCTGCATCAACATGGCACGCCTGAGACAATCGACGATCTCACACGGCACAATTGCCTGTACTACAGCGGTTTTGCCGGACAATCCTGGCACTTTTTGGATCCACAGGGGCAGCCTGTCTCCGTTGCAATCAAAGGGAATTTGAGTGCAGGGATCTCTTCGCTGCTCTGCGAGTCGGCGGTGGCCGGAATGGGGATCGCGTTGGTGCCAGAGCTGGAGGCGCAGGAAGGGCTGGAACAGGGAAAGCTAATTCGATTACTGCCAGAACTTCAACCTAAATGCCTGCCGATTTATGGTTTGTACCTTTCACGTGAACATCAACCCGCAGGGCTACGCCTGCTGCTGGACACGCTCAGTGAGGCAGCGTTAAATATGTGATTGAACGCGTTTATAAAATAGTCAAACCGCAATTAGTGTTAAAAAAAACTAATCGGTGTATGAGATTCTTCTTATCGCCCCTTCAAGAGCTAAGCCAATATGAGTGCCGGAGATAAGCGCCGGATGGGGCCGGAACCCTTAAGCCTGCCAGCAAGCAGACTTAAGGGTTTTTCGTTGTTTGTTTATTATTTGAATTGTTTTTCCCTACCTTCATCCCCACCTATCCTTTAAATAGACATTTTCTATACATCTTTTGTCATTTGACCTGACTGAACGATTGGATTTTCATAATCCATTATTAATCAATGCATTGAACAAAATAATCCATCCCTGTAAACCCTCGCTGCAGGGTCTATGCTTAGTAAAAGTAGTCAGAAAGGGCGATTAACCCGAATGCCCCTGCTGTTGAGGGGTTGAAGTGATAATCATTATCACTAACATGGTGTTATAGCTTAAAAGCTAGTGACTCGAGGTAACTCTATGGAATTGCATTCAGGAACATTTAACCCGGAAGATTTTGCCTGGCGTGGACTGACGTTAACGCCAGCGGCTGCGGCGCATATCCGTGAACTGGTGGCAAAGCAACCTGACATGTTGGGTGTGCGTTTAGGTGTGAAGCAAACAGGGTGCGCGGGATTCGGTTACGTGCTGGATACCGTCCGCCAACCCGAAAAAGACGATCTGCTGTTTGAAACGGAGGGCGCCAGACTTTATGTGCCGTTGCAGGCGATGCCGTTCATTGACGGCACAGAAGTCGATTTCGTTCGCGAAGGATTAAACCAGTTATTTAAATTTCATAACCCGAAAGCCCAGAACGAATGCGGCTGTGGCGAAAGTTTTGGGGTATAGGCGGTACTATGTCTCGTAATACTGAAGCAACTGACGATGTCAACACCTGGGCTGGCGGGCACCTTAATTACAAAGAGGGCTTCTTCACCCAACTGCAAACCGATGAGCTGGCAAAAGGGATCAATGAAGATGTCGTGCGCGCGATTTCGGCAAAACGAAATGAACCCGACTGGATGCTGGAATTTCGCCTGAATGCCTTTAAAGCGTGGCTGACCATGGAAGAACCACACTGGCTTAAAGCGCATTACGACAAACTGAATTATCAGGAGTACAGCTATTACTCCGCACCTTCCTGCGGTAACTGCGATGAAACCTGTGCGTCTGAACCGGGAGCGGTACAGCAAACGGGCGCGAATGCATTTTTAAGCAAAGAGGTTGAGGACGCATTCGAACAGCTTGGCGTGCCGGTACGTGAAGGCAAAGAAGTTGCGGTTGATGCCATTTTCGACTCGGTATCGGTAGCGACCACCTATCGCGACAAACTGGCGGAACAGGGCATTATTTTCTGTTCGTTCGGTGAGGCCATTCACGATCATCCTGAGCTGGTAAAACAGTACCTGGGCACGGTTGTCCCCGGCAATGACAATTTCTTTGCCGCGCTGAATGCGGCGGTGGCATCTGACGGCACGTTTATTTATGTACCGAAAGGCGTACGTTGCCCAATGGAGCTGTCGACCTATTTCCGTATCAATGCGGAAAAAACCGGGCAGTTTGAACGCACCATTCTGGTTGCGGATGAGGGCAGCTACGTCAGCTATATCGAAGGCTGTTCAGCCCCGGTGCGCGACAGTTACCAACTACACGCGGCGGTGGTGGAAGTCATTATCCACAAAGATGCCGAAGTGAAATACTCCACGGTGCAAAACTGGTTTCCCGGCGATGGCAATACGGGCGGTATTTTGAATTTCGTCACCAAGCGCGCACTCTGCGAAGGCGAAAACAGCAAAATGTCGTGGACGCAGTCGGAAACCGGCTCGGCCATTACCTGGAAATACCCAAGCTGCATTTTGCGTGGCGACAACTCGATCGGCGAATTCTACTCCGTCGCGCTGACCAGTGGACATCAGCAGGCCGATACCGGCACCAAAATGATCCACATTGGCAAAAACACCAAATCGACCATTATCTCGAAAGGGATCTCCGCCGGACACAGTCAGAACAGTTATCGCGGCTTAGTGAAAATCATGCCGACCGCTACTAATGCCCGCAACTATACCCAATGCGACTCGATGTTGATCGGTGCGGATTGTGGGGCACACACCTTCCCGTATGTGGAGTGTCGTAACAATAGCGCCCAGCTTGAACATGAAGCCACCACGTCGCGTATTGGTGAAGACCAGTTGTTTTACTGCCTGCAGCGCGGCATCAGTGAAGAGGATGCCATTTCGATGATCGTGAATGGTTTCTGTAAAGACGTGTTCTCTGAACTGCCGCTGGAGTTTGCCGTGGAAGCGCAAAAACTTCTCGCCATAAGTCTTGAGCACAGCGTCGGTTAAATTTTAAGGAAAGCACATGTTAAGCATCAAAGATTTACAGGTCAGTGTGGAAGATAAGGCGATCCTGCGTGGGTTGAGCCTTGAGGTTCGCCCCGGAGAAGTTCACGCCATTATGGGACCAAACGGTTCGGGGAAAAGTACGCTTTCTGCAACTCTTGCTGGGCGGGAAGACTACGACGTCACTGGCGGGACGGTAGAGTTCAACGGCAAAGATTTACTGGAACTGTCGCCGGAAGACCGGGCCGGTGAAGGGATCTTTATGGCATTCCAGTATCCGGTGGAAATCCCTGGCGTCAGTAACCAGTTTTTCCTGCAAACGGCGCTGAATGCGGTGCGAAGTTACCGTGGCGAAGAGTCGCTGGATCGATTCGACTTCCAGGATCTGATGGAAGAGAAAATAGCGCTGCTGAAGATGCCGGAGGATTTGCTCACGCGCTCGGTAAACGTCGGTTTCTCCGGCGGTGAGAAAAAACGTAATGACATTCTGCAAATGGCCGTGCTGGAGCCTCAGTTGTGCATTCTTGATGAGTCAGACTCCGGGCTGGATATTGATGCGCTGAAAATCGTTGCGGATGGCGTGAACTCGCTGCGTGACGGGAAACGCTCATTCATTATCGTCACTCACTATCAGCGCATCCTGGACTATATCAAACCCGATTTTGTTCACGTTCTCTACCAGGGGCGAATTGTGAAGTCCGGCGATTTTACGCTGGTCAAACAACTGGAGGAGCAAGGTTATGGCTGGCTTAGCGAACAGCAGTAACGTGCTGCAACAGTGGCATCATCTGTTTGAGACGCAAGGGGAGACACGCTCACACCATGCGCAGCAGCACTTGCAACAGATGCTGCGTCTGGGGCTGCCAACGCGGAAGCATGAGGACTGGAAATACACGCCGCTGGAGGGATTAACCAACAGCCAGTTTGTCAGTCATGTCGCTGAGATAACGTCAGCCCAATGTGCAGCGTTGTCGCCGACAATTGATGCTGTACGACTGGTGTTTGTTGACGGGCAATTCTCTCCGACGCTCAGCGACAGTACAGACGGTAGCGGTTTTGACATTACCATTGACGATGCGCGCCAGGCGCTGCCAGCGGCTATCCAACCGGAAGTGTTTTTGCACCTTACCGAAAGCCTGTCCCGTAGCGTAACGCACATTCAGGTGAAGCGTAACCAGCGCCCCGCGAAACCGCTGCTGCTGCTGCACATAACCCAGGGGCTGGCGGGTGATGAGGTGAATACGGCGCACTATCGCCACCATCTGGAGCTAGCGGAAGGCGCAGAAGCCACCGTCATTGAACACTATGCCAGCCTCAGCGAGCGTCGCCATTTCACCGGCGCACGCTTAACGATGAACGTCGCGGCAAACGCCCATTTGCGCCATATCAAACTGGCGTTCGAAAATCCGTTTAGTCACCACTTCGCGCATAATGACATTCAATTGGGCGCGGATGCTACTGCCGTTAGCCACAGTTTCTTGCTTGGTGATGCGGTATTGCGCCATAACACCAGTACGCAGCTTAACGGTGAAAACACCACGCTTCGGCTGAACAGTCTGGCGATGCCGGTGAAAAATGAAGTCTGTGATACACGGACCTGGCTTGAGCACAACAAAGGGTATTGCAACAGTCGCCAGCTGCATAAAACGATTGTCAGCGATAAGGGACGAGCGGTCTTCAATGGTCTGATCAACGTCGCCCAGCACGCCATCAAAACCGACGGTCAGATGACCAACAATAATTTGTTGCTCGGAAAGCTGGCGGAGGTGGATACCAAGCCACAGCTCGAAATTTACGCCGACGATGTGAAATGCAGCCACGGGGCGACGGTAGGACGGATCGACGACGAGCAGATGTTCTATCTGCGTTCGCGAGGGATCGGCCAGCAGGATGCTCAACACATGATTCTCTATGCGTTTGCCGCTGAGCTGACGGAAGCCCTGGGCGATGAAACGCTGAAACAACAGGTACTGGCGCGGATCGCCCAACGCTTGCCGGGAGGCGCAGCATGACATTTCCCATTGAAAAAGTACGGGCTGACTTTCCGGTCCTGACGCGTGAAGTGAACGGTTTACCGTTGGCGTATCTGGACAGCGCTGCCAGCGCGCAAAAACCCAATCAGGTGATTGATGCCGAGGCCGAGTTTTATCGTCACGGCTATGCGGCGGTCCACCGCGGTATTCATACGCTGAGCGCCCAGGCCACGGAAAAAATGGAAAATGTGCGCAAGCTTGCCTCGTTGTTTATTAACGCCCGCTCAGCGGAAGAGCTGGTGTTTGTTCGTGGTACGACGGAAGGCATCAATCTGGTGGCGAACAGCTGGGGCAGCAGCAATGTGCGAGCGGGCGATAACATTATCATCAGCGAAATGGAGCACCACGCCAATATTGTGCCCTGGCAGATGCTGTGTGCCCGCGTAGGGGCAGAGCTGCGCGTTATTCCGCTCAATGCCGATGGTACGTTGCAGCTGGAGACGCTGCCGACGCTGTTTGACGATCGTACGCAACTGCTGGCGATTACCCACGTTTCTAACGTGTTGGGTACCGAGAACCCGTTATCGGAAATGATTGAGCTGGCGCATCAATACGGCGCAAAAGTGTTGGTGGATGGCGCGCAGGCGGTGATGCATCATCAGGTGGATGTCCAGGCACTGGATTGCGATTTTTATGTTTTCTCCGGGCATAAACTTTATGGACCAACCGGTATTGGCGTTCTGTATGCCAGAGAGTCGCTGTTGCAGGAGATGCCACCCTGGGAAGGCGGTGGTTCAATGATTGCGACGGTGAGTTTGAGTCAGGGAACAACGTGGGCCAAAGCCCCCTGGCGTTTTGAAGCCGGAACGCCAAACACCGGAGGTATTATCGGACTCGGCGCGGCTATTGAGTATGTTTCAGCACTGGGGCTTACTGAAATCAGCGAATATGAACAGTTCATGATGCGCTATGCGTTGGAGCAGCTGGCGGATGTGCCGGATTTGACACTCTACGGACCGGATAACCGCCTGGGTGTGATTGCATTTAACCTTGGTAAACATCACGCCTTTGACGTCGGCAGTTTTCTTGATAACTATGGAATAGCCGTGCGGACGGGGCATCACTGCGCAATGCCGCTGATGGCCTACTATAACGTTCCTGCTATGTGTCGGGCGTCGATTGCAATGTACAACACCCATGAAGAAGTGGATCGCCTGGTAACGGGCCTCAAGCGTATTCATCATTTACTGGGCTAACAGGGAGGCGTTATGGCTGCGCTACCGGATAAAGAAAAGTTGTTGCGTAATTTTCTGCGTTGCGCTAATTGGGAAGAGAAATACCTGTACATTATTGAACTGGGTCAGCGTTTGCCGGAATTAAACGACGACTTACGCTGCCCGGAAAATAGCATCCAGGGATGTCAAAGTCAGGTATGGATTGTTATGAACCAGAATGGCGAAGGGATTATTGAATTACAGGGCGACAGTGATGCGGCAATTGTGAAAGGACTTATTGCCGTGGTATTCATTTTGTATGATCGCATGACGGCCCAGGATATTGTGAATTTTGATGTGCGTCCGTGGTTTGAAAAAATGGCGCTCGCACAGCACCTCACACCGTCTCGTTCACAAGGGCTGGAGGCGATGATTCGGGCTATTCGCGCCAAAGCCGCAACTCTTAGCTAAACTGATAAAACACGTTAACTTTCAGACCGACTTGAAAGCGTTCGTGTAAGGCAACGCAGTGACTCGTAAGCCGGATTGGGCGCTCGCCGCCGTCCGGCAAGAACGCCAGGGGGGTGAGTGAGTATGAAACGCGCGTCTGTTATTACGTTAATGCTAATCGGCGCTTACAGCGCTATTCAGGCCGCATGGGCGGTCGATTATCCTTTGCCCCAGGCGAACAGCCGCCTTGTTGGGCAAAACCAAACCTACACCGTGCAGGAAGGCGATAAAAACCTACAGGCGATAGCCCGTAAGTTTGATACCGCTGCCATGCTGATCCTTGAAGCCAACAATACTATTGCCCCCGTACCTAAACCCGGAACCCTGATTACTATTCCCTCACAATTACTGCTGCCGGATGCACCACGCGAAGGCATTATTGTGAATCTGGCGGAACTGCGTCTGTATTACTTCCCGCCAGGAGAGAATATTGTTCAGGTATTCCCAATTGGTATCGGTTTGCAGGGGCTGGAAACGCCGGTAATGGAAACCCGGGTTGGGCAGAAAATCCCGAATCCTACCTGGACCCCTACACCAGGCATCCGTAAACGCTCTCTGGAGCGCGGCATCACATTACCGCCTGTTGTACCTGCCGGGCCAAATAACCCGTTAGGACGCTTTGCACTGCGTCTGGCGCATGGAAACGGTGAGTATCTGATCCATGGCACCAGCGCGCCGGACAGCGTGGGCCTGCGTGTGAGTTCTGGTTGTATTCGCATGAACGCGCCGGACATTAAAGCACTGTTTGCTCAGGTCCGCACAGGCACGCCGGTCAAGGTGATTAATGAGCCGATAAAATATTCGATTGAGCCGAACGGCATGAGGTATGTCGAAGTGCATCGACCGCTGTCGCCGGAAGAGGAACAAAACGTCCAGACCATGCCGTATGTGCTGCCAGCCGGTTTCACCCAGTTTAAAGATAATAAAGCGGTTGATAACAGTCTGGTGGAAAGGGCGTTGTATCGTCGCGCAGGTTATCCAGTCACCGTCACTGCCGGGCAAGCATCGGTCGCGAGCAATGGGCCAGAAGTGAAGTCTGCGCAAAATGGCGTGCCGGGAGGAGATGCTGAGGTGCGCGCTACGCAATAACAGGGAAGGGGAATTCAGAGCAAAAAAATGGCGCACAATGTGCGCCATTTTTATTACACAGATACTATTACTTGCGGTATTTAGTAGCTGCGTTGTCCAGACGCTGGTTAGCGCGAGCTGCGTCATCTTTAGCAGCCTGAACGTCGGAACGCATTGCGTTCACGTCGTTGCTCAGCTGGTCAACTTTAGCGTTCAGAGTCTGAACGTCAGAAGACAGCTGATCGATTTTAGCGTTGCTGGAGCAACCTGCCAGCAGAGTAGAACCCAGGATTACCGCGCCCAGTACCAGTTTAGTACGATTCATTATTAATACCCTCTAGATTGAGTTAATCTCCATGTAGCGTTACAAGTATTACACAAACTTTTTTATGTTGAGAATATTTTTTTGATGGGAATGCACTTATTTTTGATCGTTCGCTCAAAGAAGCATCGAATTGTGCAAAAACGGCTAAAAACCCGAGTGAAAACAGAAAGCTTCCATCGGATTCATCTTAGATAATCACGGATTAGATAGTGAAATCCGATTTGATTTTTTATTAATTGTGGCTATCGATAAAATAAAAAAAGCGCCACCAGGGCGCTTTTTTTAGCAAATTAATTCGCGATGGAATTATTACAGCACGTGAACGGATGCGGTGTTGGTGGTGCCGCTCGGAACCAGTGCACCAGAAACCATAACCACAACGTCACCTTTTTGAGCCAGACCGCTTTCCAGAGCGACTTCTTTACCCAGACGATAGAAATCATCGGTAGAGCTGATTTCTTTAACCACCTGTGCAACAACGCCTTTGCTCAGCACCAGCTGACGCGCGGTAGTTTCGTTGGTGGTCAGCGCCAGGATGGTGGCATCCGGGAAGTATTTACGTACTGCGCGAGCGGATTTACCACCCTGGGTTGCGACGACGATCAGCGGCGCGTCCAGTTTTTCAGCAGTTTCAACCGCGCCACGGCAAACGGCTTCGGTGATGCGCAGTTTGCGGCTGTCGTTGTTGAAGTCCAGACGGCTGGTCATCACACGGTCAGTACGCTCACAGATGGTCGCCATGATGGTAACGGCTTCCAGCGGGTATTTACCTTTTGCAGACTCGCCAGACAGCATTACTGCGTCGGTACCGTCGAGGATGGCGTTCGCTACGTCACCGGCTTCAGCGCGGGTCGGACGCGGGTTTTTGATCATGGAGTCCAGCATCTGGGTCGCAGTGATAACGACTTTACGTGCACGGATACATTTTTCGATGATCATCTTCTGCGCGAAGATAACTTCTTCAACCGGGATCTCAACGCCCATATCGCCACGCGCAACCATGATGCCGTCAGACGCTTCGAGGATTTCGTCGAAGTTGTTCAGGCCCTCCTGGTTTTCGATTTTGGAGATGATCTGGATGTTTTCGCCGCCGTGCGCTTTCAGGTGCTCACGGATTTCAACGACGTCAGAACGTTTACGGATAAAGGACGCTGCAACGAAGTCAACGCCTTGCTCGCAACCGAAGATCAGGTCTTGTTTGTCTTTTTCAGCCAGTGCTGGCAGCGCGATGGAAACGCCCGGCAGGTTAACGCCTTTGTTTTCGCCCAGGTCGCCGTTGTTCAGCACTTTACAGATAACTTTGTTACCTTCGATAGAGGTAACTTCCATGCCGATCAGACCATCATCAACCAGAACGGTGTTGCCGACGGACAGATCTTTAGTGAAGCCTTCGTAAGTTACAGCAACGATTTCGTTGTTGCCTACGACAGATTTGTCGGTGGTGAAGGTGAAGGTCTGGCCCGCTTTCAGGGAAACGTCATTACCGCCTTCCAGTTTGATGGTACGGATTTCAGGACCTTTGGTGTCGAGCAGGATTGCGGCTTTTTTGCCGGTTTTGCTCATGACGTTGCGCAAGTTCTTGATGCGCTGACCGTGTTCTGCGTAGTCGCCGTGGGAGAAGTTCAGACGCATGACGTTCATGCCCGCGTCCAGCATTTTGGTTAACATCTCTTCGGATTCGGTTTTCGGACCGATGGTGCAAACAATTTTCGTCTTTTTCATGACAGTCTTAGTCTTTAAGTTGAGAAGGATATGGAAATCTGGCTCCCATCGCGCACGGATGGGAAGCTAAACCTGAGTTACGAAAGTTGTGATGCCTCGCTCTAAGGATAGGTGACATCGAAAAAGCGTGCAGAGGAATGTGTGCTTGTGTTTCAGCCCAACGGGATGGTGAGTTCTGTAGTCGTTGAGTTTTACAGGTCAATGTGCTGAAACCATTCAAGAGACAATTGGCGCGCATTATACGCTGAAAATTATCAAAAAGGAAAATGGAAACAGCGTTTCAAAACACTTCTGTGCAGTTTTACAAAAATTATTCATTAATTTGTTCATCGGTATGGATAAAGAGGTTATCGGGCGTTGCGATTTGTTGCGCAACAAACTGCATTTAACATCTCGATGACTACGTTTTATGCCGTTGACGTCGATGTAGTACTATATTCCTAAAAGTTATATCAAATGCGTTTTAATTCATTTTAAAAGCCAATTCCACTGATTACACTCGTTTGGACATCCATACTGCTAAACAGCTAAAAGCGCTAGCAGAAGAACAATAAGCAGCAGCGGATACCCAAACGACATGATTGTCCTGAAAAATATTTCGAAAGTGTTTACGCCAGGCAGGCTTGCCATCACCGCTGTCGATAACGTCAACCTGACGGTTGAACAGGGGCAGATTTACGGCATTATTGGTTACAGCGGGGCAGGTAAAAGCACCTTAATTCGTTTGCTCAATGGTCTCGAAAAACCGACCTCCGGCAGCGTGACGATTAACGGCCACGATATCTCGGCCGCCAGTGGGGAATCGTTACGCCAGGCGCGACTGAAAATCAGCATGGTGTTTCAACACTTCAATTTGCTGTGGTCGCGGACCGTTAGCGAAAACATTGCGTTCTCTATGCAAATCGCCGGTGCGTCCAAAGCGTCCATCAAAACGCGGGTTGCTGAACTGATTACGCTGGTTGGGCTGAGCGGTCGTGAAAATGCGTATCCTTCCCAGCTCAGCGGTGGGCAAAAACAGCGTGTAGGAATTGCTCGCGCGCTGGCGAACAATCCAGATGTCCTGCTGTGTGACGAAGCCACCTCGGCGCTGGATCCGCAAACTACCGATCAGATCCTCGATTTACTCCTCGATATTAACCGTCGTTTCAAATTGACCATTGTGCTGATCACTCATGAAATGCACGTGGTACGCAAAATCTGTGACCGCGTCGCGGTAATGGAAAACGGCAAGGTCGTTGAGGAAGGTGATGTGCTCAGCGTCTTTACCCATCCTCAGCAGCCTATTACCCGACAATTTGTTCGTCAGGTAAGCCAGTACACCGAAGAAGACGAGTTTAATCCGCAGCTGGCAAGAGAGTTGGGTGGGGTGGTTATCAAATTAACCTTTACCGGGCAACGTACCCATCGGCCTGTGGTTGGGGAATTGACCCTGCGCTATGGCCTGCCGTTCAACATCTTGCACGGCAAGATGACGCAAACCGCACACGGCGTGTTTGGGCAACTCTGGGTGCACGTGGTGGCCTCTGAGGAACAATTGAACAATATTTTGGCCGACCTGCGCCAGAGCGACATTGAAGGCGAGGTGATTCAACATGGCTGAAGAACTGTTTCCCCATCTGAAGTGGGATCAATTGTTAGCGGCAACCCAGGAAACGCTGTATATGACAGCTCTTTCGGGGGCGGCGACCTTTATTCTGGGCATCGCGCTTGGTCTGGCATTGTTCCTGACCGCGCGCGGCGGATTGTTCCCTAATCGCGCGGTATATAGCGCTATTTCGCTGGTGGTGAATATCTTTCGTTCGATCCCATTCATCATTTTGATCGTGCTGCTGATCCCGTTTACCAAAGCGATGGTAGGCACCATTCTCGGCGCCAATGCCGCGTTGCCTGCGCTGATCGTGGGGGCAGCGCCGTTTTATGCGCGTCTGGTCGAAATCGCTCTGCGTGAAGTGGATAAAGGCGTTATTGAAGCGACGCGTTCAATGGGCGCACGACTGAGCACACTTATTTTTCGAGTTTTACTGCCGGAATCATCTCCTGCTCTGGTGTCCGGGATCACCGTGACGCTAATTGCGCTGGTGAGCTACAGCGCGATGGCAGGGGTAATTGGTGCCGGTGGTTTAGGGAATTTGGCCTATCTGGAAGGATTCCAGCGCAACCACAGCGACGTCACGCTGGTGGCGACGGTGACGATTTTGCTCATTGTCTTCATCATCCAGCTTTGCGGCGATGTGATCACCTCTCTGTTAGATAAACGCTAATAAAATACGGAAACCATAATCATGAAAAAATCACTGACGTTACTCGCCGCAGCAACCTTAAGCGCCCTGAGCTTTGCCTCCTGGGCTGATACTCTGACCGTTGGCGCGTCTAACGTGCCGCATGCGGAGATCCTTGAACAGGCCAAACCGATTCTGGCGAAGCAGGGGATCGATCTGGAGATTAAACCGTTCCAGGATTACATTCTGCCGAACACTGCGCTGGCTGGCCGTGAGATTGACGCCAACTACTTCCAGCATATTCCGTACCTGAACAGCGTGATTAAAGACCATGCAGGCGATAAAACGTATGACTTCGTCAGCGCCGGAGCGATTCACATTGAGCCGATTGGTATCTATTCGAAAAAAGTGAAATCACTTAAAGATCTGCCGGAAGGCGGCAAAGTCATCATGCGTGACGCGGTATCTGAGGAAGGCCGTATTCTGTCGATTTTCGAAAAAGAGGGGGTGATCAAGCTGAAGCCGGGCGTGGATAAAGTAACTGCGCGCATTAGCGATATCGTCGAAAACCCGAAAAAGCTGAAGTTCCTGCCAAACGTGGAAGCCGCGCTGTTACCGCAGATGTATAACAACGACGAAGGCGATGCGGTGGTGATTAACGCCAACTACGCCATCGACGCCGGGCTGGATCCAGTGAAAGATCCTATTGCTGTTGAAAGTGGTGAAAACAACCCGTATGCCAACATCATTACCGTGCATCGTGGCGACGAGAAGAAAAAGGATATCGTAGCGCTGGTTGATGTCCTGCATTCAAAAGAGATCCAGGACTGGATCCGTACTAAATATAAAGGTGCGGTGATCCCGGTAAACAACTAATCTGCTTTTTGCCGGGTGGCGGCAGTGCTTTATCCGGCCTACGACGTCCTGTAGGCCGGGTAAAACGCGTTCGCTATGCCATACGGCACCAGAGCTACACTCGCTCAATTCTCGCTGGCAACCCCTGACGCACCGACGCACCCGACACCCAGTCAAGCCAGGTATTGGTTACCTGTCGGGTTGGGTCCGCAAAACCCAACTCGTTGAGATTAATCCCCGACTTAATCTGCTCATCAAACGCCATCGGCTCACCGTCGAGGGTATGCCGTGCCGCGCCCATTTCTTTATGCCCGTAACCATGCTCGATGGCGATAACACCCGGCATGACGCCATGCAGCAGGCTTATCTGCGCTTGCGCCTGACCACCGGGGGTGGTGATACG
This sequence comes from Citrobacter sp. Cpo148, assembly GCF_030332375.1. Lineage (NCBI taxonomy): Bacteria > Pseudomonadati > Pseudomonadota > Gammaproteobacteria > Enterobacterales > Enterobacteriaceae > Citrobacter > Citrobacter sp. Cpo148. The sequence continues at coordinate 186,782 of NZ_JAOWHY010000043.1, forward strand.
CACGATATCGCCGTGTGCTAAACCATACCGCTGACCATCCTGTGGATTGAGCGCCACCAGATTAACCGGCTTCAGATGATGAAGGCGTGGGATAACCGCCGTGGCGCTGGACATGGTATTGGATTTAAAGGAAATCAGTTTCAACGGCCACTCTTGTTCCGGGAACAACTCCTCGACCGCACGTCCATCTGACAGACGTGAAGGATACCAGGCCGGGCAGCCGCTGTAGCGCTCGCCGGTAATCGCATGGCGGTGCGCGGCGACGTTCGCATTCCAGATTTGGAGCGGTTTTTCCCAGGCATTGCCGACGCGGTTATCAACTCGCCCGCTGTTGTCCGGCGCAAAGCGCCCGCCGCGGGAGTAGATAAACGCCACTCGGCTGATTTCATCGGTTTTCAACGTTTGGGTCATCACAGGCATGATCCGCTGGACCCCGGTCAGCGCTATGTCTTCCGGCTGTGCCTCAGCAACCGGAGCTTTGCCCATAAACGCAATATTGGCCGCGAGACGCAGGTAGTAATCTTCCGCACGGTTTAACGGATAGTGATTACCTTGCGGATCGGTAATTGCATTGTCGCCGAATCCAGGTAGCCCGATGCGCTTTGCCACTGCAATACAGAAAGACTCCATCGAGGCCGGTTGGCCGTCAGCCGTGAGGCTGGTCGCCGATCTGACAACTGGCCAACGCGCGGTGGTGGCTTTGCTGGCCACGCCCGCCCACGGAGCGCTGAATCCCCAGCTTTCGAAGTTGTGGGTATCCGGCACGATGTAATCTGCCAGCGCCGTGGTTTCGTTCATAAAGGCGTCAATGGCAATAAACAGCGGCAGACGAGCAGGATCCTTGAGCTTTTCTTCCGCCACTCCGCGTAACCCCGCAATGCCGTAAAACGGGTTGGTCATGTTGGAGATCCAGGCTTTCAGCGGATAAGGGTAACCTTCAAGCGCCGAGACGAGGAGTTCGGTAAGCTGACCGGCGACAAACGGATACCACGGCGCTTTAGCCGGGAAGGGCGATTGCCCGGCAGCCACCTTATTGCGGTACTCTTCCGAAGACTCATAAGCGGTTTTACTGCGCGCGATGCTTAACCCTTTCGGTTTTACCTTCCCGGCGAAGCTGTCCATGTTGTAGCGCGGACCGTCGGTGGCGCCATTAAATTTGCCGCCGCCGACGAACACGCCGCCTTCAAGACTAAGGTTGCCAATCAGCGCATTGAGCATCATCACCGACCAGGCGTTATAAAATCCATTACCTGCCATCATACCGCCGTGTGTGATCACTGCCGCTTTACGCCCGTGGCGGGTGAATGCGTCGGCCAGAGCGGCAATGTCTGCTTCTGACACCCCACACTGCTGGCTGTACTGCGTTAGCGATAGTTTTTCTGCGGACTCACGCAGACACTGGAAGCTGCTTTTTACTGTTACTGTCTGCCCGTCGGCCAGCGTCACTTCACGGGTAACAAACAGCTGAGCGCGCGGGCAACTGCTGGCGGCGACAATCTCACCGGCCTCGTTGACGACCACCGGCTCCTGGGCTGCGTTTGCACTCAGATGGGCGAGGGTCAGGTGCTGTCCGGCAAGCGTTGGAATTTCATCGGTAATCACCAGATGCGTAGCGTTAGTCCAGCTTTTTTCTCCAGCCTGCTGCATGGCCTGTACACCGGGAATGGCGAGATAATCAGCGTTATAGCGTTGTTTATCGATAATCCAGCTTATCATTCCCATAGCCAGCGCGGAGTCGCTTCCCGGTCGTACGGGTTGCCAGTGGCCGCGATCGTCAGCCAGCACCGTGGTTAATGGCAGGGCTGGCGCCACCACAACATAGCGGAAGTCGTCACGTAAACGGGCGCTGGCCAGCTGGCGGGCCTGGCGCTTAAACGGGTTGCCGGATTGCGCCGGAGAGGTGCCCATAAACAGCGCGAATTCGACGTTATCCCAGTCGGGTTTCACGTGGGTATTTTTATCCAGATCGCCCATTAACGCGCCGGAACCGGCCCGATAGGCCAGACCACAGTAAGCGCCATGAGCGCCGAAGTTTTTACTGCCGAAACTGTTCAGTGCGAAGCGACGTAAAAAGGTATCACGTCCTTCATCGCTGGTATTGGTGACCAGCAGTTGATTGGATTTTGGGCCAAAGCCGGGATGTTTCGCATCAAGCGGTGTAGTGGGATCGTGGATGGCTCTCAGACCATCAACGTGGCCTTCACCAAACAAATCGCCACCTTCCACCACCTCTTTGATCAGCTGTTCGAAGCTGATGCGCTGCCATTTTCCTTCACCGCGTTTACCGACGCGCTTCATAGGCTCCAGAATACGTAGCGGGCTGTACAGACCTTCGAGTAAGGTTGCACCACGGGCGCAGGCGGTAGAACGTGCGTCAAGACCTGACTCCCCGGTCAACTGTTCCATTGCCGTGGCAAAGGGGACAGAGGCGTCTATATGGTGCTCGTGCGACAACGGATGATAAGGGTTGCCAGCAATGCGCAGCACTTTGCCTTGCTCAGTGTCAACGCGAACCCGTACACCACACTGCGTCCAGCAACCAAAGCACTGCGTCATCGAGATCACCTGCTGCGGGTTTTGCTGCCAGTGAGGCCGGGCGTTGGCTTCTGGGATGAGCGCGTTGGCAAAAATGCGGTCACGGGTAATTTTGCCCGAGGTTCCGTCCAACATACCGTCTATCGCGCGCTTTGCCACATCCCGATAACTCAGGCCAAAAGTCACCATGCCACCTATGGCAAGGCCCACTTTAAGCCACTGACGACGGGTTAAATTAGCCATGTTGCATTCTCCTTGCGATCGCGTTCAGGGCTTCACGAAAAATAATAATCAGTGCTATCCACAGGCCGAAGGTACCCACAATAGCCAGCCAGCCATCGGTGCCGCCGGGCAGGGTATAGGGATTAAACTGCGCGTTAAATTTCGGTACGGTCTGCACCTGGATGAGTAACGTCCAGCGCATTAGCCAGCACAGCGCCATAGCGCTAAAAGCGAGTAATATGCGCAGCGGTAGCGACAAGGGGTAACGTACAACCAACCCGCAAAGAGCAAGCGAAACAAGCCATAGCGCAACCCAACCGATAGCGTAGTGTTGTGCTGAAGAAGCAACATCCAGCCACTGACGGATAGCCGAACCGGAAAGCGTATTACCACTCGCCCAGATCGCCACCACGATAGCAAGCGCAATCAACGTGACCATTTGCCCCCACGCTAGCTTACGCGGTAGTGCGTCCTTGCTATTTGTCGTGGCAATAAGCAGGGCAAGAAATGTTTGCAGCGCGCTGAGGAACATCGCAACCGGATAGGCGTAGCTGAACCAAATGGGACGCGCTTGTACCACCGACACTTCACGGCCGGTGTAAACCAGCAATCCGATGGCGGACAGCGCGCTACCAAGTGCTAACCATTTTGTGACGCTGTAACTTTTTAGCGTTAGCCGTTTCACATGCTGCGCCAGAAACCACAGACCTAAAAAACCGGTAAACAGCGGTAAAAACAGCGCGCCCCACGGCATCCAGGACCATGGCGTCGGATACGCATAGAAATGCCAGACGCGGGCGGTTTGGTGTAGATCAGCGGTCAGCGCCAGTGGCGCGGTAATCGCGCAGGTCAGGGCGATTAACAGCGTCAGATTCTCCAGGTCTGCCGTTTCTTTTTTGCGCCAGTGAAGAACGCAGGCGAATAGCGCGGCGCAGGCGGCAATGCCGATGAAAAAGAAATATTGTACGGCCCAGGGTAACCAGCTTACGTCTTGAGGATGGGCCAGAACCTCGTCGATAATCAGTGAATGGTTCATTTAAACCTCCTGCCAGAGAGCGGGTTGAGCTCGTCCCATCAATGGGGTGACAAACGCCTCATCCAGTCCCAGATAGAACACGTGAGGAGACGTACCGCTTTCCGGCTTCAGGACTTTGATGGCGTCATGGTGTTCATGCAGCATTTGTGAAATGCGGCTGTGCGGATCTTTAATATCGCCAATGATGCGCGCGCCGCCGACGCAGGATTCCACACAGGCCGGGAGCAGCCCCGCTTCTAGGCGGTGAACGCAAAAGGTACATTTATCGGCGGTTTGCGTTTCATGGTTGATGAATCGTGCATCATAAGGGCAGGCCTGCACGCAATAGGCGCAGCCCACGCAGCGTGTGTTGTCGACCACCACAATGCCGTCTTCTCGTTGGAAAGTGGCTTGTACCGGGCAAACGGGCACGCAAGGGGGATTATCACAATGGTTGCACAGTCGCGGCAGCAGGACGTTGGTAACGCTTTGCTGGCCTTCAATCTGTACTTGATACTGGTTGACGAGGGTACGAAATTCGCCCTGTGGCGTCTGGTTTTCAATGGCGCAACTGACGGTACAGGCCTGGCAGCCGATACAGCGTCGCAGGTCAACCAGCATGGCGTAGCGATGCTGTTGTGAGCCTTCGTGGGGTTCAGGCGAAAAGGGAAATTGCGCCTGAGCCAGCGGAACCAGTGATGCGCCAGCGGTCAGGACGCCCAGTTGCTGGAGAAACTGCCGTTTACTGCTGTCCATATTTTCTCCCGTCACGATGCAACAACGAAACATTGGTCACGCCGTTGATTTGCGTGTGATGAATAAAGAATCTCAATGATTTACAGTGTAAAAATCGTGACGGGGTATACTCTATTGTGGTTAACCACATACCCGGCTTGTTGTTGATCTAAAACAACATAATTGACAGGGATAATTGAGTGGGACGCAACGTAGTAAGATGTCTGACGGTGCTGGCGTCGCTGTGGATGCTAAGCGGCGCGGTCAGGGCGCAGACATGGAACATTGGCGTTTTGGCGATGCGCGGGGAGGTTTCTACACGTAATCACTGGCAGCCGCTGGAAACCTTGTTGAATCAGCAAATCCCCGGTGAGCAGTTTCATATTCAACCGCTGGACCTGCGGCAGATGCAGGAGGCGGTGAATCGTGGAACGGTACACTTTGTGGTCACCAATCCGGCGCAGTTTGTACAGCTTAACAGCCGCTCAGCGCTACGCTGGCTGGCGTCGTTACGCTCCACCCGTGGTGGGAAAGCCACCAGTAACGTGATTGGCAGCGCCATTCTCGTCAGGCGCGACAGTGGGTTAACCTCCGCACACGATCTGATCGGCAAAACGGTTGGCGCCATTGATGCTCAGGCGTTTGGCGGCTATTTGCTGGGATATAAAGCGCTCAGTGATGCCGGTCTGCGCCCGGAGCGCGATTTGCGTCTGACGTTCACCGGATTTCCCGCCGATGCCTTACTCTATTTATTACGTGAAAAAGCCGTGCAGGCGGTGATCGTGCCGGTGTGCCTGCTGGAAAAAATGGATGAAGAAGGCCTCATCCGTAAAACCGATTTTATGACCGTGTTGAATCATCCGACTTCAATTCCCTGTTTAACCAGTACGCCGCTCTATCCGGACTGGTCATTTGCCGCACTACCTGCAGTGAGTGACGAGCTGGCCGATCGCGTCACGCGGGTACTGTTCAATGCACCGCAAAACGCGACGTTTCGCTGGGGTGCGCCCGCCTCGACCCGTGAAGTAGAAGCGTTGCTGCGCGACGTCCGACAGCATCCGCAGCAGCGTCAGCTGTGGCTGGATGTCAAAAGCTGGTTTATTCAACACCGACTGGCGATGGGGGGCGTGGTCATCGTATTGCTGTTGCTTACGCTCAATTACATCTGGGTGATGCTGTTGGTTCGCCGACGTGGCAGGCAGCTGGAGCGGAACAACGTGTTGTTGCACAAACAGGAACAGGCGCTGGAGACTGCCCGCCAAATGAGCGTGCTGGGGGAGATGACCTCCGGTTTTGCCCATGAACTCAATCAGCCGTTGTCTGCTATCCGTCATTATGCCCAAGGCTGTCTAATTCGCCTGCGTGGTCAGGATGAGCAGCATCCGTTGCTGCCCGCGCTTGAGCACATAGACGCCCAGGCACAACGAGGAGCCGATACGCTGCGCAATCTCCGGCAGTGGGTCAGCCAGGCACAGGGCAATCCGGTACTCACCGATGACTGGCAAGCCATCAACGTTCACGATGCTATCCATCACGTCTGGCAATTACTGCGTATGCCCCAGCAATTCCCGGCGATAACGCTGCACACGCAGGTTAGTAAGGCGTTAACGTTGATGCTGCCAAGCGTTCTTCTTGAGCAGGTGCTGGCTAATCTGGTACTCAATGCCGCCCAGGCAGGTGCTACGACGGTATGGTTTAGCGCCCTGCATAAGGATGGCGGCGTGCGTATTCAGGTGCAGGATAATGCCGGAGGTATTGACGAGGCTCAGTTGTATCAGGCGTTTCAGCCGTTTATGACCACCCGCAAAGAAGGTATGGGACTAGGACTGGCCATTTGTCAGCGACTGGTGCGCTACGCAAACGGAGATATTGAGATCAAAAATCAGCAGGCCCCGGACGGTAAAGCGGGGGCGAGAGTGACATTGTATTTTAAGCCAAATCAGGAAGGAGGCCGTAGTGGCGATAATTCATCTGCTGGATGACGACATTGCCGTTACCCAGGCCTGTGCGTTTTTATTGGAAAGTCTGGGATATGAAGTGTCTTGCTGGGAGCAAGGCGAGAAATTCCTCGCCGAGGCAAATTTGCACCAGGTGGGCGTACTACTGCTGGATATGCGTATGCCGGTACTGGATGGGCACGCTGTGCATGAAATCATGCGTCAGAAAGCAAGTACGCTGGCGGTGGTCTTTCTCACCGGGCACGGCGACGTGCCGATGGCGGTTGAGCAAATGAAACGTGGCGCGGTCGATTTTTTGCAAAAACCCGTGTCAGCCGTGCCGCTTCAGGCGGCATTAGAACATGCCTTGCAGGTCTCGGCAGCGGCGTTCTCGCGACAAGAGATCATCTCATGCTACCAACAACTTACGCCAAAAGAACGGGAACTGGCGCATCTGGTAGCAAAAGGGTTAATGAATCGGGAAATTGCTGATGCCATGAATATTGCCGTGCGTACGGTTGAAGTGCACCGGGCGCGGGTGATGGAAAAAATGCAGGCAGGAAGTCTTGCTGAGCTCGTTAATCGACTTCAGAGAGTTCAGTAGAATGATGACATTTATTTGATTTTCATTGAATTTTGTCTAAATCCTCAGAGTGATATATGCTGTTGGTTTGAGTTAATGACGAGCGGGCAAAAATGGGAAATCAGACGAAAGACGACGAGTTGTACCGTGAAATGTGCAGAGTAGTCGGTAAAGTAGTGCTGGAAATGCGCGATCTGGGACAAGAACCTAAGCATATCGTCATTGCGGGAGTACTGAGAACCACCCTTGCTAACCAGCGCGTGAAGCGCAGTGAGTTAGAAAAACAGGCTATTGAGACCGTAATTAAGGCATTGGCTGGTTAATTCATAAAAAGAGGACCGCAGAAATTTTTTGCCGTCCTCTTATTCTCGATACGTTAATCTATCAATCTATATAATTTATCTCCGTTAATAATTGGTTGTAGAGAACTATAAAGCGATATGTATTTATTTATATATCGGTAGCCGTGCAATATTATATTTGGGAGAGGGTTCACAAATATTTGTAATTTAAATGGGCTGCTATTTCACTCCATTTCTTAATGATAATAAATCTCACTCCGCATTAATTATATCCCTTCCGTTTTTTAATTGATGACGATCAAGACTATGTATGCTGAATAATCACATTATTTCTGCGCCTAACCCTAAAGGATTAGATTCATTCAGTTTAACCACCGTCATTTACGCGATCAGGTTAGGGCAAAAATTTACGTGTTGTTGGCAACATTAACCGCCCGATATGGCTTGAGCTGCGCTGGTTTAAATTAGCCTGGATGTGTTGCTACCACAGCATTTGCGAAGAGGATGCGAAATAAATGAACCAGGTTGATCGTCCATTTTTAGATTGTGGTTTAACGCGACTAGAATTCCTGCGGATATCAGGGAAAGGACTGGCGGGATTAACGATTGCCCCCGCGCTGTTATCCCTATTTGGTTGTAAGCAGGAAGATGTCGATAGTGGGACCGTGGGGCTTATCAATACGCCGAAAGGGGTTCTGGTGACCCAGCGAGCCCGCTGTACGGGCTGTCACCGCTGTGAAATTTCCTGTACCAATTATAACGATGGTGCCGTAGGGACCTTCTTTTCCCGGATAAAAATCCATCGCAATTTCTTCTTTGGCGATGATGGCGTCGGGTCCGGTGGCGGGCTGTACGGTGATTTAAACTATACCGCTGATACCTGCCGTCAATGCAAAGATCCGCAGTGCATGAAGGTCTGCCCAATTGGTGCAATTACCTGGAAACAGGAAGACGGTTGTATTGCGGTGGACCACAAACGCTGTATTGGCTGTAGCGCGTGTACCACAGCCTGCCCGTGGATGATGGCGACCGTAAATACCGAAACGAAAAAGTCCTCAAAATGTGTGTTATGCGGGGAATGCGCCAATGCTTGTCCGACTGGAGCATTAAAAATTATCGAGTGGAAAGATATTACTGTTTGATAGATAACAGGCATACCTGATTCGCGCCATTAATTGCCAAAAATACTGCAGTTTTGGATAAAAAACTGCCTGAAGAATGGCGGGTATATCTATTAAACCTTCTTGCAAAGGAAAACATGATGGCTAATGGTTGGACAGGTAATATTTTACGGGTCAATCTCACCACGGGTAATATCACCCTTGAAGATTCCAGTAAATTTAAAAAATTTGTCGGTGGGATGGGCTTTGGTTATAAAATTATGTACGACGAAGTCCCGCCAGGCACCATGCCTTTTGATGAAGGGAATAAACTGGTTTTTGCCACCGGACCATTGACGGGGTCTGGCGCTCCCTGTAGCTCCCGCGTCAATATCACCTCCTTATCGACGTTTACCAAAGGTAACTTAGTCGTAGATGCCCATATGGGCGGTTTCTTTGCTGCACAAATGAAATTCGCCGGTTACGACGCCATTATTATTGAAGGCAAGTCTGCATCACCGGTCTGGATCAACATCAAAGACGATAAAGTCAGCATCGAAAAAGCCGATTTCTTGTGGGGCAAGGGGACTCGCGCCACAACCGAAGAGATTTGTCGGATTACCAGCCCGGAAACCTGCGTTGCCGCTATTGGGCAGGCGGGTGAGAATCTGGTGCCACTGTCCTGCATGATCAACAGCCGCAACCACAGTGGCGGCGCCGGTACGGGTGCGGTGATGGGTTCGAAAAACCTGAAGGCCATTGCGGTAGAAGGGACTAAAGGCGTCAACATTGCCGATCGTAAAGAGATGAAGCGGCTCAATGACTACATGATGACCGAGCTTATCGGCGCCAACAACAACCACGTTGTGCCAAGCACCCCGCAGGCATGGGCAGAATACTCTTCGCCAAACTCGCGCTGGACAGCCCGTAAGGGACTTTTCTGGGGCGCGGCAGAAGGGGGGCCAATCGAAACCGGTGAAATCCCGCCGGGCAACCAAAATACAGTGGGTTTCCGTACCTATAAATCGGTGTTCGATCTGGGTCCAGCCGCAGAAAAATACACGGTCAAAATGAGCGGCTGCCATTCATGCCCTATTCGTTGTATGTCGCAGCTCAATGTCCCGCGGGTGAAGGATTTTGGCGTGCCGAGTACCGGCGGCAACACCTGCGTGGCGAACTTTGTTCACACCACCATTTTCCCCAATGGCCCGAAAGATTTTGACGATAAAGACGATGGGCGAGTCGTAGGGAACCTGATCGGACTGAACCTGTTTGACGATTACGGTATCTGGTGTAACTACGGCCAGCTGCACCGTGACTTTACCTACTGCTATTCGAAAGGCGTCTTTAAACGCGTGCTGCCAGCCGAAGAGTACGCGGAGATCCGTTGGGATCAACTGGAGGCGGGCGATCCTAACTTTATCAAAGATTTTTACTATCGACTGGCGCATCGCGTGGGGGAACTCAGTCATCTTGCGGACGGCTCGTATGCCATTGCTGAACGCTGGGATTTGGGCGAAGAGTACTGGGGTTATGCCAAAAATAAACTGTGGTCGCCGTTTGGTTTTCCGGTCCATCATGCAAACGAAGCCTCGGCGCAGGTGGGGGCGATCACCAACTGTATGTTTAACCGTGACTGTATGGCGCACACCCATATCAACTTCATCGGTTCCGGTTTGCCGCTGAAATTACAGCGCGAAGTGGCGGGAGAGTTATTTGGGTCGCAGGACGCCTACGACGAGACCAAGAATTACACCCCGATCAATGCCGCCAAGATCAAATATGCCAAGTGGACGCTGCTGAAAGTCTGCCTGCATAACGCGGTTACGCTGTGTAACTGGGTTTGGCCGATGACGGTATCACCACTTAAGAGCCGCAACTATCGCGGAGATTTGGATCTGGAAGCGAAATTCTTCCAGGCAGTCACCGGTGATGAAACCACGCAGGCGAGTCTGGACCTGGCCGCTGAACGCATCTTTACCCTGCATCGAGCCTATACGGTCAAACTGATGCAAACCAAAGATATGCGTAATGAACACGATCTCATCTGCTCCTGGGTGTTTGATAAAGACCCGAAAATTCCGGTCTTCACCGAAGGCACCGACAAGATGGACAGGGAGGATATGCGTCAGTCACTGACGATGTTCTACCAGGAAATGGGCTGGGATCCCGAGTTGGGTTGCCCAACGCGTGAAACCCTGAACCGACTCGGACTTGAAGACGTGGCGGCCGATTTGGCTGCGCAGGATCTGTTGCCAGCGTAAGGAACGCGAGATGACTAACGTGAGCAACGTTCAGGCACCCGTTGAGGCGCTTCCTGACGAGGTTGATAGCCAAAAGAGACACTGGCTACAGGCGTTTCACCCGCCGGTCGAGCGGGTGACTGCGTCGCAGGTTCAGGAAGCCGCCAGCCCGGAGTCGATTGTGGCAGATTTTATCCGCCAGCATTCGGCATCGGGGCACCTGGTGGCGCGCAGCGTATTTCTGCAGCCACCGTATTCGGTCCCTGAAGCCGATCTCTCCGCGCTGCTGGATACGCTATGTCAGGACGCAATTAACGCGGATATCACCCGTGTGCAGGGTGCGGAAGATGCCTATTTCTACTCAACGCAAACCATGACGGCAAACTACGCCAACATGTGCGTGCAGGTGGTTGAAAACGACATCTGCCGTGCGATTGCCGAGGCGGTACGCTTCGACGGTCGAACGTATCCTCGCCCCTATAAGGTCGCCATGTTGACGCAGCCGCCGTACAGCTTCGAGTCCCAACAAATTACAGCGGCGCTAACGGCCATGGAAACGCACCCTGATTACGCAGATATACGTACTGTGGAATCGTCAAATGCGGAGCCTTATTTGTTCAGCGAACGTTTTATGAGTTATGGCAAAGCGTACGGCCTGTGTGAATGGCTTGAGGTTGAGCAGTATCAGAACCCCTGAATTCTTCAGGTTGATGTCATGGAATGTGTGGACGACCACTGTCACAGCATTAGAGGATAACCCGATGTCCTTCACCCGACGAAAATTTGTCATTGGCATGGGGACGGTGATTTTTTTTACCGGCCCAGGTCAAAATCTGTTAGCGAGTACCAGGAGCCCTAAAGCCGTTCGTTACGTCATGATTCACGACGAATCACTGTGTAACGGATGCAATATTTGCGCTCGTGCATGCCGGAAAACCAACCATGTACCTGACCAGGGCAGCCGTTTGTCGATAGCGCATATTCCTGTAACCGATAACGACAACGAAACGCTGTATCACTACTTCCGTCAGTCCTGCCAGCATTGTGATGATGCACCTTGTATTGAGGTGTGTCCGACCGGTGCCTCCTGGCGAGATGAGAACGGTATTGTGCGAGTAGATACGTCTTGCTGTATTGGTTGCAGTTACTGTATTGGCGCGTGTCCTTATCAGGTGCGCTATCTCAACCCGCAAACCAAAGTGGCGGATAAATGCGACTTCTGCGCTGAATCTCGGCTGGCGAAAGGTTTCCCTCCGATCTGTGTTAACGCTTGCCCGGAACATGCGCTGATTTTCGGTCGTGAAGATAGCCCGGAAATTCAGACCTGGTTGCGAGAAAACAAGTATTACGAATATCAACTTGCAGGCGCCGGGAAACCCCATCTGTATCGTCGGTTCGGTCAACATTTGATTAAAAAGGAAAATGTATGAACGCGTCGCAGAATGCCGAACAGTTTCACGCCCAGCTTGCACAGTATGTTCCCCTGTTTTCACCGGACTACTGGCCTGTGTGGTTAGTCGTTGCCGGGTTAATGCTGGTGGGAATGTGGCTGGTGCTGGCGCTTCACGCCATGCTGCGCTTTCGGGCTGCGCATAAAGCGTCGGCAGGGCACGGTGAGAAGGTCTATTTATATTCGAAGGCTGTCCGCCTGTGGCACTGGTCGAATGCGCTGCTGTTTCTGTTACTTCTGGTCAGTGGCCTGGTCAATCACTTTTCTGCCGTCAGCGCGCCGGTAATGAAAAGCCTGCTTACCGTTCATGAGGTCTGCGGCTTTTTGCTACTTGCCTGCTGGATTGGTTTTGTGCTGATCAACCTGATTGGCGGCAACGGACATCACTATATTATTCAACGTCAGGGCTGGATCGCTCGTGCGCAAAGACAAACTCGTTTTTACCTGTTTGGCATTATGCAGGGCGAGTCACACCCATTTCCGGCCTCACCTCGCTCTAAATTTAATCCGTTACAGCAGGCGGCCTATGTTGGCGTGATGTATGGTTTGTTGCCACTGCTACTGATCACTGGATTGTTATCGCTTTACCCGGTAGCTGTCGGCGATCTGTTCCCCGGTGTACGTTACTGGCTGCTTCAGGCGCACTTTGCGCTGGCAATAGTCAGTCTGTTTTTCATTTTTGGGCATCTTTATCTCTGCACTACGGGTCGCACGCCGGGCGAAACCTTTAAGTGTATGGTGGATGGCTACCACCGGCATTAAGCGATGATGATTACGCGAAGTGACTTACGGGTCTGGCGTGTTGGGCCCGTCATGTATCGCTGGTTTCTACGCGCGTTTCCCGCAGGAGGAAGCTATGCCGATGTTCATCGCGCGCTCCAGCGGGAAGGGTATACCGATTGGGCAAATAGCCTGGTGGAATACGGCTGGTCAAAATGGCGGGAAGAGGCGAGTTTTGCTCAGCAGGATATTGACGCGATGGGGAATATTTCCCGTGAGCAAGCTGCGGGGGAAACCAGTCGTCCGTTGGCGAGTGCGGAAGATTATGCCCGATTTAGCAGTGCGGGTGATAACGTAAAAATTGCCAGCGCCGGGTATGCTGCGCAGATCGCCTGTGCCGGTTACAGCGCACGGATTGGCAGTGTAGGCTATAACACGCATATCGGCAGTTCAGGCGATCGCGGGCGAATAGCGATTGCGGGAAACTCGGCGCGTATCAGCAGTGTGGGCGACGGAACGCGTATCGCCAGTACCGGCATGCGCGTACGTATCAGTTCGCTCGGCGACCGAAATCGGATTGCCAGTAGCGGTGATTTAACCCAACTGGCCTGTTTTGGCGCAGAGGCGAAAATCGCTAACTGCGCGGACAATATCCACATTATTGCCAGCGGAGAGAACGCCGTTGTTGCCAGTACCGGTGCTGTCGACTCGATAATTCTTGGTCCCGGCGGATGTGCGGCGCTGGCTTATCACGATGGCGAAAGAATGCGTTTTGCGCTTGCCGTTGAAGGGGAAAATAACATTCGGGCGGGCGTGAAATATCGGCTCAACGAAGACCATCAGTTCGTGGAATGTTGAGCCGAGAGATCATTTTAGTGCGAATCGGCGCTGGGTGATTTTTTCAAGGCTAAAGCACAGCAGGTAATAAACCAGCCCGGTAAAGATAAAAATGGCTGCGGGGTAAATTTGCACCCGGCTGTTAACCTGACCGGCAACCGTCGTGAGTTCCGGCACGTTAACGATAAACGCCAGTGACGTGTCCTTCAGTAGCCCAATAAAAATCCCTGTCAGCGACGGCAGTACGTTACGCAGCACCTGCGGCAGCAAGATAAGCCACAGGGCCTGATCCGGGCGAAAACCCTGAACAACTGCCGCTTCATACTGCCCGCCAGGCAGTGCGCTAATTCCAGCATACACCGAGTGCATCACCGAGGCGGCGGTGAACCATGCCAGCGCCAGCGTCACGGTAACGGCACCGGGCAGATCGCTTCCGGTCAGCATGGGTAGCAAATACCACATCCAGAAAATCACAAAGATGAGCGGAATGCCGCGAATAAATTCCGCCCAGAAAAACAATCCGTTGCGAACCGCGCCCGGAAATCGCCAGGCGCAACAGGCAAGAACGATCCCGCCAGGCAGCGCCAGCAATGCCGCACCGATAGCCATCAGCAAAGTGAGCAGGACGCCACCGGGTTGCCCCTCAGCTACACGTCCCCACAGGAGATAGTCAAGATTGTCGGTAACGACCGAAACATTAGCGATCATGCAGTATGCTCCTGACGCTGAAGATGCGCATTCTTATCTTTGACGATTTACCCGACGCAGACTGCGGGCCAAGACGCGTAAGCAGCATACCCAGAACGATGCCGGTAAACAGATAGAGTGCGGTGCCAACGGCAAAGGCTTCCAGCGCGTGCGCGTTGTAGCTCTCAATTTGCCGTACCTGGTAGGTGAGCTCAGCAAATCCAATACCGCTGGCAAGCGAGGAAAGCTTCATCAGGTTGAGATATTGCCCAACAATCGGTTGCCAGGCGTTTGCCAGCCCCTGAGGCAGCAGAATGTAACGAAATATCGCCCAGGATGAAAACCCCTGCGCCACGGCAGCCTCGCGTTGTCCGGCAGAAACAGCCTGTAAACCCGAAGCGATCTCTTCAACCAAAAATGCCGAGGTAAATACCCCAAGCCCCCATGCTGAACAGATAAACTCCGGTGTTAACCACCAGACATCACCCGGCAAAATTGACCATGGATGATCGGCATTGATAAAGCTAATGACGTTACGGGGCAGCCAGTTCCAGGCGGCAAAATACCAGAACATCAGTTGCACCAGTAAAGGCGTGTTGCGAAACACCGAGACCCACACCCCGACCATCGCTTTAGCGAGACGATTGCCCGTCAGGCGCAGGCCGAGCAGTGAGATGGCAATGAGCGTGGCGAGCACGATACCTGCCAGCGTCACCCAGAGCGTGGTGAGAAAACCGGAAATTATCCATTGCATGGGTTGCCCGCTCAGCACCCCCTGCCAGTCCATTGCATGCATTATGACGATGACTCCTGGTGTAACGGGTCGAGCACTTTTTTCAGGAAACGCTGGGTTCTCGGGTGCTGTGGTCGGACGAAAAAATCCTCCGGCGCGGCCACTTCCAGAATATCGCCACCATCGATGAAAACCACCCGATCGGCAATCTCGCGGGCAAAATGCATTTCGTGGGTCACGACGATCATGGTGATACCGCTGTGGGCCAAATTTTTCATTACCTGTAATACCTCGCCGATCATTTCCGGATCCAGCGCGGAAGTGGGCTCATCAAACAGAATAATTTGTGGCGACGAGGCCAGTGCGCGGGCGATGGCCACGCGCTGCTGCTGCCCACCGGACAACTGCGCGGCATAGGCGTTGGCTTTTTCCGCCAGTCCCACTTTTTCCAGCAACTCAAGTGCCCGACGATCCGCTTCCGTCTTGTTCCAGCCGTGAACATATTCCAACGCCAGTGCGATGTTCTGCAGCGCAGTCAGGTGCGAATAGAGATTGAATTGCTGAAATACGAAACCGATACGGCTACGTAGCTGGCGTAACGCCGCCCCGCGCAACTGGCCAATCGGTTTACCATCAATGAAGATTTCGCCACCGCTGAGCGACTCAAGCTGGTTGATAAGACGAATAAGAGTGGACTTTCCTGAGCCGGAAGGCCCCAGAATAGTCACCACTTCACCGGGTTCAACCGCCAGGCTAACGCCGTTAAGGACGGTGTGAGCGTCATACTGTTTAATCACATTGCGTAGTTCGACGCTCGCCTGGCGCAAATGGGTAAAATCCGCAGCCGAAGCTGCGGATCGATGAAAAAGGGTTGAGAGCATATTACTTGGCTTCTATTTTAAAGGCGCGGGCTTGCGGATTTTTGGTTTCAGGACCAAACCAGACATCATAAATTTTGGCTGCCTGCCCGGTAGATTCCAGCTTCAAAAGTTCATCGTTGACGGCTTTCAACAACGCTGGCTCACCTTTTTTCACCCCCACGCCGATCTCTTCTTTGCTCAGCAGGTCCGGCAGAATTTTGAAATCAGCTTTATCCGGCGCAGCGCCTAATAACCCGGCCAGAATCGTACTGTCCTGGGTAATGGCCTGAACATTGCCGTTGCGTAGCGCGGTTAACGCCAGCGGGATATCGTCGTAGGCCAACACGCGCGACTGCGGGAAGCGCTGATGCAGTGCCTGTTCACCAGTAGTGCCTTTTACCGCGCCGATGCGTGCTTTGCTGTATTCATCGAGCTTATCCGGAGATTTTGCTGGCACAAGGAACTGCTGGCCGGTAACAAAATAAGGAACGGAGAAATCTATTACCTGCGCCCGTTCAGGTGTAATCGTGATATCTGCGACGATTAAATCAGCTTTACCGGATTGTAATAACGGAATGCGGTTTGCCGGATTGGTCGCTACAAGTTCCAGTTTTACACCCAGGGATTTGGCCAGCGCTTCGGCAAAATCAACGTCGTAGCCGACAATCTTATGGGTTTTGGCATCGACGGAGCCAAACGGAGGATTCGCGTCAAATGTCGCGACTTTTACGACGCCTGCGGCTTTGATATCGGCCAGTTGGTCAGCCTGAACCTGCGAGACGGTAAGTCCTGAGGCCAGCAGCACGCCCAATGCCAGCAGTGTTTTTTTAGCGCGGTAAGTTTTCGTTGCCATCATTGTATGAAATCCCTGTAGTTTTTTGGTTTGTGCTTTTTACGCTCCCATAACTTACGGTTGGGACAAAATAAGAAAAAATTCTTATCTATATACAAAATGTTATTAGTGAAGGATGTGTTAATAGCGGGTGAAAATAATGCAGGAGTGAAAGGTAAAATCGTGCATAAGCCTGGTAATAATTCGCATTTTGTTTTTGTGTGAGAGCACGCTTGAATAAGATTGAGCTGTGCTAATGTCCAGAAATGCTACTGGAATACCCTCCGGACCTGTACCATATATCACAACAGGTCTGGAGTGGGGATAAGCATGCTGCGTGATAATTTTAACGATCTCTATTATCTCATTATCGTTGCCCGCGAGCGTAGTTTTACCCGAGCAGCGGCAAAGCTCGGGGTCTCGCAGTCAGCGTTAAGCCATGCGATACGTGGACTCGAAGAGCGGCTGGATGTACGGCTTCTGACCCGCACCACGCGCAGCGTTGCGCCGACCGAAGCCGGAGAACGGCTTATCAACAGTATCAGCCCGCGTTTTGATGACATTGAAACAGAGCTGCTGGCATTAACCGATGTTCGTCAGCGCGTGGCCGGTAACATTCGCCTGACGCTGGGCGAACATGCATTGCAATCTACCGTCTGGCCCGCGCTGGAGCCGTTTTTGCAGGCTTACCCTGATGTTAATGTGGAAATGACCATCGACAATAGTCTGACGGATATTGTGACTGGCCGTTATGACGCGGGTATTCGGCTCGGTGAGCAGGTGGCAAAAGACATGGTAGCCGTCAGAATTGGCCCGGACTGGCGCATGGTAGTGGTGGGGTCACCGGCGTATTTTGCTCGTCATGGCAAACCGCAAACCCCTCACGACCTGCAAAATCACAGCTGTATTAACATGCGCATGCCGACGTTGGGCGGATTATACGCCTGGGAGTTTGCTAAAGACGGGCAAGATTTGCGCGTACGGGTGGAAGGGCAGCTTATTTTTAACAATCTACCCCCGCGAATTAGCGCAGCGATGGCGGGAATGGGGCTGGCTTTTGTGCCGGAAGACACCGTCGAGCAGGCTGTTGCAGAGGGGGCATTGGAAAAAGTGTTGGAGGACTGGTGCGAACCTTTTCCTGGCTATTATTTGTACTATCCCAGCCGAAAACAGCATACCGCCGCCTTTGCCCAACTGATTGAGGCCTTACGGTATACGGGCTGAAGTGGGTGGGGTTAACAGGCAACAAAAAACCGGCATTGCGCCGGTTTGGAAATCAGATTTTGCAGGCGTCGCCGCAGTCATTATCAGCAATAATTTCCTGCGCTTTCTTGTCTGCATCTTCCAGACGTTCAGCGTTACGCTCTTGCGCTTCTTCCAGTCCATCAAAGACCAGATTATCGAGATCAATTTCCATCATTCACCTGCTCAGGTTCAGCGTTTAACATCACGTTATTATATTGCAAAAATGTTGCTTAACAGCAGCGATTCTTGCTACTTAGCATCGAACGCAATCCGCTGTGCGTATTTATCCGCCAAAATAGCCTATGGTTCGCAATTGCTAAAGAATCGTTGGTTGTAAATACCGCAAAATCCTCGCTCTCTCTACCGTTTTATCTCCACTTTTTCATTAACGTGATGCGCGATCATTTTTAACAAATCTGCGACAAAATCACTATACATATAACTTAATATCTTTTATACATTAATTGTTCAACCCTGCGACTATTCCACAAAAGAGAAAGCAATATGGAACAGACACCTGATAAGAAAAATGATAATTTTCAAAAAGATGGCAAAGAACAGTTCAATCGCTCGATCGGTCTTATTTCAAACTTTGCGTTGGGTTTTACCTACCTGTCGCCGCTTACCGCCGTCTATTCGCTGTTTGCACTGGCCGTAACGCTGGCGGGGCCGCCCGCAGTATGGTGGATTTTAATCGTCGCATGTGGGCAACTTTTGGTGGCATTGGTGTTTGGTGAGGTCGCTTCCCAGTATCCGATAACCGGCGGGCTTTACCCCTGGGCCAGAAGGTTGTGGGGCAAGAAGTATGCGTGGATCGCCGCCTGGATCTACCTGTGGGCGCTGGTGGTCACCATTACGTCGATCGCGGAATATACATCAACGTTTGTTGAATCACTCTTCCACTATGGTCAGACGCCGGCCACGATGTTGGTGACTTCTGTTCTGCTGTTGCTGTTGATGATGGCCGTTAATATGTCCGGGACTAAAAATCTGGCCCGGGTGGCAAAAATTGGCTTCTGGTGTGAAATTGTCAGCGTGATCGCGCTGGGGATTTATCTGCTGATTTTCCACCGTTCACAGCCGTTCTCTGTGATTTTTGACTCGATGGGCGTGCTGGCTCATGACGGCAGCTACTCCACCGCATTTATGTCTGCTGCACTGATGGGGCTGTTTATGTTCTTTGGCTTTGAGGCCTGCGGTAACGTTGCGGAAGAGGTGCAGAATCCGAGTAAAAAGATCCCGGTGGCGATGATTTTAAGCATCGTATTCGGCGCGATTTCCGCCATTATTTCTGTTATGGGTTATTTGCTGGCTTCACCGAATCTGGTCAGTATCGTGAATGGCAAAACGTCCGATCCGATCCCGGCAATCCTTAATGAAGCTCTGGGCGAAACTGGCGCGACTGTCTTTATCGTGGTTGCAATTATCGCCATGTTGTCGTGCATTTTGTCTCTGCAGGCTGCGTTAAGCCGTCTTATCTTTTCTTTCTCCCGCGACAGAATGCTGCCTGGAAGTGAATGGATGGCCAAAATCTCTAAAAATGGTGTTCCGGATAATGCCATGGTCGTCAGTTGCCTGCTGCCAGTGATCATCTGCGTTTGGGTTTATTTCCAGCCAGATAACCTGTCGCGTATCACCGCGTTTGCTGTTATCGGGATTTATATCTCGTTCCAGATGGTTGTGCTGGCCGCGCTGCGTCAGCGTCTGAAAGGCTGGAAACCGGCGGGGGAGTGGACCATTGGCGGTTGGGGCGTAATCGTGAATGTGTTGGCGTTAGCTTACGGATTGTGCGGGATCTGGTTACTGGCGCAACCGGCAGACAGCAGCGACTTCATCGACCGTTGGACGGTCCTGTTCGGCCTGGCGATTGTTGTTGGCTCGGGGCTTATTTATATGTTCCTGACCCGTCCGTTTGGTCGTTCAGCGGCGCCGGAAAACGACGCCATTGCGTACGCCAATAAGCTCAATATGGGGCAGGATAACTAAAAACTAAGGGCCTTCGGGCCCTTAGTTTTGATAGTGATAAAGGATAAAGTAGTCGCTCTGATACACCACGGTACTGTTTGCAGGTGACAGCAATTCACCCACGCGAAAACGTGGCCAACTGGAGAAAATGATCCTGTTTTCCAGATTAGTCAGAATCACATAGTCAGGATGGGCACAGGAAAGCAGTTCGGCTTCTATCTGACTGACCAGCAGATCGACCGCGGCAACACCGAGAAACTGATCGTTGTAGTAGACCGGGACGGCTGACGTTAAGGTATAGGAGATATTGCAAATATAGTCGACGTAGGGACCGTGGATATAGGCTTTGCCTGCCGGAGGAGAATGCTTAAACCACTCAAAGGTTCTGAAATCCAGTCGTTGTTGAGTGGCCTGATCCAAATCCAGATGCGCCTGGCTTAAACCATTATCTTTCTTATACCACCACTCCAGCAACCAGTACTCTTTTGTGGTTGCGGTGCTCTCAATATGGCTGGCGAATCCCGCCCCTGAGCAGTAATGGTTGTTATTGAGCGTGCGCTTGATGTGCTGTTGAACGGTGGATCTGACTGAGGGGTCGAGAACGATCTCGGCTGAGGCCTTTTGTACCCCTGAAATCGCCTCATGGATGCTCCTCGCCAGCGCAACGGTAGAATCTACGGTAGAAACAGTAATATCATCAATTTTACGAATTAATGCGCTTAGGGATGTCGAAGAGCTCATTGTCTGTCCTGCCTTCACTGATTGTCAGTTCGAGTTATATTTCAGCTTTTTTTCAATAAGGTAGTAGGTAAACGTGTCGATGATCTGCGTGGCAAACTGTACTGACTCTGCCTCGTTGTGAGCAGCCAGCGCATCGGCCAGCGCCGAATAAAGCGCGATAATTTCTGCATGAATACTGTCTGTGCGATAAAGTATCGCCACCAGCGATGCCCATTCAGCCTGAACCTGCAGCTCCTGATTGGCCAGTCGCGCTGAATGCGAACTGGCGGCAATCGCCAGCAGACAACGCATATCGGCCTGAGTCATCAGCTCAGGTGAGTTTGCCTTTCTGAGCACCTCGACAAACTCGCGAAATTTGGCGATATCCGCACCGGTCATCCGTCGGGAAGCCAGCCGCGCGCTATGGCTAATAATGGCGCAATGCATTTCACCCAGATCAGACAGATAATCCGTACTGATCGCCTTGAACGGATGCAGGGCGCTATTTTTGCCATCAATATTTTCGCAAACGAAACTCCCACCATTACGACCACGAACCGTATGGATAAGATTATTAGCCCGAAGCGTGTTTAGCGCTTCTCTGATAGTGATATGTGAGACACCCATCATCTTTGCCAAATCAGTTTCGTTGGGGAGCTGTTCTTTTGGCTCCAGCAACCCCGTGATAATGGCATTTGAAAGGCGTTGGACTATCTGGTCTGAACGACTGACCTGCCCGATAGGCGCAAATATGACCGCGTGAGTAATCATAATCTTTTCTGTACTCAATTCCCTGAAACAACGACCATTTTTAACACATGCCCGTCGGGCAAGGAAGGTAAGAATGGCCGAGTTATTTTACATGCCTGGGCGCAACGTCACTGCACAAGCGGATGTGTGTCCCGATAACCTTATGATGAGCTGGGCGTAACGCGTCAGCTGGCAATAAAAAGCCTCATCCTGCAAATGTGAAAATTAAGTTAAAAATGCGAGGCTTATCATAGTGTCAATGTTGCGCATTTGAAAAAAATTTACAATATATATATTACATAAGATTCTTTATGTATTAATTGGCAGGAGACAAACATGAAAACCCTGAAGCATTTTATTAATGGGCACTATGTAGCAGGCAGTAGCGAAGATAGCTTCGAACTGGTGAGTCCGGTTGACGGTGAAACGTACGCAATATCTCCCAACGCTAACGAGGCGGAGGTAGAGCAGGCTTACTCAGCAGCGGAGGCGGCGTTTAGCATCTGGAGAAAATCGACGCCGGCACAGCGGCAAAAGGCGTTATTGCGGCTGGCCGATGAGATTGAACGCAACGTTGAGCGACTGGTAACCGCGCAGAGCCAGGAAACCGGTCAGCTTCGCCATTTTATTGAGAAAGAGGAGATCGCAGCATCTTGCGATGCCATCCGCTTTTTTGCCGGTGCGGCGCGCTGTCTTGAAGGAAAGGCGGCCGGAGAATATTCCGCAGGATTTACTTCAACCATTCGTCGTGAACCGCTGGGTATTGTTGGGCAAGTGACGCCGTGGAACTACCCGTTCATGATGGCGGTGTGGAAGATTGCACCAGCGCTGGCGGCAGGCAACACGGTGGTGCTAAAACCAAGCGACACCACGCCAGTTAGTACGTTGCTGTTGGCTGAACTGGCCGCACCGTTGTTCCCGAGAGGGGCGTTTAACGTTGTGTTGGGCAAAGCCAGCACTGGTTCGCTGGTGGTTTCAAACCCGAAAGCCTCACTGGTCTCGATTACCGGTTCGGTCCGTGCGGGTTTGCAGGTTGCGGCTTCGGCGGCGGCAAATCTGACCCGAGCACACCTGGAATTGGGCGGGAAAGCGCCCGCAATCGTGTTCGCCGATGCGGATATGGACAAGGCGATTGCGACGATTACCACAGCTGGCTTTTTCAATGCCGGGCAGGATTGCACAGCGGCAACGCGGATCCTGGTAGACCAATCTATCTACGCTGAGTTTCTGGAAAAACTGATCCAGAAAACAAAAAGTATCAAATATGGGCCGCCAGAAGATCAAAATGCACTGTACGGCGCATTGAATAGCCGGAATCAGCTGGAGCAGGTGAAAGGCTTTATTGAGCGTTTACCGGCACATGCAAAAATTGAAACCGGTGGGCGCGCAGGATCTGGTCCAGGCTTCTATTTTGAGCCGACGATCGTCTCCGGTTTGCATCAAAATGATGAAGCTATTCAGCATGAAG
Organism: Citrobacter sp. Cpo148; assembly: GCF_030332375.1. Lineage (NCBI taxonomy): Bacteria > Pseudomonadati > Pseudomonadota > Gammaproteobacteria > Enterobacterales > Enterobacteriaceae > Citrobacter > Citrobacter sp. Cpo148. Next base: position 209,721 of record NZ_JAOWHY010000043.1, read on the forward strand.
TATTTGGCCCGGTAATGACTATTCAGTCGTTTTCTACTGACGAAGAGGTACTACACAAAGCGAATGATGTGGAGTATGGTCTTGCCGCCAGCGTCTGGACCAGTAACCATGGTCGCGCCCAACGCTTCAGCATTGACCTCGATTTTGGCACGGTGTGGATTAACAATCACATTCCTCTGTGTGCCGAGATGCCGCACGGCGGGTTCAAAAAATCGGGGTACGGCAAAGATCTCTCATCTTATTCACTCGAGGAATACACTCGGGTGAAACATATCATGTGCGACATTTCTGAATAGAGAGGATTACGATGAAAACATTAAAAATCGCGGTGCTTTCATTAGTGATGTTCTCGGGCTATAGCCTGGCAGAAAGTACATCGCTGAATACCGTAAAAGAGTATATGGCGGCGTGGAATGCGCATGATGCTTCGCGAGCCGCTCAATTTCTTGCTGATGATGCGGTCTATTATGATGCCGCCGCAGGAGAACCGATAAACGGCAGGGAAAAAGCAGAAAAAGAGGTTATCGGCGCTTTTATTAAGGCGGTTCCAGATCTTAGCTGGAAAATGGTTGGAAAACCCGTCTACGACGAAGATACCGTGGCCTTTCGTTGGGAATTTTCAGGCAAAAATAGTGGTGAATGGGCAGGGAGTCCGCCGACAAATAATCCGATCAAATTTGAAGGCGTCAGCTATATTCATGTTAAAGCAGGAAAAATCACCTGGCAGGGTGATTATTATGATTCTAAAAAACTGGATGAAGAGTTAAAGCCAGTGAAGTAGTCGGTTGTACCCCTTTATAAATAAGAAGGGGTATCTCTCTTATTTGTGTCGTATTAAAGGCAGTGTGTAGCAATAAGGAAAAAAGTTAATGGCAATTACCAGACGTGATTTTCTCAACGGCGTCGCGGTGACTATTGCGGCGGGACTTACCCCGCTGGAGTGGGTCAGGGCGGCAGGAAAGGGAAACGCATTTATAGATGGAAATTATTATCCTCCTGCGCTGACGGGGCTGCGGGGTAATCATCCTGGATCGTTTGAAATGGCGCATGCGCTAGGTCGCGAGCATAAACATTTTGATTTAAACGCTCTGCCCGTTGAGGAAGAGTACGATCTGGTGATTGTGGGTGGCGGTATTAGCGGGTTAGCTGCCGGTTGTTTTTGGCGTCAAGTTGCCGGGCAAAATAGCCGGATCCTGATCCTCGATAACCATGACGACTTTGGTGGACACGCCAAACGTAATGAATTTACCAGCTCGGGTAAGAAATTACTCGGTTATGGTGGCAGCGAAGCATTCCAGTCACCTGCGCATAATTTCAGCCCTGAAGTACAAAAATTGATGGAAACCGTGGGCGTCAGCGTCACGCGGTTAAAAGAGAGTTTTGACGTAAACTTCTACCCCGACTGGCAGCTCAGTCGCGGCGTTTTCTTCGACAAGAAGAATTTTGGCGAAACAAAAATCGTCAGCGGCGATCCGGGCCGCGCGGTATCTGATGATATTCCGCCGGACAGGCTCAATGGGCGTAAAATTGAAGACTTTATCAATGATTTTCCGCTAAGTGAGAACGACAGAAAAGCGCTGATCGACCTGCACGTCCGGCCCGGTGATTACCTGCCGGGGATGACGGTCGATGAGAAAATGGAATGGCTGGATACCCACAGCTACAGTGAATTTTTGGCAACAAAAGTTGGTTTGAGCAAAATGGCGCTGCTCTATTTCCAGCAGCGTTCCAACGACTTCTTTGCTATTGGTATTGAAGGTATTTCCTGTAGCGATGCCCGTGCGTGCGCCTTACCCGGCATGGAAGGGATGGGGTTACCGCCGTTGGACGGAGAGTCGCTGGCCGACCTCGAAGAGCCGTATGTTTACCACTTCCCGGACGGTAACGCCGGGTTAGCCCGCCTGTTAGTCAGATATATGCTGCCGGATGCGCTACCGGGCAACACGATGGAAGACTCTGTCCTCGCCAGACTACATTACGAAAAGCTGGATCTGCCGGAAAACACCACGCGCCTTCGCCTGAACAGCACGGTGATTAATGCGGCCAACGTGCAGGATGGCGTGGCGGTGACCTATCTGCGTGACGGTAAAATGCACCGTGTGCGCGGTAAGAACACCATCATGGCAGGCTATAACATGATGATCCCGTATCTGGTGCCTGAGATGCCGGAACAGCAGCAGGCGGATCTTAAACTGAACGTGAAGGCACCGCTGGTGTACACCAACGTGGTGGTCAAAAACTGGCAGGCGTTCAAACAGCTTGGCGTACATGAGTTTTATTCTCCGGCGGCACCTTATAGCAGGGTCAAGCTCGACTACCCGGTCAGTATTGGTGGGTATCAACATCCGGCCTCCCCGGACGATCCGATGGTCATTCATATGGTCTATGTGCCGACCTATCCGGGCAGTAACTTGTCGGCCAGAGAACAGTTCCGTCTGGGACGAGCCTATTTGCTGGGGACCACTTTTGCCGCGCATGAGGAGATGATTCGCTCCCAGTTGCAGGAGATGTTTGGCTCAACTGGATTTGATAATCAACGCGATATTTCCGCCATTACGGTTAACCGCTGGGCGCATGGCTATGCGTACTACGCCAACTCGCTGTTCGATGATATGGATAAGATGCCAGAAATTATCGAACGGGCGCGTAAGCCAGTCGGTCGCATTGCCATCGCTAACTCCGATTCTGACTGGAGTGCTTATGCCCACACGGCAATCGATCAGGCATGGCGTGCGGTTAATGAACTCAAGGATATGGGGTGATCTATGCGTAATGTAACCATTCTCGCCGCCTGTTTATTTACTGCTTCGGTTTCCGCTGCTGAATCTAACGGTGAATACATCGCGCGAATTTCAGACTGCGTCGCCTGTCACACCGCTGAAGGTGGCGCGGCGATGGCGGGGGGCAAAAAGTTTCCTACTCCGGTGGGGGATATTTATTCGACCAACATTACCCCAGACAAAACGCAGGGTATTGGAAATTATTCTTACGAGGATTTTGAAAAAGCCGTACGGCAGGGGATTGCCAAAGATGGTCATCCGCTCTATCCGGCTATGTCTTATCCCTCGTATGCAAAACTTTCTGACGAGGATGTTAAGGCGCTGTATAGCTATTTTATGCATGACGTCACGCCGTCAGCACAGCCCAATAAAGAGAATGCTATTCCGTGGCTACTCTCCGCCCGCTGGCCGCTGCATATCTGGAACTGGCTGTTTACCGACGCGCCAGTGACGGCTGTAGAGGGCGCGAAAACGGATGATAATGCTGCCCTGGTAAAACGGGGTGCTTATCTGGTGGAAGGCCCCGGACACTGCGGTTCATGCCATACCCCGAGAGGCATGGCGATGAACGAAAAAGCGTATACTAATGCTGATGCCGAATACCTGAGCGGCGCGATGATTGACGGCTGGTATGCACCGTCGCTGCGCGGCACCGGTATGTCTGAGCAGGAGTTAAAATCGCTGTTGCTGACCGGTAAAAGCAAGCATGCCGCGGTTTCAGGTTCGATGGCTGAAGTCGTCACGCAGAGTACACAGTATCTGACCGACGAAGATGCCACGGCGATCGCCCAATATCTGTTGAGCCTGAAAAGTGCGAAGCCTGAAACGGTACGTGCTGCGGCGACTACAGCATCCTGGTCGAATTCACCTGAGGCGGGCAAAGTGACCTATAACCGCTACTGTTCAACTTGTCACGGTCTGGAAGGGAAAGGTACGGATGATAACGCGCCTTCTTTAGTTAACAATCCACTGGTGATGGTTGATGACCCGACACCGCTGTTCAGAGTGATTGCCCACGGCGCAGAAACACCGACAACGCGTGGCAGCGTCTCCTTTAAGATGCCTGCCTACGGTGGCTTGTTAAGCGACAACGAAATGCGCGACGTGATCAACTACGTGCGTAAAAGCTGGGGTGAAGGGAATGACGAAGTAAGCCAGGAAGACCTGGCTGGCGTTAAAAAAGCGTCACATTAAACAGTTTGCCGGAGAAGGTGCTTGCACCGTCATCCGGCAGTGCTTACACGGTGTTTACCCTGATAATATCCGCGAGTCGGGTAAACGCCGCCGTCATTTCATTTTCTTCGATACTGGCAAATCCCAGCAACAGGCCGCTGCGTTTCTCTTCATTCACGTAGTAGCGTGACAGCGGGCGCACCAACAACCCTTGCGCATTCGCCTGTTGGGCAATGGCCGTATCATCGCTCCCGTCGGGTAACTGTAAGATCATATGCAGCCCGGCGTTGCTGCTGAAAGAACCAAGAAAATGTTCACCAAGTTGGCGGCTGATAAGCTCTACCAGCATCTGGCGACGACGACTGTATAGCTGACGCATTTTCCGAATGTGTGCCGCGTAATAACCCTCGCGAATAAACTCCGCCAGTGCGGCCTGAATCAACAGATGCCCACCACGATAGAGGTCGTTATGAACCTTTTTCAGCGGAGCGGCTAACGATTTAGGTAGCACGACATACCCGAGTCGCAGTGCGGGATAGAGTGTCTTACTGAATGTCCCGATGTAAATGACCGGTGTCTCTTCTTCCAGCCCCTGCAAAGAGGGAATCGGCTGGCCGGAAAAGCGGAACTCACTGTCGTAATCATCTTCCACTATCCAACTTCGCGTTTCACGTGCGCGAAAGAGAAGTTGCCGGCGGCGGCTCAGACTCATTACCGAACCGAGCGGGTATTGATGTGACGGTGTCACAAAAATAAGTTTTGGCGGTGTTTCACCTGCATCCGGCGGGACCATGCCTTGTTCATCAACCGGGATAGCCGAAAAATTAACGGCATTGATGCGCAGAATATTTTTGATTCCCCAGTAGCCCGGTTCCTCAATCCAGGCGTGATCGCCGGGGTTGCATAAAGTCCGGGTCACCAGATCCAGGGCCTGGTGAATACCTTCAGTAATCAGAATTTGCTCCGGTGAGCACCGTACGCCGCGAGCGGTGCGCAGATAGTCTGCCAGTGCTTCTTTTAGCTCATTCACGCCGCCTGTGGCATCGTAAGTGAGATACTCCGGGCGCAGTCGTCTTGCCAGCCTGTCCTGAATTTTCTTGAGCACCCGGTGCGGGAAATGCTCTACATCAGGTACGCCTGGAATAAATGCCCCCCACTGACGGGGACTGGCGCTGGCATGACCCAGCAGCTCAAGGCAGCGGGCGGATAAGCGGGTGTGATCTTCCAGAGCGGCAGCAACAGGCTCTTTGTCAGGACGCAGGTCGAGATTGTCCAGCACGCTGTCGGTCACAAATGTGCCGCTGCTGGTGCGCGCGGAAATATACCCTTCAGCTTGCAACTGTTCGTACACCCGCAGGACGGTATTGCGCGATAGCGTCAGCTCTCCTGCCAGGTCACGCGACGGAGGCATTCGGGTAGCCGGTTTCAGGCTACCTTCGAGGATGCAACTACAAATGGCGGCATACAGACGGCGATGTAGTTTTTCGTCAGTCTGCTGATTAAATGCATGCTTGATCACATCTCCGGCAAGTGAACGCATTTGGATCCTTAAAATAAAACGATTTGGCTCTCGATTAAAGTACCAGACGGCGTCTAAATTTAAAGGGTAATTCAACCGAAATGTATTAATGGACAAGGTGTAGAGAATGAACAATAAAAACCTGCAACAACGTCGTCTGGATGCCACCCCGCGTGGAGTGGGTGTGATGTGTGATTTTTATGCCCAGTCGGCAGAAAACAGCACAATTACCGATATCGAAGGCAATCAGTACATCGATTTTGCCGCCGGGATTGCCGTGCTGAACACCGGACACCGCCATCCTCGCCTGGTGCAGGCAGTCGAAGCGCAACTTCAGGCTTTTACCCATACGGCTTTTCAGATTGTCCCGTACGAAAGCTATGTGTCTTTAGCTGAGAAAATCAACGCCGTTGCGCCAATCGACGGCAAGCGTAAAACCACATTCTTCACTACCGGGGCTGAAGCGGTAGAAAACGCGGTGAAAATTGCGCGCGCGCATACCGGCCGTCCTGGCGTTATCGCATTTGGCGGTGGTTTTCATGGGCGTACTTACATGACGATGGCGTTAACCGGCAAGGTGGCACCCTATAAAAAAGGTTTCGGTCCGTTCCCAGGCTCTGTTTACCATGCGCCATATCCTTCTGAATTGCAGGGCATTTCCACGGCGGATTCCCTAAAAGCGATTGAGCGTCTGTTTAAAGCCGATATCGATCCAACCCAGGTTGCGGCGATTATTTTCGAACCCGTCCAGGGCGAAGGGGGCTTCGTGGTGGCACCGCCAGAATTTGTGGCTGCCATCCGCCGTATTTGCGACGAGCATGGCATCGTGATGATCGCTGATGAAGTACAAAGCGGGTTTGCCCGTACGGGTCAGCTGTTTGCGATGGATCATTACGCCGATAAAGCGGACCTGATGACCATGGCGAAAAGCCTTGCGGGCGGCATGCCGTTGTCAGGAGTCGTGGGCAAAGCCGAAATTATGGACGCGCCTGCGCCGGGTGGTCTGGGGGGAACCTACGCCGGAAACCCGCTGTCGATTGCAGCGGCCCATGCGGTGCTGGATATCATTCGTGATGAGCAGCTATGCCAGCGTGCGGCGGCTCTCGGCGAACAGCTGCGCGCCGCTCTGACAGACGCGCAAGCAGGGTGTCCTGAACTGGCCGAAGTGCGAGGTTTAGGCTCTATGATTGCTGCTGAATTCTGTGATGCAGCGACAGGAGAACCCAACGCTGCCGCCGCACAACGCGTGCAGAAGAAAGCCCTTGAGCAAGGATTACTGCTGCTGACCTGCGGTCAGTATGGCAACGTTATTCGTTTCCTTTACCCGCTGACAATTCCGCAGGATCAGTTCGCCAAAGCGCTCGATATTATCAAAGCAGCAACCAAGTAATTCGTTAGTTGTCATTTACCCAAAGCCGACGGTCGTCATCACCGTCGGCTTTATTATTGTTGCATAAATTGATCTTCCTCGTGTGTAGCGCGGTATTTATCGCGAATGGGTTGCCAGGTCTCTCGTTATATAATTTAATACATATCGTTTTTACTCCTCTATTCAGATGGTATCCCATGTTAAATTTCCGCTCTTTTGTGCTGGTTTGCGCCAGCATGTTGTTTGCGTTTTCTGCTCAGGCCGACCGAACGATCACCGATCAGCTTGGTCGACAGGTCACGATTCCTGACCACGTGGACAAAGTGGTCGTGCTGCAACACCAGACGTTGAATATTCTGGTCCAGCTCAATGCCCAGCAGGACATTGTTGGTGTGATGTCGAGCTGGAAAAAGCAGCTCGGGCCTGAATTTGCGCGCTTTATGCCGACGATTACTACATTGCCGACGCCGGGCGATCTCACCAGCGTGAACATCGAAAGCCTGTTGGCGATTCATCCGCAGGTGGTGTTTGTCGCCAACTATGCGCCCGCGGAAATGATCCAGCAGATTCAGAACGCCGGTATTCCGGTCGTGGCTATCTCATTACGCAAGGATGCCACCGGGCAACAGAATAAAATGAACCCGACCATGGCCGATGAAGAGCAGGTCTACAACGAAGGGTTGAAGCAGGGTATTCGCCTGATTGCGGACGTGGTTGGGCGCAAACCGCAGGCCGAAACGTTAATCGACTACGTTTTTACCGCGCGGGCAAAATTCAATGCGCCGGTTGCGACAATCCCGGATGCACAAAAAGTCCGTATTTATATGGCTAACCCCGATCTGATGACTTACGGCTCCGGGAAGTACACGGGATTGATGATGCAGCACGCGGGGGGATTAAATGTGGCGGCTGCCAGTGTGAAAGGTGCCCGTCAGGTTGCGCTGGAGCAGATATTAGCGTGGAACCCGCAGGTGATTTTTGTCCAGGATCGCTATCCGCAGGTGGTAACTCAGATCCAAAACGATCCGAACTGGCAGGGGATTGATGCGGTGAAAAATCATCGCGTCTGGTTGATGCCTGAATATGCCAAAGCCTGGGGCTATCCGATGCCGGAAGCGTTGGCGATCGGTGAACTTTGGATGGCCAAAAAACTGTATCCGGATGCCTATAAAAACGTGGACGTTGATGCGCAGGCCAAGGACTACTATCAACGTTTTTATCGTGTGAACTGGCAGCCTGATGCAGCTAAGTAACCGTATTTTGCCCCAGCAACCGCTCTTAATCGTTGTGGTCCTGTTGCTGGGCGTCAGTTCGCTATGCCTCGGACAGTATCCGCTGTCGTTAAGCGAAGTGTTTTACCACCTGACGCACTATAGCGACGCTGAAGGAATAGGCAGCCAGGTTATCTGGACGGTCAGGCTACCGCGTATTCTGATGGCACTGCTGGCGGGGGGCGCGCTTGGATTATGCGGTGCGACGCTGCAAGGGGTATTTCATAACCCTCTGGTCGACCCGCATATTATCGGCGTGACGTCGGGGGCGGCCTTTGGTGGAACACTGGCCATCCTGCTCGGTCTTTCGCCCTTGCTGATGATGGGATCAACGTTTTTCTTTGGTCTGACAGCGTTGATCCTGGTGTATGCCATTGCTGCGTTACAGGGGCTGGAGAATACGCTGGTATTGATCCTGTCGGGTATCATTTTGAGCGGTTTTTTTGCCGCGCTGGTGAGCCTGATCCAGTATCAGGCTGATACCGAAGAGACGTTACCTAATATTGTGTTCTGGTTGCTTGGCAGCTTTGCGACGGCCAACTGGCATAAAGTGCTGCTGTTGGCGGTTCCGGTCGGTATCGCCGCGACGGTTTTGTACCAGCTACGCTGGCGGATAAACCTGTTGTCGCTCAATGACAAAGATGCCAGAGCACTGGGTGTAGCGGTGGTTCCTCTGCGACGCAGCGTTTTGGTGTGCTGCGCATTTTTGGTCGCTGCTCAGGTGGCGGTCAGCGGCAGTATTGCCTGGGTTGGATTAGTGATTCCGCATCTGGCGCGTTTGCTGGTGGGGGTTGATCATCGTCGTTTACTACCGTGCGCCTTCTGGTTGGGGGGCGGATTTATGATTGTGGTGGACGATATTGCTCGCACCCTGATGCACGCGGAGATCCCGTTGGGGATTATTACTGCATTGTTCGGCGCGCCGTTGTTTGCTTTCTTACTCATTCGTACCAGCCGTCGGGAGAAATCATGATACCTGCCGCACTGCGTGTAAATCAGCTTACTTATGGGTATCGTACGCCGCTATTTGAGCCGCTAACGTTCTGTTGCCAGAAAGGTGAGATCTGGGCCGTGCTGGGACGCAACGGCCTGGGTAAAAGTACACTGCTCGATACGTTAACCGGCACGCTGCCTGCTTTAGGCGGGAATATTGAAAATAACGGTGGGATAGGGATTGTGGCACAGCATAGCCATCTGCCGTTTCCGTACACGGTCAGCGACGTGGTGTTGATGGGGCGAGCACAGCACGTGAAGCTGTTTGCGCAACCCAGTCCGCAGGATCAAAAAAGAGCAATGCAGGCGTTAGAGCAGTTGAATATCGCGCATCTCGCCTCCAGCTCATTTGGCTCACTTTCTGGCGGGCAGCAACAGTTGGTGATGATTGCCCGGGCTTTGGTGACGGAGTGTCAAACGCTGTTACTGGATGAACCGTGTTCCGCGCTGGATCTCGCCAATCAGCAGGTGGTGCTGCAGCTCATCAGCGATCTGGCCCATCAACAGGGATGCAGTATTCTCTTTTCGACTCACGATCCGCTTCATGCGTTACAGGTTGCTTCCCATACTTTGCTGCTACTCCCTGAAGGAAAATGGCGGGCAGGGCCCACGAACAGCATTGTGACGGAGGAGAATTTATTCCTGGCCTATGGCTTAACGCTGAGAAAACTCAGCGTGGAGAACTACCAGACGCCATTTATCGCACCGTTGTTTTCTATTCGTCGTTAAGCGTTAAGAATCCTGCGGCGCTAAGAAATTCCTGCCCGCCGCGGGAGAGTATGAAATCAACCAGCGCCATGACTTCATTGGATGCATCAAGCACCGCCAGTTGGTATTCGCAGCGAATATTGTGCTCATCGGGAATAGCCACGTAATGTACGTCGGGCATTGCGCGCAGCGCGTGTGCGTAATGCGCGTAACCGATAAACAGATCGGCCAGTCCCTGGCGCAGGATCCAGGCGCTCGCCAGTTCTCCTTGCGGGATTTTTACCGTATCACGACCACCCACCAGCGGGATTGCGCGCGTCCGAAGCTGTTGCCCGAGTCCTGGCTCCAGTACATCCATATTGTCGAAAAATGCCCAGGTATAGTCTCCGGAAGGGTCACAGCCGGGCGTTGATGTACCTGGTCGCAGCGTTGGGTCGCGGAGTAAATCCAGCCAGACACCGGTTCGGTTGCTGACCAGGCTCAGTTTGTTCCAGCAAAAAGTGTGCGTAGAGACGGCTATATTACGTGCTAACAGGTTTTGCGGATGTTCCCTGTTGGCCGAGGCAAAGAGCGCACACGGTTCTCCCGCTTCAATACGTTCACGCAATAAACCGGCCGGACCATATTCAACCTTAACGTCTATTCCACTCATGCGCGTGAACTGGCTTATCAGTGGCGTAAATGCAGGGCGCAAACTGCCTGCGGCTAACAGGAAGATGGAAGAGGGCATGGTATCCGATCTCTGGCGAATGACATTATGCGAAGAAGATGAATGATACGCGTTGAGCATGGAATTTAGAATGATTTAGCGCAGTGCTATTGAATCATCATGGGAAATGATAAAACTGACGGATACAAACTGAAGATAAAAAGATAGTTTTGAAGTGAAATAGCACCAAATCAAAGGGATATGATTTGGTGCGTCCGAGTGGACTCGAACCACCGACCCCCACCATGTCAAGGTGGTGCTCTAACCAACTGAGCTACGGACGCAAAATGGTGCGTTCAATTGGACTCGAACCAACGACCCCCACCATGTCAAGGTGGTGCTCTAACCAACTGAGCTATGAACGCAACGTTGTAGGTGACAACGGGGACGAATATTAGCGGCACAGACCGAATGAGGCAAGAGGGAAATAGCATTTTTCTTCCTGATCTCACGCGATTGCAGAGTAATTAAGCAAGTTGATTATATTTTGTTGATTTTGCAGCGTGTTTTTTATTCAGACAGCGAACTGGGGCATACCAGGGACGGTTTGAATTACAGAGGCGCTCAGACTTTAAGCAATGTAAGGATGGTGGTTTCTATTTTCTCTGGGGTAGTGAAGGGGGCAAATCGCTTAAGCGGCTTGCCGTCACGCCCGATCAGGAACTTAGTAAAATTCCACTTGATCCGCCCACCCAGCACGCCGGGTAATTCGTCTTTCAGGTAACGAAATACCGGATGCGTAGCGGCACCGTTGACTTCCACTTTCTCAAACATCGGGAAGCTCACACCGTAGTTGATGTGACAGGTTTGCGCGATTTCGTCGGCTCCACCGGGCTCCTGGTTACCGAACTGGTTGCAGGGAAAACCAAGCACCACCAGACCCTGCGCGGCGTACTTCTTGTAGAGCGCTTCGAGGCCTGCATATTGTGGAGTGAAACCACAATGGCTGGCGGTATTAACCACCAGAACCAGTTTGCCAGCGTAGTCGGCCATACAGATGGGCTGGCCATGCAAACTGGTGGCAGTCAGTTGATGAAAGGGGGCCATGCCAGAATCCTCAAATAAGATAGTATTACTCATGTTGCCCGCGAGTGACGGGCTTCGCTGCGTATCTATTTATTATGATCGCAACTGCAGGATTAATAAACTTGCCATTGGTGCAGGGCAAAAATAGAAATTCTCTGCGGTTCGGTTATGGACATTCCATAATTTATTTTAACCAACCTGACGAGCGTTCCATTCGTCGCGCGTGATTTCCCAAAGTTCAGAATCCAGCAAACCGCTGACATACTCTTTCTTTTCCGTTTTGATAAGCCGCATGCCGCTACTGTCTGAAATACGTTTGGAACGGACATTAAGAGAGGCTTTCGGCGCACGCAATACAGTCTTATTTAACGTATTAAACCAGTAATCCGTAGCGACATTACTGGCTTCACGCATAAAACCCTGCCCCTGATATTCCGGAGCTAACCAAAATCCACGGTTATTATCCTCAACGTCATAAAGGCATATTAAACCTATGAGATCGTCAGGGGCCTCACGGAATCTGATAGTCCAGATCCACGCAATCCCTTTATCCACATCAGGCAGGGCAACGTTATTGACGTAATTCTCCGCACCGTTGTCAGGATAGGGCCAGGGTACTGAGGAGACCATATAGCGAACTATCTCCCAGCGGGGATAAAGCACCTGAATCTGCGAGACATCTTCGGCTTGTAATGGTTTTAACAGCAAGCGTTCCGTATGGAGTATTGGTATTTTCATATGCACTTTCCTACTCGAGCAAGATAAGAGGATCAATGTGGGGAGGATTTTGAAAAAATATTAATAACCAGAACCCCAGCACAAATAAGAAGCATACCTGCGATCGCCGGAAAATCTAGCTTTTGCCCACTTACCAACCAGCCCAAAAGACTGATTAATACGATTCCAGCACCTGACCAAATTGCGTATGCAATACCCGTTGGAATGGTCGACAGAGTTTGGGAGAGAAGATAAAAGGCTGTGCAGTAGCACACAATAGTTGCTACAGATGGCCATAGGCGTGTGAATCCGTCAGAGAACTTCATCAGGGTTGTACCTATGACTTCAGCTAAGATGGCCCCGGCAAGGAAAATGTATGAATTCAAAATCTGATCCCATGTGACAATCTAAAGCAAATATCGTATCACAAAGGGGGGGGTGAGTTTGAACACAGCCCAAACTACTACTGAAATGCCCGTTTCATGGCATCTAGTGAAGCGCCGCAAGGTCCGCTGTGAGCGAAAAGCGGACACGACTAACAAAATTGCTAGAATTGGAAGCGTGTCCGCAGTAGGAAAAAACATAACCAATTTTTCGCGCATAGCGGATAGTACACACCAACACGTTATCTACTATCCAGTTGTCTACAAACATACCGTTCCTGGCCCCATCAGAATCGGAGGACTACCTTACCGAAATGCTGTCCTCTCTTTAGCGTCTGATAAGCTAATTCGGCCTCTTCAAAGGTAAATATCCGGTCTACATAGGGCTTGATACCAGAACAAGCGATTTTTTCTAGCGTCGATACCGGTCCAACATAGATGCCCTGTAGCGTAATGCGCTTTTCCAGGATGCCAATATCGATGGAACCATTGAACCCGGAAAGCACGCCAATCAGTGAAATTCGACCACCAAACCGCGTGGCCTTCGTGGTTAAATTAAGCGTAGCGGGTCCGGTCACGTCAACAGAAAGGTCAACCCCCTTACCATTAGTCAGTTTCAGCACTTCATTTGCCCATTCTGGCGTCTTTTTATAGTTGATGGTCTCATCGGCGCCAAGCTCACGGGCTCTGGACAGCTTTTCATCAGAACTGGAGGTGATGATAACCCGGTAGCCCGCCAGCTTGGCCATTTGCAGGGCAAAAATCGATACGCCACCTGTACCCTGGAGCAGAATAGTACTTCCTGGCGTTAGCGTACCATGCTCAAACAGCGCGGACCATGCGGTAACCGCGGCACAAGGTAGGGTTGCAGCCTCTTCAAAAGAGAGGCTATCAGGAATGCGGCAGATACCGGTGGTGGAGGCAATAAAGCGCTCAGTTAAGACACCATCAACGCCAGGGCCACCCAGTGATGAGGCTTTCTTCGCCTCAGAATAGCTACCGTCTACCCAGTCTGGCATAAAGCCAATGACAACGCGGTCGTCCACCTGATAGTCCGTCACTCCTTCGCCCACTTCAACAATCACACCGGCTCCGTCAGACACGGGAACACTGTCTTTGGCATGCTCGGTGACGATCAGGTCACGGTAGTTTAAGGATACGGCCTTAATGGCAATAGCGACTTGTCCGGGACCCGGCGCGCTGGTTGCGACAGTTTCAAGTTTCAATGCAGGGCTGGAATGACCGGTTAATTTATAGCATTTCATATCTTGACCTTAAAGAGTTTGATATTTACAAAAGAGGGAGCGTATTAAAAGTTCTCAAGAACAATTTTTCCGATCATCCTGCCAGTTTCTATTTTTTTATGGGCTTTACGCAGGTTCTCTGCATTAATTTTACCGAAATGTTCGCTTTGTGTAGTCTGAATTACGCCGCTATCCACTAAGTCTGCGACTCTGCTAAGTAATAAATGTTGACAGATCATGTCTTCTGTTTCAAATATTGAACGTACAAACATCGCTTCCCAATGCAGCGATATACACTTCCCTTTCAATGGAACCGCATCGATATATTCAGGATCATCTACAATACCTAATTTTCCTTGCGGTGCGATAATCTTGAGATATTCTGGATAGTGCTCGTCTGTATTCGTCAAACTTGCTACATGGGTGACGTCATTAATACCGATACGGGCCAACTCTTCATCAAGTGGTTTACTATGATCAATCACTTCATGCGCACCGATCTTTCTTACCCATTCCTTACTTTCAGGTCTGGAGGCGGTGCCGATAACAGTCATTTTTGTTAATTGACGGGCCAGTTGCGTGAGCATGGAACCCACGCCACCAGCCGCGCCAACAATCAATAGTGTATCGCCAGCGTTGCCGCCTTCCACAATGCCTAGACGATCGAACAGTAGCTCCCACGCGGTAATGCTCGTTAATGGCATGGCGGCGGCCGCAGCACGACTTACTGACGTTGGCTTATGCGCTACAATGCGCTCGTCAACCAGTTGATATTCGCTGTTGCAGCCCGGACGTGTTAATGCTCCAGCATACCAGACCTCATCACCTGGTTTAAAAAGCATCACGTTTTCACCAACAGATTTAACAATGCCGACTGCATCCCAGCCTAATATGCGAGACATATTGGTATTATGCCAGGCGCGAATTTTTACGTCGGCGGGATTGACGGCAACAGCCTTCACTTCAATTAGAAGATCGCGGCCAGTAGCAACCGGAACGGATATATCAATATCAAGGAGGTAATCAAGATTATAGCCTTGATCACCTGAGTGTGTAATAGCTATTGCTTTCATAAAACCTCCTGATTGATGACAATAATTAGCATCAAAGGTATTAAATTATTATTCGAAGAACATTGGCTTTGGAATTTGACAATTATAGTCAGGACTACCTTATGAATACCCGTTCCATAACGTAGTAAATCTATTATACTGCCAGGTATTAACCTATCAAGTACGCACAATTTTGAGACTAAGTTACATGAATGATACTGATGAGCTTTCGGATAAAAAAATACCCCGCCAGCACAACACTCGGCGCACCGGATGTTCTGTTGAGGTCACACTTGGTGTTATTGGAGGGTTATGGAAACCGATAATCCTTTTTCATTTGCTGGATGGGAAACAGCGCTTTAACTAACTGTGTAAGCTTATTGATACCGCCACTCGTCGTATGATTACACTACAGTTACGCGAACTGGAGGCCGATGGAATCATCAGCCGTACCGTATACGCAGAAGTGCCACCGAGAGTGGAGTATGAACTCACACCGCTCGGAGTCACGTTAAAACCCGTTTTACTTGCAATGCGTGATTGGGGTGATAATTTTCAATGTGAACGGGCTAGACCTAAATGATACATTTAGATTAGCGTTTTGTACCTTTGATGTTTTCCGGCCTGTTTTTCAAGGAAAACTCAGTAGTGAATGTCCGCTCCTGGCACTAAGCAGTCGTAAGAGAGGGCACTGTTTATCACGTAAGATTTGATTAGTTGAAGGTTATAAGTACGAATGATCAAATCGGTGATGAGAATATGATGTGCAAAAGGCAGGCATACAACAACTCAAAGACTGAACAATGTGCGATGGCTCGAAATGAGCTACGGAAATATGTTAATGAGAGGAATGAATGATCTGTGTGGTTATGGAGCGGTTTTACCCTACTTGAGGGCGTGATTTTGGAGGCAAATTGGGGCATAAACAGGCACACATTAATAGCTGCCATACCCTGATCCTTAAGTTTATTATCTTACTGATTTATATGTGTTTAACTTTTTGGCTGATTGATTTTTCCCTGTGTAATTGCAGCGTGTTTTCGTGCACATAGCGTGACAGGGCGTCATTGCAAAAAAACACCCTGCGCATTGGCTCACTGACCGAAAAATCTGTGAGTTAATAAGTTAACGTAATCACTACAGTGTCAGTATAACCCCCTGGTGATGGCCATTTCTGCGCTGGGACGGAGCCGTAAACCACCAGGCTCTGCGCTTGCCCATCAGCGGAATACTGTTTTTCCGGATTGCCCTGCGTCCATTCCATGGAGTGTGCTGCATCCTGATACAGCGCATAGTTTACGCACTCACCGTTATGACACATTGAACGCTGGTTCCCCTTGGGGTGCAGACCATGACCGATGCTGACGGAATAATCCGTCCCGGTTGGGCACTGGACAGTAATATTCGCCGTGGATGTCGCCTGTAGCAAATCGCTCTGAGCGGGGCTCTTGCTGCCGAATGCCATATCATCCACGTTGACAACTTCACAGCCGTTTTTCACCGTGGCAGAGGCGCTAATCTGGTCAGTAATTGTTGTACCATTCAGGGTGCCACAGGCCGGGAGCGCTTGTAATGAACTGGCTGAGGTGTATGTAATTTGGATTGCTGTGGCGTAATCATAGTATATCCCGGCGCTGACATTAGTCTGACCGGGGTTTATCTTGCCGATAAGCGGTATGTCATGTTCAGCGCTTCCGCCTGTAGATAAAGCAAAATCGATTTGAGCATACACGTTGTTGTTTTGACTCAGCGGTGAATGTTGATTGTAAATCGAGTAGACCGAAAAATAGAGCGGGGTACTTGAAGGTTCGTTCTGGCTCATCGCCAGCGGATTGTTCGCCATAACCTTTAGACAGGCGCGGACATACTCGGCCTGACCGTCGTAATTATTACAGGTAAACGAAAGTCGGGTTGCGGTTGTCTCAGTTTGTCCGGGGGTGACAGTACCAAAATCCAGTCCAGCAGGGCTACCATTCCAGCAGTTAGCGGCCTCGGCTACTGGGCTGAATTTAAACATCATCACCACAAAAAGGGCGATAAACCAAAGGGAACGAGTTACTGACATAGTGCGTTTATTTTCTCCACCGAATGAGAAGAGTTAAATTGTGATGGCAGTTTTAGCGAACAAGAGTTAGATGCCCACTGAACGTTCAGCGTTCCGCCTGTCGGGGGATCTTCCAGATAAATTTTACCTTCATAACCAACAATGGTTTGTGGGGTGCCCTGACTGGGCGTCTGTCCATGAGTATCCTGCACGCTAACTTTTGCGGAGAAGGGCACATTTTTACCATCACGCATAGTGACGGTTAACAGAACGGCATGTGTGCGATAAATGTTAAAATTGGCGACGGCACCGCGCCCGGTTTGCGGGATCAGGATTTCATTAGTGTAGGGGGCGCGATAATCTTCATCGAGACTAAGAGGATCGATGTCGATATGGTTTGCCTGGTACGGATTAAGGTTGTTCAGAAACAGCATGCCATTACTATCCGTATGGCCAACAGGGCGATGTTCGAGATAAACCGGCACATTCGGTACCTTAGCCGTATCTACGAGGGCGAAAGCGCTACCCAATTCGCGGGTGGCGTAAAAGTGCCCCATAAACAAACCTACGGCACCGGTCATTGAACCGTAGTAGTTATTTTGTTGTTCATCACGATTATAGCCTAACGCCAGATCGCTCCAGGTGTTGCGGCGCTGGAGGCTTGCATGGATGCTTCTATTCTTACCTTGTTGTGCAGAGAGATTCCAACCCCAGCCCGGTTTATTAGATTCCAGTGAGCGCGTTAGGTTAGCTTGCACGGAATTTCCGTCTTTATCATGGTTATCCTGGATTGAGAGGTAATCCTGATGACGGAACAGTGGAATACTGAACGTGACGTACACGGTAGTGTTGTGATCGTCGCCAAGTGCTTGTGTGATGCTGGATGAAATGTTGATCTGGTTATCAAAACTTTTTGACCAGGATAATCCCAGATAGCGTTCCGCATACTCAGGGAATGTCTGGCTGACCCAACTCGCACCGAAAGTGCCCGTCATATCAAACGACACGCTGGCAAATGCAGAATCTTCACGGGTGGCAATATCATTATCTGCTATAGATGAAATATCGCGAAATCCCCGAGTGGCCTGTGAGTGTGAGAGCGAGAAATTAAAAATCTGATTGTTCCACTGCCAGCCGGAACCCCATTGGTTGCCACTATTGGCCTGATAACGGCTGGTGGCTGCGTTGGCATGTAGCGTCCCCAGTGACGGAGAGAGCAAATAGTCCCAACCGATCCCTTGATTATGCAGGCTGCCACTCTGTTCGGTATGCATGCCGATGGTGGTACTGTCGTTCAGCCCGTGACGCCAGTCGCCCACACCTACCAGTTGTGGATCATAGGCAAAAGAACGATAGGTATAATCTTCACGTACCCAACCCAGGCTCATACCCCAGGTTGTAAGGCCATCAGAAAGGAGTTGGTTGGTGCCGTACAGATTCAAATCCACCACGCGTTGTTTACCATTCACATCGGTGATGACCACCTGCGCACCTTCGCTGCCGGTAAAAATCGGCGCTGTGTTAAGCGTAAATTGTCCGGGCTGAACTTTCTGCGAGGAGGTTCTGATTCCTCTGACGTACAGATCAACCGTGGATGGGAGCGTAACACTATCGGTCAGGATATCCTGCGATGACGTATTGAAGGTGGGTTGGGTACTGTAGTTATGCGCAAGGCTAACGCCGCCAAAACGAACGCTATTTGTCCATGATTGCGAGGATGTAAAACCATCGCCGATCCTGAGTGTGAGCAGTTTATCCACGTTTTCGTAGTTCCAACTGCTCATCAGGCGATGAGTACCTGTTTGTGCCTCGTTGCTGCTCGACTCCTGTGTGTTAAAAGAGGTCGAGAAAAAGCCGGGGCCAACGCCAAAGGTGCGAAACTCGCTATAGGCTGAAGTCTCTTGTACGCCGTCTTCATTGCTGGCAAATAAATCGTAGTTAAGTGCCAAACCCCGCACTTCAGGTGATAACTCGGACATACGGATAAGGCGCGAGCTATTGCTATTGGAAAGATGGCTTTCTCTGTCGAGCCAGTTTTTACTGGCAGTAATAATCAGGCTTTGATTCAGGTTGTCGAAGGTAACACTGAGGCCATCTTGTGAACTGATATCAAAATACCCCTTTTGTTCCGGCAGGGATGACACTTTCAGGTTAAGCTTATCCATATCTTGAGCAGCAATATAAATCTTATTATTGCTATTTTTGGCTTTGATAAACCCCTTAACTGGTTGATCATTTATCGTTGCAGTCAGATACAGTGTCTCATTTTCTGCTGACTGGACAGAAGGACATACCAATAAAAAAACAACAATGGATTTAAGGTGTAATGTTAATGATCTGCGTTTTAGCATTGTCATTCAAATTAAGTGATAAAGATGACGCAGTAGTTATTCCATTCGGTAACGGCCATTCCTTTTCACTATGCGGTAATACATACCCGAGTAATCCATTGCTCATGGCAACACTTTTCTTGCCAGAGAAAATAAAAACATCGCTTAATTTAACATGCTGGGTACCATTGTTTTTTATTTTTAACATTAATGGATGAACTGAACGATCGATTGATACATCTAGTTGACTACTGACGGGTTGGGTATCTTTACAATTAACAAATACCGGGATGGAGTAACGCAGCAAGAAACGAACCCCATCTTTATCAGCCATATTATTTTCACCAGGGAGTTCATCAACGATAATACGGTAGGCCTGCTCGGTATCACCACTACCTGGCGTTGCTAAGATAACCCGGATCAATTGCTGGCGGGAGACCGGGATTGTGGTCATAGGAGGGCTAACCATTACATCCTGGGTCTCGGTCAAGTTGTCTTTATTATTTTGCTGTTTCCACGCATAGACACGGATCTGTGCCCCGATAGTGGCGCTACCCGTGTTACGTACATAGATAGCCTGGGCTGATTCTTTACCACAGAATCCCAGGGTGACCGGGTACACCTGCAAGGTGGCAGCGTATGAATTTATTGTGCAGGCCAGGCTCAAGACGCTAACACCAACCCATAAAATAAATCGTTTCATATGCTGCACCTTTAAATTAAATCAATATGTAACTGTTAATGTAACGGTATCGGTATAGTCCCCAGCAGAGGCCTGTTTCAGGGCATTTGCCGTTACTTTCCCGAAGATGGGCAATGCTTGCTGTTCACCGGTACCGATAGCTGAAATACCGTTATCAGCCAGAGAAGTGCCGCCAGGATGATCGGTAGAAAGGGTATAGGCTACTTTTTTTGCATCGGCGGTGTCGTTAGAACTCATTTCGAAATCGTGAGTTTTATCCGTTCCGAGCATATACCCTGTGCCGTTTGTACAGGTTACATAAGCTTTGGCAGAGGCTGTAACAGCCCCATCATTACTACCGTGTGAACCAAAATCCATATCATCAACGCTGACCTTGCATGATTTTTCGACGGTCAGTTTTACCGTCATTTGGTCGCTAACGCTGCCTGAATCATCTGCAAAGACAGCGGATGAAAATAAAATGCTAATCGCAGTCAGAGATAATGCAGTGGCTTTACGGTTAATCATTTTAAAACTCGCTAAGGTTATATAATCGATTTTATAAGGGTGGGAAAAGGCGAGGAAGGATAGAGATTACTGGTTAATTTTGATTATGTATTTGTGATATGTGTAAATCATGTAAATGGCTGGAAAGGGTAGTTACATTCAGCAGGGTATCAATGAATCACAACCTCGGGTGTCACGTGATATGAGTTGAATTAGCGCCATAAAGAGTCATCCCTCCCGATGCTTATTTCCCACCGGGAGAGACATCAATCCAGATTAAAACACCGGCAAACCCAGTCCTTGCTTCACTTCTTTTAATGTCTGCTGCGTAATCTCGTGCGCCTGCTCGCTTCCTTTTTTGAGCATCGCCATCAGCATGCCTTTATCCTGAATGTAGGTTGCACGCCGCTCGCGCATAGGCGCGATGAGTTCTTGCAAGCACACTTCCAGCTCGTTTTTGCATGTCCGATCACCCAGTCCCCCCCGTTGGTAATGCGCTTTCATTTCCGCCACTTTTGCTTTATCCGGATGAAAAGCATCGAGGTAAGTGAATACCATATTGCCGTCTATTTGCCCAGGGTCGGACACTTTCAGATGATTAGGGTCGGTGTACATTGCGCTGACCGCGCGGTGAATGGTTTCTTCGCTGGCTGACAGGAGCAATGTGTTACCAAGCGATTTTGACATTTTGGCATTTCCGTCGATCCCTGGAAGGCGGCTGGTTTCACTCAGCAGCGCTTTGCAGTGCGATAGGACGGGGGCCGGTAACAGGCTATTCATCTTATGCACTATCTCATTAGTCTGTTCAATCATTGGCAACTGATCGTCGCCGACGGGAACGACTCCGGCTTTGAAGGCCGTAATATCTGCCGCCTGACTGATGGGATAAACCAGAAAACCAACCGGTAACGAACGGGCGAACCCTTTCTGCGCAATTTCGTTTTTGACCGTAGGATTACGCTCCACGCGAGCCACGGTGACGATGTTCATATAAAGCGCGGTTAACTCTGCGAGAGCAGGCAGTGCCGATTGCAGACAGATGGTAGTAAGTGACGGGTCTATTCCTGCGGCAAGATAGTCGGCAAGTACTTCGGGAATATTGTTGCGGATCTTTTGCGGTGTGCTGCCGTTATCAGTTAACCCTTGTAGGTCAGCCACCAATATAAACTGCTGATAATCGTGTTGCAGCGTGGCGCGCTGGCGCAATGACCCCACATAATGGCCAAGATGCAGCGGGCCGGTGGGACGATCGCCTGTGAGGATGATAGTTTTATTGTTCATGTCAGACTCCTTAGTCATAAAACCGAAAGGGGTCTCTAAATGCAAATAACCGCCTTTCGGCGGTTATTTAAAATGAGGAAAACACATTCTGACCGCCTTTAAGAAGGCAGCCACCACAGGTTGAGATTAAAACCGTTGATATCGTGTTTTGTGTTCATCCAATTAACATACCACCTGGCGTAGAGGTAAAGCAATGCCCGAAGTGCTGGCGCATATCAGCTCGCTTCCAGCATGCCAAAGCTCACAATGCGCGAACGACCTAACTCTTTCGCGCGGTACAGTGCAACATCTGCGGCGCGTAACAGGTTGTCGCTCTGGGCGTGCTGCGGGTAACTGGCGACGCCTATAGAGACATCCACGTGTCCAATATCGGAAACGCCAAAGCGCAGCGACAGTTCGCGTACGCCGTTGTAGATTTCCGTAGCAAAGCGGTTAGCGGCCTGTTCATCCGTATTGGCCAGCAGAACCAGAAACTCTTCACCGCCGTAGCGGAAGGCCATGCCGCTGTCGTGGACAACGCGCTGAATAGTCGCAGCGATACTTTTAATCACGCTATCGCCAGCCTCATGGCCAAAGCGGTCATTAATACTTTTAAAATGATCGATATCGATCATCAGGCAACTGATTGGTTCTTTGTTACGCACTGCCTGGTTCATCTGGGTACGCAGTGTATCTTCAAGATGATGACGGTTGCGCAGTCCGGTTAGCGGATCGTAGAGCGCTTTCTCCAGCAGGGCGTCACGCAGACGCTGGTTGGCTAATGCGAGGCCGAGTGCTTCTGCCATCAGCTCCAGGTATGCACGGGAGGGGGCGGAATCATCGCTAAGGTTCTGGAATGAGAGCAGGCCGATGGCTTCGCCCTGGGCAATCAGCGGAACACACAGGGTGTGGTGCTGGCATGACTCTGGCAGATGGTAGCAGGCGATATCGGGTTCACCTTGTACCGGAGGATGACTCTGGCCGCGGCGCACAGCCCAGCATTCGTCCGGGTGGAACGCATCCGCTTTACCCTGCGGAGAAAGCCATTGTGCAACGCAGCGCATTTGCCAGGGTTCCTGGTCCAGTATGTAAAGCCGCCCGGCGATACCTGGAGCAATATTCGGTGCAAACAGCTCTGCCACATTGATGACATCGGCAAAACTCTCGCAACCCTGCAGACGTTGCGTCATGCGCGCCAGCAGATCGCGGATTGCCCAGTCTGCATCTCGCTCTTTCTCCAGTCTCTGACGCGCCAGACCGTTCTCGCGAAATATCCGGATCGCCTGTGCCATGTCGCCTATTTCATCTATCTGGTTAAAGCTGGGCGTCTCAACGGCATAATCCTGCGATGCGAGACGGTTTACGACATCGCTCAAACGCACGACGGGACGCAGGACGCGACGCTTTAAAATGAAACCGAGAACGAATAAAAACAGCAGCGCTGTCAGACCGACCATCACTTCAGAGGCTGTCCGCAGCATGCGGGATGACTGGGTTGCATATTCAATTGTATTGCGTACGCGGTTATCGAGCAGTTGGCGGAAATGATCTATCCGGTCCTGGGCGCGTTCCAGTTCCTGTTCATAGCTTTTCCCATAGAGCAGGGCAATAGCCTGCGACTCTTCTGCGCGCGCGACGCTGGCAAGCGCCGCAGCTTGCTCGTCCTGCAGGGCATCAACAATCTGTAGCCCTTCGTGCAATAGCGCCAGCTCTTCATCCGTTGCCCCGATGTCTTTTAGCTTCGACAACCGCTGTTCCACCGCTTTTAGCGATGCTTCTTTCTGACGGTAGGCGTCAAGCACCTGAGGATCTTTTGCAATAACATAGTCGCGCGCCAGGTCGGACAGCGACCAGGCATCGAGTTCGACTTCTTCGGTAAGTTGATCGAACTGATAACGCTGTTCTACCACCTGGCGTTCTGTGTTATCGGCGCTGGATGCCATCAGCATGACAACGCCTGAAGCGATGGTCAGGCATACCGTCGCGCTATAGGCCCAGTTGGTGATTGTGGCAATTCGCACTGATTAGTTCCTTCTGCGACGATTAATGAATACGCATGATTGCAATTATAGGAAACGCATGATTTTGCGTGAAAATAAAAAAGGCGGTCCAGAAACCGCCTTCTGTTATCGTCCTGCAATCATAAATCTGGAGGATTTTTTCCTTCTTCCATAAAGGCTTCGTCGATTCCTTCCACGTTACCTTCATGGTCACGCCCGGAAAACAGGTTCCAGCAGGTTATGAATAGTGCAGCAATCAGGGGGCCAATCACAAAGCCGTTAATGCCGTAGATCTCCATGCCGCCGAGAGTGGTAATCAAAATCAGATAGTCCGGCATTTTGGTGTCTTTACCTACCAGCAGCGGGCGCAGGATATTGTCCACCAGCCCAACGATAATCACGAAGAAGCCAACGATAAACAGCCCTTGCCATAGCTGGTGGGTGGCGAACAGGAATATTGCTGCAGGTACCCAGACGATCGCTGAGCCCACGGCAGGCACGAGCGAGAGAAACGCCATCAACGCCCCCCACAGAACGCTGCCGTCGATATCCACAATTGCAAACGCGATGCCGCCAAGAATACCCTGAACCAAAGCGACGACCGCCGTGCCCTTGACGGTTGCCCGCGTCACGCCGACGAATTTGGCAAACAGGTGCTGTTTGGCAAAATCAGAAAGGGGTAATGAGTCCAGAATCTGGCGCACCAGATACGGTCCATCCTTCAGTAAGAAGAACAGCAGATACAGCATGATGCCAAAACTGATAGCAAAGCCGAATGTCCCTTTCCCAATCAGAAATGCACTGCCAGCAAGGTACTGCCCGCCTTGCAGCACGACATCGGACAGTTTTTTCTGGATCTGCGCGACATCATCCAGATTGTGTTCTGCCAGAAATCCTCTGGCCCAATCAGGAAGGTACGAAAGAATAGAAGTGACGACTTCCGGGAACTGCGTGTCATTCTGTTGCAGTTTGGTGTACACCACGTTCAGTTCAATGGCCAGCGATGACAGGATTACCATCAGCGGGATAAAGACAATCAGACAGATAATGACGATGGTAATTAACGATGCCAGCCCGTTGCGTTCGCCAAGCGCGCTACGAAGTCTGTTTTTTACCGGGTTAAAGATAGTCGTTAATATCGCGGCCCACAAAATGGCGGAAAAGTAGGGGGACAATACATCGAAGAACGCCCAGGTCACGAGGGCAAGTATGAAAATGAAGAAACCTTTAGTCAGTCCGTTAAATCGCATTAGTGAACCCTGTAATGAGAAGCAGTCCCGACTATAGAACCGTTCAGGGGATTTACCAACTTTAGCTGCAGATATTTAGAATAAAGATGTTGCACTAAGGCTACATTCTTATTGTCCTTGCTTCACTGGCGGGAGAGCTATCCTCGCCTCAGTTCAAACTTAATCTTAGACATATACGAATTCCTTCTTTTCAACGATACTCTTATGCTATGAGTTCAAATAAGCAGCGTTATTACAGCTCTTCAGGCAGATTCAAAATCAACATCGAATAATTTTTCGATATCCAAACTGCACCTTAATCAGTCCGGCGCATGGCAGACAGCCTCAATATTATGGCCATCAGGTGCAATGACAAATGCGGCATAGTAGTTTTCGCTATAGGAACGTAAGCCAGGTGCTCCGTTATCCTGGGCTCCCGTGCGCAAAGCAGCATTGTAAAATTCATCAACTTGCTGCCGGGTTTTTGCGACAAACGCCAGATGCAGAGGAGCCGGCTTGTCATTCGTCTGGAACAGACAAAGTGAAACATTATCGGAACCCATTTCAACACCGTAGCTTGGTGTGCCTTCATCGATGAGTTCTACGCCAAGCGGCTGAAGCGCGTTGAGAAAGAAAATTTTACTTTTTTCGTAATCACTTACACCGATTTTCACATGATCGAACATTCTTTATTCCTCATGAAGATATGAACAAATAAAGAGTATATAAAGAGATTGAAGTCGCATTCACGTAAGAACCTGTCAATGTGATGAACATCAATTTAGAGATCTATATATCTACAGTACCTGCCTTTGCTGTTTTAATTGGATTCTTTGATTGCCTGGTTTGTATCCCGCCTAAATATTCATTAGGAATGGCACGATTATGGGGGGATACTTACACTTGCATCTATCAGTTCAACTCACAGCAGATAACTTACGCTATGATTTAATAGTGAAACCGTCATTTTTTTCCCGAAAAGGGTCGTCAATTAACGAGGGGGTTGTTATGAACACTCAGCCTGTCATCGGGATTAGTGGATGTTTAACTGGTTCAGCCGTGCGATTCGACGGTGGGCATAAACGGATGGGGTTTGTGATGGACGACCTGGCTCAGTGGGTGACTTTCAAACCTGTCTGCCCAGAGATGTCCATGGGTTTGCCTGTACCACGTCCCGCGTTGCGTCTGGTTCAAACCGCCCAAGGGAATGTCCGCATCTGTTTTAGCCATGCGCCTGGTGAGGATGTAACCGATAAAATGTCCGATTTCACCAACTCATATCTTCAGGGACTTGGTGGCCTCTCGGGTTTTATCGTCTGTGCTAAATCACCGAGTTGCGGTATGGAAAGAGTGAGGCTGTATGACGAGAAGGGAAATCGTGGGCGAAAAGAAGGGACTGGTCTGTTTACTGGCGCGTTAATGGAAACCTACCCGTGGTTGCCAGTCGAAGAAGATGGCCGCTTGCACGATCCAGTGCTGAGGGAGAACTTTGTCGAACGCGTGTTCGCATTGCATGAGCTTAATTGGCTGCGGGCCAATGGTCTTACTCGCCATGGCTTACTCAACTTTCACAGTCGCTATAAGCTACAGCTTCTGGCTCATCACCAGGCCGGTTACCGGGAAATCGGCCCATTCGTTGCCTCACTTCACCAGTGGGATGATTTGGACGCTTTTTTCGTTGTCTATCGTGAAAAGCTCATGACGATCCTCAAAAAGCCCGCCTCACGAAAAAATCACACCAACGTACTGATGCATATCCAGGGCTACTTCCGCGAACGGTTGAACTCCCGCCAGCGCGGAGAGTTACGTGACGTTATCCTCAACTATAGCGGTGGGCTGCTGCCAATATTGGCGCCTCTGACGCTACTCAAGCACTATCTGGCTGAATACCCAGACAGCTATCTGCTTACCCAGAACTATTTTGATCCTTATCCGAATGATTTAGCGCTACGGTTGATGATCAAATAGTCTGAGAGCGATTCAACCGTTTCTGATTTTCTCATCGATACAAGGCTGAGGTTTACCAAACAGATATCCTTGGGCGAAATCGCAGCCCAGCGCCTGAAGGCTTTTTAGTTGTTCCTGCGTTTCAACACCTTCAGCAACAGCCTTCATATTGAGGGATTTCGCCATGCCGGTGATCAGTTTGATGATATTAAGCGCATCTTCCTGTGTGGATATTGAATGGACAAACGACTTGTCTATTTTAATTTTATCGAAGGCAAGCCTGCTCAGGCGCGAAAGGGAAGAATATCCGGTGCCAAAATCATCGATCGAGATTTTTACACCCATGGCTCTGAGTTTGTTAAGTGTGTTCATCGGCGTCGTACTCTCAATGAAGAGAGAGGATTCTGTTACTTCCAGTTCAAGACGATCGGCTGGGAGTCCAGTTTCTTTCAGAATAGACAGTACGATACCGACAAAGGCTTTGCTGCTTAGCTGGACAGGAGAGACATTCACTGAAATTTTAGCCGGAACCGCCCAACAAGCCGCTTCCCGGCAGGCAATTTCAAGCACAGCTTTCCCCATCTCATTAATCATTCCGGTTTTTTCAGCAACAGGAATAAAGTTATCCGGCGACAGGAGGCCCTTTAGAGGATGGAGCCAACGAATTAGGGCTTCATAGCTATAAATTTCCTGGCTGAAGGAGTCAACAATGGGCTGATAATAAACCACGAATTCTTTGTTCACTATTGCCAATGCCATATCATGCTCAAGCGTTCTGCTTTCTTGTAGCTTTTCTAACATTCGTTGTCGGAAGACTTTTATCTTACCAGAGCCTTCACCTTTGGCTTCATAAAGGGCCAGATCGGCAAATTTATAAAGATAGTCGGAACGACGTTCAGTGTCTGAGATAACAATGCCAACACAGGTGGTTATGTTGATAATCGTGTTATAAATAGTGTAGGGCTGGCTGATAAATTCACATATTTTCTGGGCGCGCGAAACAGCGTGGCTTTCTGTCAGGCCACTTGAGAGAAATGCAAATTCATCTCCACCCAGGCGATACAGCGTATCCGAAGTAAGGCTCATCGAAACCAGTCGGTCAGATATCTGGCGTAGCAACATATCACCGGCATCATGACCATACGTATCATTTACTTCTTTGAATCGATCTAAATCAAACAACATCACAGTCACAGAATCGTGATTTTTTTCTGCTCTCTCAATTGTTTTATTTAAATCGCTCCAGAATAGCTGACGGTTATTCATCTCGGTAAGAGAGTCATGGTAGACGTCATATTCCAGTTTAGCATTCTGAATTTGCAGTTTTTCTTTAGATTTCTGCAGTTCTTCGGCAAGACTCTTGACCTGCAGGTGCGCCCGCAGAATATTTCTGTTTTGATAGAAAATGAGCACGCCCAGAATCGCACTCAGTATTATCAGCAGCACAGAGGTTGCAGAATAAATATAGTACAGCGTCTGGATTTTTTGGTTGGCGTTATTGATCGAGTTAACATCTTTGTTTAACGCACCAGATGAAAGACGACCCAGTGGCGCATCCAGAGTATGCATTTTTTTCAGATAAGCCTGGAGTGCTGAACGGTTCATTTTTTCTAGATTAACATCCAGAAAACTAAGGGTATTTTCAAGTTTTACCGCCAGCTCGCGGTGGGCTATATTGCTTTCGATGTAGCGCCCCAGGTCACCTTCTTTTATCAAATCACTCTGGCTAAGCATAATGTCGAGGCGCATGCGTACATCATCGAGATTCATCGTATCATCGATAGTGTAAAGACCAAGCAACGATTCAAATCGGTAATATTGTGATACCAGCTGAGCAGCAGACCAGGAATCGGTGTAGTGAGTCAGTTTCTGTAACTCTTGTTGCCGTTCATGCACGAGGAAAGAGATATACCCGGTAGATATAAAAAGAAAAAAGATGATGCCAGCCAGTATTCTGTTCATGATGTTCCTCTGAACGCTTACTCAATATCCATACTACTGACCTGCCATGCAGACCTTGAATAATAAATCTGATTATTCAATTCTGGCATGCTGTCATAGGGGTACACAATGAATAACGGGCCTTTGTCACGGATGCGCATATATTTTCCGTTGATTTTTAACGCAAGGATAGCATTGTATTTTTTGAAATCACTAAGAGGGATAACAGTGGTGTAGTCATTGAGTGCAGTGACCTTAACAACAGAGCCGTTCGCCCCGACATAATCCATGAGTTTTTGTAGCGGAATACCCGTAAAGGTAGTGCGTCCATTATACCAAGGGGAGGTGGTCTGGAAACTGACCATGCCCAGCTTCTCAAGGCTGGCGGTATCAAAAACGGCTTTCCCGTCTGCATTTGTATTTTCAATATTACCCGACAGCGTTAAAAGCACTTTACCGGTGGGCCTGGAAAGTTCACCTGCCCATAGCTGGGTGGAGAGTACAAAGCTTACCAACATGACCATTAATCGCATTCTTACCTCACCAATCAGCCGGATGTTAAAGAATTATAATTTAGATATCACGCTATTTATATATATTGCATGGGTATTATTGGTGTAATAACTTCAATGGTTTTTTAACTCTTTTAAATCAGTGAGTTAGTTGTTACCTGTTCTGCTGTGGTGCATTAAAAATGCTAGTGTGTTATTTGAGTAAAGCTAAATTTCACTATGTATGTACAAAAATAAATCATCTATTTACTCAGTGCCAATAAATGCGCACGAAAATAAAGGTTAATTTTTTTCACTGCAGCTGGATTTGGTTGTTTACTGGTGGGTAACTATATCGGGCACGAAGCCGCCTTTAGTGGAGCGGGAGCGCTTCGTGTCGGTAATCAAGGACAGAAATTCTCTACGTGGCAAGTGTGGTCTATCTGAACCCGTTTATTCACCCGCCTGAGCTGACTGGCGGGCATACAGATAGGCGGTGGCCCTCGATACACCCAGATGCTGTGCAACCGTATCCATAGATTTGCGTACGTTCAGCAAACCGTCCTGGCGTAATTGTTGAATCAGCAGCTTACGGTCTTGAGGTTTAAGGGCTCGGGCCGTCGTCGCGCGTTTAGCGGCAAAGTCATCAATACGCTGGCGGATGACTTCATTACTGCCGGGATCGATATGTTCCTTAATGGGGGAATTTTCAGTTTCAGTAAAACGCGCAAGAGCACTCTGCATACCACGGAACAGCGTCATATCGACATTCAGGCAAAGTGCCGCTACGTATTTGCCGTCTTCGTCCTTGATGCCAATGGAGGTACTTTTCACCGGACGGCCATCGGCAAACTGATTACTGTAGTTCGCAATGATGCTGGGAAAGTCAGGTGATGCGATTCTCGTCAGGCCAAGCTCGGTTGCTGGCTGGCCAGGTTGACGTCCGGAAAGATTATTATGGATGGACAAAATGGCATGTTCTGGATTTTTGAGGTCATGAACCACCACTTCGCAAAACGGAGAGAAGGTCTCACTCAATCCCCTGGCGATAGTATCAATTTGGCTGAGAAGCGAGTTATTGTCGGTTTTTGGCATGCCAGTCTCCTGCGGTGATGTCTGTTGCCAGTTTACAGTGACCTGGGAGCGTTTTTCCAGACGGGAGTGTACAGACAGTAAAAGTAGGGTATCTGCATGGCAGATACCCTGTTTATCATCCGGCCAGAAATTCACTGTAGCGACTGATATCCACATTTCCGCCGCTGATGATAATGCCGATTTTCTTGCCGCGAAGCTCAGCTTTACGCGCTCTGGCGGCAGCAAAACCCAGACACCCGGTCGGCTCTACGACGATTTTCATGCGTTCAGCGATAAATTTCATTGAGGCAACTAACTCAGCGTCTGAAACAGTCAGAATATCGTTCACGTTTTGCTGGATAATCTGAAATGTATAGTTCCCGAGATGTTGAGTCTGAGCACCGTCAGCAATGGTTTTGGGCGTATCGATATGAACTATTTTTCCACTTCGGAACGACTGTTGACCATCGTTACCCGCCTCAGGTTCGACACCATAGATGATGCAGTCAGGAGACAGATGTCTGGCCGCCAGGGCGGATCCTGAGAGCAGGCCGCCACCGCCCAGACACACGAAAAGAGCGTCTAACTGACCCACTTCTTCAATTAGCTCTTTTGTGGCGGTGCCCTGGCCTGCTATCACGTGCGGATGGTCGTAAGGGGGGATTAGCGTTAACCCCTGTTTCTCTGCCAGGTCCCGACCAATTTTTTCACGATCTTCAGTATAGCGATCGTAAGTTACCACTTTTCCGCCATAGCCTTTCGTCGCCGCAACTTTGGCCGCCGGGGCATCATGCGGCATGATAATTGTTGCTGGAATACCCAACAACTTTGCCGACAGGGCAATGGCCTGTGCATGGTTGCCGGAAGAAAACGTCACGACGCCCGCAGCGCGTTGTTGTGGCGTGAACTGGCGTAGCGCATTCATAGCGCCGCGAAATTTGAAGGCGCCCATTCTCTGGAAGTTTTCGCACTTAAAGAAGACTTCCGCGCCAAATTCTTCGTTAACCGTTCGGGAGGTCATCACCGGCGTTTTGTTAGCATAATCTGCGATTCGCTCTGCCGCAGCGGCAACATCGTAATAATCAGGCAGTGTCATTTCAGTCATTGTTGTTCACCTGTATGTTGTTAAACGTCACGCTTGCGGGGCCAACGCAATAGCTTCAACTTCCAGCGCAAAACCATAATGAAGTTCCGCAACACCTGCTACTGCACGGGATGGACGGAAATCACCGATCCACTCTCCATAGATTTTGTTAAACGTCGGCCACTGGTTCATATCCGTCACATAGACGCGAACAGACACCAGATGCTGACGTGATGCCCCAGCACCAGCCAGACAAGCATCAATATTCTTGAGTACCAGCCGGGTTTGATCTTCAAAAGAGGCATCCGCTTTTTTCTCACCGTCGAAAGTGATCGGCAATTGCCCGGAAATGAAGACGAATCCGCCAGCCGTTGTACTGTGCGAGTAATGACCTGCTGGCGGGAAGCTTCCAGCAGATGAGTTCAGTGTAATGTCCGCGGTCATATGAGAATCTCCAGTCGCAGTTTGTGATTCATTTTGTATAAAATAATACTGTTTGTATTATTTTATACTCCTTCATAGTGCGTTCGGCCAGCGATAGTTTTCGCTAACGCTGATTTTGTGAACTACTGCAAACGTGGCCCAGGCTAAATCACTGTCCTGGAGTGGTGACGGGGATATTGCTGTTGAAAGGGGGAAAGCCGGGGGGAAATGAAGAAACGCCCCGGGAGGGGGCGTCTAAGGCAAAAGTTTAGCTGATATGACCGTGGTTAATTTTACTTAGCGGTTCATTGATATCGAAGATTTTGAACGTTACTTCCTCCACACCCAGGTGCTTCAGGCGGGCGGTATGCTTTTTGATATAGGCCTGAGCGGTGTCTTCGTCCTGGAACAGGTAGATGCCTCCCGCTTCGTGATTTGCTTCGTTCTCGGTCCAGATTTTCCAGATGAACCCCGGCTCCTGGTTGATTGATTCTGCCAGTTCAACGAGCTGATTCGACATCTCAGCCCCAAACGGACCATGAAAATCAAAGTGTATCTGCACGAGTTTGTTCGACATAAATCCTCCATGGATTGGTTATTTTGGGTAAGGTTGCTAGCGCAACAGCACTTTACCGATCAGATAAGTTATCGCATGCCCACTGATATAAACACGCGTTCCTGCTAACTGACAGCGTAAATCCCCGCCGCGTTCAGAGACCTGGCGTGCCAGCATCTGTGTTTTATTCAGTTTTCCAGCCCAGTAAGGGATCAGCATGCTATGTGCCGAGCCTGTGACCGGGTCTTCCGCGACGGCTTCACCCGGGCAGAAGAAACGGCTGACAAAATCGTATTCCCCGTCACCCGGCGCGGTGATGCATACCATTTTCCCCAGCGGAATCATGGCGTGGATGTTGGGGCGAACAGCCTCAACCTGCTGTTGATTTTCCAGCACTACCATGTAATCGCGTGCCACACGCACCTCTTTGTATTCGGTGATGCCTAATGTTTCCAGCAGTAAAGCGGGCGGCACGGCAGATTCGCTTTGCCAGGCTGGAAAATCAAGCGTCAGCCATTCACCGCAGCGCGTGACCGTCAGCGGTCCCACAAAGCGGGTAGCAAATTGGATTTTGGTATCCGGGTAATCCAGATGTTCAAAGATGACATGCGCGGCGGCAAGCGTGGCATGCCCACACAGATTAATTTCACCCTGAGTGGTAAACCAACGCAGCTCAAAGCCATTCTCATTGGCGACAAAAAAAGCGGTTTCTGACTGGTTATGCTGCTGCGCCATCTTTAATAATGTTTCATCGGGCAACCAGTCCGTGAGCGGACAGACTGCTGCGGCATTACCGCCAAATGTCGTGGTGGTAAAGGCATCCACCATGTAAAAATCGATTTGTTGCACAGAGTAACCCTCTCATCGCACTCAGGATAAATCACACTCTACCATGCCAGCCATTGGGTCAATGCTCAGATTCGCCACTGTGGTGAAAATTCGTTATCATCCGTTCCCACACCTCATTCTGGCCGCCTGATGTCTACGATCTTCGATACCTTTATTGCCCCGCCTTGCCATGACGAGATAGAGACCCTCTATCAGGACGAGCATCTGGTGCTCATCAATAAACCCAGCGGGTTGCTTAGCCTGTCGGGCAAAAATCCGCAGAATCTCGATTCGGTACATCACCGGCTGGTACAGATTTACCCTGGCTGCACGCTGGTACATCGGCTTGATTTCGGCACCTCTGGGCTGATGGTGGTCGCTCGTAACAAGGCTATCAACGCCGCGCTTTGCCAGCAGTTCAGCCAGCGGACGATCACTAAGGTGTACAGTGCGCTGTTATGCGGGCATCTGGAAAACGACGAAGGGGTTATCGACGCCGCAATTGCCAAAGACCCGGCGCTGTTTCCATTGATGTCGATTTGTGCTCTCAACGGCAAACCCGCGCGCTCGCGCTATCAGGTTGTCGAGCGTTTTTATCATCGTCAGGAAGAGGGGACGTTGCTCCCCTTGACGCGGGTACAACTGACCCCTGAAACCGGGCGCACCCATCAACTACGGATCCATTGTCAGCAGTTGGGACATCCTATTTTGGGGTGCGATCTGTACGGTGGACGTCTGCTGCCGGGGACTGAACAAACGCCACGGCTGATGCTGCATGCCAGTGAACTGCATTTCAGGCATCCCATTAGTGAAGCGTGGATGAACGCCAAAAACGCCAGCCCGTTTTGAGGCGAAAAAAAGCCGCCTGGTGGCGGCTTTTATGAGGTTATCGCGCAGCGCGTTGTAAAATAACCGCTGACGGCTGGCGTTGTAGAAACCGCATCCGCAGCATCATCAGTATCGCCGCAGAGGTCAGGCCGATAATAAAGCCCATCCAGAATCCCGCCGGTCCCATCCGGTCAACTACCAGATCGGTAAGCGCCAGAATATAACCGCTCGGCAGACCCAGCACCCAGTATGCCGTAAAGGTAATAAAGAAAATGGAACGCGTATCTTTATAACCACGCAGGATCCCGCTGCCAATAACCTGGATAGAGTCCGAAATTTGATACACCGCGGCCAGTAACATGAGCTGAGCCGCCAGGGCGACAACTTCCGGGTTATTGTTATAGAGCAGGGCAATATGCTCGCGGAATGTCACGGTGAAAATCGCCGTTACGACCGCCATGCACACACCAACACCCAGACCCGTTCTGGCTGCGGTTTGCGCATCCAGCGTGGAACCCTGGCCCAGACGATAACCGACACGAATGGTGACGGCGGCAGCCAGAGACATTGGCAGGACGAACATTAACGAGCTGAAGTTCAGTGCGATTTGGTGTCCGGCTACGTCGACAATCCCCAGTGGAGAAACCAGCAGCGCGACCACCGCAAACAACGTCACTTCGAAAAATAACGCCAGCGCGATAGGTAAACCCAGCTGTACCAGACGCTTCATTACTGCGGTGTCAGGTTTCTGGAAACCACGCTCATTACGGATATCGCGCATTGAACGCGCACGTTTGATGTAAGAGAGCATGGCGATAAACATCACCCAGTAAACCGCTGCTGTTGCCACACCACAACCCACGCCACCCAGTTCCGGCATGCCTAAATGCCCATAGATGAAAACATAGTTAACCGGAATGTTCACCAGCAGGCCGAGAAATCCCATCACCATCGCCGGTTTAGTCTTGGCTAATCCTTCGCACTGGTTACGGGCTACCTGGAAGAACAGATAACCCGGTGCGCCCCACAGCAGGGCACGCAGGTAGCCAACGGCTTTATCCGCCAGTGCCGGGTCGATGTTATGCATGGAGCGAATAATGTACCCCGCATTCCATAGCACAACCATAATCAGCACGGAGACGCTGCCCGCCAGCCAGAATCCCTGACGTATTTGATGGGCGATACGGTCGCGGCGTCCGGAACCATTGAGTTGCGCAATTACCGGCGTCAACGCCAGCAGTAGTCCGTGACCAAACAGAATGGCCGGTAGCCAGATGGACGTACCAATGGCGACTGCCGCCATATCCGTCGCGCTGTATCCGCCCGCCATGACGGTATCAACGAATCCCATTGCGGTTTGAGCGATTTGCGCAAGAATCACCGGAATTGCCAGAGCTAATAACTGACGCGCTTCACTTACATACTTTTGCACGTGTACACCACTATATTGTTGTTATTTGAGAGACTAAAAAAGCCGCCTTATATGGCAGCAAGGAGAAAAAGCAGGGGAAATTTCAGTCTATTGTAGCGAGGAATACGTAATTCTCCAGTGAAAAAACAGGCGCTGGTGGCGCATTGCTGGCAACCTGAATTTCCACCTGCTATTGTGCTGTGCAGAGATGTCTTAATTGAGTTCAGGAGTAGGAAGTATGTTTACGGGTATTGTGCAGGGCACCGCAAAATTGGTGTCCATTGATGAAAAACCGAATTTTCGTACGCATGTTGTGGAGTTGCCTGAATATATGCTGGATGCGCTGGAGACCGGCGCATCGGTTGCCCACAATGGATGCTGCCTGACGGTCACCGAAATTAACGGTAACCAGATAAGCTTCGACCTGATGAAAGAAACGCTGCGTATCACCAACCTGGGCGATCTGAAGGTTGGAGATTTGGTTAACGTTGAACGTGCGGCAAAATTCAGTGATGAGATTGGCGGACATTTAATGTCGGGCCATATTATGACCACTGCCGAAGTGTCGAAAATTCTGACCTCGGAGAATAACCGTCAGGTGTGGTTTAAAGTCCAGGATCCGTCGCTGATGAAATATATCCTGTACAAAGGATTTATTGGTATTGACGGTATCAGTCTGACGGTCGGTGAAGTGACGCCGACACGTTTCTGTGTGCATTTGATCCCGGAAACGCTGGAGCGTACGACGCTTGGCAAGAAAAAGCTGGGCGCACGGGTTAATATCGAAATCGATCCCCAAACGCAGGCGGTGGTTGATACCGTTGAGCGTGTCCTGGCGGCGCGTGAAAGCGTCATCAGCAACATAACGGGCGAAGCGGGAGCCTAAGCCTGAGAGTAAAGCCCCCGTTGCTACGGGGGCGAAAACGATTAGCGGGGAACGCGCAGACCGTGTTCAACACCGCGGGAAAAGACCACCTGCCATAGCTGAATATCTCGAGCACGAAACGCCCCAGCGCAGGCGTTCAGATAATAGCTGAACATCCGCTTGAAACGTTCGGTGTAGTTATCGGCGATTTCAGGCCAGGAGCTCATGAAACGCTCGTGCCATGCCATCAGCGTCGTGTCGTAATCCGCGCCAAAATTATGCCAGTCCTCCATCACAAAATGTGGTTCGCTGGCGTTGGCAATCTGGCGAACTGACGGCAAACACCCGTTTGGGAAGATATACTTATTGATCCACGGATCAACGTTATTGTCGGTCTTTTTGGAGCCGATGCTATGCAGTAAAAAGAGACCATCCGGTTTTAAATTACGATCGACCACCTCAAAATAGGTGGCGTAGTTCTTCGGTCCAACATGTTCAAACATGCCGACGGAGACAATGCGGTCGAATTTGTCGTTCAGGTCGCGATAATCCTGCAGCAAAATGGTGACATCCAGCCCAGCGCAACGTTCCTGTGCCATTTTCTGCTGTTCTGCTGAAATGGTCACACCCACCACGCTCACGCCATATTGCGATGCCATAAACTGGGATAAACCACCCCAGCCACAGCCAATATCAAGCACCCGCATTCCTGGCTTCAGTTGCAATTTTTCAGCAATCATTTTGAGCTTCGCCTGCTGGGCAGATTCCAGAGTGTTGGCATCTTTCCAGTAGGCGCAGGAATACTGCATATAGGGGTCAAGCATGCGGGTAAAGAGATCGTTGCCCAAATCGTAATGTTCTTTGCCGACCATCCACGCACGTTTTTTGGTCTGTAAATTGAACAGGCGAGCAGTGGCGATACGTAGCGTATCTTTAAAGTGGCGGGGGAGTTGGTTTTCAAGACCGGCGCGCAAGACTTTACTAAAAAACATGTCCAGCCGGTCGCATTCCCACCAGCCATCCATATAACTTTCACCCAACCCTAACGATCCTTCCTGCAATACGCGTTTGAAAAAATCGGGGTTCTTTACTCGAATATCAGTCGGTGCAGGGCCATTAATGGCAATGCCTGCACGGCTCAATAATTCATTGGTAATGCGGTACCAGTCATCATCCGGTACGCTGACGTCTTCTATACATGATGAACTCATAGCTTCTCCATCACTGGTCGGTGATCAGAACCTTAAAACAGCGTAGACGCTTTTTTGGGCTTTGTGAGAAATCTCACGGAATTAATCCGCGAATCTATAATCCGACGTAGAACAGAGGAAGGGAGAAACCCTTGCCGAAAAGGCCATCCGTGGTAAAACGGGAACGTTCTTGTCCCCGTTAACGCATTAAAATTATCGTTTTTTTAACAACTGAAAATCAGTATATGCCTGAATTTTTGACGATTCAACCAATAATTGTTAGCGGGCTAACTAAATGCCCGCAACCATTATTAGTGCGACTCTCCGTGGGCAACTTGCGCACGATCATCTGTTTGCGGGGCGTCAGTTTTCTGCGACTGCATTTTGTAACCCACAGCAGCCAGCAATACTGTTGTCAGCATAACGCTGGTGGTGGTGAGCAGTGGGGTGGCAATCAACCAGGAAACGACAAGGCTTGCCAGGAAGCATAAACCCAGTTGCAGCGTATTCTGCAATGCGGCTGCGCGTCCCGTGGCCTGTGGGAAAGGGCGTAATGCCTGCGCGACAACGATAGGGTAGATTGCGCCGTTCGCAATCGCCATAACGCAGAATGGGATCAGGATTTCAGCCAATGCAACATGATGAATAAAGCCGGTCGCCCAGGTGCCTACAACGCTGAAGGCATACAGAATGAGTAACCAGGGCAGCAGCTGACGACCCTGCCATTTTTGCAGCGCTGCACGACAGCCGTAACCACCAATTAAGAAGGCGATAGTTTGCGGAACATAGCTCAGACCAATTACCGCTGGGCTATAACCCATTTCGCTGAGGATGAACGGGGAACCCGTCAGCCATGCGAAAAAGCTCGCGGAACAGGCGGCATAAATCAGCACGTTTCCACGGTAAGTTTTCGAGCGCAGCAAGGTGGCGAAAGTCAGTTTATCCTGGCTGTCATCGCGCGCTTTAGCCGTTGGCTTTAGACGCAGAGCCGGAAGCATCAGAATCAGAGTAATGGCAAACAGAGTGGCAAAAATGGCCTGCCAGGAAAAATGTACCAGGATCCAACTACCTAATAGCGGGGCGAGTGCAGGAGATAACCCGACCAGCGGCATAATAGTGGCAAAGATGCGGTTTACTTTTTGTGAAGGATAATAATCGGTAACCAGCGCTTGCCAGATAACCGATGCCGCACAGACGCCAACGGCCTGAACAAATCGCAGTACCAGCAGACCAGTGGCGTTTTCAACCCATAGCATGCCCAGACTGCCCAGTGCGAAGATAGATAAACCCAGCAGCAAAATAGGCTTGCGACCATAGTGGTCAGAAAGCGGCCCCCACAGCAGTTGCGCGACGGCAAACCCCGCTAAGAACAAGCTCAGGCTGGCGCTGACGGCAGATGCAGGTGTTTGCAGATCGGACTGAATAGCAGCAAAGGCAGGTAGATACATATCCGTTGCCAGAAAACCGAGCACGCTAAGACCTGCCAGCCAGACTAAAAACCCTTTCCCAGGTTGCATCATCATTTCTCTTTTTTAGCAGTAGAACAATGCCGCTGAGTGTAGTGAGTGTAATTCTCGCTGTGAAACGCTAATATTTGCTTACTGATTTCAAATTTTTTGCAGGCAGAATATGTGGTCGGAATATTCACTTGAAGTGGTTGATGCGGTTGCGCGTAACGGCAGTTTTAGTTCGGCCGCGCAGGAGCTGCACCGTGTACCTTCGGCGGTAAGCTACACCGTGCGCCAGCTGGAAGAGTGGCTGGCGGTGCCACTTTTTGAGCGACGCCATCGGGATGTGGAATTAACGCCTGCCGGGGCATGGTTTTTAAAAGAAGGCCGCTCTGTTATCAAAAAAATGCAGATCACGCGCCAGCAATGTCAGCAAATTGCCAACGGCTGGCGCGGACAGCTGGCGATCGCCGTCGATAACATTGTCCGCCCGGATCGTACCCGACAGATGATCGTGGATTTCTACCGTCACTTTGATGATGTGGAGTTGTTAGTTTTTCAGGAAGTGTTTAACGGCGTGTGGGACGCACTGTCTGATGGGCGTGTGGAGCTGGCCATCGGGGCCACACAGGCCATTCCGGTCGGGGGGCGCTATACCTTCCGCGATATGGGAATGCTGAGCTGGAGCTGCGTGGTAGCCAGTCATCACCCACTGGCGTCAATGCCCGGACCGTTAAGTGATGACACGTTGCGCAACTGGCCGTCACTGGTGCGCGAAGATACCTCCCGAACATTGCCGAAGCGTATTACCTGGCTGCTGGACAACCAAAAGCGCGTCGTCGTGCCGGACTGGGAATCCTCTGCGACCTGTTTGTCCGCGGGATTGTGCGTGGGCATGGTACCGACGCATTTTGCCAAGCCGTGGATCGATAGCGGTAAATGGGTTGCGCTGCAACTGGAGAACCCTTTTCCTGATGCCGCATGCTGCCTGACATGGCAGCAGAACGATACGTCACCGGCATTGAGTTGGCTGCTGGACTATTTAGGGGATAGTGAAACGTTGAACAAGGAATGGCTGCGGGAGCCAGATGAGACTCCCGCACAACAGGCTTAACGGCGGTAATCGCGGAACGGACCGTCGGCAACGGAGCGACGCTCAACCAGGCGCGGATGCACCTCGATAGACTGTGACTCTTCACGTTTATTCACGATACGGTCTAACAGCATGTTGAAGGCCGTTTCACCCAGTGAATCCTTCGGCTGGTGAATGGTCGTCAAGGCCGGCGTGAAGAAGCGGGCGTTGCGCACGTTGTCGTAGCCGATGAGTGAGACATCCTGCGGTACGCGCAGCCCCATTTCGTCAGCGGCGCACAGCGCACCCATTGCCATAATATCGCCACCGCAGAAGACAGCGGTCGGACGATGTGACTGCGACAGAATTTGCTGCATGGCGCGATAGCCGGATTCAGGCTCGAAATCGCCCTGAACAATCCAGTTTTCAGGCACTTTAATCAGCGCTTCTTCCATCGCTTTCATAAAGCCAGCCAGACGCCCGGCCCCGGTGTTACGTTCCATTGGGCCAGGGATCACGCCAATCTCACGATGACCGCGTTCTACCAGATACCGGCCCGCCATGTAACCGCCTTCGAAGGCGTTATCAATGACCGTATCGGTAAAGTCGGCTTTTGCTTCGCCCCAGTCCATGACGACCATCGGGATATGGCGATACTCTTCGAGCATCGAAAGCAGCGACTCCGGATACTCAGAACACATCACCAGCAGACCATCAACGCGCTTTTGCGCCATCATCGACAGATAAGCCTGCTGTTTTTCGAGACTGTTCCATGCGTTACCCAGGATCAGGGTATAGCCTTTCTGGAAACAGTTTTTCTCAACGGCTTCGATAATTTCGGCGAAATAGGCCGCTTCGCTGCTGGTCGCCAGCAAGCCGATAGACTTGGTGTGATTTACCTTCAGGCTGCGGGCAACTGCGCTCGGAGAATAGTGCAGTTCTTTGATTGCTGCCCAGACAGCATTACGTGTTTCTTCCGCGACAAAGCGCGTCTTGTTAATTACGTGTGATACGGTTGTAGTGGAAACGTTTGCTCGCTTCGCTACATCTTTAATTGTTGCCATTACATCTCACTCCAGACCATATCCTAAGCTCCTGAGAATACTCCAGGTAAACGTTTGCCTTTACACACCCTTATCGCAACGTAAGGGTTGCGGCACGCCGGGAAAACGACACGGAACGTCAGGAAGGGGTCAATGGCCGGTACGCTAATCAAGTAAGCGTGGAATTTTGTCTGATCTTAACGAAAAGGGGAAGAGTTAAAAGCAGTTATCAATATAAATCGTGAGAGATTTTTGCTTTCAAGTGTGTAAAAATGCGCAATATCACTTTTTGTGTGGGAATAAAAAGGAGAAAACTTGATGAGCACCGATCTGAAATTTTCGTTAGTGACTACCATTATTGTTCTGGGTTTGATCGTCGCGGGTGGTCTGACCGCAGCGCTGCATTGATTCCCCCCGAGGGAGTTAGCTCTCCCTCATCCCTTCGACTCGTTTTTCCCCTCTATTGTTTGCGAATAAGCAAAAGTCTTTTGCAGTTTTGTTAACTTTATTAATTTTGCGATCAATGTCATGCTTTTGACTCTTATTTTATGTCGTGCCACGGCTCGACGATACGGAGTCGAAATATGAAAATCAATTACCCTTTACTGGCGCTGGCAATCGGGGCGTTTGGTATTGGCACCACCGAGTTTTCGCCAATGGGGTTATTGCCCGTCATTGCTAAAGGTGTGGACGTCTCGATTCCGGCGGCTGGCATGCTGATCAGCGCTTATGCGGTAGGTGTGATGGTAGGTGCACCGCTGATGACATTGCTGCTGTCTCATCGTGCGCGACGTAATGCTTTGATATTCCTGATGGCGATTTTCACGCTGGGTAATGTGCTTTCGGCTATCTCGCCGGATTACACCACGCTGATGCTATCGCGTATTTTGACCAGTCTTAATCATGGAGCCTTTTTTGGTCTCGGTTCTGTGGTTGCAGCCAGTGTGGTACCCAAACATAAGCAGGCCAGCGCTGTGGCAACGATGTTTATGGGGTTAACCATCGCCAATATTGGCGGCGTTCCGGCGGCGACCTGGCTTGGTGAAACCATCGGCTGGCGCATGTCGTTTATGGCCACTGCGGGGCTGGGTGTCATTGCGATGGTCAGCCTGTTCTTCTCATTACCCAAGGGTGGAGCAGGAGAGCGCCCGGATGTCCGTAGCGAACTGGCGGTACTTATGCGCCCGCAGGTGCTGTCGGCGTTACTGACTACCGTACTGGGTGCTGGGGCGATGTTCACGCTGTATACCTACATCTCGCCGGTTCTGCATACTATCACTCATGCTACTCCGGCATTTGTTACCGGCATGCTGGTGTTGATAGGCGTTGGCTTCTCGATCGGTAACTATTTTGGCGGCAAACTGGCTGACCGTTCAGTCAACGGTACGCTGAAAGGCTTTTTGCTGCTGCTGATGGTTATTATGCTGGCCATTCCTTTCCTTGCGCGTAATGAGCTGGGAGCGGCGGTCAGTATGGTGGTCTGGGGCGCGGCGACGTTTGCGGTCGTTCCACCGTTGCAGATGCGTGTGATGCGCGTTGCCAGCGAAGCACCTGGATTATCATCGTCAGTCAATATTGGCGCGTTTAATCTGGGGAACGCTCTGGGGGCTGCGGCCGGTGGGGCGGTAATATCTGGCGGCCTGG
The DNA here is from genome assembly GCF_030332375.1 of Citrobacter sp. Cpo148. NCBI lineage: Bacteria > Pseudomonadati > Pseudomonadota > Gammaproteobacteria > Enterobacterales > Enterobacteriaceae > Citrobacter > Citrobacter sp. Cpo148. Next base: position 252,562 of record NZ_JAOWHY010000043.1, read on the forward strand.
GCTACAGTTTTGTACCGGTAATGGGGGCGATTGTGGCGGGTCTTGCGCTGCTGCTGGTGTTCATTTCCGCAAGAAGACAGCCTGAAGAGGCTTTCACTACCGCGAATTAATGCAAAAACGCAGAAGGAAGTCCTTCTGCGTTATCTTTTTTATGCTGCGAAGTTCTTCGCAACAAATTCCCAGTTCACCAGCGCCCAGAAATGTTCCAGGTAGCCAGGACGAGCATTGCGATAGTCGATGTAGTAGGCGTGTTCCCATACGTCAACGGTCATCAGCGGCGTCGCGTCGGTAGTCAGCGGAGTACCTGCGTTGGAGGTGGAGACGATAGCCAGTTTGCCATCCGTTCCTTTAACCAGCCAGGTCCAGCCAGAACCGAAGTTTTTGATAGCTGCATCGGTGAACTGCGCTTTGAAATCTGCAAAGCTGCCAAAGGAAGCGGCGATTGCATCAGCCAGTTTACCGGTCGGTTCACCACCTGCGTTTGGTGCCAGGCAGTTCCAGTAGAACGTGTGGTTCCATACTTGTGCTGCGTTATTGAATACACCGCCTTCAGAGCTACGAACGATCTCTTCCAGTGATTTGCCTTCAAACGCCGTGCCTTTAATCAGATTGTTCAGATTGGTCACGTAGGTTTGATGGTGTTTGCCATAGTGATATTCCAGCGTTTCGGCAGAAATGTGCGGTGCCAGAGCATCTTTGGCATACGGTAATGCAGGTAATTCAAACGACATTGCTTCTCTCCTTATTATTTATATTGAGTACACACAATAGCCTCATTGTGAGTAAGGATAGGGTAACAAATTGAAAGGTTATGCAAAAGAAGAACTTACCCTACAGCATGTTCTGTAGGGTAAGTTTTTAGCGAATTGTTTTTGGCGTCATTACCCGACGAGCGCCCACATAGTGGCGCTGCCAGTAATCTTCGCTCAGAGAGGTGATTTGAATTTCCTGCCCGCTGCGCGGTGACTGAATAAACTTACCGTTGCCGACGTAAACGCCGACGTGATCGGCTGTTCCGCGACCCTGGGTACGAAAGAAGACCAGATCGCCATTTTTCAGTTCGCCACGTTCAATTGGTGCGGCATCACGCAGATGGTACATTTCATTCGCGGTACGCGGAATGCGGAACTTCACCAGATCTTTATAGGCGTAATAAACCAGACCGCTGCAGTCAAACCCGGTTCTTGGCGAGGAGCCGCCCCAGCGATAAGGTTTACCGATTTGGTTCATCAAGGTGGACATAGCGGTTTTAGTCGCTTTCTGCACTTTCACTTTATGTGCGTCAGCAAGAGTAGTCGGTGCAGTAGTTTTCACCTTCACACAGCGTGGTTTATGACCTTTGCGCGGTGTGCATTTTTCAGTCCAGGTAACGGCTGCGGTTTGTGCTGCGGCAGTTTTACCACGGCGATTTGCAGTTTTAGTCGACTTTGCCGGAGTGGCAGTGCGTTTTTTGGAAGAGGAAGCGGTTTTGGTGCTGGTTTTGCTGGTGGTCTTTGTCGCCGTTTTCTTGCTGGTCTTTGTTGTTTTTTGGCTGGTTGTTGCGCTTTTCTTTTTATCTACCGTCTTGAGTGGGTGAGTACTGGTAGGTGTCGTCCTGGCCTGCTTGGAAGCATGAGCCATAGGCGTAAAAGGCAGTGTAGTAAAAAGCAAAGCACAGAGCGTGATCGAGATTCGGTTTATCCGCGCCACTGAGCAGTCCTCTGGTAAGGCAGGTCTATCGTGCCTGCGTGTGATTTTCAAAACTTGATGATTCTAATCTATAGAAAGAGGGAAAGTTAATAGCTTTTTTTGTTTAAAACTATGTTTCGTAACCGACCGCAAAAAAAAACAGCAATTAACGTTTGAGTTGGTGAACAGATAATCAAATCCACATGTTTGAAGGGGATAAGTGAGATTGTGAATGCAACTTTTAGCGTCAGGGGATAAAATAATAACGCGTAATGAAAATGTTATTTTCCGTTGCCTGTCTGACCCGTTACAATGTCAGACTACTGCCGTAAAAGAAGTTTAAGGAAGCAAGATAATGAGCACCACTATCGAAAAAATCCAGCGCCAGATCGCTGAAAACCCGATTCTCCTGTACATGAAAGGTTCCCCTAAACTGCCAAGCTGCGGTTTCTCCGCACAGGCTGTGCAGGCGCTGTCAGCCTGTGGTGAACGCTTTGCTTATGTTGATATTCTGCAGAACCCGGATATTCGCGCCGAACTGCCGAAATACGCAAACTGGCCAACTTTCCCACAGCTGTGGGTTGATGGTGAGCTGGTTGGCGGTTGTGACATTCTGATCGAAATGTACCAGCGCGGTGAGTTGCAGCAGCTGATTAAAGAAACAGCAGCGAAATACAAAACCGAAGAGCCGGACGCTGAGTAATACCAGCAGAAGTAAAAAAGCGACCTGAAATGGTCGCTTTTTTTATGTCGCCGTTACGCTTCTTCAGGCACGGGAAGAGGCCAACCGCCGAGACGTTTCCAGCGGTTAACGATTTCGCAAAACAGCACGGCCGTACGTTCGGTGTCATACAACGCCGAGTGCGCCTGATTCCCGTCAAACTCCATTCCCGCCGCCAGGCACGCTTTTGACAATACAGTCTGCCCCAGAGACAGACCGCTTAATGCCGCCGTATCAAAGGTTACAAATGGGTGGAACGGATTACGTTTGAGCGAGGCGCGTTCTGCTGCAGCCATCATGAAACTGTGGTCGAACGTAGCGTTATGCGCCACCATGATTGCCCGATTGCAGCCGCTGTCTTTAATGCCTTTACGCACCATTTTGAAGATGGCATGCAGAGCATCATATTCGCTGACCGCACCGCGTAGCGGATTGTTAGGGTCAATACCGTTAAAGGCGAGCGCTTCCGGTTGCAAATTGGCACCTTCAAACGGCTCTACGTGGAAATGTAACGTCGTGTCCGGCATCAGCCAGCCTTGTTCATCCATTTTCAGTGTGATGGCGGCAATCTCAAGCAGCGCATCGGTTTTGGCATTGAACCCTGCGGTTTCGACATCAATGACGACAGGATAAAAACCACGAAAACGGTCACACAGACCGGAAAGTTGAGCGTTATCGGACATCTGGGTCTCTTAATACGGGAAAATTGCAGCGCGTATTATGGCAAAATGATGAGTATAAAACTATGGGCACAGACGATCTGCGCCCGAGGGGGAGATTAATCGCCCAGGCCGCGCCCGGCGTCTTTCTCTTCGATCAGCTCAATTTTGTAGCCGTCCGGATCTTCAACGAACGCAATCACTGTGGTGCCGCCTTTTACTGGACCTGCTTCACGCGTTACGTTACCGCCATTCTGGCGAATACGTTCACAGGCTTCAGCCGCGTTGTCTACGCTCAGGGCGATATGGCCATAGGCAGTACCCAGATCATACTTGTCGACACCCCAGTTATAGGTCAGTTCGATTACTGCTTCACTGGTTTCAGGACCGTAGCCGACAAAAGCCAGAGAGTACTTGTATTCAGGGTTTTCGCTGGTACGCAGCAGCTTCATGCCCAGCACGTTGGTATAAAACTCGATGGAACGCTGCAGGTCACCCACGCGCAGCATGGTATGGAGTAAACGCATCTTTTTCCCCTTCGAAAATGGCTAATACATTCAAAATGTTGTTTTAGTATAGCGGCGTTGTTACGCCGCTATCAATGGCAGAACGGAGATTGTGACGTTAGAGGGTAGGATAGTCGGTGTAACCTTCCGCGCCGCCGCCGTAGAAACTCTCGGCACGTTGCGGATTCAGTTCTGCTTTGCGTTGCAGACGCGCCACCAGATCCGGGTTAGCAATATAGGCGCGACCAAAAGCAACGGCGTCGATCAGACCTTTCTCGATCAGCGCTTCTGCTTTTTCTGGGGTGTAAGCACCAGCACCAATGATAGGGCCGTGGAAGCGCGCGCGAACTTTTTCGCGGAACGCATCGGAATACGGCTCGCCACCGGCCCAGTCCGGCTCAGACATGTGCAGGTAAGCGATTCCGCGCTTGCCCAATTGTTCAATCAGATACAGCGCATCGGCTTCTTCGTTTGGGCCATTGTCTACGTTCTGGAAAGTGCCAATCGGGGAGACGCGAATACCAATGCGATCGGCACCCCATTCTTTAATTCCGGCATCAACCACTTCCAGTACCAGACGCGCACGATTTTCGACGCTGCCACCGTATTGATCAGTACGCTGGTTAGACGTTGGCGACAGGAACTGGTGCAGCAGGTAGCCGTGGGCAGAGTGCAGTTCAACCATATCGAAACCCGCTTCGCGCGCATTGGCTATCGCCTGACGGAAGTCATTAACGATGCCCGGAATCTCTTCGGTTTCCAGCGCACGCGGCATTGAGGTATCGGCACGCGTTGCCAGGCCGTTTTCATCGCGCAGCGAGGTGCGGGTTCCAGCGCTAATCGCGGAAGGTGCAACTGGAGCTTGACCGTTTGGCTGCAGACTGGCGTGAGAGATGCGTCCAGTGTGCCACAACTGGACAGCAATATGACCTTGCTCAGCGTGTACGGCAGCAGTGATTTTCTTCCATGCGGCAATTTGCGCTTCGCTATGTAAGCCGGGTGCTCCGGCATAGCCTTTCGCCTGTGCGGAAATCTGCGTCGCTTCGCTGATGATAAGCCCCGCGCTGGCGCGTTGACGGTAATACTCGGCCATCAGCGGAGTAGGGATGTCGCCAGGCTCAATACTGCGCAGACGCGTCAGTGGCGCCATAAATACGCGGTTTGCTGCCGTAATAGCACCCACTTTCAGTGGGGAAAACAGTTTTTCAGATGACATGTGGCACTCCTGAATAGACCGGTCGTCTAGTAATGAAGGAAATAAAAACGCCTGTTAAACGGCAGGCGTTGTGATGATGTTTTTAACGTGCGCCAGCGCATTTTCCAGCGGAGTGGCGCTACGAGAAATCTTGGCCTGCAGGTTGGCGCCAAGCCACAGCGCATACAGTACCTGCGCCTGCTGTAACGGCTCGCCAACAAAAGACAGACAATGGCTGGCCTGACCTTTCTCCAGCGCCTGCGCTAACAGCACAATAATGTGCCGCGCGCCTTTATCCATCGCTGTGCGCATATCTTCTGACAGATCGCACACTTCGGCAGACAGTTTTACAGTTAAACAGCCGCTAATAATGCCGTGCTGGCTAAACTGGTTCAGGGTTTCCTGATAGTAGGCCAGAATGCGATCGCGGTAGTTTCCCGCTCCCGTATCAAAGTGCGTAGCCAGTCGCCGATGATAGGCCGCATAGTGGCGTTCCAGCATCGCGACACCGAACGCTTCTTTAGAGCGAAAGTAATGATAAAACGAACCTTTGGGTACTTCAGCGGTTTTCAGTAGTTCGCTTAACCCCATGCCGGTGAAGCCGCGCTGCATACACAGCAGTTCGCCAGTCGCCAGCAGATGTTCGCGTGTATCGTGTTCAGTGATTTTGTTCATGGGAAGGAGTGTAATAGACCAGTCGGTCTAATGCAATAGCGCTTGCGAGAAATTCAGTTAACGTCTTCAATAGGTATATCAATCTTATTAAAGGAGGGGATGTGGCCGAACAGCTGGAGTTTTTCCCCGTCCAGAGCCCATGCCGTGGAATATGTCAGTCTGACGAACGCGGCTTTTGCCGTGGCTGTTTTCGCAGTCGGGATGAGCGTTTTAACTGGCAAAAGATGAGCGATACCCAAAAGCAGGAAGTGCTGCGGCTTTGTCGTCAGCGCCTGATGCGTAAATTACGCGCAAACAAAGCCAACCCTTCGGAAGAACCGCAACAACCTTCACTCTTTTAAAAGCGTAATTGCGTATACTCGAGACACATTCACTTAAAAGGAAGCTGCTATGGTTCAGCGTATTACTATTGCGCCGCAAGGCCCGGAATTTTCTCGCTTTGTGATGGGGTACTGGCGCCTGATGGACTGGAATATGTCCGCGCGCCAGCTAGTCAGCTTTATTGAAGAGCATCTGGATCTTGGCGTGACCACCGTCGATCACGCCGATATTTACGGTGGATACCTGTGTGAAGCGGCGTTTGGTGAGGCAATGAAACTGGCTCCGCATTTGCGTGATAAAATGCAGATTGTGACCAAATGCGGGATCGCGACGACGGCGCGCGCGGAAAATGCGCTGGGCCACTACATCACCGACAGTGCACATATTATTGCCAGTGCGGAAGAGTCGCTGAAGCTGCTGGCGACCGATCATATTGATCTGCTGCTGATCCACCGTCCCGATCCGCTTATGGATGCTGACGATGTCGCCGACGCTTTTAAAAAATTGCACCATAGTGGCAAAGTGCGTCACTTTGGCGTCTCCAACTTCACCCCGGCACAGTTCTCATTGCTGCAATCGCGTCTGCCGTTTACTCTGGCGACCAACCAGGTAGAAATTTCACCAGTACATCAGCCGCTCCTGTTGGATGGTACTTTAGATCAACTGCAACAGCTGCGAATTCGCCCGATGGCCTGGTCCTGTCTCGGCGGTGGTCGCCTGTTTAATGATGATGCTTTCCAGCCTTTACGTAATGAGCTTGCCGTGATCGCTGAAGAGTTGAATGCGCAATCTATTGAGCAGGTGGTATACGCCTGGATTTTACGTCTGCCGTCTCAGCCGCTGCCGATTATTGGCTCAGGAAAAATAGAGCGTGTACGTGCTGCCATTGAGTCTGAGTCGCTGAACATGTCTCGCCAGCAATGGTTCCGCATTCGTAAAGCGGTGCTGGGTTACGACGTACCCTAATCGCGTTTTTGGCGCATCTCCGTTCAAATTTGTGTCACTGGTTTACACTTAACAATCAGACACCTTTTGGACGGAGGTCTTATGAAGCGTTTGAGTTTGGCCATCATCACTCTACTTGCCTGTGCAGGTGCGCAGGCTGCCAGTGAAGAAAAAGTGACGATGAATCTGGTCACATCGCAAGGCGTCGGCCAGGCGATTGGTACGGTCACTATTGCTGAAACCGCAAAGGGGCTGAAGTTTACGCCCGATCTGAAAGCGTTGCCGCCAGGTGAACATGGCTTCCATGTGCATATGAACGGCAGTTGCCAACCCGCGATTAAAGAAGGGAAAGCCTCAGCCGCAGAATCGGCTGGTGGCCATTACGATCCGCATCAAACCGGTAAACATGAAGGCCCGGAAGGCGCAGGTCATATGGGCGACCTGCCGCTATTGGTGGTGAATAACGAAGGTAACGCCACAACGCCGGTCGTTGCGCCGCGGCTGAAAACGATCGATGAGGTTAAAGGTAAAGCGCTGATGATCCATGTGGGCGGCGATAATATGTCCGATCAACCGAAACCGCTTGGCGGTGGCGGAGCGCGCTACGCCTGTGGTGTTATCAAATAATCAACGACTGAGAGTACCCGGCGGCGGCGCCTGTTCGAGTTGTGAAAGCGAGCAGTGTAGCCGCCAGACCAGTGCCGACAGTTCCTGCGCAGCGGGTTGATGATGGTGGGCAAGCGTATCGCAGATGCGCTGTAGCTCATTCAGCGTGGCATTCAGTGGTCGTTGCTGGACGCCACGTTCGCTCATTACATCGCGCAGCAGCGAGATACACACGTCCCTGACGCGAGCCAGCGGATCGGAACGCGCCTCCCAGGTGCGCAGTTGCCACACCACGTGCGAGCAGTTCAGTAAAACGCCCCCCCAACGTAATAACCAGCGTCGCGCCAGCGCATCCTGACTGTTGCTGAGCTGGCTGACGTGATGATAGGTCAGCGATTCAAATTCGTTTTCACTGAGTGATGGATGTCGGCTGAGCTGATCGACAAAATCCCGGCGCAGGGCGCGAATATGGCGGCGACTTTTCCGTGCATCCGACCCGGGGCGCAGAATGGCGAAGGCCAGCCATGACAGCGCCACGCCGGTGATTTTCGCCATATTGTCATTCAGGAAATCAGCAAAATCATAAACCGGCGGATTGGTCACCGCGATAAACGAACCCATAAATACAATCAGCTGCCCCCAAAGACCTGCCAGGGCAGGCATTTGTAGCTTCAACAGTTGCATGGTGGCGAGTAGCGGGAAGAGAAAGAGAATAAACTGCCAGAGGTCGGAAATTTGCACCATCAGGCCAAACTTAACCACAAAGCTAAATAGCGACAGTAGAACCAGCGTACGCATCAGCAAAGAAAGCGACTTGAACGGTGTGGCAACGGCGGAATACAGCACACTGCTGATCGCGGCGAGCGTGAGTGCGCCAGAGCCTGATTCCCATTGTGCACCAATGCTCCATGCGCCGATAAGCATCAAAGTGCAGAACGTACGCAACCCGCTCCAGATAGCTTCCGCATTATCGGTATGACGGGCAAGTCCCGGCGTGCGGGCGATATTAATACGCTCGGCGGTAACACCATTTTCCAGTAAATGCAGATAATGACTGCTGCGCAGGTAGAGCCGACAAAAATAACGCAGTCGTTGCCAGAAGGCGACGTGTCGATAGTCGCGGGCATCGACGGGCCGCAGCGGGGCAATAATACATGCGACGGTGTAGCTATTCGCATTGGATTTTATTAGTTCGCTGAGCAACTGCTCGATGATTTCCCGGGTGTTGGACGGGGGATTAGGCCAGTTCAGCAGCATCCTGCGCAGACTGGAAATCACGCTGGTCATCCGTAACTGCTGGTGCAACAGCGAATTGAGCAAAGCATTCTGGCGACGAAAGCGGTAATGACTCCAGAAAGCCTGAATACGCAGCAGGTTCATGGTCAGAATCTGCCCGATAACACCTTCATGGGCTGTGCGAATGGCATCCGTGGTTTCTGGTTGCCAGAGTAGGCTGGCATGTTCCAGTAAACGTGAATGCATGTTTTTCAATGCAGTCAGTAACGTGGTGCCATCGGAGGTGCTGGGTAGGATCATCATCATCACGCCACCACACAGGATACCGACGATGACTTCACACACGCGTGCCTGCGCGATATCCCATAACTGCGTAATTTCCACGGTATTGACCATGGGAAACGCAATGATCGCCGCCGTATAACCCGCCAGTTGAAAGGCGTAGGCAACGTTATTGGTGAAGTGCGCGCATGCCCAGGTACAAAAACCGATCCACACTGACATGCTCAGCAAAAACAGCCACGGCTCATTGAGAGTATGACCGGCAATAATCAATGCGGCGGTGGCTCCCAGTAGGCTACCCGCCACGCGACCCAGACTTTTGCTGATAACCCCGCCAACGGTGGGAAAACTAACCACCGCCGCAGAGGTCATCGCCCAGTAGGGCTCATCCAGATTCAGATAATAAGCAAAAGTTAACGCCAGGCACATCGCAATGGTGTTACGCAGCGCATAACGCCACTGTGCCGCCGTGGCTTTAAACCACGGCAAATTGCCTGGTGTCAGGCGGGGCAGTTTCATTTACGCTGGCCGATGGATACGCTGCAGGTTGTACCTGACACCAGCGTGACCTCCCGCGGCAGGGCGTCGAATTCGATGCGTACCGGGACACGCTGCGCCAGACGTACCCACGGCACGTTGGGTTTGATGTCGGGAATCAGGCCGGAATCACTTTCCACACTTTGATCGTAGATGGCACGGCCAATACTGGAAACGTGACCCTGTAACTTTACATTGCCGCTGTAGAGTGTAATCGTCGCAGGTGCGCCTTCTCGAATATGGCGCAATTTGGTTTCTTCAAAATATCCCATCACATAAAAAGAGTGACTGTCGACAAGGGCAAACAGGGGCTTACCGGTTGAGGCGTAATCACCGGTACGGGTAGACAGGTTTGTGACCCAACCCGCCACGGGGGCTTTGACCACCGTTTGCGTCAGTTGCCACTGGGCCTGGCGCAAACTGGCCTCAGCCGCTTCAACGCTTGCCTGCATGGCTTTCACGTTGAGATTTGCGGTATCCAGATCCTCGGCTGAGATGTAATTTTGCGATAAATGACGGCGGCGGTTGGCTTCGTTATTGGCTTTCGCCAGGTCAGACTGCGCTTTTGCCAGTTGCGCTTGCGCATTCAGTTCAGCAATGTGAAATGGCGTCTTGTCGATAATAAAAAGGACATCGCCTTTATTCACAAACTGGTTATCTTTTATATAGAGTTCGCTAATGCTGCCTGACACCTGCGGCGTGATGCTGACCTGCTCAGCACGTACTTTGCCATCACGTGTCCAGGGCGATTGCATATAGTAATTCCACATCCACCATCCGGCGAAAACTGCGATTGCAGCGACTATAATAGTTGAGAAGTATTTAATGGTTTTAAGCGACATAATCACCACGCTATCAGCATAACAAAGGCCAGACATACGCAAAGCGTAAAGAGTGACAGATCCATTAGCAGGGGATGCCAGATTTCGCCGGAGTAAATCCAGTCGCGCAGCAGGCGATGAACAACCAGCCAGAGAATAAATCCTGCTACAATCGCCTTGAAAACAGGAGGGAAGTAGACAGATGCGCCGATCATTAAATCTTGTAGGGGCAATCCTGTTGCATTAAACATAAACTTCACGGGCAAAATCCTTGACGGAAGAGAGCATTGCTATAGGTTTAGCAAAAAAGAGACAATGAGTCTCCGTAACGCATAATGTCTGAAAAAATGTCAGCCGGTAAGCAAATTTGGCAATACATTTGTTTTGGGAATACAAATGCTGCACACTATTCTAAAATCAGCACAATAACTTAGCAAGCTAATTATAAGGAGATGAAATTGGAATCGCCATTAGGTTCTGATCTGGCACGGTTGGTGCGCATTTGGCGTGCTCTGATTGACCATCGCCTGAAACCTCTGGAGTTGACGCAGACGCATTGGGTTACGCTGCACAACATTCATCAGTTGCCGCCGGATCAATCGCAGATTCAGTTGGCTAAAGCGATTGGCATCGAGCAGCCTTCGCTGGTACGTACGCTTGACCAGTTGGAAGAAAAGGGACTCATTTCACGACAGACTTGCGCCAGCGATCGTCGAGCTAAGAGAATTAAACTGACAGAGAAGGCTGAGCCGCTGATCGCTGATATGGAAGCGGTGATCAACAAAACACGTGGAGAAATTCTGGAAGGGATTTCAGCTGAGGAAATTGATCTGCTGATTAAGCTGGTTGCCAAACTCGAACACAATATTATTGAACTGCAGTCACAAGGTTGAAACGATAAGTTACGTGTGGCCAGAGCCTGACCACACGTGAATTCGATTAGCGTGGAGACACGGTAACCTGGCTGCCGTTGTTAGCCATAACAACGCGCTGGCCGGCTGAAAACTTGGTCGCACCCTGTTTCTGAACCACCATGATGGTATTACCATCATCCTTACGGATTTCCAGTTCCACACCCTGGGTTTTATTCATCGCACCTTGTACGCCTTGACCCGCTACGCCACCGGCAACTGCACCTGCAGCCGTCGCTAATGAACGACCCGTACCGCCACCGACGGTGTTACCAAGGAACCCGCCGAGTACCGCACCACCAATAGCACCAATCACGTTTGCGTCATCGCCACCCTGGATTTGCACCGGACGAACATGAACAATCGTACCGTAGGTAACGTTCTGAACTTGTTTCGCTTCGGATGCGGTATATACGTCGCCTGAAAGGCTGTCATTGTTAACGCAACCCGCTAAAGATACGCCCATTAATGAAACAATCAGCACACGTTTAATCATTTACAAATCTCCTTTGTCACCACGAAACGCTAATAAAGCACCCTTCATGGCTAAATTATATGGCATTTGTGAGCCTAAGGTCACATGTTCTACTGGAACAATATGAAAATCTTAACCGAAATCGGATCAACCGAGTATAAACGAATCATTCATGTAATTGATGTAATTAAACGATCATTGTAATGATTAGCCACCAAAAATCATTAAGGAAGCATGGCATTAGTCGACACTTTATGGTTGAGTGTCAAGGCTAATTTGCTTAAAAGGATGACCTATGAAATCGGGCCGTTTTATCGGTGTAATGTCTGGAACCAGCCTTGATGGCGTCGATGTTGTGCTGGCGACAATAGATGAAACGATGGTTGCGCAGCAGGCGAGTCTGACCTGGCCCATCCCCATTCATGTTAAACAAGCTATTCTGGATATCTGCCAGGGGCAGCAGCTTACACTTTCTCAGTTTGGTCAGTTAGATGCACAGCTCGGTTATCTATTTGCTGAGGCGGTGAATGCGCTGTTGGCGCAAGAAAAATTGAAACCGCAGGATATCGTTGCGATTGGTTGCCACGGGCAAACCGTTTGGCATGAACCGAACGGTGCTGCGCCGCACACGCTGCAAATTGGTGATAACAACCAGATTGTCGCGCGTACCGGGATAACCGTAGTCGGCGATTTTCGTCGACGTGATATCGCCCTTGGCGGGCAGGGTGCACCGCTCGTTCCCGCGTTTCATCAGGCACTGCTGGCACATCCAACGGAACGTCGAATGGTGTTAAACATCGGCGGGATTGCCAATCTGTCTCTGCTTATTCCGCAACAACCCGTTCGCGGATACGACACCGGGCCGGGCAATATGCTGATGGATGCATGGATCTGGCGGCAATGTGGCCAGCCCTACGACAAAGATGCGCAGTGGGCCATTTCAGGAACGGTGATCCTGCCGTTGCTGCAGAATATGCTTAACGACCCTTATTTTTCCGCACCTGCGCCGAAAAGCACCGGTCGTGAGTATTTTAATTACGGCTGGATAGAGCGTCATCTGGCGCAGTTTCCGGGAATTAGCCCACGAGATGTGCAGGCGACGCTTGCCGAACTGACGGCAGTAACCATTTCAGAGCAGGTCTTGTTAAGCGGCGGCTGTGATCGACTCATGGTATGTGGTGGTGGCAGTCGTAATCCACTGCTGATGATGCGTCTGGCGGCATTATTACCGGGTACAGAGGTTACCTCTACTGATGAAGCCGGGATCAGCGGTGATGATATGGAAGCGTTAGCCTTTGCCTGGCTGGCGTGGCGAACGCTGGCCGGATTACCGGGAAATTTACCGTCTGTGACTGGGGCGTCAGAGCCGAGTGTTTTAGGGGCAATTTATCCTGCCAATCCACGAACTCAGAGTTAACTGAAATTATTCAGCGCGGTGTGCCGGTAAACTAAGGATATTAGGGAGGGTGCCATTACCCTCCAGGACCAGGAAAGTCTTCAGGATATGGCTATGAAAAAACTGTTGTTAGTGTGTCTGCCCGTACTGCTTAGCGGTTGTAGTGTGTACAACCAATTTGTCGAGCGTATGCAAACGGATACGCTTGAATACCGCTGCGACGAAAAACCGCTGACCGTGAAGCTGAACAATACCCGCCAGACGGCAAGCTTTGTTTATGATAATCAGCTATTGAACCTCAAACAGGGCGTGTCGGCATCAGGTGCTCGTTATACCGATGGTATCTACGTATTTTGGTCTAAAGGCGAAGAGGCAACGGTCTATAAACGAGACAGAATTGTGCTAAATAACTGTCAGTTACAGAACCCGAAGCGTTGAGATTTTCACCTGGGCGGCGCACAATAGCGTCACCCACTGACAATCCGTAGCCCAACATCATGTCTGATAACGACGAATTGCAGCAAATCGCGCATCTGCGCCGTGAATACACGAAAGGCGGTCTTCGCCGCCGCGATCTTCCCGCCGAACCCCTTGCGCTGTTTGAGCGCTGGCTGGGGCAAGCCTGTGATGCCAAACTGGCCGATCCCACCGCAATGGTCGTTGCGACTGTTGATGAAAATGGCCAGCCGTATCAGCGCATCGTGTTACTCAAACATTATGATGACAAAGGGCTGGTGTTCTATACCAACCTTGGTAGCCGTAAGGCGCATCAGATCGAGAAAAATCCACGCATCAGCCTTTTATTTCCCTGGCATACGCTGGAACGGCAGGTGATGGTGATCGGCAAGGCAGAGCGTCTTTCCACACTCGAAGTGGTTAAATACTTCCACAGTCGCCCGCGCGACAGTCAGATTGGCGCCTGGGTCTCAAAACAATCCAGTCGAATCTCCGCGCGCGGTATTCTCGAAAGCAAATTCCTCGAACTGAAGCAGAAGTTTCAGCAAGGGGAAGTTCCTCTGCCCAGTTTCTGGGGCGGCTTTCGCGTGAGTATTGAACAAATGGAGTTCTGGCAGGGCGGTGAAAACCGTCTGCACGATCGTTTTTTATACCAACGCGAAGATAACGCGTGGAAAATTGATCGCCTGGCCCCCTAAAGATGCAAATTTCTTGTTTTAAGCGCTGGTGCTGAACAATCCGGCGCTTTATTCTATGTTTCTTTCGCATCAGGCGAAAAGTCGTGTACCGGCAAAGGTGCAGTCGTTTTATACATGGAGATTTTGATGGCAAGCAGTAACTTGATTAAACAATTGCAAGAGCGGGGGCTGGTGGCCCAGGTGACGGACGAGGAAGCGTTAGCAGAGCGACTGGCGCAAGGCCCGATCGCGCTCTATTGCGGCTTCGATCCTACCGCTGACAGCTTGCATTTGGGGCATCTGGTTCCATTGTTATGCCTGAAACGCTTCCAGCAGGCAGGCCATAAGCCTGTTGCACTGGTAGGTGGCGCAACCGGTCTGATTGGTGACCCGAGCTTTAAAGCCGCCGAGCGTAAACTGAATACCGAAGACACTGTGCAGGAGTGGGTGGATAAAATCCGCAAACAGGTTGCACCGTTCCTCGATTTCGACTGTGGCGACAACTCGGCGATTGCTGCGAACAACTACGACTGGTTTGGCGGTATGAACGTACTGACTTTCCTGCGTGATATCGGCAAACACTTCTCCGTTAACCAGATGATCAACAAAGAAGCGGTTAAGCAGCGTCTGAACCGTGACGATCAGGGGATCTCCTTTACCGAGTTTTCTTACAACCTGCTGCAGGGTTATGACTTTGCCTGCCTGAACAAACTGCACGGCGTGGCACTGCAGATTGGTGGTTCTGACCAGTGGGGTAACATTACTTCGGGTATCGATTTAACCCGTCGTTTGCACCAGAATCAGGTGTTTGGTCTGACCGTTCCGCTGATCACTAAAGCTGATGGCACCAAATTCGGTAAGACGGAAGGCGGCGCAGTGTGGCTGGATCCGAAGAAAACCAGTCCGTACAAATTCTACCAGTTCTGGATCAACACCGCCGATGCGGACGTTTATCGCTTCCTGAAATTCTTCACTTTCATGGACATTGAAGAAATCAATGCGCTGGAAGAAGAAGATAAAAACAGCGGTAAAGCGCCGCGTGCCCAGTATGTTCTGGCCGAACAGGTTACGCGTCTGGTTCACGGTGAAGAAGGTCTGGTCGCGGCAAAACGCATTACCGAAAGCTTGTTCAACGGCAATCTCAGCGATTTGAGTGAAGCAGATTTCGAACAGCTGGCGCAGGATGGCGTGCCGATGATCGAGATGGACAAAGGTGCCGATTTGATGCAGGCGCTGGTGGACTCCGAGCTGCAACCTTCTCGCGGTCAGGCACGTAAGACTATTGCGTCAAACGCGGTAACCATCAACGGTGAGAAGCAGTCCGATCCGGAATATTTCTTCCAGGATAGTGATATCCTGTTCGGGCGCTATACCTTACTGCGTCGTGGCAAGAAGAACTATTGTCTGATTTGCTGGAAGTAAGATTGAGTTAGCAGGGGCGTGGGAAACTACGCCCCTTTATTTTTTCAGGGTTGTGGTAAGTAAAATGAAGAATATCCTCGCCATCCAGTCCCACGTTGTTTTTGGTCATGCGGGCAACAGTGCAGCAGAATTTCCGATGCGTCGTCTTGGCGCAAATGTCTGGCCGCTGAATACCGTTCAGTTTTCAAACCACACGCAGTATGGCAAATGGACCGGTTGCGTTATGCCGCCGAGCCACCTGACTGAAATTGTTCAGGGCATTGCTGATATTGATAAACTCCAGACCTGTGACGCAGTACTGAGCGGCTATCTTGGTTCAGCAGAACAGGGCGAGCATATTCTGGGTATTGTTCGCAAGGTAAAAGCGGCAAACCCGCAGGCAAAATACTTTTGCGATCCGGTGATGGGACACCCTGAAAAGGGGTGTATTGTCGCACCCGGAGTGGCGGAATTTCATGTACGCCATGCGCTCCCGGCTAGTGACATTATTGCCCCGAATCTGGTTGAACTCGAAATTCTGTGCGAGCATGCGGTGAACAATGTCGACGAGGCCGTTGCAGCAGCGCGTGAACTGATCGCTCAGGGACCTGAAATTGTACTGGTGAAGCATCTGGCACGCGCAGGTATCAGCACCGACCGTTTCGAAATGCTGCTGGTCACCGCTGAACAGGCGTGGCATATCAGTCGTCCGTTAGTCGATTTTGGCGCACGTCAACCGGTTGGTGTGGGTGATGTGACGAGTGGCTTGTTGCTGGTGAAACTGCTGCAGGGCGCATCTTTACAACAGGCGCTTGAGCATGTGACTGCGGCGGTGTACGAAGTGATGATCACTACCAAAGAGATGCACGAGTATGAGCTGCAGGTCGTGGCCGCGCAGGACCGTATCGCCAAGCCTGAACACTACTTTAGCGCAACGCAGCTGTAATCGATGCCCGATGGCGCTCACGCTTATCGGGCATATTTTTAGCTGTAGGCCGGGTATGTGCAAGTGCCACCCGGCAACAACAATTAATTTAAGCCTTCTGCTTTCAGCGCAGCGGCAACCGCCGGGCGTTCAGCCATTCGCGCCATATAGGCGTCAATATTACTTAATCCTGCCATATTCAGCTTAACCGCATAGGCCCAACGCAGTACGGTAAACAGATAGGCATCGGCGATGCTGAAGCGCGGGCCGCAGATCCATTGGTTATCTTTCAGCGAGTCGTTCACATACTGCATTTTTTTCTCCAGCAGCGCACGAACGGTTGGCTTAAAGTCTTCCGGCGTATCGGGACGGAACAGTGGCGTAAAGCCTTTATGCAGTTCAGTCGCAATGTAGTTAAGCCATTCGATGGTTTTGTAACGGGAGAGGCTGCTGGTAGGGGCAAGGAGCTGGCGGTCTGGCACGCTGTCCGCCAGGTATTGCATGATGGCAACACCTTCGGTAAGTAGCGTACCGTCATCCAGCAGCAGTGCGGGAACTTGCCCTTTTGGGTTTACCGCGAAAAAATCATCGCCATTTTCCAGACGTTTCTTCATCAGATCAACACCATCCAGCGTGAAATCTTTACCGCTCTCACGAAGTGTGATGTGGGAAGCGAGAGAACAAGCGCCCGGTTTGTAGAACAGTTTCATCGGTAACTCCTTTTGGCTGAGGTATATCGTATGGTAGTGCTACCTCAGGCAAAAAAAAAGCCGCTAACAACAGTTAGCGGCCTGAAAATGAGTTTCCCTGAGAATTACGCTGTCGCGGCCTTAGAGGCTTTCTCATTGACGTCATCGTCCTGAGTCATACGGTTCAGTTTCGGAGCCGTCAGCAGCATCAGAACAGCGATAACAGCCGTCGCAACACCAATCTGCAGGAACACACGACCGTAGACTTCAAGGGACATCAGCGGGTCAGTCACGTTCTCTGGTACAGCCATCATGTTAGCGACGTAGCCACCGATGATGTTTGCACCGGCAGTGGTCAGGAACCAGCTACCCATGATGAAGCCCATCAGGCGCTGCGGAACCAACTGTGCCACCATTGCCAGACCCAGACCGGAGATCATCAGCTCACCGATACTTTGCAGACCGTAGCAGATAATCAACCAGTTAACGGAAACGATGCCCGCATCGGTAGCGAATTTCGCGCCCAGCGGCAGGATCAGGAATGCACCGGAACACAGCACCATACCAATCGCAAACTTGGTCGGCATCGGCAGGGTATCGCCCATTTTGTTATAGATAGCGGCGAGGATTGGGCTACCAATGATGATCCAGAACGGGTTCAGTGCCTGGTACTGTTCAGGTTCGAAAGCAATGCCAAGAATAGAGTGCTCAACGTTACGAATCGCAAAGAAGTTCAGTGAGGTCGGCATCTGGCTGTACAGCACGAAGAATATAATCGCTTCCAGCATCAGGATGAAGGCGACGATCATTTTGCGACGCGCAGCACCGTGCATGGTGAAGGCTTCTTTACCGAAGATGAACACGATACCCAGCGCAATGACGCCCAGAACCATACGAGCGATCTGCTGGTTGTGCAGCAACCAGGTTGCAATCGCGATCAGTACCACAACGCCAGCAATGGTCAGCAGCAGGTTACGGAAGTTGATCGGTTCAAAGTCAGGTTTAGAACCGTACTGTTTAACCCAGCGCTGACAGAATGCGAAGTTAACAACGGTAATCAGCATACCCACGACGCTCAGAGCGAACGCGGTGCTCCAGCCGTAGCGCGCAGCCAACCACGGTGTTGCCAGCATAGAGAAGAATGAACCGATGTTGACGGACATGTAGTACATGGTAAATGCACCATCAAGACGCGGGTCATCTTTGGCATAGCAGGTAGAGAGCAGGGAGGATGGGTTTGCTTTAAACAGGCCGTTACCGACCGCGATGGCCGCCATGCCCATATAAACGATACCCGCATCGTGACCGGACCATGCTACCAACGCATAACCGATGGCCAGCACAACGGCGCCCAGCATAATGACACGTTTTGTTCCCAGAACTTTATCACCTAACCAGCCGCCAATGGCAACCAGACCGTACACCAGGGCGCTAAAGGACGAGAAAAGGGTGATGGAATCCGCTTCTGACATACCCAGCTGTTTAACCAGGTAGACGGCCATAATCCCTTGCAGGCCGTAATAACCAAAACGTTCCCACAGCTCAATAGAGAAAATGAGATAGAACGCTTTTGGTTGTTTGAAGGCGTTTAAACTTACGCTTTCTGTTGGTTTATTGTTTGCAGTAGACACTTTTACCTCTTTTTTTACATCCCATATCAACGGGGGTGTTCAGGTACGTGATGAGTCAAGTTCATCCGTCCGATTGTTATAGTGGGAGGGGAAACGGCAAGTAATGTTCACTATCTTGACCATTCAGACAAGTGGTTTGTAATAATCTGTTACATATATCATGACTGGTGAAATCGTCGGGGCTGTGAAATGTTATCTAGCGTTAAATTTCTTCATTTCTAAAATGGCAGATTTTTACACTGTTTAATCACCGCCATAACCGCAATGTGGCGATATGTTCTGCTATTTAAGGTTGAATCCAGTGATATAGGCCATTATCTGAAAAATAGGCAGTGTAATGTTTTGTTTAGAAACTGTGCAGTTAGGTCATCTAATTGTCACCTTAACTAAAAAATAAAAATTTATTAACATTGTGTTAGCTGGATGATCTGGATCACGTATAGATAGAAATTTCTTTTGCTAAAAAAACGATTAACCTGCTGAGGTGTTAATTAACAAGAATATTGCATTAGATATGAGCAATTGAATGGCATCATTGTCGGGAAAATAAACGCTAGGGAGTGCATAACTAATCGTTATGTATGTAAGGGGCTAGGAGGATGCCCCGGCAGCATTAGATATCGACTTTCTCTTTGAATTCGCAGAGATCTTCAATAATACAGGAACCGCAGCGCGGCTTTCTGGCGATGCAGGTGTAGCGACCATGAAGAATTAACCAGTGATGGCAATCGACTTTAAATTCACTGGGTACGACTTTCAGCAGCTTCTCTTCAACCTGCTCGACGTTTTTACCCGGGGCGAATTGCGTGCGATTACAGACGCGAAAAATGTGGGTATCTACAGCGATAGTGGGCCAGCCAAAGGCGGTATTTAACACCACATTAGCCGTCTTTCGCCCAACGCCGGGTAGAGCTTCTAACGCCGCACGGTCTTCTGGCACTTCACCATTATGTTGTTCCAGCAGAATGCGGCAGGTTTTAATTACGTTTTCTGCTTTGCTGTTAAACAAACCGATTGTCTTGATGTAGGACTTAACACCTTCAACACCGAGCTCCAGCATCGCAGCCGGCGTATTGGCGACGGGGTATAGCTTAGCTGTCGCTTTATTGACGCTGACATCGGTCGCTTGTGCGGAGAGCAAGACCGAAATCAACAGTTCAAACGGCGATGTAAAATTGAGCTCGGTTGTCGGATGCGGGTTGTTATCCCGCAGACGCGTCAGTATTTCCAGACGTTTTGCTTTGTTCATTACGCATTCCCTGTTTCACCCGCGGGACTGTCCACGACAGCCGCCTCGGCACGACGTT
Source organism: Citrobacter sp. Cpo148 (assembly GCF_030332375.1). NCBI lineage: Bacteria > Pseudomonadati > Pseudomonadota > Gammaproteobacteria > Enterobacterales > Enterobacteriaceae > Citrobacter > Citrobacter sp. Cpo148. Next base: position 272,602 of record NZ_JAOWHY010000043.1, read on the forward strand.
TCTTCATTTTCTCATCAATCAGATACTTCACTGCCAGCATCAGACCCAGGCCAATAAACGCGCCCGGTGGCAGCATGGCCAGCAGAAACGGCGTATCAGTATGGAAGATCTCAACGCGCAAGACTTTGGCCCAGCTACCCAATAAACCGTCTGCACCATCAAACAGTGTACCGTTACCAATTATTTCACGCAGCGAGCCCAGAACAAACATGGCACCTGTTGCGCCCATGCCGATGGAGAAACCATCAAGTGCGGATAACGCAGGGCCCTTTTTGGCGGCGAAGGCTTCTGCACGACCAACAACAATGCAGTTGGTTACAATCAGCGGGATGAAGATGCCCAGAGACTGATACAGGCCGAAGGCGTAGGCATTGATCAACATCTGTACCGCACTCACCACGGAGGCGATAATCATGACATAAATCGGAATACGAATTTCTGGCGGTGTCCAGCGGCGAAGGGCTGAAATCGTCAGGTTGGTCAGCGTCAGGACGAGCGTAGTCGCAAGTCCAAGACCCAGCGCGTTAGTGGCGGTAGAAGTGACGGCCAACAGCGGACACATCCCGAGTAGTTGCACAAGCGCGGAGTTATTTTTCCATAACCCCTGGACAATCACGTCTTTAATTTCGCTCATGGTTATTCTCCACAGGCGCTAAGTTGAGGGAGTTGCGCAGGCAGCGTCTGCGCATACAGGCCGGCACGTTTAACCGCGTTAACCACCGCACGTGGTGTAATGGTTGCGCCAGTAAACTGGTCAAAGTCGCCGCCATCTTTTTTCACTGCCCAGTGAGAGGTGTTATCCGCAGAAATTGTTTTACCGCTAAAATGGGTGATCCAGTCGGACAGTCGCAGTTCGATTTTATCGCCCAGCCCAGGTGTTTCATGGTGTTCGGTAACCCGCGTACCCAACACGGTACCCGTGAAATCGACACCCACCAGCAGTTGAATCGCCCCGGAATAACCATCTGGCGCCGTAGCTTCAAGAATCGCAGCAACAGGACGATCGTCCTGGCGGGCAATATATACACGGTGCGTACCTTTGCCTAACGCTGGCGCATTGACCAGATAACAACTTTCAGACAAGTTATTATTGTAGCGATCGCCAGGCAGAACCTGATCGAACAGCGTTTTTTGCTGTATCGCGGCCTGTTCATCAATGGTTGACTTGGTTAATTGATTGATTGCTGCGGTTAACCCCGTTGAGCCCGCAGCAAACAGCGCCAGTGTAATACCGTGTTTACGAATCGTTTTCAGCATATCTAGTCCTTAGCGATGTCCGTACACGCGAGGGCGGGTGTAATAATCAATCAGGGGAACCGTGATATTTGCCAGCAACACGGCAAAAGCCACGCCATCAGGATAACCACCAAAACTACGTATCAACCACACTAACAGGCCCGCAAGTGCGCCAAAAATAAGACGACCACGGTTGGTTGTTGATGCCGTAACGGGATCGGTAAGAATAAAGAACGCACCTAACATCGTCGCGCCGGAAAGCAAGTGCAACTGAGGCGATGCCAGTGAGTCTGGCGAAAAAATCCAACCTAAAGTGGCGCAAACAGCGAGCGACAGCAGGAAGCTAACCGGGATATGCCAGCGAATCGCTTTTTGCCATAACAGCACAATACCACCAACAAGCCACGCAAGGTTCACCCACTGCCAGCCAGCGCCTGCCAGCATGCCGCTGTAGATCGGGTATTGCATCACCTGCTCAACGGTACGTCCGGCATGCAAGGATGTCTTAAAGGTATCAAGAGGTGTTGCCTGACTGATACCATCGATACCCATACGCAGCGAATTCATATCCCCTCCGCTGGCGGTATGCCCGTTAAAGATAACGTTCAGGGCGTCAAAGAAACCAGGCACCGTGGCCGCAATTTCATGCGGCGGCAGCCAACTGGTCATCTGTACCGGAAATGAGATGAGCAGCACGACATAGCCAATCATGGCAGGGTTAAACGGGTTCTGCCCGAGCCCGCCATACAGCTGTTTCGCAATGATAACCGCAAATACGGTGCCTAATACCACCATCCACCAGGGGGCGAGGGGCGGAATACTGACGGCCAAAAGCAACCCGGTAAGTAACGCCGAGTTGTCTTTTAAAATTGCCACAATGGGTTGTTTACGCAGTTTAAGCACACCCGCTTCGGCAGCAATAGCGCTGATGGCAGCGAGAACGATCTGGAACAACGTGCCCCAGCCGAAGAACCACAGCTGAGCGGCGATCCCCGGCAATGCAGCAAGTAACACCAGCATCATGATACGCGATGTCTGGCGCTGGTTATGGGTATAAGGGGAGCTTGCTATTCTGAATACCATTTATTCCTCGTTTACAACCTGCTGCTGTGCGGCTTTCTTTGCCTGAGCGCGTGCGATGGCAGCCGCGACGGCGGCTTTACGTGGATCAACCGGCTCGGCTGTTTCTGTTACCGCTTCTTGTTCAAGCTTGCGGGCTTTGGCGCGGGCGATTGCCGCTTCCACGGCAGCTTTACGCGGATCAACCGGTTCGGTTGTTTCTGTTACCGCCTGCTGCTCGAGCTTGCGAGCTTTGGCGCGGGCGATTGCCGCTTCCACGGCAGCTTTACGCGGATCAACCGGTTCGGCCGTTTCCGTTACCGCTTCTTGCTCAAGTTTGCGGGCCTTGGCGCGAGCGATTGCTGCTTCGACGGCGGCTTTACGCGGGTCAACCGGCTCGGCCGTTTCTGTTACCGTTTCTTGCTCAAGCTTGCGGGCTTTGGCGCGGGCAATTGCCGCTTCCACGGCAGCTTTACGCGGGTCTGTACCCGTGCTGCTGCCTTCACTTTGCGGCGGATTTTCCTTACGGGAAGCACGAGCTTGCGCCTTACGCGCCTCGCGTGCGGCAATCACGGCGCTATTGTCAGGTTTTTCACCTGCCTGAATGACCACCGGTTGCAGCGCCTGAGCCTGCTTTTCTTTTACGCGAGCCAGCGCGGCGGCAATGGCATCATGATCTTTGGCCGCCGGCTGAGCAGCGGCGCTCTTATGGCGTTCAAGACGTGCCGCTTTTTCACGTTCAAGGCGCGCCTGTCGGGCTTCAAACCGAGCTTTTGCTTCTGCGGCGCGCTTTTCTTCCTGACTAATGGCGTAAATCTCGGCTTTTTCCTGACGGAAATACTGTACCAGTGGAATATTGCTTGGGCATACCCAGGCGCAGGCACCGCATTCAATACAGTCGGCGATATTGTGGGCCGTCGCTTTGTCGTGCTGTTGCCCTTTACTGAACCAGTAAAGCTGTTGTGGCAGGAGATCGGCCGGACAGGCATCGGCGCATGCGCTACAGCGAATGCAGCCTTTCTCTTCTGGCGTTTCACCCATTTCACTGGCAGAGGGGGCCAGAAGACAGTTGGTTATCTTCACCACTGGGACATCCAGCCACGGCAGCGTAAAGCCCATCAGCGGCCCGCCCATAATCACCATCTGGTCGGCGGAAGGGCAGAAGCCCGCGTCGTTGAGCAGATGACGAACCGGCGTACCTAAACGCGCCCAGACGTTGCCCGGACGACTGACTGCTTCACCGGTTAGGGTCACGACACGTTCGGTGATCGGCTCTCCGTCGATTACTGCACGTTTAATTGCATAGGCGGTTCCGACGTTTTGCATCAATACGCCGATATCAGAGGAGCGTCCGCCGTGGGGAACCTGCTTGCCGGTCAGGATTTGTGTTAACTGCTTGGCCCCGCCGGACGGGTACTTGGTGGGGATCACGCGTAGGCTAATGTCGTGTGAATCAGCCAGCACCGCGCGCAGCATAGATATTGCCTGCGGTTTGTTATCTTCGATACCCAGGAGGATCTCGCGTGGCTGAAGAATGTGCGCGAGGATGCGGATACCTTCGACGACCTGAGCGGCACAGTCCTGCATCAGGCGGTCATCTGCCGTAATGTACGGCTCGCATTCGGCGGCGTTAATGATCAGCGTTTCAATTTTATCTCCGCCGCCCTGCAGTTTAACGCCGGTGGGAAAACCTGCGCCACCCAGCCCGGCGACGCCGTACTGATGAATACGCGCAATCAGCTCTTCCCGGCTGTGGGAGCGATAATCGGTCCAGCCGTCTCGCTCAATCCAGCGATCTTCGCCATCGGCGTCTATGATGACGCTTAACTCAGCCAGTGCCGAAGGATGCGCGGTGGAGTGCGGGGCAATGGCAACAACGGTGCCTGATGTTGGCGCATGGACTGGAAGCATTCTGCCACGTCCGCGGGTTAAGGGCTGACCACGCAGCACGGTGTCACCCACGTTTACGCACAGTTCACCCTCCGCACCAATATGTTGTTTCAGCGGAATAACGAAACGCGGTGCCAGCGGAACCTGTCGCAACGGTGTTCCGTTTGATTGGGTTTTCATTTCTGGTGGATGAATGCCGCCATCAAAGTCCCAGATTTTATTTTTTCTGAATGCAGAGAATAACTTAAACATGTTGTTCCACGGGAATGATGCGCACAGGGATGGTGTTTAAATCCCATTTCCAGCTATCGGGTGTCTCGGCTACCGGGCGTAATTCAATACATTGCGTCGGGCACGGGTCAACGCACAGGTTGCACCCGGTGCAGAGATCGCTCATTACCGTGTGCATGGCGCGGGTCGCGCCCACGATGGCATCGACCGGGCAGGCCTGAATACACTTAGTGCACCCAATACAGTTATTTTCATCAATGACCGCCAGCATTCGCACCGGCGTAACGTCTTGTTCATCGCCATCAATAGGCTGCGGATCGACATTCAGTAGGGCGGCAATTTTTAACATCACCGCTTCGCCGCCGGGGGCGCAACGGTTAATTTTTTCACCCTGAGACCCGATCGCTTCAGCATAAGGATGACAGCCCGGATAGCCGCACTGGCCACACTGGCTTTGCGGGAGAATTTCATCAATTTTCTCCACGACCGGATCATCTTCAACGGCAAAACGTCGTGAGGCGTACCCCAAAATAGCGCCGAACGCCAGACCCAGTAGACTCACTGCGGCAACGGCAATCCAGATAGCATTCATTACAACTTCACCAAACCACTAAAGCCCATAAAGGCCAATGACATTAAACCAGCGGTAATCAGCGCAATCGCATTGCCGCGAAACGGCGCTGGGACGTCCGCCACGGCGAGGCGTTCGCGGATCGCGGCGAACAGTACCATCACCAGCGAGAAGCCGACGGCGGCGGAAAAACCGTATAGCGCCGACTGTAAAAAGTTATGGCCGAGGTTGATGTTCAGTAGCGCCACACCTAACACTGCGCAGTTAGTGGTGATCAGCGGTAGGAAGATCCCCAGCAGGCGGTACAGCGCAGGGCTGGTTTTGCGCACAACCATTTCGGTAAACTGCACGACGACGGCGATAACCAGAATAAAAGCCAGCGTGCGCAGATAGATGAGATTGAGCGGAATTAGGATCCAGGTATCAATCAGCCAAGCGCAGATGGATGCCAGTGTCATGACAAACGTCGTGGCAAGGCCCATACCCATTGCGGTTTCCAGTTTTTTGGAAACGCCCATAAACGGGCAAAGGCCCAGAAACTTCACCAGTACAAAGTTATTGACCAGTACAGTTCCGACAAACAGCAGCAGGTAATCAGTCATTTTTCGGCCTGAAATAAAAAGCCGCCTATTATCTGACAATCTTCAACAGGCGACAACAGGTTAACTGTAGGGTTATTACGGGTTCACAAACGTCGATTTAACGCGCTGCGATCGTTTGAAGTAGGGCACCAACAGTGCTGCAGCCAGTAATGGGAACAGCAGTTGGCGCACGGCAAAAGCGTCTGGGACGGGTGAAAACGCAAACGCTTTAATCGCCAGCAACACGGAGATCAGCAGCCACAGAATGTAATGCTTAGGTACACAGGCTCTGCGTTTGAAAAACGCAATCGTCAGCCACAGTGTGTAATACCACATGGCGATCGCGGTAATAAAGGAGACGCCCCATAACAGCAAATTTGCCGTACTTTGCTCACCCAGCGTTTTGAAGGTTTGCGGTGTAGCCAGCGCAGTGACATAAAGTAATAACGCCAGCGAAGCGCTCAACAACGCGACTAACAGCCAGGCCAGTGGCCCAAGTAGCCAGCCTCCGATACGTTGTGCCGGTGTCGTAGTCATCTCTTCTCCAGGTTTACGCGCGCAATCAATCATGCCATTCATTTTGGGGCAATTATTATAAAGCTTTTAACGTTGAGCGCTACTTTCTTCTTTATTGCACGTAATGCCAGACTGATTTAGGTACCTGACCAACATCAAACAGACGACCTCCGGAGATAAGCTCCGCACGGCGATGGTCTGCGGCACGGTACATATTGATAATGTCGTTATCATCGGTGAGCGTGTAGTTAAGATGGTCGAACAGTTTTTCCAGACTTTCGAGCGAACTGATTTTGCGGAATTTTAATAAGTAATCCTGAACGGTCATAAATGCAGATCCATATTAATAAAATAATACCAACGGAGTAGAAAATATAAAAATAAACAACGAGCACAGGTCAAAGCGCATTTACGTGCAAATGTAAGAAGAGTGTTCATACCTGTGAAAAATCAGGCGCTATGCGCGTCTTGAGCAAGGGTAACGCGCTTAGCGATCGCTGGCAATATGCAGCGGAGCGGGACGCGGCATAATTCGCTTTTTTTGACAGAAAGCGATCTTTTGCCGGCAGACCCTGCAACTACCAATGTTAATTGCCGGGCAATAAAAGGCTGCGGATGCTTATTTCTTCTGCACTGCCGCAACGGGCTCTGGTGGCTGGTAATTGTCAATATGATTGGCAACACCCAGCAGGATCACGGAGACGGCGAGAACAATCCAACCTGTTAATTCAATAAGACGATTCATTACTGATGACATTTGCTTTGATTTATCCATAAACACAGGCTGCAAATGTTACTAATCTCTCATTAATACAGCAAGATGATTGGGAACGTTTTCTACCTCTTTTTCGCTGCAAGTTAAGCATAAGTGGCATATGTTTGACTTAAGTTAAAAAACAACCTTTGTAGCGCAAAGGTTATTAAACTATTGAGACGTTGCAAGGTATGGTGTGAAATAGGTAAGTCCTGAATTGAGAGGCAATAACATGAGTGACAACATCCGCGTTGGGCTAATTGGCTACGGTTATGCCAGCAAAACCTTCCATGCCCCACTGATTGTGGGCACGCCGGGTCTGGAACTGGCTGCAGTGTCCAGTAGTGATGAAGCAAAAGTGAAGGCAGACTGGCCTACGGTGGCGGTTGTTGCTGAGCCTAAGCATCTTTTTAACGATCCAAATATCGACTTGATTGTGATCCCCACACCAAACGACACGCACTTCCCGTTAGCGAAAGCAGCGTTGGAAGCGGGCAAACATGTGGTTGTTGATAAGCCCTTTACCGTGACACTGTCACAAGCGCGTGAGTTGGATGCGCTGGCGCGCAGCCTCGGGCGTGTGTTGTCTGTGTTCCATAACCGTCGCTGGGACAGTGATTTTCTGACGCTGAAAGCTCTGCTGGCGGATGGTGTTTTAGGTGAGGTAGCGTATTTCGAATCCCATTTCGATCGTTTCCGCCCACAGGTTCGTGACCGTTGGCGTGAACAGGGCGGTCCGGGAAGCGGTATCTGGTACGATTTAGCACCGCATCTTTTGGATCAGGCGATTAATCTGTTTGGTTTGCCCGTCAGCCTGACGGTAGACCTGGCCCAGCTGCGTCCGGGCGCGCAGGCGACGGATTACTTCCATGCCATCCTGACGTATCCGCAGCGTCGTGTGATCCTGCATGGCACCATGCTCGCTGCCGCAGAATCGGCCCGTTATATTGTGCATGGATCGCGTGGCAGCTATGTGAAGTATGGTCTTGACCCGCAGGAAGAGCGCCTGAAAAATGGCGAGCGACTTCCACAGGAAGACTGGGGTTATGATATGCGCGATGGCGTATTGACGCGAGTCGAAGGCGAAGAGCAGGTTGAAGAAACCTGGCTGACCGTACCGGGCAACTATCCGGCGTACTATGCTGGCATTCGGGATGCGCTAAACGGCAACGGTGAAAACCCGGTACCGGCGAGACAGGCTATCCAAATTATGGAGCTGATTGAGCTGGGTATAGAATCAGCGAAACATCGTTCGACGCTGTGCCTTGCCTGATTAGGTAAATGGTGCAAGGCGATACCTTCCTGGCATCGTATCCGGCCTACGTTGGTTTTCATTGTAGGCCGGATAAGCGTTAGCGCCATCCGGCACTTTACCTGTTACGCTGCGGCGACTTTCTCGCGCAAGGCTCGTTTTTCCTCGTTACTCAGGAATGCCATTTCCAGACCGTTGATTTGCGCCTGACGGATCTGTTCGCGCGTTAGGCCTGCAGCTGGTGCGGCAATGGTGTACTCGTGAATAATATCCACACCCTGAACAGCCGGGTCGTCCGTATTCAAACTGGCGATAACGCCATGCTCAAGGAACGTTTTCAGCGGATGGTTCGCTAGTGAGGCAACGGTGCTGGTCTGAATGTTTGATGTCAGGCAGGATTCGATGCCGATACGGTGCTCGGCGAGGTAATCCATCAACGCACGATCTTCAACGGCTTTAACGCCGTGACCAATACGCTCAGCGCCTAGCTCTTTAATGGCCTGCCAGATGCTTTCTGGTCCCGCGGCTTCGCCCGCATGCACGGTGATATGCCAGCCGGCATCGCGTGCCTGGTTGAAGTGAGACAGGAACAGGCTGCCCGGGAACCCCAGTTCGTCACCGGCCAAATCCAGCGCCGTAATATGGTCTCGGTGGGCTAACAGCGCATCCAGTTCCTGCAAGCAGGCGGCTTCGCCAAAAGTACGGCTCATAATGCCAATTAAGCGTGCTTCGACGCCAAAGGTCTTGCAGCCCTCGCGTACGCCTGCGATGACGGCTTCAACCACACCTGCAACCGGGAGCTGATGCGCCATCGCCATGTAGCCTGGGGAAAAACGCAGTTCAACATAGTGCAGGCCGTTACGTGCTGCGTCCTCAATATTTTCAAATGCCACGCGACGACACGCATCCAGCGAGGCCAGTACCTTCACGCCCCAGTCGAGCTTGGATAAAAAACTCACTAAATCTGGCTCAGTTGATGTGACTTGCACATGAGGGATCAGCGTTTCCAACGTTTGTGCCGGAAGCGTTAAGTTGAACTGACGGCCCAGATCCAGGATCGTTTGTGCACGGATGTTACCATCAAGGTGGCGATGGACGTCGGTCAGGGGGAGGGAAGTATCAATCATGGTCGCACTCGTGTATTTAGGTAAAGTGCAGGCCATTATACAACAGAAAAATGTTCCTCTAAAAACTTTAAAAAAAGCAGTGCAGAGTTCGGGGTTATGGGGAAGCAAGCATCGCCAAATTGTTGACCATGCTGTTAGTGTACTAACAGAGTGGTGTTCCGACTCCCTGATCCTTGAGACCGTATCACGTTGCTTTTGCCTTGCGGTGGTAAGACGGGCGTAAAGTAAGCAATAACGCATTTCCTGCAGCATGTGTGTAATAAAATGATTTTATTTTAAGATTATTTACCTCGTTTTTATTTAATTACTGTCTGTCAGTGTTATTTCATTCGGATATTTATTTAATAACATTGCTAATAGCGAAAAATGGACACTTTCCAGTTTATGAATGTGCTGCGAGGTATGTTATAAAAACACAATAACGACTGAGGGTATTAATAAAGTGAAAAGTGTAAAGCTAATTATCAGTACAATGTTCTGTGGAAGTTTGCTGCTGGCAACTGTGCCTGCGCATGCGGCGTATAAAGCGGATGAAACGCATGTAATCCAGTTTAAGAAAGGCACCAGTGGCGCAGATATCAAGGGGACAATTACGGGTGATAAAACAAAAGATTATACGTTTGTCGCCAAAAAAGGGCAGACCATGCAAGCAGTTCTGAAAAGCGCCTGGCCTCATCCTTTCATGAGTATTATTGCACCGGGCGAACAATTCATTTTTGATGGCATGATGAGTGGTGACACTTATAAAAAAACGCTGCCTGCCAGCGGTAAGTATACCATCAGAATATATCAAAAAGGCGCGGCGAAGGATGAGGGGAAAACCAACGCATTCCAGCTGCACATGAAAATTACCAACTGATCATGAGGAAAAGATCGCCCTGGTGGTGATCTTTTCCTTTGCGATTAAACTTCTTCGCCAGAATAGGCCACAACGCAATTACGGCCTCGGTTTTTTGCCATATACAGGGCGCGGTCTGCGCAATCAGCAAGTTGTTCGGGGGCTGAACGGTTATCAACCGAGGTTACGATACCCAGGCTGATGGTGATGATGCGTGGAAAATCACCTTTAGTCGTGGCCTGAGTTTGTTGTTCTACGTGTTTTCTGATTCGCTCTGCGATGTTAAATGCTGCATCTGCGTTAGTTTCAGGTAGCAGAATAGCAAACTCTTCTCCGCCAATGCGTGCCACGATGTCGTTACGCCGACTCAGTCGCTGCATAATTTCTGACAGTTTGATTATCACTCTGTCACCCTGCAAATGTCCCCAGGTGTCATTGACCGACTTAAAGAAATCAATGTCGCAAAAGACAATGCTCAGGGGTTTATGGGGCGCTGTCATTTTTATCTCATTGCTGAGTGCGTTATAAAAATAGCCACGGTTGAAAAGTCGGGTCATCGGGTCGCGGACTGAATTTTCATAGGATAATTCATAGGCCTGACGTGAGGCTTTGTAGCGCTTGAAAATATCAGACATGAGCACGATCATCACGGCCATTGCGCTAAGGCACTCCAGGCCTCTGGCGAGATACCATCCAGCGGAGTCTATATGCGTGTACTTCAGCATAATGATGACACTTAACAGATTGCTCAGGGCAACCAGTGACATACTTACCCAAAACTGTGTTTTTAGCCGGGTTAATTTTGCCCCTAATAAAACGATACAGGTCCACAAGATAATGAGGACATAAATAAAGCTACCACGCCAGGGTCTAAGCCATTCAAACGTTTCTGTGTCAACCAACTGAAACGATATTGGCGTAATACGGATGGAGTAGAGGATAGCCATTACCAGATGCAACATGCACCATAAATAAGTGGCGTAAATAACTGTTTTACCATGTTTTTCTTTTTTATTTTTAAACGTATATAAATAGTATGTTGCAAAAAACAACCCCGTAATTAACATGTTCCTCATAAAGTATAAAACAGCAATGTCATTGTAGATGACACCAGGAAGGCCGTTTTTATAAAAATAAATATAGAGCGCAAGAAATAAGAAAACCCCCGAGAAATAAAACGCGCAGGCCAGGGGTAAAAGATATTTTTTGCGCCGATAACTCATGTAATTCATCGTCATAAAGCACCCCGTCTGAATGTGCAATACACCAGCAAAGGTTGCAATAACCGGGTAAAAAGAGAGGCTATAACGCTGATTACTAAAAGGGATATACCAAAGAAAAATGGATGTCGTTAGGGACAGGAGTAAAAAAAAAGTTAAATTCTTTTTGTGAATGTTTATTTGTGTTGTATTCATGATTTTTATGTATATAAAACAGCGCTATATTTCGGCTATCTTCTCAGCTTTGTATTTTGTCTTTTTGATTTTTATTGCTGTTGATTTTGACTGGCAGGAAAAGTCAGGGAGGAATTGGTATTAAAAAAACGATAAAAAACAGATTTGTTTTTTTATATAAGGAGTTGCGCAATGAGTTCTTCATTGCGCAAGACTATTTAACGTATTGTGCGGATGGCGTTAATCAACCCCTTAACGCCTTTTTCAAGTTTGGAACGTGGACATCCGGCATTGAGGCGCACAAAACCGCGTCCTTCTTCTCCGTATGTGTATCCGGGCATGATGGCGACTTTCTGCTGATGGATGAGTGCTTCCTGCAGTGCGTGGTCATCAAGGTTGAGTGGACGCAAGTCAATCCATGCCAGATAGGTGGATTGCGGAACCTGCCAGTTCAGTTCGGGGAATGCGTCATTCAGCTCGTGCGCGATGTAATGCAGGTTACTGGCAAGATAATCCCGCAGCGCATCAAGCCAGCTAGCGCCCTGTTGGTAGGCTGCGATATGTGCGCTAAGCGCGAGCACTGCAGGTGAGGAAAGACCATCCCGACCCTTTAACGCACTGAGGTAATCGTTGCGACTCTTCTCATCCTCAATAATCCCGTAAGCCCCGGTTAATGCCGGAATATTGAAGCTCTTTGAACCGGAGGTGAACAGCGCCCAACTGTCGCGCGCGACGTTACTCCACGGGATGTGCGGCTGGTCTGCCCATACCATATCCATATGGATCTCATCAGAAATGACTTTTACACCGTGGCGCTGACACAGCTCCGCCATGGTTTCCAGTTCATCGCGCGTCCACACCTTACCGGTTGGGTTGTGCGGGCTGCAAAGCAGGAGAATTTTGCTTTCAGGCCGGGACAGGGCTTTCTCTAGTGCAACCATGTCGCAAAACCAGCCGTCAGCGCGTTTTTCAAGTCCGACAGCGCATACCTGACGCTGATTACCTTCAATCGCTTTGTAAAACGCGTCGTAAGCCGGCGTATGAATAACCACCGCATCACCCGCAGAAGACCATTGGCGGATCAGCTCCGATACCATATAGATGACCGAGGGGCCATAAACCAGCGACTGAGGATTGATTTGGGTATTATGACGCGATAGAAACCAGTGGCTAATCGCCGCCAGAAATTCATCATTTTTCCAGCGACTGTAACCCAACACGCCATGTGACAGGCGCTGAGTCAGCGCCTCCAGAATGCAGGGGGCGGTGGCAAAATCCATATCGGAGATGGTGAACGGCAGAAGGTCGGCTGAACCAAAACGGTCGGCAACGTAATCCCATTGAGTACACCAGGTACCATGCCTGTTCACAACCTTTGAAAAATCAAACATATTATTGTCCTTAAGCCTGTACGGTGTTCATCAGAACTGCGATCTCATCTTTCACTGACTGGACCTGCGGACCAATAACAACCTGAAGATTATGCTGATTGAGTTGCACTACGCCAATGGCGCGATTGTCCTTCAGTGCCTGTACGTTCACAAGCGACATATCCTTTACTGACAAGCGCAGACGGGTAATGCAGTTATCAAGGCTGACAATGTTTTCCGCACCGCCCAGCGCCGCCAGAATGGCAGGGATGTTGTAACCGGATTTACCCGGTGCTCCCGCCATGACTTTATCGATATTGCTGGCAATTTCGACGTCCCGACCCGGGGTCTTCAGATTGAAGCGTGTGATGGCGAAACGGAAGATCACGTAGTACACCGCGAACCAGATCGCAGCCACGACAGGGACCAAATACCACTTGGTAGAGAGTCCGTGCAGGATGCCGAATACAACAAAGTCAATCAGGTTACCGTCCGTGTTGCCGATGGTGACGCCTAACACCGCCATCACGGTGAAACCAAGACCGGTCAGCAGGGCGTGGATTACATACAAAACAGGGGCAACGAACAGGAATAAGAACTCGAGTGGTTCGGTTGTACCGCCGATCACGCAGGCAATGAGACCAGAAATTAACAGCCCTTTAATTTTATGACGATTTTCAGGGCGAGCACAGTGGTACATAGCGAGCGCTGCCCCCGGCAAACCACCGAGGAACGCCGGCATTTTACCCTGCGACAGGAAGCGGGTTGCGCTTTCAGAGAAACCTTGTGTCGTTGGGCAGCTCAGTTGAGCCTGGAAAATAGTCAGTGCGCCGCTCACGCTGTGACCGCAGACTTCCTGCGTGCCGCCAGCTTCGGTGAAGCGAATGAGCGCCACCAGAATATGATGCAGACCAAACGGCAGCAGTAGACGTTCACCAGTACCAAACAGCATTGGACCAAATTCGCCCGCGCTGTTGATGATGTGGCCGAGCCCGTTAATGCCCATGGCGAAAACCGGCCAAACCAGGGGAATGACCAGGCCGACCAGTCCCATCACCACCGAAGAGATAATTGGTACAAAGCGGGTACCGCCGAAGAAGGCCAGTGCATCCGGCAGGCGAATGTTGTGGAAACGTTCATGCAGCATCCAGACGATGATCCCGGCAATAACAGCGCCGAGGATCCCGGTGTCGATCGACTGGATCCCCAGGATATTCTGTACGTTGTTAGCCTTCAGGATCGTGGCATCCGTGGTAGGCAAGATACCTTTCGCGGTTAACCAGAAGTTGACGGCAAGGTTCATCACCGCATAACCAACAAAACCGGCAAATGCCGCTACGCCTTTGTTCTCGCGGGCCAGGCCGAGAGGTATGGCAATACAGAACATCACCGGTAAGAAGCTAAACGCAAATGAGCCTACTTTGCTCATCCAGGTAAAAATAGCCTGCAGTACCGGATTACCCAATGCCGGAATCAGCGTTAAGACATCATGACTACTTAACGAGCTGCCGATCCCTAACATGATCCCGCAGAATGAGAGCAGAGCCACGGGCAGCATAAAGGTTTTGCCCAACTGCTGGAAAAATTCCCATAACGTAATTTTTGGTGTGGTTCTCGTCGTCATCAAACGACTCCTCGTAAAAGCTAGCTGACTAATGATGGCGAGAAGATAAAACGTTTTACCTAATTTTAGTGCGGTATAAATCACATTATCGAACGATAATAGGGCGTATAAATATATGTGATTGATAAAACGTTTTATCCGTCACGTTATCAGGGAGTTTTCCGTTTTTATGGCTATAGCCAAAAAAATAACCATCCATGATGTTGCGCTGGCCGCGGGCGTTTCGGTTAGTACCGTCTCATTGGTGCTCAGTGGAAAAGGCCGTATTTCATCCGCGACCGGCGAACGGGTGAATGCCGCTATTGAGCAACTGGGGTTTGTGCGTAATCGCCAGGCATCAGCGCTGCGTGGCGGGCAGAGCGGGGTAATTGGTTTGATCGTGCGCGACCTCTCCACCCCGTTTTACGCCGAGTTGACAGCGGGGCTGACGGAAGCATTAGAAGCGCAGGGGCGCATGGTTTTTTTATTACATGGTGGCAGAGATGGCGAACAGCTGGCGCAGCGTTTCGCTATGCTGCTTAATCAAGGGGTTGATGGTGTGGTGATCGCCGGGGCTGCCGGCAGTAGCGACGACCTACAACAACTGGCCGCCGATAAGGGGATTCCGGTAGTGTTTGCGTCTCGGGCCAGCTACCTGGATGACGTCGACACCGTCAGGCCTGACAACATGCAGGCAGCGCAATTGCTGGTTGAACATCTGATACGCCATGGACATCAGCGCATCGCGTGGTTGGGGGGACAGAGTTCTTCATTGACCCGTGCAGAGCGTGTCGGCGGCTATTGTACGACGTTGCTAAAGTATGGTTTACCGTTTCATAGCGACTGGGTGCTGGAGTGCTCATCCAGCCAAAAGCAGGCCGCAGAGGAGGTGACCGCGCTATTACGTCGTAACCCAACGATCAGCGCAGTGGTGTGCTACAACGAAACCATAGCCGTTGGCGCCTGGTTTGGCCTGATGAGAGCAGGGCGTCAGAGTGGTGAAATTGGCGTAGATCGCTACTTCGAACAGCAGGTATCGTTAGCTGGATTTGCCGATGTAGCGGAAAATGCACTGGACGATATCCCCATTATTTGGGCCTGTACGCCCGCGCGTGAAATGGGATATACCCTTGCTGAGCGCATGCTACAGCGCATTGGGCACGATGATGGTCATTCGCGTAACTTAACGCTTTCCGCCCGTCTGGTGGTGGCAAAATAAAAAAGGCCCGATAAACACACGGTTATCGGGCCTGTTGTCACGCGTATTTACTGTTGCGGAATAGCCGGGACATCCGGCTCGCCGAGAGAAGGCATACCGAACATACCAACAAACTCATCCAGCGACATTTTTTGTCCGTTTAACGTAACCTGACCGTTTGCATATTGCAGGCTGGAGCCGATGACGTTGTCCTGCATCGTTGTAATCCGGAACATCTGACCCATTGCCGCCAGGCCATTCACCTGTTGCTTCGCCAGATCGGCCGCTTGTTCCTGTTGATAGCCTTCAATTTTGGCAATCTGCGTCATGAACTCAGTCGCCATATCAACCGGAATCGTCAGCTTAGCATCCAGTGATTTGACCGAACGATCCACTTCCTGAGCCAGCGTTTGTGGTTCCTCAGTATTTGCTGTCGGATCTTTTAGCAGCAGTGACAGATTAAATGCAGTTTCACCTTTTGCATTTTTCCAGCTCAGCGGGGCAATGGTGATAACCGGCTCGCCTTTCATCAGAATCGGCAGCGCATTGAAGAAGGCTTCAGTGACTTTTTGCTGATAAAGCTCAGGATTTTGTACCACATCAATCTGCGCCATCAGCGCCTTGGTTTGGGCGCTATACTGCTGACTGAACTGGTGTAATGCTTCACCGTCAATCTGGCCAACTTTCAGCGTCAGTTTACCGCTACCCATATCCTGACCCTGCAATTTCAGGCTGTTCAGCGTGTAATCCAGCTGGCTGTTGACAGTTTTACCCTCGTTGATCAGATCGGATTTGCCATCAATACCCATGCCTTCCAGTACCGCCAACTCTTTACCTTCGACGGAAATCGACAGTTTATCGAGTGACAATTTTTGGTCGCCGATGCGCTCACCAAAGCTGGCAATACTGCTGGAACCCTCAGTTTTCAGGTTATTGAAAGTCATTTGTACTTTCTGGTCATACTCGTTGACCGCATTGACCACGCCGCTTTGCGCATTGCCTGTCAGCGAGACAGCGTTACCTTCTTTGTCTGCTGTAAACTGGAATTCCCCGCCGCTGAAGGCTACTTTTTCGTCGCCTTTCTCATAGTTCAGTGGTTTGAGGGAGAGATCGGAACGGGTATCGCCGCTGTAGCCGATTCGGGAATTAATGACAAATGGCGACTCACCTTTGGCAATATCAAACAGCGGTTTGGTAACGTCGTTATTGACCAGAGTCGTTTTCACGGAGGCCATAGCCGGGACCAGATTCAGTGATTTCAACTGAGCTAGCGGGAATGGACCGTGATCGACGGTTTCATTCAGGACGATACTTTGCCCCGGTTTTAGCCAGGAATCTGCCTGCCCGGCGATTGGTTTCACCACCAATTGCAGTTGGCTATTAAACACCCCGCGCTGGTAGTTTTGATAACTCAGTTCAATGCCCGCCTCAGGGGAGAAACGTTTTAACTGATCGTTTGCCTGTGTCACCATCTCGGCGAGATGCGTTTCAAGTTTCTTACCTGTGTACCAGGCGCCGCCCGTCCAGACGATACCCAGCGCAACTACCACACCCGCAGCTACCAGCGATTTTTTCATTTCGATATCCATAAAATAAAACCAGGCGTTTGAAGACGCCTGGAGGAGTGACATGTCTTTAACACACTACAGCTTAGCAAGAGTTGTTAAAAATATCAGTATCTTGCTATAGCTTGTTATAAACCCGGGCTAAACGACCTGCGCCACTGATGTTAACCGGCGATTCATTCGCGCCAATAAAGGCCGATTCACCCGGTCGCAGAACCAGACGTTGCTCGCCTTTGCTCAGCACGGCTTCACCCTCGATGCAGAACAAAATGGCCGCACTTTGCTGGCTGATATCTGCGCCACTGGTAGTAAGCTCATGCAGGGAGAACGCAAAATCATCAACCGGGATTGGGAAGTCCAGTTCACCATCAGATTCAACCGGCGTGGTCAGTAACTGGTTTGCTGGCTTGGCGACAAACTTCACGTTGGCGACCAGTTCCGGGATATCAATATATTTTGGCGTCAGTCCGGCACGCAGCACGTTGTCCGAGTTAGCCATCACCTCAAGCGCCACACCTTGCAGGTAAGCGTGCGGGGTTTCGGCAAATAAGAACATAGCCTCGCCTGGATTGAGTTTCACCACATTGAGCAGCAGCGGGGAGAAGAGCCCACTGTCGTTCGGGTAGACGTCAGCGATCAGACGGATGGTTTGCCAGGGTTCACCCTGCTGGCTGTTCAGCGCTGATTTCAGGATCGCCAACGCATGGGATTTCTCCTCATCCTGCATATTCAGCAAGCTGGCGAAAAGATAGCTCAGACGTTCCGCACTCGGCTCTTCCAGGAAATGTGCAATAGCCGGATGTGCGGCGGAAACGGGTTGTAACAATGCAACAATGTCAGAGAACTCGCGGAATGCGTTCATCGCCAGGAAAGGCGTCAAAGCAAATACCAGTTCTGGTTTGTGGTTAGGATCTTTGTAGTTGCGCTCGGCGGCATCCATCGGGATCCCCGCGGCGTTTTCTTTGGCAAATCCAATTTCAGAATTGTGCTTGTTAGGATGAACCTGAATCGAAAGTGGTTGAGCAGCGCAGAGTACTTTAAACAGGAAGGGCAGTTCACCAAAACGTTGCGCAACAGCATCGCCTAGCAGTACGGATTTATCGTGCTCGATAACGTCGCGCAGAGCAACCGTCTGACCGTCAGCGCCCAGAACCTGCGAACTGCTTTTCGGATGCGCGCCCATCCACAACTCAGCCATCGGTTGCTGAGTGGGGTTGGCAATGCCATAGAGTTCCGTTAACGCCGTTTTACTTCCCCAGGCGTAGTTCTGCACTGAGTTGATGAGTTTTTGCATTATCAAGCCCTGTTTCAATGTTGAATTTTCTACGGCTATTAAACCAAGAAACCCTGAGGGAAGTAACCTGCACATGTAAAAAGTCGTACTTGTCTCAGTTTTTGTTAAAAAAATGTGTAGGATATGGTGACTCGCTTTTAATACCCTGAGTAATTCCGGTTGCAGAAAGCTCTTCCTTCTACAACCGGATCTGCGGCAGGGAAGCAGGGCAATGGAACATCTGCCCAGAGAATAACCAGACCGAGCAGTAAGTGAGAGCACAATGTCAAACAAACCCTTTCATTATCAGCATCCTTTCCCCCTCAAAAAGGATGATACCGAATACTATCTGCTGACCAGCGACTATGTCTCTGTTGCCGAATTTGAAGGGCAGGAGATTGTTAAAGTTGCACCGCAAGCCTTAACCCTGCTGGCTCGTCAGGCCTTTCATGATGCGTCGTTTATGCTGCGTCCCGCACATCAACAGCAGGTAGCTGATATTCTGCGCGACCCGGAGGCCAGCGAAAACGACAAATATGTGGCCCTGCAATTCCTGCGTAACTCTGACATCGCGGCAAAAGGCATTTTGCCGACCTGTCAGGACACCGGAACTGCGATTATCGTGGGTAAAAAAGGTCAGCGTGTCTGGACCGGTGGGGGTGATGAGGAGGCGCTGGCGCGAGGCGTCTATAACACCTACATCGAAGACAACCTGCGCTATTCACAAAACGCAGCGCTGGATATGTATAAAGAGGTGAACACCGGTACCAACCTGCCAGCACAAATCGATTTGTATACCGTCGACGGAGATGAATACAAATTCCTGTGTATTGCCAAAGGTGGTGGTTCGGCGAACAAAACCTATCTGTACCAGGAAACCAAAGCGCTGTTAACGCCGGGCAAATTAAAAAATTACCTGGTTGAGAAAATGCGTACGTTGGGCACTGCGGCCTGTCCGCCGTATCACATCGCGTTCGTAATCGGTGGAACATCGGCAGAAGCCACGCTGAAAACGGTCAAACTGGCTTCTGCAAAATACTACGACGAATTGCCGACAGAAGGTAACGAACATGGTCAGGCATTCCGCGATGTAGAGCTGGAAAAAGAGCTGCTGATTGAGGCGCAGAATTTGGGGCTTGGCGCGCAGTTTGGCGGGAAGTACTTCGCGCATGATATCCGCGTGATCCGCCTGCCGCGTCACGGCGCGTCGTGTCCGGTTGGAATGGGCGTTTCTTGCTCAGCCGATCGAAATATCAAAGCCAAGATCAACCGTGAAGGTATCTGGATCGAAAAACTGGAACATAATCCTGGCAAATTTATACCGGAAGAGCTGCGCCAGGCGGGAGAGGGCGAAGCGGTGCGCGTTGACCTCAATCGTCCGATGAAAGAGATTCTGGCTCAGCTTTCCCAGTATCCGGTTTCCACGCGTCTGTCGCTCAACGGTACAATTATCGTTGGCCGTGATATTGCGCATGCGAAACTGAAAGAACGTCTGGATAACGGCGAAAGTTTGCCGCAGTATGTTAAAGATCACCCGATCTATTACGCAGGTCCGGCAAAAACGCCGGAAGGCTATGCCTCTGGTTCGCTGGGGCCAACCACTGCCGGACGTATGGACTCGTATGTTGACCAGCTTCAGGCCGCTGGTGGGAGCATGATTATGCTGGCGAAAGGCAATCGCAGCCAGCAGGTGACCGATGCTTGCCATAAACATGGCGGCTTCTATTTGGGCAGTATTGGCGGCCCCGCCGCGGTGCTGGCTCAGGGCAGTATCAAGAGCCTGGAGTGCGTGGAATACCCGGAACTCGGGATGGAAGCCATCTGGAAAATTGAAGTAGAAGATTTCCCGGCATTTATCCTGGTAGATGACAAAGGCAACGATTTCTTCAAGCAAATTCAGACGTCGCAGTGCGCACGCTGCGTTAAGTAACGTCAGCCGCCCTTCGGGGCGGTTTTTTTTACCGCACGAACCACCAAACGACAGCTTTATCCTCGTTAATACTCATAAGACCAATGCAAATGGGCAATGTCGAAACATAACCTAATCAACTGTTAATGTAAGGAGCAGGTAATGGTAACGGTACGCCGCGAGAATGATTCAATGGGGGCGATTGATGTTCCTGCCGATAAGCTTTGGGGCGCGCAAACCCAACGTTCGCTGGAGCATTTTCGTATCTCTACGGAGAAAATGCCGGTCTCGCTGATCCATGCGCTGGCGCTGACGAAACGCGCCGCGGCAAAGGTTAACCAGGATCTGGGGCTGCTGGCGGAGGATAAAGCCAGGGCTATTATGCAGGCTGCAGATGAGGTGTTGGCAGATAAACACCGCGATGAGTTTCCGCTGGCCATCTGGCAAACCGGCTCAGGCACGCAAAGCAATATGAACATGAACGAGGTGCTGGCAAACCGGGCCAGCGAATTGCTGGGCGGCGTGCGGGGGATGGAGCGAAAAGTACACCCCAACGATGATGTCAATAAAAGCCAAAGCTCGAACGATGTCTTCCCGACCGCAATGCACGTTGCCGCACTGCTGGCGCTGCGTAAATCTTTGATCCCACAATTAAATGTGTTGACCAAAACGCTCAGTGATAAGTCCCACGCTTTCGCCGATATCGTTAAAATTGGTCGTACACATCTGCAAGATGCAACTCCACTTACGCTTGGCCAGGAGATTTCCGGCTGGGTAGCAATGCTTGAACATAACCTCAGACACATTGAAAACAGTTTACCGCATGTGGCAGAACTGGCGTTGGGGGGAACCGCGGTAGGTACCGGACTGAACACTCATCCCGAATACGCCCGCCGGGTCGCGGACGAACTGCGGGTCATTACCTGCGCGCCGTTCGTTACCGCTCCGAATAAATTTGAAGCGCTGGCCACCTGCGATGCCCTGGTTCATGCCCACGGAGCGCTAAAAGGGCTGGCAGCGTCGCTGATGAAAATCGCCAACGATGTACGCTGGCTGGCATCTGGCCCGCGCTGTGGTATTGGCGAAATTTCAATTCCGGAAAACGAACCGGGCAGCTCGATCATGCCGGGTAAAGTCAATCCTACCCAGTGTGAAGCGCTGACCATGTTGTGCTGCCAGGTGATGGGTAACGATGTCGCCATCAATATGGGCGGGGCGTCAGGTAACTTTGAGCTCAACGTCTATCGACCGATGGTCATCCACAACTTCCTGCAGTCGGTACGCCTGCTGGCGGACGGTATGGAAAGCTTCAATGAACATTGCGCGACGGGAATCGAGCCCAACCGTGAACGAATAGATCAACTGCTCAATGAGTCGCTGATGCTGGTGACCGCGCTCAACACCCATATCGGTTACGATAAAGCGGCTGAAATTGCCAAAAAAGCGCATAAAGAAGGGCTGACGCTAAAAGCCTCCGCTCTGGCTCTGGGATATCTAACCGAAGCGGAGTTCGACAGCTGGGTACGTCCGGAGCTGATGGTTGGCAGCATGCGGCCAGGCAGTTAATCCGCAACGTACAGGTGCAGCCGGGGAATAATCAATCTCAACGGCTGCGCCTGAGGTTTAAAGCGATGCTGAACGTTATCGGCATCGTAATTCAGTAACTCGCCAATATCCGGTACGGTCATACCGTTGTCGTTATTAAGCAAAGCAATCAGTGGCGTCGGGCAGGCATATTGCACCTGTTTTTGCTCTCCTTTGTACCAGACGCGGGCAATAGGCTGCACTTTTACCGGCCTTTTAATTTTCAGGCGGGCCTGCTGCGGTAAGTCGGCGATATCCTGATATTCGCGTTCAAGCTTCGCCTGCCATTCTTCACGTGTCCAGGGATGTACGCTGCGCGGTGAGGTCAGGCTTTTTTCCAGTTGCTGCAGTACTTCATCGCGTTTCAGGTTTTTAATAATGTGCTTGTTAGCCCAGCCGAATCGCAGGGTGGCAGGATCTCTGACAACGGTGAGTGTGCGATAGGCATTCAGTGTAATCAGCCCCGGCAGGTGGCGATGCACCCATTCGAAACGTGCTGCCGGCGCCAGCCCTGACTCTACTGTAACAATGCGCTCGAAGGTGGTTTTCAGCTGGTTTATACGCTGGATTTGTTCTTCCAGAGCACATTGCCCCGCATTATCAACCTGGTAGCACAATACACCCGGTAGGCGGACGGCCGCTTTGCTGCTGCGGTTTTCGGACTGCTGCTGAATAAACAGGTGACGGTAATGGCGCAGTGCCAGAGCTTCAGCCTCTTTGCCTAAATGCTGCTTAACATCAATGCTCTGCAGAGGGGCATGCTCTGCCTCTTTGACCACTTCCGGTAACGAGAATACGCGGGCAATCAGCAGCGTCTGCTGCAACAGGTTTTCGTTCAGAAGCGCCAGTTCTTGTTCCATCTGGCGAAAGGTGCCGTTCAGGCGGTCAACGAGATCGTAACGGGCCATAGATTTACCGTTTTAGTTACAACATACTTTTTTATAGCACAACATTCACCGCCTGGCCACCGAGCAGAATAGGTCAGGCAGCCGAAATTTCAGGAATGTTATGCCAGACGTGCCAACGGAAAGTAAACCGGGCGCCGCCAAGTTCACTTTCATCACAGACGACCGTCCCTCCCATAGCCAACGCTATTGAGTGGACGATGGCTAACCCAAGCCCACAACCCCCGGTCGCCCGATCACGGCTGGGGTCAAGGCGTACAAACGGTTCAAAAACCTGTTCGCGAGCGTCTGGTGCAATACCGGGGCCGTCGTCTTCCACTACCAGCGTGGCTTGATTGCCGTTCAGCAGCAGACTGGCTTGCACCGTTGACTGGCAATAGCGCAGGGCATTATTCAGCAAATTATCCAGGACCCGCTCCATCAGGCGCATATCCAACGCGCCGTAGTCGCCAGTTTCGAGATGACGTAATTGCACCGCACGGTCAGGATTTACGCTTTGCACATCCTCCAGATGGGTTGTCAACCAAGCAGGCAGGTCCGGTACGCTGAGTTTCAGTTCATTTTGCGGGCGATCCAGGCGGGCGTAGGTCAGTAACTCTTCTATCAACGCTTCCAGTTGGCCGATATCACGATTCAGCGCCTGAGATTCCTGCTCGGTGAGGTTATCACTCATTTCCAGCCGGTAACGTAAACGTACCAACGGGGTACGAAGCTCATGGGCAATACCATCGATGAGCTGTTTTTTACTGGCGATCAGCGCATTGATATTGTCGGCCATTTGGTTAAACGCTACGCCCAGGCGCTCAAAGCTGGAACCGCTGTCAAAATGAAGGCGTTCACTCAGATGTCCTTCACCAAAACGTTGTGCGGCGGATTCGAGTCTGAGCATTTCCTGCCAGTGCGGGCGCATCCAGATCAGTACCGGGAAGGCCAGTGAGATAGCAATAAACGCCATCAGCGCGATGTCCAGCAAGCGCATTTGATGGAGAAAATAGAGGTAGGGAACCGGACCGACGGCCAGCACATAATGGCTGCGAGGAATGCGTTGAATGAAGGTGTATTGATCGTCAAGTGCCACAATATCGCCTTCGCGCAAACGCTGCATGGTTGGGGCATCCAGTGTGTACTTATTCAGCGGTTCAACGCGCAGGTCAAATGAGAGGTTTAAATCCATCTCCTTCAGCGTCTTACCCCAGTCGCGTGGCGGGATTTCGCGTAGTTCACTGCGCATCAGGTACAACGAGCTTTTCATCAAATCGTCGAGCGACTGTCTGCCTGCGCGTTCTGCGGTGAATTTGTATACCAGACCGACTAATAGGGTCATCACCAAAAAGCAGACAAACAGCAGGAGGTAAAACTGTACAAACAGTTTCTTCATAAAAAATCACCGAACGCTCAATAAGTTAGCGAGTGCACGTGTCCCTCAGGGGAAAAGTGGGCACAGCGGTATCCGCCGATGCGTGGGTTCAGAAAGGTTCTCCGATCACCATCCGGCGTGCTTGTCCACGCAGAGTACACTGTATATCTCTTTTCTGCATTCTTATGGCTCCTACGGGCGCGGAATGACCTTTCGCTGGATCACGCATTGCTTTCTACGCTGTAAGTTAATCAAAATCGGGGTGGGGTTGTTCTGGCGTATGTCACGACCGCACCTAAAAGGTTACTTCGTTTCTCAACGTAGATGGTGTTGTTATATTCGTAGTTACCTTCGGGATAGCAAATTCTGATGTTAGTCCCGAGATCCGGATCGTCAACATCAGCCCCCGAACAACTTTTAGAACTTCCTGTAGCATAGACGTATGTGGCGGTATAGGACGAGGGGACACCCGGAATGAACCAGGTTATCGCCATAACCATGATCACTGAAAACAGCACCATGGCAATGCTGATGCCACCAAATAATTTCAGATAGGTTTGGAAGGGACTTTTTTTCATTATCCCATTACCTACCAGAAATAAGGTAATTAACAATGACACTGCCAGAGAAATAAGCATGAGGTATTTGGATGTGAGCGGGTAGAGAAATGTCGCTCTGTATACCGTTACCTTCCACCAGTAAAAGAGAAAAATTGCGCCGAGAGATGAGACGGTAATAAAAAACAAATATGGATATGAGTATTTTCTCATCCTTGTGACTCCAGAACAATTTCTCCATTTGGGTTTAATAAATTATCATTTGTTTTGAATAATGAAAACGACTCTCTTGTTTGAATTGTTAGGTACCCCGCAGACCAGAGAATTTGCGCTATCTTTGGGCATATAGGCATAATAATAAAAGGGATATTCTCACCCGTGGCAGGGATGACTGACCTTGCGTATAATGCGTGCCGATACTTCCTGAAAAGTGCTGTGACTGAAAATATGAATCTCAATCGCTGTTGTTATTCGCTACTCATTTTCGCAGCGGTCGGCTGCATTTTCACCGCTTATCCTCTTGTTATATGGTTTCTACTCGCCAACGTTTTGACGCTGCTGTTATACGGCGTGGACAAAATGGCGGCACGCAAGGACTGGCGCAGAGTGCCGGAATCCACATTGCTGGTGTTTGGCGTTGTGGGCGGGTGGGGCGGCGCGATAGCGGGTCAACAAATCTTTCGCCATAAAACACAAAAGCAGCCTTTCAAAACCTACTTCATTATCAGTGTGATAGTGAGTGTTTCTGTGATGGGCGTGATTTATAAGTTCTATCCATTTTTACCTTCCTGAGCATGGTTGGTGAATAAACTGCCGGTTTATTTGAGGCAGGAAATATATTTTTCACCTGAACGGCGCACAATTTCATCGGCATTTTGCGTAATATCTTTACCTTCAAATGCGCCGTAAAGTTGCTTAAATTTCACTGTTCTCAGGCGTTGGATGATGTCGCTGACGGTGGCGGCTGGCAACGGTAGCATATTGGGGTAGCTCCACATAAATGAGACTGCATGGGCACCTGGTGTAACTTGAACGATGTCGCCAGAAAGCACCACGCCTTCGTCACGCGCCCAGTGCAGGACGCAGCCGCCAGCAAAGTGCCCGCCGAGACGTATCATCGTGACGTCACGGGTTAACTCAATGGTGTCGCCATCCCAGAATCTAATCCACGGGCTGTCACGCATTACCCACCTTCTGTCGCTGGCATGAAGGTAAATCGGCGCGTTAAATTCCGCAGCCCAGTCCTGCATGGTGGTGTAGTAATGAGGATGCGAAATCGCGATAGCCTTAAGGCCGCCAAGGGACGTTATTAGCGTTTTTGTGGCATCGTCGAGCGTGGCAATGCAGTCCCACAGAATATTTCCTTCTGGGGTACGCACAAGAAACGCGCGCTGATCAATTGCAAAATCAGGAACGGTGCGGATGCTGAGGAGGGTACTGTCGTGTTGCTTCCACTTATTTGTATGCGATGCACACAGGGTGTCAAAATCGATCCATTTCTGCCCGCTTGTGGGGACATATTGACGTTCATCCAGGCAGATATCGCAATGTTCCGGATGGGCGCCAGTTACCTCATAGGATGTTCCACAGGTTTTGCATAACGTGATCATCGTGTCCTCCTCATATACCGAACACAGTCAGCATGGCACACAGATACACAAGGATGTGCCTGTTAGTGCTCTACCCGATAAGTCAGTGATGATGGAAGTGGGGGTTGTGGCTCAACCAAAAGAAAACAGGAATAATGCCGACACGGATCCTTTTGATTACCATCTTCCAGAGAAAAATGAGGATATTGTTTGGAAAATCGTCTGTTCAACATCTGGCTCAACCGTTGGGGGCTCACTCCAGATGGTGAACCGTTTGAAACGCACACATCGCAGCTTTTGCCTGTGGTGGTGGTCAAGGACGGGCAGAAAGCCATACTAAAGATCACCGATGATGACAGTGAACGGATCGGCTGTGAACTCATGGTCTGGTGGAACGGAAATGGCGCAGCGAAAGTACTTGCTCATGCAGCAGGGGCGATTCTGCTGGAACGTGCGACAGAGACATGGTCTTTAGCGGACATGTCCTGGACTGGCAACGATGCGCAGGCCTGTCGCATTATTTGCCATGCTGCCAGTAGACTCCATCTCTCCCGAAATGCGTCTACGCCTGCGTTAACACCTCTGCACCATTGGTTTCGCGATCTGGCTCCTGCCGCGAAAAAGCATGGCGGTATCCTGACGCGTTGTGCTGCGGTGGCAAACTTACTGCTATCTTCACCCCATGATGCAGTCGTATTACATGGCGATCTACACCACGGCAATATTCTTGATTTCGGAACGAGAGGATGGCTGGCTATCGATCCCAAAGGGCTGGTGGGCGAGCGTGGCTTTGATTACGCCAATATCTTTACTAACCCCGATCTTGCCGAACCTACCAGACCTGTCGCCATTGAGCCTGAAAGATTCACGCAACGAGTCAACATTGTGTCTGAAATCGCCAGAATTGAACGGCAGCGTTTACTGATGTGGATTGTTGCCTGGTGTGGGTTGTCGTCCGTCTGGTTTCTGCAAGAGGGTGACAGCGCAACGGTACCTCTGCGTATTGCGGAGCTAGCGATGACAGAACTTGCTTCAGGTGGTAATCAATTTTGATCTACGACACTGGGTTAGTAATTCTTAAGAGTTATCATTAGCCTGGTAAACGTTGTATTAATCAATCAATGAACGGCGGTGTGGTGTGTTGTTGAGCGAAAATTTGACAGGCCGGAAACAATGAACGCATTGTTTTCATTATTAAAAAAACGCCCGAATATTCTTTTGTTGATGGTCTTACTCATCGGGGCAAACATCGTAGCGTGGCTGTGGGCTTTCACCGCGTTTAGCAACAATACTTCCTTATTGGCACTGAGTCTGATTGCGTGGTGCTATGGTTTGCGCCATGCCGTTGATGCCGATCATATCGCCGCGATAGACAGCGCGACGCGTAAACTCATGCAGCAGAAAAAACGTGCCCTGACAACGGGGGCCTGGTTTTCTCTGGGACACTCTACCATTGTGGTGCTGGCCAGCATTGGCATTGCGCTAACTACCAGCGTGTTTAAGCAACATATGGCATGGTTTCAGAATGTCGGTGGTCTGATAGGAACTACGGTCTCTGCCGTATTTTTGCTGATTCTGGCTACCATCAATCTCATTATTTTCTGCCAGGTCTGGAAGGCATTCCGCCATCTTAAACGCACCGGTACTTACGATGGCACCACGGAAGACATTACAGTTTCAGGCCCTCTGAACTGGCTTTTCCGCTCAGCGTTTCGGCTGGTAGGTAAAGACTGGCATATGTATTTTGTCGGCTTTCTGTTTGGTCTGGGTTTTGATACCGCCACTGAAATTTCTTTGCTGGGAATTTCTGCTTCAAGCGCGTCCAGCGGCATGTCAGTTTGGTCAATTCTCGTATTCCCGGCGCTGTTTACCTGCGGTATGGCGTTAATTGATTGTCTCGACAGTATTCTGATGGTTGAGGCCTACGGATGGGCGTTCAATAAGCCGCAACGTAAGCTCTATTACAATATGACCATTACCGGGACTTCCGTGATTATTGCGCTATTTATTGGCGGGCTGGAGGCGCTGGGACTTCTCTCTGACGCGTTTTCGCTTCAGGGGGGGGGGTGGGATACCGTCAGCAATTTGAGTGACCATATGGGGAATGTCGGTTTTGCGATTATTGGCGTCTTTATCGGCTGCTGGATTATCTCCGCCGTAAACTATCGTTGGAAAAAATACGACGGACTGACGTTTAGTTAGCTATCAATGTGACAGTGTAACGCCAGATAATTATGAGAGCCGATCAAAGTGATCGGCCCGGTTGGATTACTTATGAGGCTCGTCGTCCCAGGCGTGCGGTGCGAACAGATAACCTTTGTTGCGTACCGTTTTGATTCGATAGGGTTCAGTCGCGTTATCGAGCAGTTTTTTGCGTAAGCGGGAAATCGCGACATCGACGCTGCGATCCATGCCGTCATAACTTACGCCGCGCAGGTTTTTTAGCAACGCATCACGGTCCATAATCTGCCCGGCATGGGTTGCCAACTCCCACAGTAATTCAAAATCAGCGGTGGAAAGAGAGATTTGCTCGCCGCCGAGCAGCACGGAGCGGTTGGTGGGATCGATAGTGAGTGTGCCAAAACGAAGCGTTGTGTGCGGTGTGATGGTTGCCGCCTGAATGCCTTTAGACTGTGCTGAGTGTTCATTCTGGCGCAGGTGCAGGCGCAGGCGAGCCAGCAGCACAGCTGGCGGCGTTGTTTTCAGGATGTAGTCACAGGCACCCATTTCCAGCGCCAGGATATGGTTCATGTCGCTGTCCAGCGAGGTGAGCAGAACAATCGGGCCTTGCCAGCGTCCGCGTAAATCGCGGCAGATAGTCATCCCGTCTTTGCCCGGCAGCATGATATCTAATAACACCAGATCGGGTTGAACGTGCAGGATTTTCTCCTCGGCCAAATCACCACGAGATTCAAGGATAACCTCAATATCATGCCGGGCCAGATAGGCTGCAATCAGTGAGCCAACTTCGGGATCATCTTCAACAAATACGATGGTGTTCATATCATTCATTTTGAATATAAAACGCCAACATACACCGCCCCGGTTTTTCCTTCCATTAATCTTTTCTAAACAAGAACGCTTCCGTTATGCTAGAGGCTGATGTTATTGATGTGTTAAGGCAGAGAGATGGGACTCGTTATAAAAGCGGCGCTCGGTGCGCTGGTGGTGGTGTTGATTGGTTTGCTGGCGAAAACAAAGAATTACTATATTGCTGGATTAATTCCACTGTTCCCGACGTTTGCGTTGATTGCCCACTACATCGTGGCCAGTGAGCGTGGGATCGAGGCGTTACGTACAACCATTGTATTCAGTATGTGGTCGATTATTCCCTATTTTGTCTACCTTGTTTCACTGTGGTATTTCACCGGGTTTATGCGCTTACCCATCGCGCTCGGCGGTGCAGTAGTGTGCTGGAGCCTGAGCGCGTGGTTACTGATCTTTTGTTGGATCAAACTGCACTAACGTAGATGACGCCCGCCATCAAGGGCAAAACTACGTCCGGTGACAAAACAACTGGTTAGTAGGTAGTCAATTAAATCAATGACCTCTTTTTCACCAGGCGCGGTTTTCATCAGTGATTTGTTTAGTGCCTGCTGGCGATACTCTGCATCGTCACCCTCGTTAAACAGGATAAGTGAGGGGGCAATCGCGTTCACTTTCACTTCCGGTGCCAGTTTGCGCGCGAACGAACGGGTCATATTATCCAGCGCCGCTTTGCTGGCAGCATAAGCAATGTGCTTGTCGCTTCCACGCTCCACAACATAATCCGTAAAATGGATGATGTCGCTGGCTGCGTGCCCATGACCACGTAGCAATCCTTCCAGCGCGTGGTTGAGCAGGTAGGGCGTATTGACGTGGATCTGCATCATGCGTGAAAGTACTTCGCTAAGCGGTGTGCCGGGTTTTTCGGCGACCCAGGCGCTGGCATTGTGCACAATGGCGCGCAAGCCATCCGTCTGCGCTTTGACCTCATCAGCAAAGGCCAGTACGCCTTCATCCGTGGAAAAGTCAGCCGGGATACAAATCGCGCCCGCTTCTCGCAGGCCGTCAATGGCAGGATAGTGAGTTCGGTAGCTGACGATAACTGGCTGTTTTTGGTTCAGAAAGTGCCATGCGACGGCGAGGCCGATACGACGACCACCTCCGGTGATAAGAATTGGCAAAGAGTTTTTTTTACCCATCGTAATCTCCATATGTCGCGAACGATGGGTATAACGTTATCCCATCAGCATCCAGGTAGCCGGCACAGCAGCAACAAGCAACAGGCCGATCAGCGCCATCTCCTGGCGTTTTAATACGTTTTCATGCGTGTGCGTTTTACGGGCATAAAGGAAAACCAACAGCCCTGGCGCATACAACACTACAGACAGCAGTAGGTGCATCGGACCTGACGCATACAATAACCATATGCCATAAATACTCGCGCCGATACCGACAGCCTTATGAATCGGACGGGTGGCAATTTTTAACAGAAATGCGCCGACCAGCAAATAGGGCACCAGAATCATCTCTGAGGCGATTGTCAGTAACGTATTGTAGTCGGAGCCTGTGAGCCAGATTAGCACAAGGCAGATTTGTACGCAGATGTTGGTTAGCCACAGCGATGCCGATGGCGCACCCTGTGCATTCTGTCGCGCAAAAATACGCGGAAACGCTTTGTGCGTGGAGGCGAGGAACGGCACTTCAGCCGCCATAATCGTCCAGCTTAAATAGGCACCACACACGGAAACAATCAGACCCGCGGCAATAATAATTTCGCCCCATGGCCCCATCATTTTAACCATCAGACCGGCCATTGATGGATTGCGGATCTCTGCCAGTTCTGGCCGCGCGACAACGCCGAGGGATAGCAGGGTGACTAACAGGTAAACGCCCAGTGCGGCGAGTACAGCTAACAGCGTGGCGCGACCAACATCGCGTTTATTTCTGGCGCGGGCAGATACCACCACCGCGCCTTCCACACCAATGAAAACCCACAGGGTGATGAGCATGGTGTTTTTGACCTGCTCCCAGACAGGCACGCCCAACGCGACGCCGGTAAAATCGAGAGTAAAGGTGTCGAGCTTAAACAGCATGAATGCCAGCACGATAAAGAGGCCTAGCGGCAATAGTTTTGCCAGAGTAGCGGCCAGGTTAATGCTGGCCGCGGTTTGTACTCCCCGCAACACCAGAAAATGGACTATCCATAACAGTACCGATGCGCCGGCAATCGACTGCCAGGTATTACCGTCGCCGAACAGACGTAATTCCGGTGTGTCGGTAAAGAAACTGAGCGCAGAGAAGACGATGACCAGATACGAAACGTTAGCGATAACAGCGCACAGCCAGTATCCCCACGCAGAGCAGAAGCCAATCAACTCGCCGAAACCTTCACGTGCATAGGTGAAGATACCGCCGTCCAGTTCAGGACGGATACGCGTCAGGATCAGCATGGCAAAGGCGAGCAAAAGAATACCCGCACCGGTAATCGCCCAACCAATCAATAATGCGGCCGGGCTGGCTACTGCTGCCATATTTTGTGGCAGGCTGAAAACGCCAGCGCCGAGCATTGAGCTTAAAACCAGCGCGGTCAATGCGCTCAGACCCAATTTCTTTTCCATTTGTATCCAGTTACAAAAACGAGAGTGAGAGAATAATTATTTTGGCAAACCGCATAAAAATGGTGAAAGCCACTAAGGCGCGGGATTTTACGGAGAGAAGAGAACGCATGCAATGGGGATAGAGAGATTTGTGACTAATAGTGTGAAAAGTTGTCTTAATACTGCTGTTTTTGTTTTGTCTGGAAACAGAACTGCGCGAAATTATCAGGTCTACAAGGACTGTAGACCTGATAAGGCATTGGGTATTACTTATACAGATCGGCGCTGATCGTCACGTTGTTACCACGTTCTGACCACTGGCGGGTAATGTGATAGTACTTCGCGCCTTTCTTCGCTGCGCGTTTTGCTACCTGATAAGAGACTTCCGTCATGTTGCCGTAGTTACCCGTGAACTTGATGCTGTCGAACGGTACCATCATGGCGGCTGTCGCTTTGTTCAGTTCTTCAACTTTGGTTCCATCCGGTAGCGTGACAGTGTAACGTCCGCCTTTGGTCGATTGCGTTTCGAAGAAGCGGCCGACTTCAGCACTCGGAGAAGCGGTAGTTGCTACGCCCGGGATCTCAACTTTCTTCGCGGCTTCGCCACCTGCTGCTAATGCGGCACGACCAGCATCTGAATCTGCTGGGATCGCATCAGGGCTTTGTACAATGCGTTTTTTCGCATCAGCTTTATAGATGAATGCAGTAATACGCTGGTTGCCGCCCTGGTTAGCATCGACCTGACGCACGATATAGAAGGAGTAAGCACCTTTCTCTTTCGCTGCTTTGGTGATGGCATCGTTTACTTCAGGCTGGCTACGGTAGAAACCTTGCACTGTAACGGTGTCGTAAGGTTCTATCAGAACGGCCTGATCTTTTGGCAATTCCATAACACCGTTAATGACACGGTTTTTTGACGCTTCCGCTTTTTCAGCGTCGGCTTTATAGACGTCGGCAACAACGCGCCAGTTACCGCCGCTGCCAAAATCTGAGGTATCAACAACATAAAAGGAGGCTGCACCGTCTTTATCTGCACGGCGCGAAACGGCAGCAACCGCATCACCGATAGCATTAAAACGACCGGTGACCACAATGCGGTCATAGGGTTTCAGGGCAGCCGCTTGCTCCGGCGTCAATTCTGTCGCTGCATTTACAGAAAAAGCAGTCGCAGAAATTAGTGCGGACGCCAGGAGAGTGTTCTTAAGCTTCATAAAAATAATCCTTCGCCTTGCGCAAACCAGGTACTGGTATTGTTATTGACTAGAAACGTCGCTGATTATTGCATTTAAATTGTGTCAGTGTCTGCGTCATTTTTCACTCATCGTGTCACGTTAGGTAACAACAGCGATAACATTTTGTGATATGCCGAAAATTTCGGCGTTTGGTGACCAAAACTGATAAAGCAGTTGAATTTCATAAGTTAATTTAATGTTAATTAATTGTTTTTGGCAGGTAGATAATCATGTTTTGCCGCTTCGCTTGAGCGAATTATCAGCCTTTGCGGGCTATTTTTAGGGCATTTTATCTGTCTGAGGTTCGATTCATCTCTATTTCGCGAATTTCATAATAAATACTGTTTTTTGGCGCTAGATCACAGGCGTCATTTTCAGTAGGTTATACAGAGTTTGTTACTGTTTTATTTTATTGAGGTAACACTGACCTCTTTCGAGAGTGCGCGCATGCCTCGTGCGAACATTGATAAACCATCATCATAATTACAGATGGAAGGGAACATTATGCGAATTGGCATACCAAGAGAACGGTTAACCAATGAAACCCGCGTTGCAGCCACGCCGAAGACGGTTGAGCAGCTGCTTAAACTGGGTTTCAGCGTCGCGGTTGAAAGCGGTGCAGGTCAACTGGCGAGTTTTGACGATAAGGCGTTTGTACAAGCAGGCGCAGAAATTGTTGATGGAAATGCAGTCTGGCAGTCAGAGATCATCCTGAAGGTCAATGCGCCGGAGGAGGCGGAAATTCCGTTACTCAATCCGGGCACGACGCTGGTGAGTTTTCTTTGGCCCGCGCAAAACCCTGAGCTGCTGCAAAAACTTGCAGAGCGCAACGTGACGGTCATGGCGATGGACTCCGTGCCGCGTATTTCGCGCGCGCAGTCGCTGGATGCCTTAAGCTCGATGGCGAACATCGCCGGGTATCGCGCTATTGTTGAAGCTGCACATGAATTCGGTCGCTTCTTCACCGGCCAGATCACCGCCGCAGGCAAGGTTCCACCTGCCAAGGTCATGGTGATTGGTGCGGGTGTGGCAGGTCTTGCGGCGATCGGTGCGGCAAACAGCCTGGGCGCTATCGTGCGCGCTTTTGATACCCGTCCGGAAGTGAAGGAACAAGTGCAGAGTATGGGCGCAGAGTTCCTTGAACTGGACTTTAAAGAAGAAGCGGGCAGCGGCGATGGCTATGCCAAAGTGATGTCCGAAGCGTTCATCAAAGCTGAAATGGAACTCTTCGCTGCGCAGGCGAAAGACGTCGACATTATCGTTACCACAGCGCTGATTCCGGGCAAACCGGCCCCGAAACTGATCACCCGTGAAATGGTCGATTCGATGAAAGCGGGCAGCGTAATTGTCGATCTTGCCGCGCAAAACGGCGGTAACTGCGAATATACCGTGCCTAATCAGGTGACCACCACCGAGAACGGGGTGAAGGTTATCGGCTATACCGATCTGCCTGGCCGTTTGCCAACGCAATCTTCCCAGCTGTACGGCACGAACCTCGTCAACCTGCTCAAACTGTTGTGTAAAGAGAAAGACGGCAATATCACTGTCGATTTTGACGACGTGGTTGTGCGTGGTGTCACGGTGGTTCGTGATGGTGAAATCACCTGGCCTGCGCCACCGATCCAGGTTTCTGCTCAGCCGCAGGCAGCGCCAAAAGCCGCACCTGCGCCGAAAGAAGAGAAAAAACCTGTCTCTCCGTGGCGCAAATATGCGCTGATGGCGCTGGTAGTGATTTTGTTTGGCTGGCTCGCCGACGTCGCGCCGAAAGAGTTCCTTGGTCACTTTACGGTGTTCGCGCTTTCCTGCGTGGTGGGTTACTACGTGGTCTGGAATGTGTCACATGCGTTGCATACTCCGCTGATGTCTGTGACTAACGCCATCTCGGGGATTATCGTGGTTGGGGCGTTATTGCAAATTGGCCAGGGTGGCTGGGTGAGTTTCCTGAGCTTTATCGCGGTGCTTATTGCCAGCATTAATATTTTCGGTGGCTTCACCGTGACTCAGCGCATGCTGAAAATGTTCCGGAAAAACTAAGGGGTAACATATGTCTGGAGGATTAGTTACAGCTGCATACATTGTTGCCGCGATCCTGTTTATTTTTAGTCTGGCGGGGCTTTCGAAACACGAAACCTCTCAGCAGGGTAACAACTACGGCATCGCCGGGATGGCGATTGCGCTGATTGCTACGATTTTTGGCCCGGATACCGGCAACGTTGCGTGGATCCTGGTAGCGATGATCATCGGCGGCGCGATTGGTATTCGTCTGGCGAAGAAAGTCGAAATGACCGAGATGCCGGAGCTGGTGGCGATTCTGCACAGCTTCGTCGGTCTGGCTGCGGTACTGGTGGGGTTCAACAGCTACCTGTATCACGATACGGGCCTGGAGCCGATTCTGGTGAACATTCACCTGACGGAAGTGTTCCTGGGTATCTTCATCGGTGCGGTGACCTTTACCGGTTCTGTGGTGGCCTTTGGCAAACTGCGCGGCAAGATCTCCTCTAAACCGCTGATGCTGCCGAATCGTCACAAAATGAACCTGGCGGCGCTGGTTGTTTCTTTCCTGCTGCTGGTGGTGTTTGTTCGTACCGAAAGCGTGGGCCTGCAGGTTCTGGCGCTGCTGGTGATGACCATTATTGCACTGGCTTTTGGCTGGCATCTGGTGGCGTCCATTGGCGGTGCGGATATGCCGGTTGTTGTTTCAATGCTTAACTCCTATTCAGGATGGGCGGCGGCGGCGGCGGGCTTTATGCTGAGCAACGATCTGCTGATCGTTACCGGTGCGCTGGTCGGTTCTTCTGGTGCAATCCTGTCTTACATTATGTGTAAGGCGATGAACCGTTCATTTTTCAGCGTTATTGCGGGCGGCTTTGGTTCTGACGGTTCTTCTACCGGATCTGATGAAGAAGTTGGTGAACATCGTGAGATTACTGCGGAAGACACAGCAGAAATGCTGAAGAACTCGCACTCCGTGATCATCACCCCGGGCTACGGCATGGCAGTGGCTCAGGCACAGTATCCGGTCGCGGAAATTACTGAGAAACTTCGCGCGCGCGGCATCAAAGTGCGTTTTGGTATTCACCCGGTAGCAGGGCGCTTGCCAGGTCATATGAACGTGCTGCTGGCGGAAGCCAAAGTACCTTATGACATCGTGCTGGAAATGGATGAGATCAACGATGATTTCGCCGATACCGATACCGTGCTGGTCATTGGTGCCAACGACACGGTAAACCCGGCGGCGCAGGATGACCCGCGCAGCCCGATCGCCGGCATGCCGGTGCTGGAAGTGTGGAAAGCACAGAACGTAATTGTGTTCAAACGTTCAATGAACACCGGCTATGCAGGTGTGCAGAACCCGCTGTTCTTTAAAGATAACACCCATATGCTGTTTGGCGATGCCAAAGCCAGCGTGGATGCGATCCTGAAAGCGCTGTAATTGCCAGTAAAAGTAAGACGGCCTCTGCGGAGGCCGTTTTTTTAAACATCCAGTTTACGTTGGGTGATCCATTCCACACGAGCCGGATCGCGATGCGAGAAGAACGCGCTGGTTCCGCTGTCCATCGCGGCAATTTGCGTCATCTCTTCCGCCGTTAGGGCAAAGTCCAGCACCTGAATATTCTCGGCCATCCGCGTTTTGCGCACGGTTTTCGCCAGCGAAATTATCCCACGTTGATAAATCCAACGCAGCACGACTTGACCAACGCTTTTGCCATATTTTTCACCAATAGCCGATAAGACCGGGTTCTGAAACAGGTCATTGCGTCCTTCAGCGAACGGCGCCCAGGCTTGTGGTTGAATATTCCGGCTCTGCATCCAGGCTACGGCATGCGGTTGCTGATGAAAAGGATTCACCTCAATCTGGTTAACGGCTGGAATAATGCGATTGAAAGCGATTAAATCCGCCAGACGATCCGGATGAAAGTTACT
This sequence comes from Citrobacter sp. Cpo148, assembly GCF_030332375.1. Taxonomy (NCBI): domain Bacteria; kingdom Pseudomonadati; phylum Pseudomonadota; class Gammaproteobacteria; order Enterobacterales; family Enterobacteriaceae; genus Citrobacter; species Citrobacter sp. Cpo148. The sequence goes on from NZ_JAOWHY010000043.1 coordinate 309,699, forward strand.
CACGCCAATCGCGCGGATTTTCCCTTCTTCATATAATTCTTCCATCGCGCGCCAGGCACCGTGCACATCGCCATAGGGCTGATGAATCAAATAAAGGTCAATATAATCCAGTTGAAGCCGTTGCAGAGAACGTGCGAATTGCGCCTTTGCGCCTGCATAGTTGGTATCCTGTAACCACAGTTTGGTAGTCATAAAAAGCGCCTCGCGGGGGACTCCGCTTTGCTTAAGTGCATTGCCGACCTGAGTTTCATTCTGGTAGGAGGCAGCGGTATCAATCAGGCGATATCCTGTATCAATGGCATCCCGTACGGCTTGCTCACATTCGCTGGCATCGGTCATTTGATAAACGCCAAATCCGAGCAGGGGCATCTCAACACCGTTATTCAGAACTGTTGTATTCATTGGGTTCTCCTGAGCATCATCGTTGCATTGGCTGCAGATTAGCAAATCTGTGTTGATACGATTAGTCTGTGAAATTCGCATGGACCTATGAGTAGAATTCATTTCTGAAAGGTAATTATTGGAAGTCAGTCACAAAATATGACGTATATGATTTCACCATTCATGATTTCAGTTCATAAACTCATGCGGTTTTAACCGTCTAATCACGGCAATACGTTGTCTATATACTGCGACCTGACTTTTTAGAACATGACAGGGCACTATGCGTACACGTGAACATGCCTCACCGGTAACTACCGCAAGCCAGACCGGTCTTACTTTTATTCTGATCCTCAGTGGCCTGATGGCCTTTACATCGCTTTCTACCGATATTTATCTTCCAGCAATGCCGACGATGGCCGAGGATTTACATGGCAATGTTGAGCTGACGATTACTGGTTTCTTAATTGGTTTTACTATCGCACAGTTGATTTGGGGGCCGATTAGCGATCATATGGGGCGGCGCAAGCCGCTGTTTATCGGCATGGTGCTATTTATCATTGGTTCCGCAGGGTGTGCGCTGTCTACAAGTATCACGCAAATTGTTTTCTGGCGGGTATTTCAGGCGCTTGGAGCCTGTACCGGACCTATGCTGGCGCGAGCGATGATCCGCGATCTCTTTGCACGTACTCGTGCGGCGCAAATGCTCTCGACCCTGGTGTTGGTTATGGCGATTGCGCCAATCGCCGGACCGTTGATTGGCGGGCAAATTATTCGCCTGAGCACCTGGCACTCAATTTTTTGGCTGCTGGTGGTGATTGGTGCGCTGATGTTTATCTCCCTAAACTGGCTGCCCGAAACATTGCCGGAAGATAAACGAGTGAAAGCCTCTTTGGCTGGCGCATTTCGTAATTACCGCTCGTTGTTAACGAATGGGCGTTTTATGCGCTATACCCTGAGCCTGACGTTTTATTACGTCGGTGCGTACGCGTTTATTACCGGGTCACCGTTTGTTTATATTAGCTATTACCATGTTGATCCACAGCATTACGGCTGGTTGTTTGCGCTAAACATTATCGGTGTTATGGCGATGAGCGTGGTTAACCGTCGTCTGGTTCAACGACATGCTCTGGAACAACTGCTGAAATATGCGACGATGCTGGCGGCGCTGGCCGCAGTGGCGCTTGCACTGATGGTTAAGCTGGAGTCAGGCGGAATTGTTGCCATTATCGTTTCCATTTTTCTGCTGTTCTCGATGAATGGCATTATTGCCGCGACGTCGACTGCCGCGGCGTTGGACGCGGTACCGAACATTGCGGGTTCAGCTTCGGCGCTGATTGGCGCGTTGCAATATGGCAGCGGTATTATCTCATCGTTGCTGCTGGCCGCCTTCAGTGATGGCACGCCCTGGACCATGGCGTGGATAATAGCGCTATTTACGCTGTTAAGCGCCGTTTTGGCTTTCCGCGTGAAACGATAAAGGAAATGCCCCGCAATGGCGGGGCGAAAACTCATTCTTTGTTCAGATCGCTAAGTAGTACGGCAATACTTTGACCGCCGTTGGTTTGCTCAAGCGCGATTTTCACGATGATGGTCAGCGGCACAGAAAGCAGCATCCCCACGGGACCGAGCAACCAGCCCCAGAAGATTAACGACAGAAATACTACCAGCGTGGACAGCCCCAGCCCGCGGCCCATGATCCGCGGCTCGAGGATATTCCCGAATACCAGGTTGATGACCAGATAGCCTGCCAGAACCACCAGCGCATCGTAAAGACCGCTGAATGCCAGCACCTGAGCAATAGGGGGAATGGCCGCCAATACAGAACCGATATTAGGGATGTAGTTCAGGGCGAAGGCCAGTAATCCCCAGACAAAGGCAAAGCGCACATCCAATGCAGCAAGCATGCCCCAGGCGACCAACCCGGTCACAATGCTGATTGCCGTTTTAAGCACCAGATAGTGGGAGACGCTGTCGATGGCGCGTTGAATCGCCGCCATACCTTCAATGGGGCGACTCATCATTTGTTTGAGTTTGTTGGGCAGTTGCGGTACTTCCAGCAGCATAAAAACTACCGTCAGTAGCAGTAAAAATATCGATGACATAGCATTTGAAAGCTGCGCCAGTAAATTGGTCACCAGCGTCATTGCCGCGTTTGGATCGATATATTTGACGAGCTCGTCCACGGAAACGCCGATCCCTGCGCGTTGTAACCATGGTTCAAGATTTTTTAGTGGGATAACCAGTGAAGAGCGATATTGCGGTAGCGTTCGCGCAAGTTCATTTAAGGATGTACCTAAATACGCCAACAGCAGCACCATTAACATTACAATAATAACGATAAGCAATGACACCGCAATTACGCGCGGTATGCGAAGCTTGACCATCCGCTGCACCACGGGATTGAGCACAACGGCTATAAATAACGCCAGAATAAAGGGGACGATGATATCTGCGGCAAAGCGAATACCGCTCAGGATGATAACCAGCATGCCCAGCATAATGACTATTTTTAGACCGTTAAGCGTGATGATCGGTTTCGCCATGTGTATTCCCGCATTTTTCATTTTTGAATCTGCATAATAATGTGATTTGCGTCGAGCCGTTATAACAAAAATCAAACGGGGCAGGTAAAGAAGTGAAAAGACTTTGAGTTCGTCTTGAAGCTATGATACAAATCATCTGTGTTTAACTACCGAGGACAATTATCATCCGCGATGATGAGAAGCAACACTGCGGATAATTGTAATATTATGGACAATATGTTCAGGATGTTTTTGCGTTTACCTACACTTCTTCGTACCTCCTCTACTTTCTTGCTTGCGGGTGAGCAACACTGGCGCAACGCGCTTTAGTCCCTTCTTCTGCCTGAGCTGGCGCTGTGCGCTGAGCTAACTAATTTTATTTTTTGGTTTACTGCATGCAGTAGGCCTAAAGGACTATATTCTCAAGCAGGAGAAGCATCATGTTTTACTGGATATTATTAGGTCTGGCCATCGCGGCTGAAATTACTGGTACGCTGTCAATGAAATGGGCAAGCGTTGGCCATGGTAATTCAGGCTTTATTTTAATGCTGGTAATGATCGCCTTATCATATATTTTTCTTAGTTTCGCTGTTAAAAAAATTGCCCTTGGTGTGGCCTATGCCTTGTGGGAAGGTATCGGTATTTTATTTATTACGCTGTTTAGTGTGTTGTTATTTGACGAAACCTTGTCCACGATGAAAGTGGCTGGACTGGTCTCGCTGGTATTAGGCATTGTGCTGATCAAGTCTGGTACTCGAAAACCTGCCAAAACGAGCAAAGAGGTGACCCATGCAGCAGTTTGAGTGGGTTCATGGTGCCTGGCTTGGCATGGCCATCGTGCTGGAAATAGTCGCTAACGTCTTTTTGAAATTTTCTGATGGATTTCGCCGCAAGGTTTATGGCGTGCTGTCGCTGGCTGCCGTGTTAGCGGCCTTTAGCGCGCTGTCGCAGGCGGTAAAAGGTATTGACCTTTCTGTTGCCTACGCTTTGTGGGGCGGGTTTGGGATTGCCGCGACGTTAGCGGCTGGTTGGGTGTTGTTTGGTCAGCGCCTGAATAATAAAGGCTGGATCGGCGTGGCGCTGCTGCTGGCCGGAATGGTGATGATTAAACTTGCCTGATATCCGTGCTGCCCGTTAATGCGGGCAGCATATGTTACTCCTGCGCCAACTCTTCCAGCTTATCGCGAAAACCGGTCACGGATATGGCGCGATTATCGGCTCGCCAGCGATCTTTCGCCGCCGGAGCGGAGCTTTGTACGCCAATCAACTGCCAGCTTGAATCTGTCTTCAGCATCAACGGTGAACCGCTGTCGCCCGGGAGCGTGTCGCACTGGTGCGACAAGACGGTATTCTGCGCCCAGCCGGTCACCACGCAATCCTGATGGGTGTACAAATCGTCCAGATGATCTTCCGGATAGCCCGACTGTGTGACTTTGCGATCGGCGGTTTTCAACGCCGCGGTTAACGCCGCTTTATCACCTTCAAATAATGGTAGGGGCGTGATTCCGGAAGGCGGGTAACGCAGCACCACCAGACCAAAATCCCACGGGGCTGCTGATGGCGGCACAATCCAGCCATCGCCATCGGCTTTCAAACGCTTACCGAGTGAGGGATCAACCCGTCCTTCGATTCCATGGATTTCATAGCGCCAGACACCCTTTTTCGACACAAAGCGTAACGCGACGGCTTTATCCGGTTTGCCTTTCGGTGGAGCGAGCAAGCAGTGTCCGGCAGTCAGGGCCAGATGCGGTGAAATGAGCGTGGCGGTACACAGATTACCACTGGCGGTTTCCAGTTGTCCGATAGCGTCCCACGGTGATTGCGTTGGGTCCGTTACTTTCGTGCGATCGTCATGACCAAAAAACAGCGTTTTTATGTTTTCTGCTTCAGCGGTGGTCGTTGCTGGCTGATCCGCATGCGCAACAACAGGAAAAAAACAAATTGAGCCCAGTAATACAGCAATGGTTTTATGCATATCACACTCTGGTGGGGAATTATGATTATAAACAGCAAACCCTCAGTTAATACTATAGACGGGACGGCGAGAAAGTGGGAGTAAAATCAGATAACTACACTCAGGAAAGATAAAAATGCATGGCAATGAGGGCGCAAATTATCAGAGTAATAAGAATGAACTCAAAGCGGTAATGTGACACCATTTTACCCTCCGAAAGGCGGCGCTACATCAGGTCGATCTAGCGCCGTATGCTATGGCGTGGGGGACGCCATAGTAACTACAAATGCGTTATGCTGCAGGTTGAGCTGCTGGTTTAGCGGTGTCGTGTTTTACGGCTTTTTTGGTGTGTTTTTTAGCGGCCTGGGCTTTCTGCTCTGGTGCTTTTTGTTCTGCTGCTGGCTTGGTTGCTGCTTTTTTGGTGTGTTTTTTAGCAGCCTGAGCTTTCTGCTCTGGCGCTTTTTGTTCTACAGCCGGTTTAGTGGTGGATTTTTTAGCGTGTTTCTTGGCAGCCTGCGCTTTCTGCGGCGCTGCTTTGTGCTGTTTTTTATGATGCGTGGTTTTTGCCGGCGCTGCTTTGGTGGTTGCAGCAGCAGTCGGAGCGGTAGTAGCAGTTGTCTCAGCAGCAAACGCAGCAGAAGACAGACCCATAGCAGCGGCAACAACCAGAGCTAATACTTTTTTCATTCTCATACCCTCGATTTGGTTTTTCATTCAACCCCACTGCGGGGCCGTTGAAATAACTATATCGCTGTAAACACAGGGCTTCCGTGAGTCATTGGTTTCGGCGTGTAACGATATGTACAATGACTCACGGTATGAGATTACAAATAGCGGGATTCCAGATGAGAACGGAAATAACGGCTGCTGAGCGGCTCCCCGGTCGCCTGGGTAATAAGCTGTTCAGTAGTAAAGCGGCTGCCATGCTGCCAGATGTTCTGACGTAACCACTCAAACAGAGCACCGAACTCACCTTGGGCAATAGACTGATTCAAATCAGGCAATGCGCGGTTAGCGGCACTGAACAACTGCGCTGCATACATGGCGCCTAATGTATAGGAAGGGAAGTAGCCAAAGCCGCCGTCAGTCCAGTGAATATCCTGCATACAACCGTTACGATAGTTTCCGATCGTTGACAGCCCCAGCCAGGCCTGCATTTTCTCGTTCCACAATGCCGGGATATCATCCACTTCAATATCGCCATTAATAAGCGCACGTTCGATTTCATAACGCAGGATCACGTGAGCGGGATAGCTTACCTCGTCGGCATCAACACGGATAAACCCGGGTTTGACCTGCTGGTTCCAGGCGATGAAATTGCTTTCTTCAAACGCTGCCTGATCGCCAAAGTGGCGCGTTACAGCCGGAATCAACCGCATCAGAAAGGCTTTACTGCGTCCCAGTTGCATCTCAAAGAACAGACTCTGGGACTCATGAATGGCGGTTGAGCGTGCCAGAGCAATAGGTTGCCCAGACCAGCTGCGTGGCAGGTTTTGCTCATAGCGCGCATGACCGGTTTCATGGATCACGCCAAACAGCGCGCTGAGTAATTCGTTTTCATCATAGCGGGTGGTAATGCGAACATCTTCTGGTACGCCGCCACAGAAAGGATGTGCACTGATATCCAGCCGACCAGCGGTAAAGTCGAAACCTAGCTGTGCCATTGTTTCAAGACCCAGCTCTCGCTGTACAGCTGTTGGGAAGGGACCTACCGGGGCGATGAGCGACTGCTGAGACTGCTTTGCCACCACCTTGTTTAGCAGATCGGGCAGCCAGCTTTTAACGTCTGCGAAAAGGACATCCAACTGAGCGCTGGTCATTCCTGGTTCAAAGATGTCCAGTAGCGCGTCATACGGCGAACAACCTTTAGCTTCTGCGCGCAGTCGGGCTTCTTCGCGGCTGTACTTCACAACTTCTTTCAGGTTATCGGAAAATCCTTCCCAGTCATTAGCTGGTCGCTGGCTACGCCAGGCATGCTCACAGCGGCTTCCCGCAAGAGATTTTGCTTCTACCAACGATTCGGGCAACAAGGATGCCTGGTGATGCAATCGCGACATTTCGCGCAGGTTCGCCTGTTCTACATCGTTGAGATCTTCCTGTTGCGCTGCGGCGATCCACATTGCCACTTTCGGATCGGTTAACAGTTGGTGCTCAAGCACGCTCAGCTCGGCCAGCGCTTCGCCTCGGGCTTTACTGCCTCCTGGCGGCATCATGGTAAACATGTCCCAACTGGCGATTGCCGAGAGGTGGGAGAAGCGAGAGAGCCGCTGGAACGTGCGGGTGAGCTGATGGTAATTATCATTGTTACTCATTTTTTGTTCTCGTTCTGTTTAGGTGTGGTTAAGAAGTTTACCGTGATTCACTCACTTTTCATAAACACACCTTTGTACCCGGTTTTCCGTAACAGCTTTTTATAGCGAAAAGCCAGCAGAACCACAAAACAGATGGCGTAGATAATAGGGAGCGGTGATAGCACTTTTACCGACCACAGATAATGCAGCGGTAGCAAAATGGCGGCCAGGTAGACGTAGTTGTGCAATGTTTGCCAGCGTTTGCCCATTTTACGCTGAGCGGCTTGTGTCGAGGTCAACGTCAACAGGAATAAGATAATCCAACCGGCCATACCCAGCATTAGCCATGGGCGTGAAACCAGTTCACGACCCAACAATCCCAAGTTTTGTATACCCAGTTCCAGCAGAGCATAGCTGGTTATATGCAGTGTGGCCCATGCAAAGCACCATAAACCTAACAACCGCCGGGTACGAAACAACAAAGGCTGCTTTGCATAGCGCGCAAGCGGCGATACCAGCAGGGTAGCCAGCAAAAACTTCAGCGCGGTAATGCCCGTAAAGTGCTGGATATCTTTTCCCGGGTCGGCACCCAACCCGCCATGCTGCGCGGCCCAGAAGAGCCATAGCAGGGGTAAAAAACCGGCGAGATGCAGCAGCACTTTCAGGCCGGTTATCTGTTTTGCAGTCAACCTCACTTAAAAATACTCCCGAAGATCCATGCCCTGATATAACGATGCCACCTCATCGGCATAACCATTAAAAGGTAACGTGGGCTGTCGCTGTACATCGAGAATGCCACCCGAACCGATAAAACGCTCAGTAGCCTGGGACCAGCGAGGGTGATCCACCTGCGGATTTACGTTGGCGTAAAATCCGTATTCATTCGGTGCTGACATATTCCAGGTCGTCGGTGGCTGCTCACGCGTCAGCTTGATACTGACTATCGATTTAATGCCCTTGAAGCCGTATTTCCAGGGTACGGTCAGGCGTATCGGCGCCCCGTTTTGCGGCGGCAATGCTTTGCCATATACGCCTACGGTGAGAAGTGTGAGCGGGTGCATAGCCTCATCCAAACGAAGACCTTCGACATAGGGATATTTCAACCCACCGCCAATAAAGCGGTCTTTCTGGCCCGGCATTTCATCAGGGGCGTAGCGTGTTTCAAAAGCGACGTATTTGGCGTGACTAGTTGGCTCAACCAGCGCCAGTAATTTATGCAACGGAAAACCCACCCACGGCACAACCATTGACCAGGCCTCAACGCAACGCATCCGATAAATACGCTCTTCTAATGGAAAGCGTGTGGTCAGCGCATTATGATCCAAGGTTAAAGGTTTGTTGACCTCACCGCTGATGGTTAACGTCCAGGGATCGGTTTTCAGGCTACCGGCATTGGCGGCAGGATCGGCTTTATCCAGACCAAATTCGTAGAAATTGTTGTAGCCCGTCACCTTGTCTTCAGGCGTCAGAGACAGGCTGTTTTGCCAGCGTTCGGGCTTTGTGAACTCAAGCGCTTTGCCTGCGGGTGCGGGTGGACGATCGTTGCCTTTAAACCAATCCAGCAAATTAGCCTGTGTAGGGGAGGACAGCGTGGCCGCAGCTGCACCTATCCCAAGTGCTTTGAGGATCTGTCGTCGTTGCATAAAAAATACTGACTCGGCTGTAACATCTGCTTCCCGAAGTGGACGTTTTTTTAGCATGACTTTTCCTTCTTATTTTCATGTTAAGGAAAACAAGCGACGTTTCCCTGTTGATGTCTGACGTGTCTATAACGACATACTGCTCGCATGCGTATCCCTGGATCCTCACGAAAAGTTAAAAATTTTGTGATAACTTCCGCCCCTTGCCTGAGGTAAGCTTTCAGCACGACGAGAGGGGGATGACACTGATGGCAGGCGCGAAAAAGATATTTTTGGTTGAAGATGACAGCGATATTGCCTCACTTTTGCAGCTTAGCCTGAAGGATGAGGGTTACGAGATTGTTCATGAGGCAGACGGAGCTCGTGCGCTTGAACAACTGGAGAAACACGTCTGGGATGCCGTTATCCTCGATCTGATGCTGCCGGGTGTCGACGGGCTGGAGATTTGTCGTCGCATTCGCCAAATGAGTTTTTATTTGCCCGTCATTATCATCAGCGCCCGCACCAGTGAAACGCACCGTGTATTGGGGCTGGAAATGGGTGCCGATGATTATCTGGCCAAACCTTTCTCGGTGCTGGAGTTGATGGCCCGGGTAAAGGCATTGTTTCGTCGTCAGGAAGCGATGAGTCAGAACCTACGTATGGAGGCGGGGATTATCACCGTTCATGGCGTAGAGATTGACCCATTAGCCCGGGAAGTCCGGCTGCATGGTAAATCCCTCGATTTAACGCCGCGCGAATTCGATCTGCTCTATTTTTTCGCCCGTCATCCAGGCGAGGTCTTTTCGCGTCAGGCGCTGTTAGATCAGGTGTGGGGCTACCAGCATGAAGGGTATGAGCATACGGTGAACAGTCATATTAATCGCCTGCGGACCAAAATCGAAAAGGATGCTGCCGAGCCGGACATTATTCTCACGGTTTGGGGACGAGGCTATAAGCTTGCTGCGGTTAACGCGGAGCATCAGCCATGATTTATCGCCTGTCGCTGAGCCAGCGTCTGACCCTCGTCTTTACCGCCATTATGCTGATTTGCGCGGTTACCGTCAGTGTTGTCCAAATCCGCAGCAGTAAACAGTATGGCGACGCCATGGTGCAAAGGCTCTCGCTGGAGCTGGCGAGCAAGATTGTCAAAAGTGAGTCGCTTATTGATACCAGCGGGCAGATTAATCGCCAGACCTTAAAAGGATTGTTTAATCACCTGATGACGCTCAACCCCAGCGTGGAGCTGTATCTGATTTCACCGTCAGGTGAAATACTTGCTGATGCCGCACCGCCGGGGCATATCCAGCGGCAGAAAATTAGCGTACAGCCGATACAGGATTTCCTTAATTCAGATGCGTTGCCCGTCTATGGCAACGATCCGCGTAGCAGCCAGCAAAAGGTATTCAGCGCCGCGCCAGTTTTATATAACGGTGAGCTACATGGCTATTTGTACATTATTCTGCAGGGCGAAGATCTGAATATGCTGGCGAATACCGCCTGGCAAAAAACGCTCTGGAATACCGTGGCCTGGACGTTAATACTGGTTTTATTCGCCGGTGGAATTGCAGGTTTTCTGGTGTGGCGATGGGTGACGAATCCAGTAAAAAGGCTAACCGGACAGGTGGTAAAACTGGAGAAGGACAGCATTACCGTCATCAAACAATTGGCACAAAAAAATCCCGAACCGGTACCGGAGAATGAAATAGCGCTGCTGAACAATGCGTTTATTGAGTTAGCGCAGAAAATTGCCCAGCAGTGGGATTTATTAGCAGACAGCGATCGTCAGCTCAGAGAGTTTATTGCCAATATTTCGCACGATTTACGCACGCCGTTGACTTCACTGTTGGGGTATCTGGAAATGCTGTCGCTGAAAGCCGATACGATGACGCCGGAGGAAAACCGGCATTATCTTAGCATCGCGCTGCGCCAGGGGCATAAAGTTCGCCATCTGTCACAACAGCTGTTTGAGCTGGCAAGGCTGGAGCATGGCGGTATAAAACCGCAGCGTGAACGTTTTGCTATTGGTGAATTGATCCAGGATGTGGCACAGAAATTTGATCTCCCTGTTGCCACGCGTCATTTGCAGTTGCACCTTGACGTAACGGGGCCGTTACCGCTGGTGAATGCCGATTTATCGATGATAGAAAGAGTCGTGACGAATTTGCTGGATAACGCTATCCGTCATACGCCTGACGGAGGCGAAGTGCGGCTAAAAGTCTGGCGTGATGAAGACCGTTTATTCGCCGAAGTGCAGGACAGTGGGCCAGGGGTAGAAGACGCTGTGCGAGAAGTATTGTTTCAGCGCCCGACCGCGTTAATTCCCCGTGAGCAGCGGGCCGAGCGCGGCGGCCTGGGCTTACTGATCGTGCGTAGAATGCTCGAACTGCATGGAGGAGATATACATCTGGTTAACTCAACGGCAGGGGCCTGCTTCCGTTTCTCGTTGCCGTTGGCGGATTCTCCTCTGAGTAGTTGACGGTGAAGTTCCGGAGTAAAGAGGGTTTTGGCATTGTACTCATGGGCATTGCGTAAAAGTTGGTAGGTTGTCAGTGATAATGAGAATTTTTATCATGCATAGGTAATTCATCAACTTATCTTCGATGAGCGCAAGGAGATCGTATGTCACAGGATGCCGACAACCTGTATATCGCCAGGACTAAAGCAGTTGCTGGCTGCTTTTCAATGTTTTTACTGATGTTTGGCCTCACGTTTACCCCGTTGTTTTTCCCCGCGAGTCAGGACCTGCTTGCCAAAGGGCTACTTTTTCCGCTGTTGTTTGCTTTGGAATTTGTTGTGCTGGTTCCGCTGTATTATTTCTTCTTTAGAAAAAGAGAGGGGCTGGGCAAAGGCATTTTCAACGCCAGGTGGTTTACCATTTTGTTTGCGGCGCTGCTTTTTATTCAGCTTATCCTGCCATTGATTTTGGGTCTCAGACAAACTGAAGCGTGGGTGACCAGCCAAATATCCTTAAGTAGTTATGCGTTGTGGTTATCTACGTTGACCCTGATATTTATCGCGCCAGTTTATGAAGAAATTGTTTTCAGAGGCTGTTTATTCAACGCGTTCCAGTACTGGTTCAATAATAAAACCTGGCTGTCGTCAGTGGTGGTATCGGTCATTTTTGCCATCATGCATACGCAGTATGTGGATCTACGCACGTTGCTGATGTTGTTTCTTGTGTCGCAGGTGTTGATTCTGGCCAGACTGAAAAGCAACGGTCTGTTGATGCCAATTTTGCTGCATATAGTGATGAACGGGACAGTTGTTGCTCTGCAGATGGCGGCTCAGACGTTACAGCCAGGGTGATGAAGGTGATGCCCGGAACCCGGGCATCGCGGATTATACGTGCAGACGATGGTGCAAACGCGCACCGACCAGCAACGCCAACACCAGCATCAGGGCGATAAATCCGCCCACGCCGTTCCAGCCATAGCTGTGCCAGAACACACCGCCCAGCGTACCGGCAATACTGGATCCCAGATAATAGCTGAACAGATACAGGGAAGAAGCCTGGCCTTTAGCGCGTTTTGCTCGTGGTCCAATCCAACTGCTTGCTACGGAGTGCGCGGCAAAGAACCCGGCTGAAAAGAGTAGCATCCCGGCGAAGATCAGCCATAGCGATGTGAACAGGGTCATTAAAAGTCCAACCAGCATCACGCCTGTTGAAAAGAGCATTACCGGGCCACGGCCATAACGAATGGTCATAGAACCCGCCTTTGGCGAACTCCATGTCCCGGTCAGATACGCCACAGATAACAGACCGACAACTGCCTGGCTGAGCTCCCACGGGGAGAGCATCAGGCGGTAGCCGATGTAATTAAACAGCGTGACAAACGACCCCATCAACAAAAAACCTTCCGCAAACAGCAACGGCAAACCTTTGTCGCGCCAGTGCAAACGGAAGTTGATAAACAACGTTTTCGGGCGCAGCGATGTGGGTCTGAAATGACGGGATTCCGGTAAGATTTTCCAGAACATCAGCGCAGAGGCAAGGGCAAAACAGCCGATCGCCGCCAGCGCGATACGCCAGTTAAAAAAGTCGGTAAACACGCCGCTGATCAAGCGACCACTCATTCCGCCAATTGAGTTACCGCTGATATACAGGCCCATTGAGAAGGCGACGAAACTGGGATGAATTTCTTCACTCAGATAGGTCATCCCTACCGCTGCGACGCCGCTCAGTGAAAGTCCTACCAGAGCACGCATGATTAAAATACCGTGCCAGCTGGTCATCATCGTTGAAAGCAGCGTACAACAAGAGGCGAGCAGCAGCGCGGTAACCATCACCGGCTTGCGGCCAATAGCATCTGAAAGTGGGCCGGTAAACAGTAACCCTATCGCCAGCATCGCCGTCGAGATGGAAAGCGAGATACTGCTGCTTGCGGGAGAGACCCCAAACTCGTGCGAGAGCACTGGTAGTATGGGTTGTACGCAATAGAGGAGGGCAAAAGTCGCCAGTCCGGCGGAAAACAGCGCCAGCGTGACGCGCATAAATGGGGATGTTCCGCGTTTGATAAATCCATCCGGCGGGGTAACTATCTGTTCATCAACATCGCTTGTTGGCGCGGTATCGACAGTTGTTGTACGGCTCACTTGAAATCCTTGCTCATTCAATTACGTCTACAGGACCAGCCTTAAGAGTATGAAAATCACAATATTCTGTCTAATATATTAATAATCTCAAATAATATTTTAAAAATATGAATATCGAACTGCGTCATTTACGTTACTTTGTGGCCGTTGCCGAAGAGTTGCATTTTGGTCGGGCGGCGGCGCGGTTAAACATTTCGCAACCGCCGCTAAGTCAGCAGATCCAGATCCTTGAACAGCAGGTTGGCGCCCGGTTACTTGCCCGAACTAACCGTAGCGTGGCGCTGACCTCTGCCGGAAAGCAGTTTCTGGCGGACAGTCGGCAGATCCTCGGGCTAGTTAATGAAGCCGCCGCCAGGGCTGAGCGTTTGCATCTGGGAGAAGCAGGGGAATTGCGTATCGGCTTTACGTCGTCCGCGCCGTTTATCAAAGCGGTTTCAGATACGTTATCGCTGTTTCGCCAAAGCTACCCGGCAGTGCATATGCAAACCCGTGAAATGAACACGCGTGAGCAAATTGCCCCGCTCAATGAAGGAACGCTGGATTTGGGACTTCTGCGTAATACGCAGCTTCCGGAAACGCTGGAGCGTGAAATCATTCTGCATGAACCACTGATGGCAATGATCCCACGTGCGCATCCGTTGGCGCAAAAACCCGTGGTCACGTTGGCCGAACTGGCGAATGAGCCATTTGTCTTTTTTGACCCCCATGTGGGGACAGGGTTGTATGACGATATTCTGGGCCTGATGCGTCGCTATGGACTGAAACCGACGATTGCGCAGGAGGTTGGCGAGGCGATGACTATCATTGGGCTGGTGGCCGCAGGATTAGGGGTTTCTATACTTCCTGCTTCTTTTAAACGGGTGCAACTGTATGAAATGTGTTGGATCCCGATAGCGGAAGAAGATGCTGTCTCGGAAATGTGGTTAGTGTGGCCAAAGCATCATGAGCAAAGTCACGCCGCGCAACGCTTTCGCGAGCAGCTGCTGGCGGCCGTTCAGGCGATTAATTTAGTTTAAAAATGGGTGAAAATGTGCAGTAAATCACAAGGCTAAGTAAAAAGTTGACGGAAGCCATTGAAGTGCTTCACCATAGCCCGCAGATTATTTCGGAGCGCGAAAATAAAGGGAGTAAGTGGTGGTTGCTGATAGTCAGCCTGGGCATATCGATCAAATTAAGCAGACCAATGCGGGTGCGGTTTATCGCCTGATTGATCAGCTGGGTCCGGTATCGCGTATTGATCTCTCCCGCCTGGCACAATTGGCGCCTGCCAGCATTACCAAAATTGTCCGCGAAATGCTCGAAGCGCATCTGGTGCAAGAGCTGGAAATCAAGGAAGCGGGTAGCCGTGGACGTCCGGCCGTTGGGCTGGTTGTCGAAACGGAGGCCTGGCACTACTTATCCATTCGTATCAGTCGTGGCGAGATTTTTCTGGCGCTACGCGATCTGAGCAGCAAGCTGGTGGTTGAAGATTGTCTTGAAATGGCGCTGGTCAGCGAAACACCGTTGCTGGATCGCGTGATAACCCAGGTCGATCAGTTTTTCATCCGCCACCAGCAAAAGCTGGAGCGCTTAACCTCCATCGCCATCACCTTACCCGGTATTATCGATACTGAAAACGGTATCGTTCATCGCATGCCATTTTACGAAGATGTCAAAGAGATGCCGTTGGGCGAAGCGCTTGAGAACCATACCGGCGTGCCGGTGTATATTCAGCACGATATCAGCGCCTGGACGATGGCCGAGGCGCTTTTTGGCGCATCGCGCGGTGCGCGCGACGTCATTCAGGTGGTGATCGATCATAACGTGGGTGCAGGGGTGATCACTGACGGCCATTTGCTGCATGCAGGCAGCAGTAGCCTGGTGGAGATTGGCCATACGCAGGTCGATCCCTACGGTAAACGCTGCTACTGCGGCAACCATGGTTGTCTGGAAACAATCGCCAGCGTCGACAGCGTGCTCGAATTGGCGCAGGTGCGCCTGAAGCAGTCAATGAGTTCTTCTCTACATGGACAACCGTTAACGGTAGACGCGCTGTGTCTGGCGGCCATGCAGGGTGATTTATTGGCGAAAGATATCATTAGCGGCGTTGGGACCCACGTCGGTCGAATTCTTGCCATCATGGTGAATTTGTTCAACCCGCAAAAGATATTGATTGGCTCTCCGCTCAGTAAAGCGGCAGATATCTTGTTCCCTACCATTGCGGACAGCATTCGTCAGCAGGCGCTTCCGGCTTACAGTCAGCATATAGTCGTTGAAAGTACCCAGTTTACCAATCAGGGGACGATGGCGGGGGCGGCGCTCGTGAAGGACGCGATGTATAACGGTTCTTTGTTGATTCGTCTATTACAGGGTTAACATTTTTTAACTGTTGTACGAAAAATTGCGCTATCTCAAGCTGATCCTGGTCGTCATACCTTAGACTTTCTCCACTGTTTTATTTTCCTGACTTATATTTTCAAAGCATAACGGTGGAGTTAGTGATGCTGAAGCGTTTCTTTATTACAGGTACAGACACTTCTGTTGGGAAGACCGTGGTTTCCCGCGCATTACTACAAGCGTTAGCGTCAGGGGGTAAAAGCGTAGCAGGTTACAAACCAGTAGCCAAAGGCAGCAAAGAGACGCCCGAAGGTCTGCGCAACAAAGATGCACTGGTGCTGCAAAGTGTGTCATCTATCGAGCTGCCCTATGAGGCAATTAACCCAATTGCGTTGAGCGAAGATGAAAGTAGCGTGGCGCATAGTGGTCCGGTCAATTACACCCTGTTATCCAACGGTCTCGCAAGCCTTAGCGAAAAAGTCGATCACGTCGTCGTGGAAGGCACCGGAGGCTGGCGGAGCTTGATGAACGATCTGCGTCCGTTATCGGAGTGGGTGGTGCAGGAACAACTGCCGGTGCTGATGGTAGTGGGTATCCAGGAAGGCTGTATTAACCATGCGATCCTCACCGCGCAGGCGATTGCCAGCGACGGACTGCCGCTGATTGGCTGGGTTGCGAATCGCATTAACCCGGGGCTGGCACATTATGCGGAAATCATTGATGTGCTGGGTAAAAAATTACCTGCACCGCTGATCGGTGAACTGCCTTATCTGCCTCGTGCAGAGCAGCGTGAGTTGTCGCAGTACATCCGCCTTTCAATGCTCGGCAGCGTGCTGTCGGTAGATAGAGTCGTGGCGTAACGTACGCGACAGTACCGACGCCAGGACACAGGCGATCAGTAATCCGGGGAGCAGGCGATACTCCCCGGTCATTTCACAAACCATCAACGTCGACATTATTGGTGCATGCGTGGTAGCCGCCAGCAGCGTGGCCATCCCCGTTAATCCCAGCAAAATGGCAATTTCATCCGAGCCCGGAAGCCATAATCCCCATACCTGACCCAGCAACATGCCCACCGACAAGCCGACAAACAGCGTTGGCGTAAACACGCCACCCGGAGCACCGGATCCACTGCTGGCAAGCACCGCCAGTAATTTGCAGATAAAAATCCCGCCAACCACGGCCAGCAGCGGTGGTGAAAGTAAATATGACTGCACCACGCTGTAGCCATTACCCCAGACCGTAGGCGTGAGCAATGAAAGCAGGCCAACGATCAACCCGCCAAGCGCCAGTTGCCACGGTGGCGAGAGTTTTAAGCGCAAAAATACATTATGGCTGGCGGTCATCAACCACATGAAGAGCGGTCCGCAGATGCCAGCAGCCAGACCGGTGCTGACAATCATAACGTATTCCAGAGCATGTAATTCCCGCGACAGGTGCACGGTATACAGCAGCGCATTGCTGCCGCTAAGCAGATTGGTGGTGAGTAATGCGACTACGGCGGACACCACTACCGGCCCCAGTGAGGCGAGGATCAGTGTGCCAAACAATACTTCGGCAATAAATAAACTGCCCGCCAGCGGGGCATGATAGGCTCCAGCCATACCTGCAGCGGCGCCGCAGGCAATCCATAACTTCCATTCTGTACGCGGGGTAAAGCGTTGAGCAAAGCAGGAGGCTGCCAGGGCCGCCAGTAAAATCATGGCACCTTCACGTCCGATGGCGCTCCCGCTGGCAACGACCAGTAACGATGCCAGCGATTTCACCAGGCTTGCACTGACGTCAAATTGTCCGTCGGTTTGCAGGGCTTCCATATAATCAGTGGGAGCCTGCGGACGTAAACGGTTAAATTTTTGCCAGCCCCACAGTAGTAATCCAGCCGCCAGACCGCCGAGTGCAGGTGTCAGCATACGCCTTAAGGGCGAAAGGTTTGTCGCTGCGTTGACCAGACTTCCCGTGTTGTTGCTCAGAAACAACCATTCGAGAAGCAGCATGGCATGACGAAATCCTGCGACGGCCAGCGCAGCAAGGACGCCAATCAACGCGGCGATCAGCAGGCGGCGGAACATGGCACGCAGGTCAGGGTAAGCATGTAAATGATGCATGAGTGGCCAGACTGGAAAATTCAGACGCTCTATTTTGCGGCTATTAGGCAACAGAAGCAAAAGCTCAGCGTGCGCAACAGGATGCACCACAGGCAGGACAATTCCTGCCTGTGACGAAATTAACGGAACAAAGGCTTATCGGCTACCGGGATCAGTAACTGTGATTGCCACTGTGCCAGCGTCAGGCGCGCCAGCTCACCAAGCGCCTGGTAGAACGGGTGATCGGCTTTTTCGATAAACACATTAAGAAAGCGTGATGACCATGGGAACAGATGCCAGGCCAGCAGTTGCTCGCACTCGGTGTGGCGTTCGTTCTCGGCAAGCCAGGCCGTCAGCAACAGCAGCGAACCAAAGTGATCTTCTGGCTCATTTTGCTGCATGGCAAACTGGATGCCGTTGTCCCGCATCCACTGGCGTAATGCCAGCGTGGAGTCGCCAAACAACACGTTTTCACGATCCAGCCAGACGGATCCCCATGGCGGAGAAGGGAGCGCATAGGGGCCAACAAACAGACGTTGCCAGGCCTGCGGGAGAGACTCATCGGCCTCAGCCTGAAACTGAGCGACTAACGGCGAAAGCGTTGTCTTTTCAAGCGGCCACTGCGCCTGCCAGCCATCGGTTCTTAACGCACTGACCAATGCCGAAGCTTCCGCACTGTCTGGGGCATAGTAAAACAGCGCGCCAAGCACGCGCGCTGCGGTAGAAAAGTTGTCACGTTGTGAAAAATGGGTCATGCAAACAATCCTGAACAGTGCGGGTTGCCCCGCACCCGAAAGTTAACCTGCGACAGCCATTCCGACTGTCATATGTAAACCGTAAAACAAACCGCGGCCAATGATTTCACCGACAAGCACCAGAATTAACCCGAGCGCCAACCCGCCAACTGACGGTCCTTTGCGACGGATCAACGGACATATCCAGCAACCCAGACCCGCGGCCAGCAGCAGGACTCGCCAGACCTGTAAACTGCCGTAGTCGGGAACCAGTGCGCTGGCGGATTGTACCGAACTGTGGATCTCGCCGAGTGACAGTCCCTGCAGCACAATAACGGCCACCGTAACCAGCAGAGCCAATACGCTGATACCGGCGAATCTGGCGGTGTTAAAAGAAACACCTGCAGCACGCAGCAGCAGAGCGGCAAATAGCGGTCCACTGAGCAGCATCGTCATGAAAAACGCCAGTGTAGTATAACCGTTATACCAGGTTGGGACGGTGTCTATCTGGTAGACGTTGGTCATCGCAAAGACAAATACCAGGCCCAGCAACATGCTCAACAGCATCCAGATTTTACCTAACGCTGCGGGCATTTTACCGAGAAACGCCACCAGCCACCACAGGCCACCGACGGCGAAAAACAGCGAACCGCTGGCGATTTCGTTACTTAGCGCCGATGCGCCAATTCTGTTCAGCGAGTTAAACGCGCGCAGCGGCGAACCTAAATGCATGATCGAGGCGAGAAAGGCGATGCCCATTACCAGCCAGAGAAAAAACATACTGCGAAGGATACGTTGTTTTACCAGCTCGTCTTTAGCGGTCAGCCAGCCGTAACCACTGACGATCAGCGCCCCGGCTACGCACTGGCCCAGCACCGTAAACAGTACCAGCGGCCATTCATGCCATCCATTTCCCATTTTACACCTCCTTTGGATTAGCCAGAAAACCCGTGGTATCCCCGGTCGGGCGGCAATTGGCGTTTGGTTTGATCACAATATTTGGTTTGGTGAAGTGCGCACCCGGCAGCGGGGCGACGGCAGCCAGTTCACCATGTTTTTTGCGCAGTTCGTCGATGGGGCCAAAATCCAGCGCACGCAGCGGACAGGACTCGACGCAGATGGGCTTTTTGCCGTCTGCAACACGATCATGGCAGCCATCACACTTGGTCATATGTCCTTTTGCAGCATTGTACTGTGGCGCACCGTACGGGCAGGCCATATGACAATAGCGACAGCCAATGCACACGTCTTCATCGACCACCACAAAACCATCCTCACGCTTATGCATCGCACCACTTGGACAAACCTTGGTGCAGGCCGGATCCTCGCAGTGGTTACAGGAGATTGAAAGATAGTAGGCAAAAACGTTCTGGTGCCAGACGCCGTTGTCTTCCTGCCAGTCACCACCTGCGTATTCGTAAATCCGCCGGAAACTGACGTCAGGGGTGAGGTCTTTGTAGTCTTTGCAGGCCAGCTCGCAGGTTTTGCACCCGGTGCAACGACTGGAATCAATAAAAAATCCATACTGAGTTGTCATGGGTTAGTCCTTAAACCTTCTCGATCTCGACCAGATTAGTGTGCTGTGGGTTGCCTTTTGCCAGCGGTGAAGGGCGCTGTGTTGTCAGCGTATTGACGCAGGCGCCATGGTCAATTTTGTCGCCGGCCATATCCGCATCGTGCCATGCACCCTGGCCCATTGCGCTGACGCTAGGCAGGATCCGTGGCGTCACTTTGGCCGGAATACGTACTTCCCCGCGGTCGTTAAAGACCCGCACCATATCGCCATTTGCAATACCACGTTTTTGGGCATCGACGGGATTGATCCACACTTCCTGACGACAGGACGCCTGCAGAACATCGATATTGCCGTAGCTGGAGTGCGTACGGGATTTGTAATGGAAGCCAAACAACTGCAGCGGAAATGCGCTGCGTTTGGGATCGTCCCACCCTTCAAACGTGGAGGCGTAGACGGGAAGTGGGCTAATTACTTCATCCTTCTGCAACTCCCATGTGTTGGCAATTTTCGCCAGCCGGCTGGAGTAAATTTCAATCTTTCCAGACGGTGTTTTGAGCGGATTGGCCTGCGGATCGTCGCGGAATTTTTTATAAGCGACAAAATGCCCGTTAGGATCTTTGCGTTTATAGATCCCCATTTTTTTCAGCTCGTCATAAGAAGGGAGCGCGGGGTCCTTGGCCAGCATTTTTGCATACAGATACTGGAGCCATTGTTCCTGAGTACGGCCTTCCGTAAACCGTTGATAGATATCATTGCCAAGGCGTTTGGCGACTTCGCTCATTATCCAGTAGATCGGTTTGCGCTCGAACTTCGGTGACGTCGCGGGTTGAATAAAAATGAGGTATCCCATGTTGCCCGCATAGTCGTTAGGAATGATGTCTTCCTGTTCGACGGTCATTAGGTCCGGCAGCAGGATATCGGCGTATTTCGCCGAAGATGTCATGAAATTTTCGATGACCACTATCATTTCGCATTTCGTATCATCCTGAAGGATCTCATGCGTTTTATTGATATCTGAGTGCTGATTAGTAATGGTGTTGCCCGCGTAGTTCCAGATAAACTTAATCGGTACATCGAGCTTATCTTTCCCGCGCACGCCATCGCGGGTTGCGGTCATTTCCGGACCCCGGGCGATGGCGTCGGTCCAGCTAAAGCAGGATATTTGGGTTTTGATGGGATTATCCGGCAGCGGCATGCGTTCAATCGTGATGGTGTAGGTTGATTCTCGTGCACCGCTATTGCCGCCGTTGATGCCAACGTTGCCGGTCAGGATTGGCAGCATTGCGATCGCGCGCGAAGTCAGTTCGCCGTTAGCCTGACGTTGTGGACCCCAACCCTGACAAATATACGCCGGTTTTGTACTACCGATTTCCCGTGCCAGTTTAATGATGCGCTCGGCCGGGATCCCTGTGACATGCGAGGCCCATTGGGGCGTTTTAGCGACACCGTCATCGCCATTGCCAAGTATATAGGCCTTGTAATGTCCGTTAGCGGGGGCGTCAGCGGGTAGGGTTTTCTCGTCATAACCGACGCAATATGTGTCAAGGAATGCCTGGTCGACGAGATCTTCGTTAATCAGGACCCAGGCGATTCCCGCCACCAGTGCGGCATCGGTTCCCGGACGGATAGGGATCCACTCATCTTCACGACCCGCAGCGGTATCGGTATAACGCGGGTCGATGACGATCATGCGGGCGTTAGAACGCTCCCGGGCCTGCTCAAGGAAGTATGTTATGCCACCGCCGCTCATGCGCGTTTCGGCAGGGTTATTGCCGAACATCACCACCAGCTTCGTGTTTTCAATGTCGGAGGTACTGTTGCCGTCATTTGAGCCGTAGGTGTAAGGCATTGCCGCCGCGATTTGTGCGGTACTGTATGTGCCGTAATGGCTCAGGAATCCGCCATAGCAGTTCATCAATCGAGCGACCAGCGAGGCATAAGGGGAGGAGCGAGTAATATTGCCGCCGACAATGCCAGAGGTGTAGTTGATATACACGGCCTCATTACCGTATTTCTGTACGGTATTTTTTAAACTGGTGCTGATGGTATCCAGCGCTTCCTGCCAGGTTATGCGTTCGAATTTACCCTCACCGCGTTTGCCCACGCGCTTCATAGGATAATTGAGGCGATCCGGATGATTGATCCGTCGACGGATTGAGCGTCCACGTAAACAGGCACGCACCTGGTGCTGACCATAAATATCGTCTCCGGTCGTATCAGACTCCACCCATACGACCTCGTCATCTTTGACGTGGAGTTGCAGGGCACAACGACTGCCGCAGTTCACGGAACAAGCGCCCCAAACCACTTTCTCTTCAGCCGGTTGTATCGCCTGTTGTACCGCAGCATCTGCGGTGCGCATCCCAAAAGGTAACGATAACCCGCCAGCGGCAAGCGCCAACGAACCTATAGCCGAGGATTTCACTAACATCCTGCGGCTAATGCCTCCATATTGCTCAGTATCAGACATAACTCACTCCATTATAGTTATCGCTATATATTAATCTCTATAGCGAAATTAATAGCATGCTAATAATAGAGTGAGTTTACCCATTTATGAGTATGGCATCTTAATGCATATCAAACTGGAGTAACCCTCCGCGTACGGAGGGTATGATTTATTGCGGTTCGGCGACGTGCCCGTCCTGTGCAGGCGAGCTGTTGGCAGGGGCGTTTCCACTGTTAGTCCGGGTGTAGAGAATTTTGTGCGTATCGTTTGCACAATGTCCTACCACCAGCGAATCAGGTTGATCGGCCTGATCGTTGGGGACAATATTCAGCGTAAAGCTGGACTCTGCGACGCCATTGTTGATGATGCGCTGCTCGATATCGCTTTTCACGCGTTCACATGACGCAGGTGCGGCCAGAACCTGTGGGGATGCAACTGCCAGTAAGATCGCGGCAATTCCTGTTACGTATTTCATCATCAGCTCCTTTATGATCGACATAGACTAAGATTAGCATTTCTGGTGTAAATAACTGTATTTGCTAATATGATTGAGAATTATCTTCTTATCCCGGTGAAAAATGTGAAGAAACAGACCCTGTTAGGTTTCCTGTGTGTCGTGCTGGTTGGGTGTGATAACGCCAAAGGGCTGGTTTCCTTTACGCCGGAAATGGCCAGTTTTTCCAATGAGTTTGATTTCGATCCGCTGCGCGGGCCGGTGAAAGATTTCAGTCAGACGCTGCTCAACGACAAAGGTGAGGTCACCAAGCGCGTTGCTGGTACCCTGTCACAGGAAGGGTGTTTCGATACACTTGAACTGCACGATATCGAAAACAATACCGGTATGGCGCTGGTCCTGGATGCTAACTACTATCGGGATGCCGAAACGCTGGAAAAACGGATCCGTTTACAGGGCAAATGCCAACTGGCGGAACTGCCTGCTGCAGGTGTGGTGTGGGATACCGACGATAACGGTTTTGTCGTTTCCGCCACGGGGAAAGAGATGAAGGTGCAGTATCGATATGATGCCGAAGGCTACCCGCTGGGCAAAACAACCGTCAGCAAGGACAGCACTTTGCAGGTTGATGCTAAACCGTCGGTTGATCCATTGAAGAAGTTAGATTACACCGCGGTGAGTATGCTCAACAATCATCCGTTAGGCAATGTCAAACAAACGTGCAAATACGATGAATACGCAAATCCGGTCAACTGCCAGCTTGTTATCGTTGATGAGAGCGTGAAGCCGGCAGTTGAACATCATTACTCGATTGAAAACACGATCGACTACTACTAGTCGTGTTTACTGAGCGGTAGGCGGCAGCAGATTAGGGCCTGCCGTTTTGTGCTCTGCCAGATACTGCTGCTGGAAGATACACATACGAATCGTGTTGCGGTATTGGCCGTTGATAAAGAACTCATGGATCAGCTCGCCTTCGACCATAAAACCGAGTTTACGGTAAATGTGGATAGCCTTTTCGTTCTCTTTATCGACGATCAGATACAGCTTATAGAGGTTGAGCACGGTAAAGCCATAGTCCATTGCCAGCTTTGCTGCCCGTGAGGCCAGACCCTTCCCCTGATATTCCGGCGAAATAATAATCTGGAACTCGGCCCGGCGGTGTACATGGTTAATTTCAACCAATTCCACCAGCCCGGCTTTTTCACCGTCGCACTCCACCACGAAGCGGCGTTCGCTTTGGTCGTGGATGTGTTTGTCATACAGGTCTGACAGCTCAACAAACGCTTCGTAAGGCTCTTCGAACCAGTAGCGCATTACGCTGGCATTATTATCAAGCTGATGGACGAATCGTAAATCTTCACGCTCCAGCGGGCGCAACTTAACACTGAGGGCGCTAGTCATATCGTATCCTTTCAATATCCTTCAAAGTACAATGATTATGGGGCAACGGAGCGGCCAGTTCGGCGGTCGAGGCAGCGCAGGGTGTTAGGTTCCCAGTACGCATTAATATTAGCGCTTTGCTCGCACTTATCACGGCTATCAAAGGCCGTATCGGCTTTGTCCCACTCTTTCTCTGCACGTTTATTGACTTTCTGGCGAAGCTGACGCGTATCGTTCCATTGTTCCTTTTCCATTGCGGCTTGTTGACGACTTTGCGCACTGTCTCCGGATTCAATGACCAGTTTACTGGTTTCAGCAAATGCGGAAGAGGTGTACACAGCCGCAGCCAGCGTCAGCATAGCCGTCAGGCACAGGCGTTTGGTCAGTGTAATTTTCATGGTGAATTCCTTTTATGGGAAAGGGTAAAAACGATAAAACAGGGTTAAATTCTACACTATTCCAGTTTGCGGGCATACCCACCCGGTGGATATGGATACGCTAACGAGATTCTGTCGTATCATGGTTAAACCGAAGGTAACTGAATAACATCAATGCTTAAGACCACATTTCTTTTTTTCATCACCGCGTTATGCGAAATCATTGGCTGCTTTTTACCCTGGCTTTGGCTTAAGCGAGGAGCTACAGCCTGGTTGCTGATACCCGCCGGGGTGTCACTGGCTTTATTCGTCTGGTTGCTGACACTGCATCCGGCAGCCAGCGGGCGTGTATACGCAGCCTATGGCGGTGTTTACGTGGTGACCGCGCTGCTATGGCTACGTATTGTCGATGGTGTAAAACTCAGTTTATATGACTGGTCTGGCGCGCTGGTGGCGTTGTGCGGCATGCTGATCATTGTGGCTGGATGGGGGCGCGCATAGCGCCTTTTTTGTGATCAAACAGCGTTTTTTTGATCTTTATACTTGTATGGTAGTAGCTCAGTTGAGTAAATTTCCTGCATCACAAGAACAGATGTAGGGAATAAGAAATGAAGATTGTTGGGGCTGAAGTGTTTGTCACCTGTCCTGGGCGTAATTTTGTAACGTTGAAAATTACGACAGAAGATGGGATCACCGGGCTGGGAGATGCCACGTTAAATGGACGCGAGTTGTCTGTGGCGTCGTATCTGAAAGATCACGTGTGTCCGCAGCTTATTGGTCGCGATGCGCATCGTATTGAGGACATCTGGCAGTTTTTCTACAAAGGTGCGTACTGGCGTCGTGGTCCGGTCACCATGTCGGCGATTTCTGCGGTGGATATGGCTCTCTGGGATATCAAAGCGAAAGCGGCGAATATGCCGTTGTACCAGTTGCTCGGCGGTGCGTCTCGTGAAGGGGTTATGGTCTACTGCCACACCACAGGCCATACCGTTGATGATGTACTCGAAGATTATGCGCGTCATAAAGAAATGGGCTTTAAAGCCATTCGCGTGCAGTGCGGCGTGCCGGGTATGAAAACCACTTACGGTATGTCTAAGGGCAAAGGACTGGCCTACGAACCCGCCACCAAAGGGCAATGGCCGGAAGAGCAGTTGTGGTCAACGGAGAAATACCTGGATTTCACACCAAAATTGTTTGCTGCCGTGCGTGACAAGTTTGGTTTCAACGAACACCTTTTACACGATATGCACCACCGTCTGACGCCAATTGAAGCGGCCCGTTTTGGCAAAAGCATTGAACAGTACCGTTTGTTCTGGATGGAAGACCCAACGCCAGCTGAAAACCAGGAGTGCTTCCGCCTGATCCGCCAGCATACGGTCACGCCGATTGCGGTAGGGGAAGTGTTCAACAGCATCTGGGACTGTAAACAGCTTATTGAAGAACAACTGATCGACTATATCCGCACCACCATCACCCATGCGGGTGGTATCACCGGTATGCGCCGGATTGCTGATTTCGCGTCGCTGTATCAGGTTCGTACCGGTTCACATGGACCTTCCGATCTGTCGCCTGTGTGCATGGCCGCCGCGCTGCATTTTGATCTGTGGGTGCCGAACTTCGGCGTACAGGAATATATGGGCTATTCCGAGCAGATGCTGGAGGTGTTCCCACATAACTGGACCTTTGATAACGGCTATATGCACCCGGGAGACAAACCTGGTCTTGGGATCGAGTTTGACGAAAAACTGGCGGCGAAATATCCGTATGACCCTGCATATCTGCCCGTTGCTCGCCTGGAAGATGGCACGCTGTGGAACTGGTAAATATAAATTTTACGTACGAAAGATGTTGATTAACCCAATACCCTACAGAAGGTTAAACTTATGGTTAGTTCAGTCGATATTAAAAATAACGTAGATAATAAGCCTATTATTCGTCGAGTGGCTTCAGCATCCGCAATTGGTACTGCTGCTGAGTATTATGATTTTTTTGCATACGGGACTGCAGCTGTACTCTTTTTTGGTCATCTATTTTTCCCGAGTGACGATCCGTTAATAAGTACTCTCGCTGCTTTTGCAACCTATGCTGTTGGTTTCCTTGCAAGACCATTAGGAGGAATCGTCTTTGGGCATATTGGCGATAAGGTTGGGCGTAAAAAAGCACTGGTTATTACTATATTAATTGTTGGTTTGGGGACGTTCTGTATAGGGTTATTACCTACATATGAGAAAATAGGTGTCTGGGCTCCAGCTTTACTTATTTTTATTCGTGTATTACAGGGATTTGGCGTTGGAGGTGAGCAAGCTGGTGCAGTACTGATGACGGCTGAATATTCTGAACCCAAACATCGTGGATTTTTTTCCAGTTGGGTTCAAATCGGTGCGCCGGTTGGTTTCCTCCTGCCGTTAGCGCTCTTTGCGCTGTTAAATGCCACACTTTCTCCAGAGGCAATGATGGATTACGGGTGGCGTATACCGTTTCTGTTGAGTCTGTTGCTGGTTATTGTTGGACTGTTTATCCGCTTAAAAATTGATGAATCACCTGTCTTTGCTCAGATTAGGGAGACAAAAGCAGAAGAATCACGTCCATTAGTTGAAGTTATCCGCGATTTTCCTGGCATTGTTGCCAAGGGGGTCTGCGCGAAACTGATTGAAGCTTGCACATTTGCAATGTTCACAGTGATTGTTTTGGCTTACGGAAAGGCAAACAATCTTGATGCTAATATTTTGATGGAGACAATGATCGTTGCGGTCATAATAGAAATAATTGCAATACCGTTGATGGGGTCGCTATGCGATAAAATTGGACGTAAACCAGTCTATATTATCGGTGCGCTGCTGCAGGTCGTTATGATTATTCCTTTCTTTCTTGCGATTAATCAGGATAGTTTTTGGCTTACACAAATAGTAATGATCCTGGTACTGAGTGTTGGGCATAGTATGTGTTATGCACCTCAGGCTTCTTATTTTCCGGAGCTTTTCCCAACTCATATTCGCTGTAGCGGAATAGCTTTAATTTGGCAACTGGGGTTGCTAATAGGCAGTGGCATTCTTGGACTGGTAGCAGTAAAAATTCTGCAAGTAACAGGTGGACATTACTATGGACTTGCAACCTATGTGATTGTACTTGGAGTTATCTCAATTATTGGTTTGTTGATGATGCCGGAAACCGCTCCGCAAAGACTTAAGCGTGAATACCAGCAGTGGCAGAAACATTAATATCCTTTGGCGGCAGTATGCCGCCAAATTCACTGACTTTGGTATATAACTCAACAAATGATGTCATACCAATCATAAAAAGCTTAATGCAAATCAAAACATACAACCATACAGGCGTTACTCTGGAACAGTCCTGATTTCATTTATAAGTAGGCCATACCATGCAAAACAAGCTCTTAGCGGCAAAGGCTGCACTTCCTGACTACGATCGTACAAAACTGGTTCCGCGTATTGTTCATCTGGGGTTTGGCGCGTTTCATCGCGCACATCAGGGTGTTTACGCTGACATTCTGGCCGCCGATCACGGCAGTGACTGGGGCTACTACGAGGTGAACCTGATTGGCGGCGAGCAGCAGATTTTCGATCTGAAACAGCAAGATAATCTGTATACCGTTGCAGAGATGTCTGCTGATGCCTGGACTGCGAGAGTCGTGGGCGTGGTGAAAAATGCATTGCATGCGCAGGTTGATGGTCTGGAAAGCGTACTGGCAGCGATGTGTGAACCGCAGGTCGCGATCGTTTCCCTGACCATCACCGAGAAAGGATACTGCCATTCTCCGGCGACCGGCCAACTGATGTTAGACAACCCGATGATTGCCGCCGATCTGCAAAACCCCAAACAGCCTAAAACTGCGCCGGGCGTGGTGGTTGAAGCCCTGGCACGTCGCAAAACCGCGGGTTTAGCCGCCTTTACCGTGATGTCCTGCGATAACATGCCAGAAAACGGTCATGTGATGCGCAATGTTGTCATTGCATATGCCCGAGCGGTAGATATGGAACTGGCCGCGTGGATCGAACAACATGTGACATTCCCATCAACAATGGTTGACCGCATTGTCCCGGCGGTTACGCAGGAGACGCTGGACAAAATTGAACATATCACCGGTGTACGCGACCCGGCAGGCGTGGCATGCGAACCGTTCCGCCAGTGGGTAATTGAAGATAACTTTGTTGCCGGCCGTCCTGAATGGGAAAAGGCCGGGGCGGAACTGGTAGCTGATGTCATTCCGTTTGAAGAGATGAAACTGCGTATGCTCAACGGCAGCCACTCTTTCCTTGCGTATCTTGGGTATCTGGCGGGATATCAACATATTAACGATTGCATGGGCGATGAAAACTATCGTCTTGCTGCACGTGCGCTGATGTTGCAGGAACAAGCACCTACGCTGAAAGTAAAAGGTGTTGACCTACAGCGCTACGCCGATCTGTTAATTGAACGCTACAGCAATCCGGCGCTGCGTCATCGTACCTGGCAGATCGCCATGGACGGTAGCCAAAAACTGCCGCAGCGTATGCTTGATTCCATTCGTTGGCACATTGTGCACGGTAGTGACTTTGCGCTGCTGGCACTGGGTGTCGCTGGTTGGATGCGTTACGTCGGTGGTGTGGATGAACAGGGCCAGGCGATTGAAATTAGCGATCCACTGTTGCCGGTGATCCAGAATGCGGTGCGTAGCAGCAACGAAGGCGAAGAGCGCGTTCAGGCGCTGCTGGCAATCGATGCTATTTTTGGCCGTGAACTGCCACAGGTTGAACTGTTCAACCGTCAGGTCACACAAGCGTATCTTACTTTACTGGCTGAAGGGGCGAAGGCGACGGTTGCGAAGTATGCAGCAAAACTGAAGTAACGAAGATTATGCTTTATGTCGCCATCTGGCTTGCAACGGCCAGATGGCGCTGTGTTTTCTGGCATTCACACCAATTAGTTCATGCCTAAACGAATCAGCTCGAGGGGGGCGTATTTGCCTTCACATCCTTCGATTTCCACTGTTTTCCCGCGGCGAATCTGCTCAGCGGTCAGGCCATCAGTATCTATTGCTGTAATGCGGCCTGTGAGTCCGGTGTCGCTGATCATGACGCGGCTGCCAGTGGTGATTGCGTTACGGTTACGATCGTATGTTTTCATGGTGTTTTCTCCTTTCCAACTTACCGTCAAAGCCCGTGGGCTTTTAGTCCCACGTAACGGGCGCAATATAAATACGCTTCTCATTAATGATTTTTTTTGTTTTCGATCAAAATCACAGCTTTTTTTATGCAGTTATGCGGGCGCTGGGAAAACGCAGGAGAAACTCACCCCGGAGTGAGGTGAGCGTAGTATTAATCTTCGCTGAACCAGTCGCTATTTTCCTGGCGAATAAGCTGAACGGACTCACCAATTTCCTGAAGATGGAGCATCATTGCGCGCTCGACCGCATCGCCATCATGCTTCTCAAGGGCGGCAAAGATATCGTGATGCTGGCGTAGCAGCATCTCAGGCGGGGAAATATGATCCAGGCTCATATAACGAACGCGGTCAATTGTAGCCTTTATATTCTCAACGGTATCCCAGGCGAGTTGGCACTCGGCGATTAAAGCCAGTTTCTGATGAAACTCATCATCAAGCTGGAAGAAATCATTAATCTGTTTTCGGTCAATTGCGATGCGCTGCTGATGCAAATTCTGTTCAAGCTGATAGCACTGTTGATCGTTGATCAGTGATGCGGCGCGGCGTACCACGGCACATTCAATTGCCTGGCGAACAAAACAGCCGTTTTGCACCTGCGACAGCGAAATTTTATTCACGTAGCTGCCACGCTGCGGGCGGATCTGAATCAGACCGTTCTCGGCCAGTTTGATGAATGCTTCTCGTACCGGCTGGCGTGACACATTAAAGCGTACAGAAACCTCTTTCTCCGACAGCGGTGTACCGGGTGCAATCAGACAATGCACGATATCACGGCGAAGAATACGGTAAATCTGTTGATTTACTGGCTGTGTAGGGTTGAGCTGCGTTTCTACGGTCATTCATTCTTACTTTTTAGAGAGTTAACCCGGATATTTTATCACTTCTTTCAGGCTATCTATACCCGGCACAAGGCCGGGCAGAGAAATTAGCTCCGGTGGATACTCAGCCCGGCAAAAGACTGTGTGACAGGCATCATTTCAAGGGTGTTGATATTGACATGAGCCGGTAAAGAAGCCACCCACCATACCGCTTCTGTAACATCTTGCGGAGTCAGCGCCGTGGTATTTTCGTAGGCTTTTTCAGCTTTGGCGTCATCACCTTTAAAACGGACATTAGAGAACTCCGTACCGCCAACCAGACCCGGTTCGATGTCGGTAACGCGAATTGCAGTGCCGTGTAAATCAGTACGTAAATTCAGGCTAAACTGGCGAACAAACGCTTTGGTCGCACCGTAGACGTTACCGCCAGCGTATGGCCAACTGCCCGCGGTAGAACCGATATTGATAATATGACCGCGGTTGCGTTCAACCATGCCAGGCAGAACGGCACGGGTCATATAAACCAGCCCCTTGTTGTTGGTGTCGATCATATTCTCCCAGTCTTCAATGCTGGCCTTGTGAGCAGG
Source organism: Citrobacter sp. Cpo148 (assembly GCF_030332375.1). Taxonomy (NCBI): domain Bacteria; kingdom Pseudomonadati; phylum Pseudomonadota; class Gammaproteobacteria; order Enterobacterales; family Enterobacteriaceae; genus Citrobacter; species Citrobacter sp. Cpo148. The sequence goes on from NZ_JAOWHY010000043.1 coordinate 340,946, forward strand.
CTCAAGGCCCAGCGCCAGACCCGCGTTGTTGACCAGAACATCAATATTGCGCCATTCAGCAGGAAGGGCGTCCATCATCTCTTCAATCGATGCACGATTACGTACGTCCAGTTGCGCGGTATAGAGGCGGTCACCCAATTCCTCTTTCAGTTCCTGCAGGCGCTCCTGGCGGCGTCCGGTGGCAATAACTTTATGCCCATTCTCAATAAAACGACGCGTAATGCACTCACCAAAACCTGCGGTTGCTCCGGTTACTAAAACGATCATCTCACTGTTCCTCAACGCTTTTTATGTCGTACTACCATAGCACGTCATTTCCGTTCAGAGCTATTCCTGCGTAACGCGATTGCGGTTGATTCCTGGGAAGTCTACTCTGGTAAACAAATCGTTTTCAGGAGTGAAAGATGTCGTTAACGAATCCTTTTTTACGTCACAGCACGTTGCCGTACCAGGCACCGCAGTTTGATCAGATAGAGGTGCAGCACTATCGCCCAGCGTTCGATGAAGGCGTGCGGCAAAAACGTGCAGAGATCGAGGCGATTGTGCAAAACCCGCAGGCCCCTGATTTTGCCAATACGTTGCTGGCGCTTGAACAAAGCGGCGCTTTGCTGACACGCGTAACCAGCGTTTTCTTCGCGATGACGGCGGCGCACACCAACGATGAACTACAGCGCCTTGACGAAGAATTTTCCGCAGAACTGGCGAACCTTGCCAATGATATTTATCTCAATGGCGCGCTTTTTTCGCGCGTTGAAGCGGTCTGGCAACGGCGAGGTTCGCTGGGGTTGGATAGCGAATCATTACGCTTGCTGGAGGTCATCCACCAGCGTTTTGTATTAGCCGGCGCGCGTTTAAATGAGGTCGATAAAGCGAACCTTAAAGCGCTCAATACAGAGTCCGCCACGTTGACCAGCCAGTTTAATCAACGTCTGCTGGCGGCGAACAAGTCCGGTGCTCTGGTGGTGGATGATGCACGTTACCTGGACGGACTCAGCGCAGAGGAAATTGCTGTTGCCGCCGAAGCTGCAAAGGAGAAAGGGCTTGAAGCGCGTTGGGTTATCCCGCTATTGAACACGACTCAGCAACCGGCGCTTGCGGCGTTACGCGATCGCCAGACCCGTGAGAATCTGTTCAACCGCGCATGGACGAGAGCAGAAAACAATGACGCTAACGATACTCGGGCGATTATTCAGCGACTGGTCGAGATCCGGATGCAGCAGGCGAAACTACTCGGTTTTGCCAATTACGCCGCCTGGAAAATTGCCGATCAGATGGCAAAAACACCGGAAGCTGCACTCAATTTCATGCGGGCGATTGTTCCCGCTGCGCGAGCCAGGGCATTGGATGAACAGGCCGAAATCCAGAATGTTATCAATCACGAACAGGGGAAATTTAACGTCGAGGCCTGGGACTGGGCATTTTATGCCGAGCAGGTTCGTCGTGAGAAATATGCACTTGATGAGGCGCAGTTCAAACCTTACTTTGCCCTTGATACGGTGCTGAACGAGGGCGTTTTCTGGACAGCTAATCAACTCTTTGGCATAAAATTTATAGAACGGTTCGACATTCCTGTTTATCACCCGGATGTTAGGGTATGGGAAATATTCGATCACGATGGCGTAGGGCTGGCGTTATTTTACGGCGATTTCTTTGCCCGGGAATCGAAAAGCGGTGGTGCCTGGATGGGCAATTTTGTTGAGCAATCGCAACTCAATGAAACCCGGCCGGTTATTTACAACGTGTGTAATTATCAAAAACCAGCAAAGGGTCAGCCTGCATTGTTATTGTGGGATGATGTTATTACGTTATTTCATGAGTTTGGGCACACGTTGCACGGCCTGTTCGCCACTCAGCGTTATGCCACGCTTTCAGGGACCAACACTCCGCGTGATTTTGTTGAGTTTCCTTCGCAGATCAACGAACACTGGGCGAGTCATCCGCAGGTCTTTGCTCGTTTTGCTCGTCATGTTGATACCGGGGAGCAAATGCCGCAGGCGTTGCGGAATAAGATGCAGCGGGCCAGCCTGTTTAACAAAGGTTACGACATGACCGAACTGCTCAGTGCCGCATTGTTGGATATGCGTTGGCACAGTCTGGAAAAGAGCGCGTTATCTCTTTCGGTCGAACAATTTGAACAGCAGGCGCTGGCGGCTGAAGGTTTGGATCTCAAGGCTGTGCCGCCTCGTTATCGCAGCAGCTATTTTGCCCATATCTTCGGCGGCGGTTATGCCGCAGGTTATTACGCCTATTTGTGGACGCAAATGCTGGCCGATGACGGCTATCAGTGGTTTGTAGAGCAGGGCGGATTAACTCGTGAAAACGGGCAAAAGTTCCGTGAAGCGATTTTGTCCCGCGGTAACGGTACTGATTTAACTGAACTTTATCGCCAATGGAGCGGGCGAGATCCAAAAATGGAGCCAATGCTGGAACATCGTGGTTTGAGCGTCTAAGAGATTATTAGCCAGAATATTGAGCCGGGCGTGATGCCCGGTTTTTTATTATTTTTAAAGATGGCAATTTTTAGGGTTTTATATGAAAGTTGACAATAATGGTTATCAACAAATGATGATGAAATATATTCAGGAATGCTAGTTTAATAATGATGATGCCTTTGGATGTTTGATAAGATTAGCGTTCATGTACGGGCAGGTTTCTCAGGTAATTGTTAATGAAAATAGGGGTTCTAATAGCTGTGCTTGTTATGTCCGGATGTGCAGATAGTACAATTGTACAATCCAGCGTCACTCCGTTTACGCCACATGTTTCACGCTCAAATGCTGAAATCATCGCACGGTATAAAGAAGCGCGTGAATCCGGGTTTTCCCATGGTTCTGCGTATCAATATGCCAGAGGCGACAAAACATACACATCCGATCAATTAGAGGTGATTGGGCTTAATGAAATGCTGAATGAACCGTTATTGGTTTGACCACTTTAGTGACAACGCTATGCCACAACAGATGGTATAGCGTAATATCCTGTTAATTATGATTTATTAATTACTATTAAAAAATTTACATAAATTTTCTTTTTTATCGTTAAGATAATTCCATCAGAAACGCTCGAACAGGGAGGGAGAACGTGATGATGAGAAATACGAAGGAAATAGATGCAATTTTGATTGAGTTGAACAAGTCCATTGATGCCCACTACAAATGGTTAGTGACCATGTTCCGCTGCGTGGTGTCTTCAGATGTTACGCAGCCAGATATTATGGGTGAAAACTCGCATTTTGCTTGTCGATTTGGACAGTGGCTTAATAATCAATCACGGTACAATGAGGATGATTGTAGTTACGTAAGCAAGATAAGCGCCACCCACGAAAAGATGCATTTATCAGGCAAGAAATTGCTAATGGCTATCGTGGAGAATCGTAGCCATTCATGGCATTTCGACAGCTTCCAGGATGCGCTGCTGGCATTTACCTCATCTGTAATGGACTACAAAATATATTTATTGAGTATCCGCAGTAATATCGACGCATTAACAGGTTTACCTGGCAGAAGAATGCTTGATGAGTCTTTTGATCGGCAGTTGCTCGATGCCGAACCGCTTAATCTTTATATATTGTTGTTAGATATCGATCGTTTTAAATACGTTAACGATACCTACGGCCATTTGGTTGGTGACGTGGTATTGCGGGCTCTGGCATCAAATTTATTGTCATGGACGCGATATGATGAGGCGGCGTACCGCTACGGTGGAGAAGAGTTCATTATCATCATCAGAACAAAAACAGACGAGCAGGCATGCCAGGCGGGTTTGCGACTTTGTCGTCTGATTGGTCAGAAAAAAATTCCCTACGCTGAGGGAGAGATCGGTATCACGGTGACGGCAGGCATAACCCGGGTTCAACAGGGTGAAACGCTGGATACCGCGCTTGGTCGGGCCGACAGGGCGATGTATCAGGGGAAACAGACCGGCAGGAATCGCTGCATGTTTATGGATGAAAATGAGCAAATTGCGTTGGTGGACACCAATGACGGAACCTCGTATCCCCTCAGTGCGTGAGTTTTCGAAAAACGCTTTGAGGTAGTTGCGTTTCGTTTAACTTTCATTGGGGTTGTCGATGATAGGTTAGCTGACTATCCGTTATCTTCGCAGGGAATTGCCAGATAGCGTATAAAAGCAAAACACAAATCTATCCATGCAAGCATTTACCGCTGGTTTATCCGGCGGTTTTTTTTATCTGTAAATCAGGAAAAAGGCACAGCGAGTGCGATTCAGGTAAAAAAATGGCCCCTTGTGCAGTTACGCTACAAGGGGCCGGGTCGGTGCAGGACTATCTCCGTTCATCAATCATCCCATCTGTGGCTAAAATACGCGGCCAGGAAACCGGAAAATAAAATAATTCCCAGAACAGCCATAAAAATATTCATATTACCCAGCATAGTAAATGCTCCTTTATCTGTGAGTTTCCTCTCTTACCTTAAGTTCACCTCGCTTATGACTATAGTAGCTATTCAATCTTAAACAAAGGCTGAACTGTGTGATTATTTCGACTGAAAAGTAAATTTTTGACATGATCACGTCGAATAAAATAAATAATAGTGACGAGACACATTTATCTGCGCACAAATAACCCTGTTTTTAAACCCTGAGACGCTGTTATGACGGTGTGCTGCGGATACAGGTTGTTGCACGTTAATAATGCAGAGTTGTCTCATGGTGGTTCAATTTTTCGTTTGATTAATCCTTTTGGCGGGAAAATGTAATACTGATTTATGTGCGTGAGATGCTAATTTATTGATTTTATATGAGGTTTTAATATCTGGCATCGTTTTTGCCTTATCACTTCTGAACACCCTTAATTTGCACCGTTTTGTCTGCCCGGCTGCACCGGAGCTTTCAGCAAGTCTAATTTCAGGAGTGAAACTATGCAGCGTCGTACATTTTTAAAAGCTTTTGCACTTTCTGCCTCTGTTGTCGCAATGGGCGTGAGTTTTAGCGTTCAGGCAGCCGACACCATTAAAGTTGGCATCATGCATTCGTTATCCGGCACGATGGCCATATCCGAAACGCCGCTAAAAGATGTGGCGTTGATGACCATCGATGAAATAAATGCTCAGGGCGGTGTGTTGGGTAAAAAGCTGGAACCGGTGGTGGTTGACCCGGCCTCGAACTGGCCGTTATTTGCTGAAAAAGCAAGACAACTGCTGAGTCAGGACAAGGTGGCGGCAGTTTTCGGCTGCTGGACATCGGTTTCGCGTAAATCGGTTCTACCGGTATTTGAAGAGTTGAACGGTCTGCTGTTTTACCCGGTGCAATATGAAGGTGAGGAGATGTCGCCTAACGTCTTCTATACTGGCGCAGCCCCCAATCAGCAGGCGATCCCTGCGGTTGAGTATCTGATGAGTGAGGACGGCGGTAGCGCGAAACGCTTCTTCCTGCTGGGCACAGATTATGTTTATCCGCGCACGACCAACAAAATTTTACGCGCCTTTTTGCACTCAAAAGGGGTCGCCGATAAAGACATCGAAGAGGTGTACACCCCATTCGGACACAGCGATTACCAGACCATTGTCGCCAGCATTAAAAAATTCGCCGCAGGGGGAAAAACGGCGGTGGTATCAACCATCAATGGGGATTCTAACGTACCGTTCTATAAAGAGTTAGCGAATCAGGGGCTGAAAGCCACCGATGTGCCGGTGGTGGCTTTTTCCGTGGGTGAGGAGGAGCTACGCGGTATTGATACCAAACCGCTGGTGGGCAACCTTGCCGCCTGGAACTACTTTGAGTCCGTCGATAATGCGGCCAACAAAAAGTTTGTCGCTGATTACCGGGCGTATGCCAAAGCGCACAAATTACCGAATGCTGATTCGGTGGTGACGAACGACCCAATGGAAGCCACATATGTTGGCCTGCATATGTGGGCGCAGGCGGTAGAAAAAGCCGGAACTACCGATGTGGATAAAGTTCGTGCAGCTATGGCGGGGCAATCCTTCGCTGCGCCATCAGGTTTTACCCTGACCATGGATGCGACCAACCATCACCTGCATAAACCCGTCATGATTGGCGAGATTGAAGGCAACGGCCAGTTTAACGTGGTGTGGCAAACCGATGAGCCGGTCCGCGCCCAGCCGTGGAGTCCGTACATCGCCGGTAATGATAAAAAATCTGAACAGCCTGTGAAAACCGCCAGCAACTGATCTAACGCCCTCCTGCGGGAGGGTAATGCTTTGGAGAACGCTCATGAAAGCTATGCGCTTTATTCGTGGTGTGTTGTTGCTGATGTGGTTTTTGCCGTGGATAGCCCAGGCCGCAGATGCTGATACCTTTACCGCCGCCAACCGTGCTCAGCAGGCCGCCTTGCTTGAACAATGGGCGGTGAATCCTGACGTTCAGCGCATCCCGCTGCTCAGCGCGCTGCGAGATGAGAACCTGCTGACCGATAACACGAAAAATGCCTTTATCATGAACGGCTCGCACGTACAGCCGTTAGGAACAGCGACAGCCCCAAACGGCGAGCTAAAAAAAATTCGCCTGACTAACCGCCTGCGTAATCTGGTAGCCGGAGCGTTGGCTGTCCATCAGCTCTTAAGTGACAGTGTCACGGTAAGGGTAAAGGCAGCTCGTACATTACAGCGTGAGGCGCAGCCGGGCATGCTGCCGTTTTTACAGCAACGACTGGCTCAGGAGTCAGATGGTGATGTGAAATCCGCACTCGCTATTGCACTGGCAAATCTGCAACTGAGCAGCACCTCGCCGGAGGTCAGGCTTCAGGCAATCGAACTATTAGGGGCGTCAAATGATCCTGAAACTCAGGCGCGCCTGCAGCCATTCACCCGGGCTGAACATGAACCCGATGCCCGAGTGCGTGCTGCCGCTGATGAAAGTCTGAATTCCATCTCGCATCGCATGAAGGTTGGGGATCTTCTAGGGCAAGCTTTCATGGGACTGTCACTGGGTTCTATTTTGCTGCTTGCGGCATTGGGTCTGGCGATAACCTATGGATTACTCGGCGTCATCAATATGGCGCATGGCGAGATGTTGATGCTCGGGGCGTACTGTACCTGGATGGTGCAACAGCTGATGGGGCAGTTTTTCCCGCACGGGTTAGCCTGGTATCCGGTTATTGCACTTCCGGTCGCCTTTTTGCTGACTGCGGCAGTAGGAATGCTGCTCGAGCGTGGGGTGATACGCCATTTATATGGCCGTCCGCTTGAAACGCTACTGGCGACCTGGGGTATCAGCCTGATGCTCATCCAGTTGGTGCGTATGACTTTTGGCGCGCAAAACCTGGAAGTCGCCAATCCGGCATGGCTTTCCGGCGGCATTCAGGTTTATGCCAATCTGATATTGCCGTGGAACCGAATAGTGGTGCTTGGCTTTGCCATGCTGGTGCTGTTCTTCACCTGGCTGCTGTTGAATAAAACGCGCCTCGGGCTGCGCGTGCGTGCCGTGACGCAAAATCGCAATATGGCGGCCTGCTGCGGCGTACCCACGGGACGAGTCGATATGCTGGCCTTTGGCCTTGGTTCAGGAATTGCCGGACTGGGAGGTGTGGCGCTCTCGCAACTAGGTAACGTAGGACCGGAGCTGGGGCAAAGCTACATTATCGATTCGTTTTTGGTGGTGGTACTGGGCGGCGTTGGACAGCTTGCCGGGAGCGTGGCTGCGGCATTTGGGCTGGGGATCTTCAATAAAATTCTGGAGCCTCAGGTGGGAGCGGTTCTCGGCAAAATCATGATCCTGGTGTTGATCATTCTGTTTATTCAGAAACGACCTCAGGGACTGTTCGCGCTGAAAGGGAGGGTTATTGACTGATGACGATGCCAATGACAATAACGCTGGCGCGTAAAGCGCCGCGTACAACACGCGTGCTGGGTCTGGGCTTACTGCTGGCGTTGATTATTCTGCCGTTTCTTGCGCTGTTACCTGCGGAGCATCCGCTGGCCATATCGGTGTGGACGTTGACGCTGGCCGGGAAAATTCTCTGCTATGCCATTGTGGCCGTTGCGCTGGATCTGGTGTGGGGTTATGCCGGAATGCTCTCGCTGGGACACGGTATTTTCTTCGCGCTGGGGGGCTATGCGATGGGAATGTACCTGATGCGCCAGGCTTCCGGCGAAGGATTACCGGCCTTTATGTCGTTCCTGTCGTGGAGCGAGCTGCCCTGGTTTTGGTGGGGGACGCAACATTTTCTCTGGGCGATGCTGCTGGTTGTTCTGGTGCCGGGCCTGCTGGCGCTGGTATTTGGTTGGTTTGCCTTCCGTTCAAAAATCAAAGGTGTCTATTTCTCCATCATGACCCAGGCCCTGACTTTCGCCGGAATGCTGCTGTTTTTCCGCAATGAAACCGGCTTTGGTGGAAATAACGGTTTTACCGGTTTTACCACCATTCTGGGGTTTCCGGTGACCGCAACGTCCACCAGGATCGCGCTGTTTCTGGCTACGGTTATGCTACTGGTGCTGGCAATATGGCTGGGACTTGCGCTGGCCCGCAGTAAGTTTGGTCGTATTCTGACCGCCGTGCGCGATGCCGAGAACCGTTTGATGTTCTGTGGTTACGATCCGAAAGGTTTCAAGTTACTGGTGTGGACGCTTTCCGCTGTACTGTGCGGCCTGGCCGGGGCGCTTTATGTCCCGCAGGTAGGGATTATCAACCCCAGCGAAATATCGCCGACCAACTCGATTGAAGCGGCGATTTGGGTTGCTCTCGGCGGACGTGGAACCCTGATCGGCCCGGTATTTGGCGCTGTACTGGTGAACGGTGCTAAAAGCCTGTTTACCGTCATTATGCCGGAATACTGGCAGTTGTTTCTTGGCCTGATCTTTATTGGCGTTACGCTTTTTTTACCCCGTGGTGTGATTGGCCTGTTTCGCAAAGGAGACAAATAATGCAGCCGGATGAAGGACTTTTTACTCGCCAGATGCCTGGCGATCGGTTTCGCGAACAAACGGACCCGGTACTCCAACTGGAAAAAATTAACGTTAATTTCGACGGATTCCAGGCGTTAACGGATCTCTCGCTCAATATTGGCGTCGGGGAGCTGCGCTGTATTATTGGCCCTAACGGCGCCGGGAAGACGACGTTAATGGATGTCATAACCGGTAAAACCAGACCGCAAAGTGGTCGTGCGATATACGATCAGTCGACCGATTTAACAACGCTCGATCCCATTGCCATCGCGCGTCAGGGGATTGGACGGAAATTTCAAAAGCCCACGGTATTTGAAGCATTAACGGTGGAAGAGAACCTGGAGCTGGCGCTGAAAAATGATAAATCTGTCTGGGGGTCACTACGGGCACGACTCTCAGGCGAACAACGGGATCGTATTGATGAAGTACTGGCGCTGTTGCGGCTGGGTAATGAGCGGGCCCGCCGCGCCGGTCTGCTTTCGCATGGGCAAAAACAGTTTCTCGAAATTGGCATGCTGCTGGTACAGGAGCCGCATTTACTGCTACTGGATGAGCCCGCGGCGGGGATGACGGATGCGGAAACGGAATACACGGCGGAGCTGTTTCGCCAGCTTGCCGGTAAGCACTCTCTGATGGTTGTTGAGCACGATATGGGATTTGTCGAAACCATTGCCGATCGCGTCACAGTATTACATCAGGGACGTGTCCTCGCTCAGGGGAGTCTTCGCGATGTGCAGGCCAACGAGCAGGTTATTGAAGTCTATCTCGGGCGTTAAGGAGTTTACATGCTGCAGGTGAAAGAACTGAATCAATATTATGGTGGCAGCCATATTCTGCGCGGGGTGAGCTTTGAAGCGCGTATCGGTGAGGTGACATGCTTGCTGGGGCGTAACGGCGTGGGGAAAACAACACTACTAAAGTGTCTGATGGGGCTTATTCCGGCCCGTAGCGGAAGCGTACTCTGGCAGGATAAAAATGTCACTCACTGGAAGCCACACCAGCGGGTCAGAGCCGGTGTGGCGTATGTCCCACAGGGGCGTGATATTTTTCCGCGTTTGACGGTCGAAGAGAATCTGCTGCTCGGTCTTTCCCGTTTTTCAGCACCGGAGGCCCGACATGTGCCTGATGATATTTACGCGCTCTTTCCAGTTTTACAGGAGATGAAGCATCGGCGTGGCGGAGATTTGTCCGGCGGGCAACAGCAGCAACTGGCCATTGGACGAGCGCTGGCAAGTCGCCCACAGTTGTTGATTCTTGATGAGCCAACGGAAGGGATCCAGCCGTCGGTGATTAAAGAGATTGGTCAGGTGATTTCTCAACTGGCGCACCGGGGGGATATGGCTATATTGCTGGTGGAGCAATTCTACGATTTTGCGCAGCAGCTGGCCGACAAATACCTGCTCATGTCGCGGGGCAGCATTATTCAAAGCGGCGATGGTAAAAATATGGAGGCCGAGGGCGTTCGGGGACTGGTTGCAATCTGAGGTATGCGACAGAGCGGCTTCGGCTCTGTCGCTATACTCATCAGCAGACCACCGTCTGCCCCCAGGGCTTGGCGCGCATGCCTTTTATCATGAGCGCCCAGGCAAGAACGATCGCCACTATCAGCGCGACAAACAGCGACCATGGCGGCAATGTGGTTAAAATGACGCCGCTGACTAATGGGTTAACCGCTGCGCCAAGCCAGCCCAACGACTGGGCGGAAAAATAGCTGGCTTTCATGCCTGCTGGCGCGATGTTGTCGATAAGCATGTATTCACCCGGCGCGTAAATGACTTCGCCGATAGTGAAAAACGCAGCAGAAATTCCCCATAACAACAGACTGTTGCCGGAGAAAGCGAAACCGACCAGGCCAACGACAAAGAAGACTGTACCCACTGTCATCAACGGGCGGATATTCGTGGCGGTGAGCCTGCGACCAAGTGCGTATTGCAGTGATACTACGATGGCGGCGTTAACGGGCAGGACGACTGCTACCACTTTCTCGGCAAAATCGCCATCCGCTACCACCATAACGTATTGCGAAATACAGGACGCAAAAGCACCGCCAACAAACGATGCCAGAAAGGCCGATAACGTAAACCAAAATAATGCCCGGTCGCGCAGGAGTACCGAAGGGGACCACACCGCGGCGTTTAAACCTTCTGATGGTGCTGTCGAACGTTTTACCCAGGTCTGGATAAACACCAGTGGCAATGCTGAACAGGCGGCAGCCAGCCAGAATGGCAGGTTAATGCTTTGCATCACCAGTAGAGTGCCCAGCGGTGGACCAACGGTCCAGCCAATATTCAGCACGGTATAGTTAAGCGAGAAAATTTTAGTCTTGTTGGTGGCAGACAGATTATCGGCAAACCAGGCCTTCAGCACCGTGGCGAAGACGGAGTAGGCACAGTTGATCAGGGCAAAGAGTAAAACCACTACCGCCACGTTATGCACCAGCGGGATTGCAATAAAGCCAGAAGCAAAGCCACAAATTGCCAGCAGCATATAGCGTTTTTTATCGAACTTGTCGGCCAGAATACCAAAGCCAAGGCTGAACACCACGCCAATGGTCAGCGCGACCGTCATCGCATAGCCGATCAGGTCAACGCTCAGATGATACTGCCGACTGAGGTAAATCGTCATAAATGGCAGAGTGGCGCCACGGCCAATTGTTAATAACAAAGATGACGCGAGTAACGCGAGAGTGGACCTTCTCAAGGAGATATTCATTTGCCTGCCCGACAATGCATGTTGTTATGTTTTTTTTAGATATAAGAAACAAATAGCATGTCAAAACTGTGATGTACACTCAATAAGTTGTCCGAAAATGCCTTGCGTGGCCTACCTGAAATAATGATCTGTTACGGCACAACGATTTCCGTTACTTTAACTTGTTTACAAAAATTTAATATTTGCAGGGGCGGTGGTATGTCGCGTAAAGACGGGTTGTTAGCGTTACTGGTTGTCGTGGTTTGGGGACTGAACTTTGTCGTTATTAAAGTGGGTCTGCACAATATGCCACCGCTAATGTTGGCGGGATTGCGTTTTTTACTGGTGGCGTTTCCGGCAATACTCTTTGTTGCCAGGCCGAAAATCCCACTTTCGTTATTGCTCGGCTATGGCCTGACCATCAGTTTTGGGCAGTTCGCATTTCTCTTTAGCGCTATCAAATTCGGCATGCCTGCAGGGTTAGCTTCTCTGGTATTGCAGGCTCAGGCGTTTTTTACCATTGTTCTGGGCGCATTTGCTTTCGGTGAGCGTCTGCAGGGTAAACAATTGGTTGGGATTGCGCTGGCGGTATTTGGCGTGCTGGTACTGATTGAGGCCAGTCTGAATGGTCAGCATGTTGGCATGCTCGGTTTTATGCTGACGCTGGCGGCGGCGCTAAGCTGGGCCTGCGGCAATATCTTTAACAAAAAAATCATGCAGCATACATCGCGTCCGGCCGTTATGTCGTTGGTGGTATGGAGCGCGTTAATTCCCATTGTTCCGTTCTTCCTGGCATCATGGCTTCTGGATGGTCCAACGCAAATGACCCACAGTCTGGTGGAGATAGATATGACCACTATTCTTTCACTGGTTTATCTGGCGTTTGTGGCGACCATTGTGGGTTACGGTATCTGGGGTTCGTTACTCGGACGCTATGAAACCTGGCGTGTCGCGCCGTTGTCGCTGCTGGTGCCGGTCGTTGGACTGGCGAGTGCGGTCGTGCTGCTGGATGAAACGCTGACCGGATTGCAACTGCTCGGTGCGCTACTGATCATGGCAGGGTTGTATATCAATGTGTTTGGCTTTCGGTTGAGTAAGGTTGCGTCGGTGAGGGGCTAAAAAAAGCCCCGCAGTGGCGGGGCAATATAATTACAGGTTGCGCATATTGTAATAAGGCACACCTAATTCGTCGGACTTGTCGCTGCCTGCACCCATATGATTAAAATCGAACGGGGACTGATCGTGCGCAGGGGGCATAATCATCGCGTCGCGACTGTTCTGGGTGGCAGGTTGCGCGGTCTGTTCCGCCATGCTCTGGCCCGAAATAACAAACATCAGGGCCAGCATTGCATAAGACAGAAGTTTCATGATTTCCTCGGTTACGTCGTTAACTGGCGATTAGCAATTACATTGATTGAGTGGAAGCAAATAGCGTGATTCGCCGTGCATATTCGTCATACGGTACTTATGCGGCGGAACATCAAAATAGTTTTTGAATGTCCGGGTCAGCGTCTGCTGAGACTCAAAACCGTAACGCTCTGCCAGATAAAGAATGGGCTCGTTACTCTCTTTTAATTTTTGCGCTATTTCAGTCATTTTACGGCTGCGAATGTATTGACCCAGTGAATGACCGGTTTCTTTTTTAAACATCCGTTGCAGGTGCCATTTGGAGTAACCTGAACGCTCTGACACTTTTTCCAGCGAGAGCGGCGATTCAAGGTTATTTTCGATCCAGTCCAAAATGCTATGAATAGTGATTGTGTCAGTATTGCGTCTGGACATCGTCATACCTCTTTCTGTTTACGGCAGGATTCTCTTAAGCAAGTGCTCAAGTGTGGCTACTTCATCCGCCGTTAAGTTTTTTGTTAGTTCCTGGTGCAGGTCTTGCCCTACTAATTGATGACACTGCTCGCAAATTGCTGCGCCATGCTCAGTGAGTTTCACCAGCACGCCACGCTTGTCATGTGGATTCGGAAGCCTTTCGATCCAGCCTTTACAGGCCAGTCTGTCCAGCATTCGCGTCAGGGCGCCAAGGTCGACAGACAGCACTTTTTTCAATTCGACAGGGGTGATGCACACCGCGCAACGGATGGAGCAGAGCACCTTGAACTGCGATGCCGTGATATCCAGCGGTGACAGATAGTCGTTTAGCAAACGATCTTTTTTCTGATTAACCATATAGATCAAACGACCCAGTGGGATGATTTCGTTAAACAGATCACTGGTGTTTTTCACAATGGTTGCCCTGGCAAGTAATTAGTCACGGCTGATATTATTGCTTAGGCAAATATAAGTCAAATGAATGAGTCAGCAAATGCCACGTTTTGTTAAATCATCAGACTCAACGCCCAATGGGTGTAATTTTAACGATCTGATAATTATGGTTTATACGCGTGGATGAAAAATGAATCCTTACATCGCGAAAATGGCTTATCTCGCGGATTTCACCGTATACTTGCCGTTGACGATTAACGCACAGGAAAGATGACATTATGATGGACTTGTTTAAAGCGATAGGACTTGGGCTGGTAGTCCTGTTACCGTTGGCAAACCCGTTAACCACCGTAGCGTTGTTCCTTGGCCTTGCCGGCAATATGAACAGCGCAGAGCGTAACCGTCAGTCACTCATGGCGTCCGTTTACGTGTTTGCCATCATGATGGTGGCGTACTATGCCGGGCAACTTGTGATGAATACCTTCGGGATTTCGATTCCCGGACTACGTATTGCGGGTGGGTTAATCGTTGCGTTTATCGGCTTCCGGATGCTGTTTCCGCAGCAGAAGGCGCATGATTCTCCGGAAGCGAGAAGCAAGTCAGAAGAGCTGGAAGACGAGCCGACTGCCAATATCGCCTTTGTACCGCTGGCTATGCCAAGCACTGCCGGTCCGGGGACGATTGCGATGATCATCAGTTCCGCGTCAACCGTGCGTCATGGTTCCGAATTTCCGGACTGGGTGATCATGGTTGCACCGCCGATTATTTTTGCGGTTGTTGGGATTATCCTGTGGGGCTGTTTGCGCAGTTCCGGGGGGATCATGCGCCTCGTCGGCAAAGGTGGTATCGAAGCGATTTCTCGTTTGATGGGCTTCTTACTGGTGTGTATGGGCGTGCAGTTTATTATTAACGGCGTGCTGGAAATTATTAAAACCTACGCTTAGAACGCTGTGCCCGGTAATCGTTAATGTCTACCGGGCACATTTTTCACGAATGCTGAGGCTGTTCTTCCAACGATACCGGCCATTTACGAAAGATAATCACCGACCATATCAACGCGGCAACGGCAGGCACTGCGCCGACGTAACCAATTGTAGACATCGACCAGTGTAAACTCACCTGATTGCCTACCAGCGCACCAGCGCCAATACCGATATTAAAGATACCTGAGAATAGTGCCATTGCGACGTCAGTCGCATCCGGAGCAAGCGCCAGCACTTTCACCTGCATTCCCAGACCTATCAGCATGATGGCGACGCCCCAGAAAATACTCAGGACAGCAAGGTGCATTTCGCTGTCAGCAGCGGGAAGTAACAGCACCAAACATACCGTCAACAGGGCAATGGCACTGCTAATCAGCACTGACGCATGCAGATTCCCCAGCTTACCGAAAATGACGCTACCGACAATTCCCGCGCCACCCAGAACCAGCAACAGCACGGTAGCAAAGTTTGCGCTCAGACCCGCGACGGTCTGCACAAACGGCTCGATATAGCTGTAGGCCGTGTAATGTGCGGTGACCACAATCACCGTCAGTAGATACAGACTCATCAATGCCGGACGATGGAATAACACCGGCAGGCTTTTTAAAGAGCCGGAGTGCTCACTGGGTAGTTTGGGCAGGAGCTTTATCAGGCAAAGCAAGGTAACTAACGCCCCCATACCGATGGCGAAGAAGGTCGTGCGCCAGCCAAAATACTGACCGACGATACGCCCGATTGGCAGCCCCAACACCATCGCCAGTGCGGTGCCAGTGGCAATCAGGCTGAGAGCCTGTGCACGTTTACCGGCAGGGGCCAGGCGGATCGCCAGCGATGCGGTAATCGACCAGAAAATAGCGTGCGCAAAAGCAATACCAATACGGCTAATTACCAGCACGGTAAAATTCCATGCCAGGAAAGAGAGCACATGGCTGGCGATAAACACAACAAACAGACAGATCAGCAGTTTTCGGCGCTCCACCTGACTGGTAAGTAACATAAAAGGGAGCGACATCAGGGCGACAACCCAGGCGTAGATCGTCAGCATGATCCCGACCTGAGCGGTCTGCATATTGAAGCTTTGTGCGATGTCGGACAGCAAGCCGACAGGGACAAACTCGGTGGTATTGAAAATAAAACCGGCAATGGCAAGCGTAACTACCCGTAGCCACGCGACCTTGCGGGAAACAGTGTCTGTTGTCATATCAAATAAGAGGATTAGCTGCGAAAAGGTAAGGCCACGATCTTAAAACGTTTGCTGGCGAAAATACAATCATTTTGTGATATGGATCTCATTTCATTGGCAGGGCGCCACAATGTGCTGCCGAACATTCCTCGGATTTTTAAGTATTTCAATAATAATGAAATTCCGGGCGTATGACTTCACCCGGATTTACAGGTATTCATGTTCTTTGAGGATTGCCAGTTACTCCGGGCTCTGTGATAACTGAGGGTTCAACACCTCAATAAACGCTTCCAGCTGACGTGTCATTGCACCTCTGCGCCAGACCAGCCATGTATTCAGCCAGCGCCAGTTCTCGCTTAGCGGCCAGGCGTTGACCTGATGATGCCCTGGCATACTCTCCAGCATCGATCGCGGGATTAGTGCGATACCCGCGCCGGCAATGACGCAGGCCAGCATGCCATGATATGACTCCATTTCATGAATGGTGCCGGGCATGGCGCGATCGGCATGAAACCAGCTTTCAAAATGGCGGCGATAGGAACAGTTGGCGCGAAAGGCGTAAATACTGCAACCGTTGACGTCGCTGGCCCGCTGAATGGGGGGATGGCCGTGCGGCGTCACGATCATCATCTCTTCACGGTAGACCGGCATTCCTTCAAGTCCCGGATGGGTAATCGGGCCATCGACAAAGGCCGCGTTCAATGTACCGTCGAGTACGCCGTCCAGCATTGTGCCTGAAGGACCTGTCGCCAGCGCGAACTGAATTTTGGGGTAACGCTGGTTATATTCAGCCAGCGTGGCGGGGATGCGTACTGCTGCTGTACTTTCAAGCGAGCCGAGAGAGAAGAGTCCTTGTGGCTCATCCCCGGCGACGACCATCCTGGCTTCCTCAACCAGTGCCAGGATCCGCTGGCTGTAGCGCAAAAAGTTGTGCCCGGATGGGGAAAGCCGCAGGCGCTGGTTTTCACGAATAAACAGATCAACGCCCAGGTCGGCTTCAAGCTGACGTATACGGGTGGTGAGATTGGATGGCACGCGATGCACTTTCGCGGCGGCCTGTGTAATACTGCCAGTCTCCGCGACGGCATTGAACATTTCCAGCTGCGTCAGATCCATAATCTTCTCTATTCGTGAATGGTATGGTTAATATTATTCATTTTTCAGAAAGAGTAAATATGCTCATGATATAACCATACCCTGCGATAAAAAGAGGCACTTATGACTATCACAGCAGCAACACATGCGATTTCCATTGACCCTGCCAGCGGTGAAAGGCTGACGGCGATGCCGTGGGCCAGCGCGGAAGAGATTGATCATGCGCTGAACCTTGCCGCGAATGGCTATAGCGAATGGAAACATACTTCCGTTGAGCACCGTGCGCAAACGCTGCGCCAGATCGGGCAAGCTCTGCGCCATCGTGCGGAAGAGATGGCGCGGTGTATCTCACGTGAAATGGGTAAACCCATTAAGCAGGCGCGTGCTGAAGTCGCCAAGTCAGCTGCATTGTGTGACTGGTACGCCGAGCATGGACCGGCGATGCTCAATCCGGAACCTACGCTGGTGGAGAATAATCAGGCGGTGATTGAATATCGTCCGGTAGGAACCATTCTGGCGATCATGCCGTGGAACTTCCCGCTCTGGCAGGTAATGCGAGGTGCCGTCCCGATTCTGTTGGCCGGAAATGGTTACCTGTTAAAGCATGCGCCTAACGTAACCGGCTGTGCTGCAATTATTGCGCAGGTTTTCGCTGATGCGGGTGTACCTGCGGGGGTTTACGGTTGGGTGAATGCCGATAACGCCGGGGTCAGTCAGATGATCAATGACCCGCGTATTACGGCGGTAACGGTGACAGGCAGTGTACGTGCCGGTGCGGCGATTGGCGCCCAGGCGGGTGCCGCGCTGAAAAAATGTGTGCTTGAACTGGGCGGCTCCGATCCGTTTATTGTCCTCAATGATGCTGACCTCGATCTGGCCGTTAAGGCAGCGGTCGCTGGGCGTTATCAGAACACCGGGCAGGTTTGTGCGGCAGCCAAGCGCTTTATTATCGAAGAAGGGATTGCGGCAGAATTTACTTCACGCTTTGTGGCCGCTGCGAGCGAGCTCAAAATGGGTGATCCGCTGAACGAAGAAAACGATCTGGGGCCGATGGCGCGATTTGATCTGCGTGATGAGCTGCACCAGCAGGTAGAAGCCACCCTTTCCGAAGGGGCACGGTTACTTCTCGGCGGGGATAAAATTGCGGGTCAGGGCAATTACTATGCCGTGACGGTACTGGGCGATGTCACTCCAGAGATGACGGCGTTCCGCCAGGAGCTGTTTGGTCCGGTTGCGGCAATTACCGTGGCGAAGAATGCTGAACATGCCTTAGCGCTGGCGAATGACAGTGATTTCGGCTTATCCGCCACGGTGTTTACTGCAGATGAAGCGCTGGCGCAGAAGATGGCGTCACGCCTGGAGTGTGGTGGCGTATTTATCAATGGTTACAGCGCCAGCGATGCTCGCGTTGCGTTTGGTGGTGTGAAGAAAAGTGGCTTTGGCCGCGAACTTTCTCACTTTGGCCTGCATGAGTTTTGTAACGTGCAGACCGTCTGGAAAAACCGCCTTTGATGGTGTGGGTGCCTCCGCTGGGGGCACCTGTCTTATTTCTGCAATTTTTCTGTCATTTACTCTCCGTACACTCGCAGCTAACGCTTTGATACAGAAGAGTAATATGAACATAACGCAAATTTTCCATCGTCTAATACCCCGTCAGTTCGGTCTGTTAACCGGCATTTTTTGCATTATTGCGCTGTTCTCTGTTTTGCAGGTCGTGTCCTCCTTGATGCTCTCGGCCTCAGTCAGCGACGCACAGCATAATGAAGGGCGTAATCAACTCGCGCTTTTGCAGCAGGCAAAGGTCGATGAAGCGCGGGTGGCGTTATTATCTGCCAGCGATTTACTTAACCGTGCGGGAATTTATTTTATGCAGGATGCCGCCACCGGTTCGGACGGGAGTTGGCGTCCGTTAATGGAAGAGGCGTATCGGGCGCTGGCGCAGTCAAAAAGTGCATGGGATGCCTGGCGGGATATGAAGCCGCAGTCGGATCCGGATCTAACTGAGAGCTATCAGCGTTTTTATAGCGGTATTCAGGAGCAGGCGGATGGGCTGATGCAGTCAGGTTCCATTGATGCGTTTTTTGCCGTACCCGTGCAGGCCTTTCAGACAGACTTTAACGGTAATTACGCGCGCTTTCAGCAGGACAGTGGGCGACATGCGGAAGCTGGGCGTCAGCAGCTGTTGACCAGTCTTGAGCGTTTACAGAATCTATTTTTGTTTATTCCTCTGGTGCTGGTGGTTATCGCCTTTCTGGTCTGGCGTAGTATGTTCCGTTGGGTGATTATGCCGCTGCGACGGCTGATCGATCATATCGATATTTTAGCGGCGGGTGATCTTTCTCGGCCAGCCCCGCAGGTGAGTCAGTTTAATCGGGAAGTGACGCAATTAAGTTCGCGTATTGCTGCAATGCAGCAGGGGCTCTGCGCGCTGGTGCGGCAGGTGAATGATGCCACCACCGCAATGGTAGGAAATATCAACGAACTTGCGCAGAACAATAAACAACTATACCAGCAGTCGGCAAAACAAAGTGAAGAGTTGAGCACTGTGACATCGCATATTTCGGTTCTGGAAACGCATGTTGAGGATAACAGTGGCTTTGCTGAACTGGCGAATCAACGCGCAGTGCAGGCGCGTGATATTGCGGCAGGTGGAGACCGAATGATGGCGACGGTAAATGCGTCAATGCAGGCGATTGTGACTCGCTCGTCTGAAATGCGAGGGATTACAACGCTTATCGACAACATTGCATTTCAGACAAATATCCTGGCTCTCAACGCCGCAATCGAGGCAGCACATGCCGGGGAGCAAGGGCGCGGGTTTGCCGTGGTTGCGAAAGAAGTTGGGCTGCTGGCGCGGAAAAGCGGTCAGTCTACGCAAAACATTCAGACACTGATTAAACACTCGTTACAGGGCATTGAAGAGGGCTTTCACGCGGTTAACGGACTGGATAAGAATTTGCAGCAGGTTATCGCACTGGTGGAAAACCTCGGCGCGTTACTGAACGACATTTCGACTGCAACGTTAAATCAGGGGAACAGTATTCACCAGTTAACCCGTCAGCTCCATGTCCTGAACGGCGAAGCCCGACAAACCAGTGATCTGGTGAATGCTGCATCTGATTCTTCCTTACAGCTTCACCATGAATCTAACCAGCTTATGCAGGCCGTGGCCAGATTCCGCCTTCCGGCCTGACGCTGCGTATTCAGCTCTGTTATACTCGCAGGCCTTTCATACCTGCGAGCAAGGAGCATGTTGTGGCCAGGGCCATGGACAATTCAATTTTAGAGACCATTGTGCAGCAGGTTCGTCCGCTGATTGGTCAGGGTAAAGTCGCTGATTACATTCCGGCATTAGCCTCCGTCGACGGTTCAAAACTGGGTATTGCTATCTGTACCGTTGATGGACAGCACTATCAGGCGGGAGATGCGCAAGAACGTTTTTCTATACAGTCGATTTCAAAGGTGCTCAGTCTGGTCGTGGCGATGCGTCACTATCAGGAAGAGGAGATCTGGCAGCGCGTCGGCAAAGATCCTTCCGGTCATCCTTTTAACTCCCTGGTGCAGTTGGAAATGGAGCAGGGTATCCCTCGCAATCCCTTTATTAATGCCGGGGCGCTGGTGGTTTGCGATATGCTGCAAGGGCGTCTAAGCGCTCCGCGTCAACGGATGCTGGAAGTGGTGCGGGCATTAAGCGGCGTTTCGGATATCGCCTATGATGCGACGGTCGCGCGATCGGAGTTTGAGCACTCGGCGCGTAACGCCGCTATTGCCTGGCTGATGAAATCCTTCGGCAATTTTCACCATGACGTGCCCACCGTTTTGCAGAACTATTTTCACTACTGCGCGCTGAAAATGAGCTGTGTGGAACTGGCGCGGACTTTTGTCTTTTTGGCAAATCAAGGGCATGCATTTCATCTTGCTGAGCCTGTGGTCACACCGATGCAGGCCCGGCAGATCAATGCGCTGATGGCGACCAGCGGCATGTATCAGAACGCAGGGGAATTTGCCTGGCGGGTCGGGCTTCCGGCGAAATCAGGTGTGGGTGGCGGCATCGTGGCGATCGTGCCACACGAGATGGCGATTGCTGTCTGGAGTCCGGAACTGGATCCGGCGGGAAACTCACTGGCCGGTATCGCCGTGCTGGAGCAATTAACACAACAGCTGGGGCGCTCGGTTTACTGATGAAAACGCTCGATCCTCTTTTTGCCCGGCTGGCGAAATCAACGTTTCGCTCGCGGTTTCGTCTTGGTCAGAAAGAAAGGCAGTATTGTCTGGATAAAGGGGCGCCAGTTATCGAACAACATGCTGCGGATTTTATAGCTAAACGACTGGCACCTGCGTTTCCCGCCAATGATGGAAAACAGACTCCTATGCGTGGTCACCCGGTATTTATTGCTCAACATGCTACGGCGACGTGCTGTCGAGGGTGTCTGGCGAAATGGCATGATATACCTCAGGGTGTAGCGCTAAACGATGAACAGCAACGTTACGTTGTCACGGTTATTTACCACTGGTTAGTGCTCCAAATGAACAAGCCATAGATAACATTATCCTATGATATGCCCCCTTGAGTTGTGTAATTGTTAAAAGCAGTATGAAGGGGTCAATCTAAGGAGAAACCATGGCTTCCGGCAAACCCTGCTTTGTGCTGAGCGCGGCACAGATTCTGTCGAGAATCGACGAGCTCAGCGATGTTCTTGAACAGTGCGTCAATGACGGCGCCTCCATCAGTTTTATGCTGCCCTTTAATCGCGAAAAATCAGAGCCTTTCTGGATGAAGGTCGCGCAAAGTGTTTCTCGCGGAGAACGGATCGTTCTTGGTATGCAGAATGCGCAGGGGGTGCTTGTCGGTACCGTCCAACTCATTATCGATCAACCCGAAAATCAACCTCATCGTGCTGATGTCGCCAAACTGCTGGTTCACCCCTCAGCGCGACGCGGTGGCCTGGCCCGTGAATTGATGAACGAACTGGAAAGTTGCGCGCGTCAACAAGGTAAAACGCTGCTGGTGCTTGATACGGCGACGGGCAGTGGTGCGGAGTTGTTCTACCACAATTGTGGGTGGAAAAAGGTAGGGGTGATACCTGACTATGCCCAAATGCCCGATGGGATGCTGACCGGAACCACACTTTTCTATAAAACGCTCTAATTTGTCGCCGGGGATTGATCAAAACAGGGTTTCAATGTATTAAAGTTTGCTAACCTATTGGACCAATTCAATCAGGTTGTATGACTAATCATAAAGGGAACCCATTGTGCAAACACTAAATCGTCGCGATTTCCCCGGTGCTCAGTATCCTGAACGCATTATTCAGTTTGGTGAAGGAAACTTCCTGCGCGCCTTTGTAGACTGGCAGGTAGATCTGCTGAACGAGCATACCGATCTGAACGCTGGTGTGGTCATTGTTCGTCCTATCGAAAGTTCCTTCCCGCCATCGCTGAGTACGCAGGATGGCCTCTATACCACTATCATTCGTGGTTTGAATGAGAAGGGCGAGGCCGTCAGTGATGCCCGTCTAATTCGTTCAGTTAACCGTGAAATCAGCGTCTATAGCGAATACGATGAGTTCCTGAAGCTGGCGCATAATCCTGATATGCGTTTTGTGTTCTCTAACACCACGGAAGCAGGTATCAGTTACCACGCGGGCGATAAGTTTGACGACGCGCCAGCGGTTAGTTATCCGGCTAAACTGACGCGTCTGCTGTTCGAACGCTTCAGCTATTTTAACGGCGCATTGGATAAAGGCTGGATTATCATCCCTTGCGAACTGATTGATTATAACGGTGATGCGCTGCGTGAACTGGTTCTGCGCTACGCTCAGGAATGGGCGCTGCCGGAAGCGTTTATTCAGTGGCTGGATCAGGCCAATGCATTTTGCTCCACGCTGGTGGACCGTATTGTT
This sequence comes from Citrobacter sp. Cpo148, assembly GCF_030332375.1. Taxonomy (NCBI): domain Bacteria; kingdom Pseudomonadati; phylum Pseudomonadota; class Gammaproteobacteria; order Enterobacterales; family Enterobacteriaceae; genus Citrobacter; species Citrobacter sp. Cpo148. The sequence continues at coordinate 363,876 of NZ_JAOWHY010000043.1, forward strand.
ACCGGCTATCCGCGTGATGAGGTAGCTAAGCTCGAAGCTGAACTGGGCTATCATGATGCTTTCCTCGATACCGCAGAACATTTCTATCTGTTTGTCATTCAGGGGCCGAAGTCATTAGCCGCAGAACTACGTCTGGATAAGTATCCGCTGAATGTCCTGATCGTGGATGACATCAAACCGTACAAAGAGCGCAAAGTGGCGATTCTCAACGGTGCTCACACCGCGCTGGTCCCTGTTGCCTGGCAGGCAGGGTTGGACACCGTGGGTGAGGCGATGAATGACGCTGAGATTTGTGCTTTCGTGGAGAAAGCGATCTATGAAGAGATCATTCCGGTACTGGATTTGCCACGTGATGAGTTAGCTTCTTTCGCCAGCGCGGTAACCGGTCGATTCTGCAACCCGTATATAAAACATCAGCTGCTGTCGATTGCCCTGAATGGCATGACCAAATTCCGCACCCGTATATTGCCGCAACTGCTGGCAGGGCAACAGGCCAGCGGTAAGCTGCCGGCGCGTTTGACGTTTGCGCTTGCCGCGTTAATTGCTTTTTATCGTGGAGAGCGCAACGGTGAGTCTTATCCGGTTCAGGATGATGCGCACTGGATAGAACGTTTTCAACAGCTGTGGTCCCAGCATCGCGATCGCCAGATAAGTACCGAAGCGTTGGTCAAATCTGTACTGGGTGTCAAAGAACACTGGGAACAAGATCTGACGCAGGTTTCTGGACTGGTGGAACAGGTCTCTGCCGATCTGGATACCATTCTGGCAAAAGGTATGCGTGAAGCCGTTAAGCCACTTTGCTAAGACGACTACCGACAACCCGGCTCAGGCCGGGTTTTTTCTGGATATACATTAGTTACAACATACTGTGTGGTTTATATCATAAACCCGGTCTGTGACTTAGGTGCGGCTTCATTTTAAGCAGGGCAAAAGTTGTTGGGTTAATGTTGCGATTAACTTGCAACATTGATCGCTATCGCGTCTAATGTGACGGATTTCACATTTTCCCGAAGATAACCATGATCGTTCGTCCCCAACAACACTGGCTGCGCCTGATATTCGTCTGGCATGGTTCAGTATTATCTAAAATATTCTCACGGTTGCTGCTGAACTTCCTGCTCTCCATCGCCGTTATCATCATGTTGCCCTGGTATACGATGTTGGGTATTAAATTTACCCTGGCACCGTTCAGTATTCTGGGCGTGGCGATTGCTATCTTTTTAGGTTTTCGCAATAACGCCTGCTATTCACGTTATGTCGAAGCCAGACACCTGTGGGGACAGTTGATGATTGCTTCCCGATCGCTACTTCGCGAGGTGAAAACCACCTTACCGGATGACGCTGAACTGGGGCAGTTTGTTCGTCTGCAAATCGCATTTGCCCACTGTTTACGCATGACATTACGTCGAAACCCACAGGCAGAGCCGTTGGCGAAATATCTCAGCGAGAAAGATCTGCAGACGGTATTTGCCGCACAATCGCCAGCAAACCGCATTTTGTTGCTGATGGGGGAGTGGTTGGCCATACGCAGACGTGATGGACAGCTGTCCGATATATTATTTCATAGTTTAAACAACAGATTAAATGATATGTCGGCAGTACTGGCAGGTTGTGAGCGAATCGCGAATACACCAGTTCCGTTTGCTTATACTTTGATCCTTCATCGCACTGTTTATCTGTTTTGTATCATGCTGCCATTCGCGTTGGTGGTGGATCTTCACTACATGACGCCGTTTATTTCAGTGCTTATTTCCTATACTTTTATCTCGCTCGATGCGCTTGCGGAAGAGCTTGAAGATCCGTTTGGTACTGAGAACAATGATCTGCCGCTGGATGCGATTTGCAATGCAATCGAAATCGATTTACTGCAAATGAACGATGAAACTAATGTGCCAGCAAAACATATGCCGGATAAACATTACCAACTAACTTAGTTTCGTTCTGTTTCCCACCATGCTGGCCGCATATCAGAAAACGAATGAAACTCCGGCGCCAGATCTTCATCATTAGGATCGTCAAAAGCGCCGGCTAAAAGCGCAATGACCGGAGCGTCATCGATGGCGCCCACGGAACTACCGCACTGAGGGCAAAAAGCCCGACTGGTGGTTTCAGATGAGCGCCAGGTTGTTGGTTTTCCGGCTTTTCCCGTCCATTCTACATTTTCTGCATCAAACTCAATCCAGACGACAGTCGGGGCCCCCGTATGTTTCCGGCATATATCGCATGAGCAGGTATGGGAATTATTAGGACTGCTGGCAGTGAAGCGGATCGAGCCACACAGACACCCACCAATGTAGACTTTAGACATAACAACCCCCGTCAGAAACATGTGGCAAGACACTAGCAGATGCCTGACATAGCCACTAGATCCTTATGATAAAAAGGCGAGGGCGCGCATACTCGGTAGCCCTGTCCTGTGATCTGTCTGATGATAAACGCTTAACTATTGCGTCTGGCAACAATAAACAACCGCGGAAATGCCAGCAAAATATTGCCGTTTTCCTGCAACGGATATTGATCCTGAAGCAGTTCATGGTAGCGAGCCAGGTAATGACGCTGCTCGCTTTCGCTCAAATCCTGCAACCAGGGGCGTAGTCCCGTTGAGCTTACCCAGTCGATAATCGCCTGATGCGAATCCATAATGTGATAATACGTTGTACGCCAGATATCCACATCACAACCCGCTTCGGTCAAAATATCATAGTAGGCGTGAACGCCAGGAAGCGGAGCACGCCCTCGGTCGGGGTAATCTTGTTCATAAGCCACTTCGCGCATCAGTACATGCGTGGGCTCCAGCCAGTTATCCGGCATTTGCACGGCCAGAACGCCGTTGTGACTCAGTTGTGAGACCAAATGTGGGAATAATTCATAGTGATCGGGCACCCACTGTAACGACGCATTTGCATAAAGCAGATCCACGGGATGCTCGGGCTTAAACTGGCTAATATCCGCTTCGATAAAATGGCAGTCAGGTAATGCGTTGCGCGCTTCATTCAACATAGCAGGTGAAGAATCGACACCTGTTGTCTTTGCCGTGGGCCAGCGCTGATGCAGCAATGCCGTACTGTTTCCCGGACCACAACCAAGATCAACAACTGAGCGGACATTTTCTAACGCCACACGGCTGAGTAATTCTGCTGCGGGTCTTGAACGTTCAGTTGCATATTGCAGATAAAGCGAAGGGTTCCAGTCGGCCATGTATAAATCTCCAGTATGAGAGGAAAAGTCGGAAAAGGACGGTATAAGACCTTGCCGATGAGCCACTTATTTTAGAAGATTATATGAAAATGAATGATAAGGGCAGGAATATGCTGGAAACATCAAGGTTGATATTACGACAGTGGGAGGCTAAAGACCGAGCCCCTTTTTCTGTACTCAATGCCGATTCTGACGTGATGCGTTATTTCCCCGCGCCGCTACAGAAAGCTGAAAGCGATAACCTGGCCGATAGATTTAGTGAAGGTATTGCAGAACGCGGCTGGGGATTTTGGGCCGTAGAGCTAAAAGAAACACACCAGTTTGTGGGCTGTGTGGGGTTGCATCCACAACCTGATAAATTTCATTTTTCACCCTGTACCGAAATTGGCTGGCGCCTTGCTAAAGCATACTGGCACCAGGGTCTGGCGTTAGAAGCCGCGCAAGCGAGTCTTGCATTTGCTTTTGACGTACTGGCGCTAAATGAAGTCGTTTCATTTACTTCTGTGCTGAATAAACCGTCAGAGAATCTGATGATACGACTTGGTATGAATAAAACAGAAGAGTTTACGCATCCCGCGTTGCCGCCAGATCATCGATTGGCACAACATGTTCTGTATCGTCTTTGCCGATAATTAATCAGTCTATTTTGCTCCTTTTCTCATATCAGAGAAAATAACTAAGCCAATTCCAGCCAAAATAATGACGCTTGCGAGAAGGATTCTGACGGTGAGCGTTTCGCCCAAAAATATGATCCCACCGAGAGTGGCCAGACAAGGTACGCTGAGTTGAATAGTACTGGCCGTTGTGGACCTGAGTAAGGGGAGCAATGAATACCACAGCAGATATGCACCTCCCGATGTAATTGCACCAGAAAGCACGCCCAGAACTAATCCATATATATCGATATGAAGATGAGAATGGAAGAACAGAGGAATAATCAATGCGACCGGGATTGACAGGATGAAATTCCCCCCGGTAGAAGCAGCAGCATCCGTGATTTTTTTCCCTGTGATACTGTAGAACGCCCAGGCTAACCCAGCAATAACCATCATTATTGCAGCATACAAGGAAGGGCGTTCTGCACCAGGAAGCAGCAATATGGCTATTCCAGCCAATGCTCCGAGTATTCCTGTTATTTTTAAAATTACGAGCTTTTCTCCCTGAGCTATCCCCCATACTGTCATGACGAGCTGAACGGTACCAAAGAGCAGCAGGGCACCAGCGCCGGTGCTGAGAGAAACATAGGCAATGGAGAATGAAAAAACATAGATGCAAAGGAGCAGGGCATTTAACCACTTGAACTCAAATTTTCTGCTGTCAGATGTTATCGCAATAAATAAAAAAAGGGCAATTGCGCCACTTATCAACCGGAGGCTGCTGAATGAAATAGCATCAGCATGCATCCCCTTCAACGCGAGTCGGCAAAGTACGGAGTTGCCGGCAAATGCGACCATTGCGATGATGATTCTGATGAGCAAGATAACGTCCTTTAGTCGATACGATAATTAGCACAAGATGCAGGTGTTGTCTTTAAAAACAGGTGTGTTGATTAACATAATTGCCAACATCAACGACTCTATTCGTGTTGGGATCGACATTAAGAACGACAAAACGCATTTGCGGGCAGAACAGCTCTGCACTTTTCTTGCTGCATTCAGTTTGTAGCCATCGATGCTCACCCTGTTCGGTTACAACCGTGTTCACGTTTCCGTATTCGCTGCACACAAAACCTTTTTCAGTTGCTCTTTGCCTTGCTCCCTCCAGGCTCAGACCAATAACATTCAGCTCATCGACCTCTTTGGCATGTGTGCTGTCGGAAACACGGGTTAATGTGCAGCTCGACAGCGTAGAGGTAGAAAGTAGTAATAATATGATACGTAAGAAGATGTTATCGTCTTTTAGGAACATGGACTGATGCCTTAAACTGATCGTTATGGTGATGATTTCACGACGCACTGCGCCGGGTCAAATACGGTCTTCCAGTCCTGTTTCATATCAACCACGGTCCAGCCATGCGATTTCGCCTGCGTTAATCCATCAACAAGTTTTCCGCTTGCGGGGGGGTGACTATCATAGGCGTATTCACGTGCGGCATCGGTATGATGGACCAGCAGTCCGAAGGTTTTCGCGTCCGGATTGGCGGCCGTGTACTGCAGCATGGCGAGATCGCCATCGCTATTGCCAAATGCGCCCACGGGGCGCTGCCCCATAAACAGGTGGATCGCCACGGGCTTGTTCGCCGCGTCATCATTGAAGGCTCCCGACATCGTCTTGGTGATTGTTGTCCCATCTCCGGATAACGCGAATTCGCCGAGCGCGAACGATCCGATCACCTGTTCTGGCGGAATACCATACATTTTTTGCGAGAGCACGCGCATGAAATCTATCCCGCCGCCGGAAACAATCCAGGTTTTAAAGCCATTCTCTCGTAGATAATCCAGCAACTGACGCATAGGTTGATATCCCATCTGGTCATACTGGCAGCCAAAACGTGGGTCTTTATGCGTTGAAACCCAGTTGGTAACGCGCTGAGTAAAGTCCTCCGTTGTCATGCCACTGTGCGTGAGCGATAGCAGGTGCATAAGCCCTTTTTCTCCTGAACCGACGACGCTTTTGAGGTCGTCTTTCAATACGGCCTGCACCAGCGGATCGTTCGACCAATTGGGATTTTCTGGGGCAAGACGTTTAATCTCGTCCAGCGCGAACTGGATCTGAAACGTCATCGGCGCTTCCGGCCACAGTGTGCCGTCATTATCAAATACGACGTAGCGTTTATCAGTGGGAATAAACGTTGGACGATCGGGGTTGGTGGCATTTTGTACCCATTCTTCAATAGCGTGTTTGGCTGCCGTGTCATTCCATGCGGAGAGGGGCTCAGCCGCGGCGGTGCTGCAAAGGCCGCATAAAGCCAGTGTAATTAACGTATGCTTCATTGTGAGTTCCTGTTATCTGGGGTTTGTCCCGGTAACGAAATCGGCTGCCAGAATCGGCACCAGCGGTGAGATAAATAACGCGCGCTACGCAGCAATGTGCGGCGGAAAATAAACATAAGAACGAGTAAAGCGAGGCTGCCCGTCAGCAGCAGCACGGTCGACCATGTGAAGGTGTCGCGGCTGCCTTTTAACACAGATTCTGCCCCAGCGGTGCGTGAAGCGGCAACGGTATATTTACTGCCGGGCAGTTCAGCGATTTGCCATTGCTGATGGGTTGTATCCCACCAACGTAATTTAATCGGCGGTAGTGTGATTTCTCCTGCATCAACCAGTAAATAGCGGAGTGTTTCCACGCGTTCAGCGCCTGTAATGTCACCGCGCCCCGACGTCAGCATACGGTTTTCTGGTGTCAATCGTTGGGTGTGCGTGCCGTTTATAGCATACAGCAGCTGTGGGATCTGAGCGGGCATCACATCGGTAGCATTGGCTGTGACGACGCGTTCGATTACGTCACCGGCGCGCAGCGTTTTATCTTCACCACTGCGGTAAATATTGACCTTCTGGCTGAGCGAAAAGCTGGAAGCGGGCAGAAAACGGTCCGGTTGTTGGACACCTGTCGGCCAGCTAACCGCCGTTTCCAGTGCAGGCAGTTTGACCGTAACGGGTGCTTGCCCGGATGCGGTTAATGTCATTTCGAAAGCCGGTAAATCCAGCTTACCCTGATCCCATGCAGTGATTTGGCGTTCCATGCGCACGCCGCTCCAGCTTGTACCGCCATCGTGACGGGTCAGCAATTGATTCGGTGACGTGCTGGTTAGAATATCGCCATTTTCTACTGGGAAATCGGGCCACTGCGGCGGCGGGTTAAACCAGGAATCTGTCCAGAACGTTACCGCTACCCGCACCGGCTGGCCAGGGACAACGTGTTCTGGGGCGATCAATTCGCGGGAGACCGTCATTGCCGCCTGGCAGGGAAGTACCGCCAGCAGTAATAACCAGATAAGCTTCATTGGTCTTCTCCTGGCTGGGTTCGGTAGAGGCTTTCTAACAGCCCAGAAGGTGAAACCGCCAGATTTTCATACCACTGATTCACCTGTGGATTCCCTCCGGCAATGGGCTGAATATCCTTTTGTTCTGCCCCCTGGTGGGGCTTCAGGTCGTGCTTAATTTCATCGGGTTTATAATCTTCTTCTTCTCCCTGAGCCGATTTATTTTCGCGCTCCTTTTGTCGCAGTTGCATAATGATTGCGGCGATTTTTGCGCGGTTACCCTGCGCCAGCTTCCAGTCCGGGCGCAGGCTTAACGCCCGATCGTAGCTGTTCAACGCCTGTTGCCACTGCTTTTGCTGGGCGTAGCTATTGCCTGTCCAGAGCAGTGCTTCCGGGGTTTGTTCCGCCTGTCGGAACGCGGCGGTAGCGGCGGGATAATTTCCCGCCCGATACCATGCGATACCTTGCCGGAGTGGATCGTTAAAATGCTGGGCCGCGCGGGCGTAATCCCCTTTGGAGAACGCACGCTGCCCCTGCACATCGGGGCTTATCCAGGCATCCAGCCAGGCGGCGTGGCCGGAAGGCTGCCAGAGCAGCAGCGGCGCGACCAACACCCAGCAAAAGAGCTGGCGTCGCCAGATTAACAGCAGGGCAAGTATTGGGAGCGTTAGCATCCAGCCATCGTTCCGCCAGTGTAAATCGCTGCGGGCATTGTTTTGCGCGGTGACGCTTTGCTGGATGTGGCTCTGTACCACGGGCAGGTCGTCATCATCGGCGGTCACCAGCGTGACCGGAATTCCGTCGTCGCGCACCTGCTCGAAGCGCGAAACGTTCAACCGTGTATCCGTACCACTGGCGGCATATTTCTCGGGCAGCGCGCCCCCTTGCGCGGTTCCGGGCACCCAGATTTGTAGCGGCGTCTTTTGTTCGCCAAGCCATCTGGCGTCTTCTGCGCTTAAGGTATCGGCCACCAGGATAATGCTGCGCGGCGCGGCGGGCATATTACGCATTGCCAGCGAGACCGCATGTTGTAATCCAGAACCTTCGCCAGACGGTAATAGTGCAGGCGTTTGCGCATGCAGGAACAGCGAGTAAAAGGCCGTATCGACGGTAAGTGGAGTGGTAAGCCAGGCCCCGGCGTTATAGACCACCAGGCCAAAGCGTGTTCCCGGCATGCGTTCCATCAGCGAAATAATTTTGGTCTGCATCCGCTGATGTCTGCTGGGAGGCAGGTCGCTGGCAAGCATCGCGGTATCCTGCTGCAAAATCACCATCACGTTGCTTTCTGGCGTCAGGGCGGCAGGAAGCTGACGCTGCCAGCTTGGGCCTGCGAGCGCGATAACACCAAGCATCACCAGCCACGGCAGCGCCCGACTAAGTTTACGTTGTCGCCCGACGATCAGCGCGTTTGCCAGCGACTTATCCATAATGCGTGACCAGGCGCTACGCCCGGCAGAGGGTAACCACCACAGCGCGATGGCAGGAATCAACAGCAGCAAACGCCAGGGGTATAAAAAGTGAAAATCACTCATGCCATTCTCTCCCTGAGCGCGCGATAAATATTAAAAGCCAGCAATAAAACCAGTGCGGCAGCGAGAGGCCAGGCAAACAACGGTATTCGCCATGACCAGCCAATACTCTTCACCTGCACCGGCGTGATGGCGTCAATTTCTTGCCAGACCGCATCCAGCGACGCACCGCTGTTCTGCGCCGTCCATGCGCGCCCGCCGGTGGTATGGGCGATATCCTGCAAAAGACCTAAATCCACCTTGTCATCGCCGCTGCTGTTGACGTCGCCAAAAGCGATGGTGTGGACCTGTACGTGATGGCTGGCCGCCAGCTGTGCGGCAAGGCGAGGTGTCAACTGCGAAGCTGTGTCGTTACCGTCGGTCAGAAGAATGGCCAATTTGCTGGCTTCATTATCACCGCTGGAATCTAACAGTTTCACCGTCACGCCCAACGCGTCGCCAATCGCCGTCTGTTGCCCCGCCATGCCTGGCGCAAGCTGATTGATACGGGTTTCCAGCGCCTGTTTATCCTCACTGACGGGCGCAAATGGCCAGGCGCTGTTAGCAAAGATCACCAGACCGATACGATCTGATTTGCGGGCGGCCACGAATTTTTTAACCGATTCCTGCACCGCCTGTAGCCGGGTAATGCCCCCCGCAACATCGTTTTTTTCCATTGATCCAGAAACGTCCAGAATCAGCATGATGTTGCGCATTGGTTTTTCAATATGTTGTGGCGGAGTCAGCAATTCCGGGCGGGCAAGCGCGCAGACCAGCAGCGCCCAGACCAGCCAGAACAGCCCGGTCGATAACTTTCTGCTGTGGGCAGGCTGGCTATTGAGCTGGAGTTCATTGATCAGCCCGGGCAAAAAAGGGACCCGAACATACTCTTTAAGTGAGCGCTCTTTGGCCATCACAAAGTGGCCTACCAACGGTAGGATAAGTAGCAGCCAGGCCCATGGCCAGGCGAACGCCAGGCGTGAGAAGTATTCAGACATGGGGTAGTCCTTCAAGCCAGGTGCGAAGCTGCACACGCAGCCGCGCGGTATCGGCATCACTCAACTGGTTGTCTGGTTGACAGTATCGTTCGCAAAGACGTTGGCGCAGCGCATTATCCAGTGGGACGGACGGGAGCCATTGGGCAGGGTCCAGCGCACCGCTAACCTGTTCACGCGGCTGATGCACCAGCAAAATACGTTTCATCAGCAGCAGCCAGCTGTCCACCGTTTGCGGTTGAGTGAGGGCAGTCAGGGCCTGACGACGCCACAGATTGCGGCGCCATCTGGCGACGCGAAAGATGAGAAAAACCAGTATCACGAGAAGCACGACGCCGCCCAGAGCGAACCATCCCGGCGGCAGGGGAAACCATGACGGTGAATCGGGGAGAACCGGTTCCGCCAGTTCGGGTACCGTAAATCCTTTCTCCAGCATCTAAACCCCTTTTTGTAGCTGTCTGAGCAGATCCCCGGCGACAACAATCTGCTTCACCTGGACGCCAAGCCGCGTGAGGCGCGACGCCTGCGCCGAAAGCCGCGCTGTAATACTCTGTTTGATGCCGTCCTGTAGTGTAGGCGAGAGTGAAAATGCCGCCTCTTGCCCTTCATAACGGGCCGCCAGCCGCCCGTGAGCAGGCAGGCGCAAATGCAGGTCGTCGAGCATCACGAACGCGCTCACTTCTCCCCGACGGCGCAGGGCCGCCAGCAGTGCATCGCATTCACTATCCATATCGTGAAAGTCGCTGATTAACGCGACCCAGCAGCCGTTTGGAATCAACGGCAGGCTGTGGCGCAGGATGGCTGCCAGCGTGAGCGGATGGGGGGCTTCATGCGGATAGTTGTCCGCCACGGCGTGGTTGTACTGCACTAAATCGTCGAGAAATGCAGGGAGTGAAGCGTTTGGCGCACGGCATTTGCGCAGGGAAAAGTCCTGGTCACCAAAGACGATACCGCCTAAACGATCGCCGTCATGCCAGCTGCGCCAGGCCAGCAGCCCGGCGGTTTTAGCCGCAGCGACGGATTTTGTCTGCACGCGCGTCGAAAAAAACATATCCCGCCGCTGGTCGACCAACAAGAACACGGGACGTTCTTTCTCTTCGTTATACAGGCGAATCCACGGCGTACGCATGCGCGCGGTGGCCTGCCAGTCAATCAGCCGGACGTCGTCGCCGGGCTGATAGCGACGTAGGCTGTCAAAGTTCAGCCCGCGACCTTGCTGTCGTGATGTGCGCTCTCCGCCAAGTGCGCCTGGTGGGATCTGCCCTGGCGGATTGGCAATGGCTCGCGCATCGCCAGCGAGCTTCAGCAGCGTATCGCGGTCAACGCGAACGGCACTGTTCATCACGCTACCACGGCATCAAGGAGCATCCGTACGGCATCATCCGGCGTGCAGTTGTCGGCGCTGGCCTGGTAGCTGAGCATCAGGCGGTGGCGCAACACGGCCGGGGCTATCTTTTTAATGTCTTCTGGCAGCACCGCATCCCGACCTTCCAGCCAGGCCTGCGCGCGACCGCAGCGCTCCAGCGCCAGAGTGCCGCGGGGACTAATGCCAAAGGTCAGGTACCCGGCCAGCGTATCGCTCACCGACTGCGGATGGCGGCTTAAGTCCACCAGATTGACGATATAGTTTTCGACAGTAGAGGAAACATGAACGGCGGAAATAGCCTGCCAACATTCGGCAATTTCTTGTTGGCTAAGCATCAGCGCATCGGGTTGTTCAGGTGCGGCCGGTGTGACGTTCGTCAATTGTTGGTACTTTTGCTGCTGTTCTCTCCGCACCAGTTGCATCACTTTCTGTTCGTTTTCTTTAGACGGGTAATGCACCAGCACCTTCATCAAAAAACGGTCCAGTTGGGCTTCCGGCAGCGGCCAGGTTCCTTCCTGATCCACCGGGTTTTGCGTGGCAAGGACCATAAAAACACCGGGCAGAGGCCAACTGTTGCCCGCCACCGTTACGTGACGTTCTTCCATGGCTTCCAGCAGAGCGGACTGCACGCGCGCCGAGGCGCGGTTAATTTCATCGGCGAGAATGATATTGCCGAACACCGGGCCAGGGCGGAAGCGGAACTGATCCTCTTCGCGGGAAGCGTTTTGCTGATAGATTTCGCTGCCGGTGATGTCTGAAGGCAGAAGGTCCGGCGTGAACTGAATACGGCGGTAATCCCCCTCAACGTGGCGCGCAAGCTCACGCACAGCGCGAGTTTTCGCCAGACCCGGTAGGCCTTCCAGCAGAACGTGTCCATCACAAAGCAGGGCGATGATCAGCATGCGCACCAGCTCTTCCTGACCGAGAACCTGCTCGTTCATGCGTTGTTCAAGCTGTAATAATTTTTCTCGATTTATCATCGGCGTAGCCCTGCAAAATCACGTTTAAGTAAGGTTGTGATGCCCACCAGAATCGGCTCGGCATAGTTAAAAAAGGCTTTAATGCCCGGGCAAAGGTAGTTCAACCCCAGCTCGCCGTCCGGTGTGCGGACAATGCGGTTTTTCGGGCATTCGCCCCAGCACAGCTTCAGATAAGGGCAGGTTTTGCAGTAGTTGGGTAGCGTGTCGCGTTTGCCCATGCCGAAGGCTTTTTGCCGTTCGGAAAAAGCCAGGTGTGAAAGCTGGGCATGTTCAATATTGCCGATCTGGTACTCGGGATAGACGTAGTGATCGCAGGAAAAAATATCGCCGTTTTTCTCGATCGCCAGCCCTTTACCGCAGAACTCTGAATGGGTACAGATTTGAGCAGGCATTCCCATCGTCTGCGCGACCGCCGTTTCGAACAGATTGACCTGTACGCGGCCCAGATCGTTATTAACCCACTCTTCAAACACGGCGATCAGAAATGTGCCCCAGTCCTCCGGGTCAACTGACCAGTCGGTGACGATCGAATCGAGATCGCCAGGGCGCGCGCGGCGGCTACCGGTCAGCGGGATGCTTTCGTCCTGCCAGAACTGTGGTGCGGTTTGCTTGAAATCGACCGGTTCGACGCACGGGTTAAACTGTACGTAGGTTGCGCCCAGTTCACGGGTGACGAAGCGGTATACTTCCAACGGAAAGCGGGCATTGGTGCGGTTTACCGTGACCAGGGCGTTAAATGGGACGCCGTGACGCTTGAGGGCCTCAACGCCCGCCATCACTTTGTCGAATGTCGGTTTGCCGCTACGGGTAACGCGATAGCGGTCATGCAGTTCTCGTGGGCCATCAATGGATAGCCCCACCAGAAATTGATGTTCTTTAAGAAATTCAGCCCATTTGTCGTTCAACAACACGCCATTAGTTTGTAAATCGTTCTCGACGCGCTGGCCGGGCTTCTGGTACTGCTTCTGAAATTTGACTACTTTCTGGAAGAATTCCAGCCCCATCAATGTGGGTTCGCCACCTTGCCAGGAAAAGACCACCTGGTCGCCGTCCTGGCCATCAATGTATTGACGAATGAAATTCTCTAGCACTTCATCGCTCATGCCAGTATGTCTGTCCTGATGCAGCAGCTCTTCTTTGTGCAGGTAAAAACAGTAGGAACAGTCAAGGTTACAGGTCGAGCCGGTGGGCTTGGCCATCACATGAAAGCGGCGCTTGTATTCTGGCCCTTTGCCGTCATATTTTTCCGCCGACGGAAGCGCTTTAACCGGTAGTGTGGTGCTGTACTTCATATAGCAGACCCCTAACAAGAAAACGTCACTACTCTTCAAAAAACGGGCAGGCTGTCTGAACAGCCTGCCCGGAGGCTTAGGTTATTTATTGATATTAGAGCCTTGTTCCAGCATTGCCGAAGCGTCGGAAATGGTGAACGAACCCGGTTTCTGACGCGGTGGGAACTCTTTGAAGGTTTCCAGCATCTCTTTCGCGTATTTCTGCGCGCCGCCCATCAGGAACAGACGGTCGTAGAACCAGGAGTTGTAGCCCATACCGTCGCTGCCTTTCTCCAGCGGATCGACTTCAAGGTCAAAGATCAGTGGCGTACGCAACTTGGTGAATGGGTATTTCCACAGATCAAGACCGGTATGCTCCTGAATCATAAAGTGAACTTTCCAACGCTCGTAGCGCATAGCCAGCAGATCGCCGTCATCGCTCCAGTAGAAGAACTCTTTACGTTGATTCGGGCCCTTGCCCTGGAGGTAGTCGAGCTGGTTGTAGCCATCCAGGTGCACCTTGTAGGTAATGGACGGCGTTTTGTAGCCTTTTAACAGCTCGTTTTTAATGTTCGGATCGCCCGCAGCCGCAACCAGGGTAGGGAACCAGTCGTTACTGCCGAAAATGCCGTCAACGATGGTGCCTGGCTTAACGTGGCCCGGCCAACGAATCATCGCAGGTACGCGGAAACCACCTTCCCAACCGGTGTTCTTCTCGCCGCGGAAAGGCGTTTCGCCTGCATCCGGCCAGGTTGCTGTCATCGGGCCGTTATCGGTGGTATAGACGAGGATCGTATTGTCTTCGATGCCGAGATCTTTAATCTTCTGCAGCACTTCACCAATCATCTTGTCATGTTCCACCATGCCGTCGGCGTAGGTTCCAAGGCCCGTAGCACCAATGCTCCCGTCTTTCAGGTGCGTTTTGTTATGCATACGGGTGGTATTGAACCAGGTGAAGAATGGCTTACCGGCTTTAACCTGACGTTCCATGAAGTCGTTGTTGGCCGCGAGCGTTTCTTCGTCCACGGTTTTCATACGCTGGACGGTAAGCGGACCGGTATCTTCAATCTTGCCATCGGCGGTGCTCTTAATGACGCCACGTGGGCCAAACTCTTTGCGGAAGGCCGGATCTTTCGGGTAGTCCGGGTTCTCCGGTTCTTCTTCGGCGTTCAGGTGGTAAAGGTTACCCATGAACTCATCGAATCCGTGCGCGGTTGGCAGGAATTCATCGCGATCACCGAGGTGGTTTTTACCAAACTGGCCAGTAGCGTAGCCCAGTTGCTTCAGGATGTTCGCAATGGTCGGATCTTCTTTTTGCAGACCCTGCGGCGCACCCGGCATCCCCACCTTACTCATCCCGGTACGGAACGGCATTTGTCCGGTAATGAATGAAGAACGGCCAGCGGTCGAGCTTTGCTCAGCGTAGTAGGAGGTGAACTTGGCACCTTCGGCAGCGATGCTGTCGATATTTGGGGTTTTATATCCCATGGTGCCCTGATTGTAGGTACTCAGGTTCCAGTAGCCGATGTCATCGCCAAATATAACGACAATATTTGGTTTAGATGAGTCTTGCTTTGGCGCATTTTCCGGTGCGGTAGATGTCGCCGGTGCAGCATGAACAGTGGACACAGCGCCAGCTGCTAACGTTAGCACACTGGCAATCATCGTCCTTCTAAAAGGGACACTTTTATGCATGGTGGGGAACTCCGTTCATTAGGAAAGCCTTTTGAGTATAGACACGAAAAAAATCCTCCAAATTTTTTCTAATGGAGGTTAATTACTTTCACAAGATAACTATTCGAGAATTCCTGCAAAAATATGAATAATGCAGGGCATATCTTTCGCATCGTGATTAATTTAATGCAGCTTAATTAAGGCGGAGGGGTTATTCCATCTGGAAGTTATTTAATAATAAATTATGGAAGAAGTTATGATTATTGGATTTCAACATAATGCTGAATCGATGCAACACATACTGACAGTTAATTTCATGCACCAGGGCGCGATGCAAACCACGCGGATACATAGCTGCCAAATGCTCTATTCAGGTCAAAGAGGAGCTATTTCTTTACGAATGGATACGCTGACTGACCCCGTAGGGAAACGTTATTTACCTTTTTATCAGAGGGGATAATCGAACGCTTATATTTAGTGATGAGGAAAAGAACCTTTGAAAAGCAATATCATCTTTCACATGAAATGAAGATCTCTTTATCACTAACATTGCGTAAGTGAAAGGCTGGTCTATGCTAAAAAAAGCAATCAAATTTGCGTTGGCTTTTTGAATAATAACGATAATTCTCGTGTTTTCGGTGGCGAATATGAACAGGATTGTGATCGCTTTTTTAATGTGCTTTCTTTCCTCTTTGGTTGTTAACACATATGCGGCGGAACCTCGTCAGGAGCCCACCGAAAAGGAACGCGCGCGAACGGTTTATATTTTTCATCAACCGATTGTCATGCTCCAGGCGAAATTCGGCCTTACCACGCCAGAAGAACGGGTGCTGCGCATCCGCAATACGCTACGAAATTTCACTGAAGCCGATGTTCGCGAACCGCTACAGGTTGTGTCGGTCACGCGTTATAACCAGCCGGGAAGGCTTATCGTGATGAACGGTAAACCGGTGATGTTGCTGACACAAGGCGATCTCGACGAAGGAGACGATCTTACGCTCGACCAGGCGGCTCAGCGCGTACTGGCACGCATGGAGGCGCAGCGGTCTGCATTGAGCGATCAGTATAACAGCGGCTGGCTGGCGCTGTCGGCGGTGAAAACGGTGGCTGGTCTGGTGGGACTGGTGCTGTTTTGGTTCGGTGCATACCGTTCCTGGCGTTGGGTCAGACGCGTTTATCGTCGTCGCATTTTTGAGAACAAAAGCTGGATCCCCCAGAGTTGGCGGCGTTTTATCGGCGCTATCGAGACACGCCTGTACGCACTGTTGATGATCCTGCTGGGTATCGTTGCACTTTACGTTTGGCTGAGTTGGGTCTTTAGCCTGTTTCCCTGGACGCGCGTCTGGGGAGAGTCCCTTGGTTACTGGTCTGTACGCGTAGTGCGTGATATTGCATTGTCGATTGTCTCAGCGTTACCTGGCTTGATGATCGTCCTGATCATTTTTCTCATCACTGCGTTCATACTGAAGCTGCTTAAGGTGGTTCTCAACCAGGTGGAGGCAGGGCGTTTGCAGTTGCCTGGAATTCACCCTGAAACCGTGGGCGCAACCCGGAAGTTGATCTCTGTGGTGGTGTGGCTCTTTGCGCTATCTGCAGCCTATCCCTTTTTGCCCGGTGCCAATTCACTGGCGTTTAAAGGTATCAGCGTTTTCTTTGGCCTGATGCTCACGCTGGGGTCGGCCGGGGTGATGAACCACGCAATGAGCGGACTGGTTTTGATCTATTCGCGCGCGCTGCGCAAAGGCGACATGATTCGGGTAGCGGACAACGAGGGGTTGGTAAGCGAAATTGGTATGCTCGCGACCAAAATTATTACTCGTGAAAATTACGTGGTCACAGTGCCAAATGCGGTAGTGGTTAGTGGAAAAATTACTAACCTTAGCGCGCAAAGCACCAACGGCGGCGTCAACCTGACGGTCGGCGTTACCATTGGCTACGACACGCCCTGGCGCCAGGTCCACGCAATGCTGGAGTTGGCAGCCAAGCGGGCCAAAGGAATCGATCTTTCACAGCCGCCGTTGGTGCGTCAGCTGAGTCTGATGGACTGGTATATTTCCTATGAATTGCAGGTGCGCCTGCTGCCGGATGTATCTCTGGCAGATGCCCGTAATGAACTGCATAGCAATATTCAGGACGTCTTCAACGAATTTAACGTGCAGATTATGTCTCCGAATTTTGTGCTACAGCCAGAAAACAGCGTGATGGTGGCCAAAGAGAATTGGTATACCGCACCCGCAACACCGCCAGAAGGCGGGAAATAATGCGTTGGCTTTTTCTGCTAATTCCTCTGCTGTGCTGGCGCGCTATGGCGACAGGGCTTATTGATCCTGAAGACGGCATGGTGGACATGAGCCGTTATTTACAAGAAAACCCGTACGGTTTTCTACCTATTCCGCTGGTTATTACCGAACCGGCCGTTGGTTATGGCGGCGGCCTGTTCGGTCTGTTTCTGCATGGCAAGGGACGACAGGTTGATGGGCAGTTTATTCCCCCGGCCATGAGCGCGTTTGGCGGTGGCGGAACGCAAAACGGTACCTGGTTTGTAGGAGGGGGGCATCGCCACACCTGGCAGGATGACCACATTCGCTATCTGGTTGCAGGAGGCTATGCCGATGTCAATCTGGATATATATTCCGGTGACGTATTGGGCTTTGGCAATAACCGGGCCGTGGAAACCGAAACTCGCGGTTATGGCGGTATGCAAAAACTTCTCTTTCGCGCAGGGGATTCTCCCGTTTTTCTGGGAGCATCACAGTTCTGGGCAAAGATGGATATCTCCGCCCGCAATAATCCGCTCGTCAACCAGGTATGGCGGCAGCTATTGGGTGAAAGCAGCATCACCTCTGCATTGGGGCTGGTAGCGGAATACGACACAACTGATAACTTCTTTTGGCCCGGACGCGGGCTTTCTCTTAGCGGCGAGTATCAATTCTACGGTCACTATCTTGGGGGCGACTATCGCTACGACCTGCTGACGCTCGAAGGCAAGTTTTTCCTGCCACTGAACGCCGACTGGACGCTTTCTCTTGCAGGGGACTATCAAACCCTGTCGCAGCAGGATAAACATCTGCCACCAATGGCGCGCCCTTATATCGAACTTCGTGGTATCTCTCGCTATCGCTACCAGGGGGATGACGTGAGTACCGTTCAGACGCAGTTAGCCTGGCAAATGTCGTCGCGTTGGATTGTTTTGGGTTTTGTCGGTGCTGGAAGTGCGGCAGACAGTACATCAGAGCTTTACCGTAGCGCAGAAGTGGCCTGGGGCAGCGGTATTCGATATTTGATTGCGCGCGAATACGGACTGCGTACCGGTGTAGATGTCGCTTTTAGCGATAACGAACAAGCAGTTTATTTTAATGTTGGCTCTGGCCTGTAGGGATGAGCGGAATGAATGAGGACAAATAATGAAATGGTTCCACGCGGTTGTTCCGTTGCTGTGGGTTTCCGGCGTGGCCAGCGCAGCTGAAACTGATGCCAGCACGTTTCCGATTTGGGGCGAGGAGGCCAGGGCGCGGGGATATGCCATTCCGCTACCGTTTGGCATCAACCTGAGCTATATGAACATGCGGCAAAATATTGATGTCGATAGCATCAGTTTTTCCGGACTGGCGCTTGGCAATCACCCGATTCCTGTCGATATGTTCAATATTGATGCCGGCCATACGCGTGAACAGAGCAAAACTGAAAACCTACGTCTGGACATGTGGGTCTTCCCGTTTTTGAACATTTACGGGCTGGTAGGGCACACACGCGGATCGTCGGTCTCGAATGTTTCAGTAGATGCAGACCCTTCGCGCTACACCGGTGTTGACCGCATTATCGCATCATCTGTGCATCAGCTTTATCAGAGCGGTGAGCTACAGGATATTGATTTTGTTCTCGATTTTAAAGGCACAACATGGGGAACCGGTATTACTTTGGCAGGAGGATACGAAAACTGGTTTGCCCTGGTGGATACCAACTATACCCGTACTGATTTTGACATTCTGGATGGCAAAATTTCAGCCCTTACCGTGTCTCCCCGTGTTGGGTATCGCTTTAAATTTCAGGGGCCGGTGGGCGAATCGCATCTGAGCGTCTGGGTGGGGAGTATGTACCAGAACGTGCAGCAGGAGTTCAGGGGTAGCCTCTCCGATCTGCATATGCCCGCTGAGCTTCAGCCACTGATCCAGGCCGTAAACCAGGATGGCAACGGGCGATTTGATGTTAAACAGAATCTGACCTCTCCGTGGAACATGCTGCTGGGGACTCAGTTTGAAATGACACCACAATTTAACGTCCTGACGGAGTTTGGATTTAACGAACGCAATAGCTTCTTTATTGCCGGTGAATATCGCTTCTGATGAACGGTTATCGCGTCATGTTGACATCGCTATTGGCTCTGACGACCTGGTCTGCGGAGGCGTTAACATTGGATCAACCCTCAATTGACGCTTTCCTCGGGAAGCTGGGTGCGGATAACCAGTACGATCCGGCAAAAGGGGTGAACTGGAGCGTGTTGCCGGGGCCATTTTACACTCCAGAGCTGAAGCTGGGTCTTGGCATGGCGGTGGCGGGGATCTACCGGGTGGATGCGGCAGATAAAACAACTCAGAACTCTTCTGTTTCCTTGACGGGTTATGTCAGTGCCAGCGGGGCGTTGGGAATGGGGATCAGCAGTTATACCTTTTTTACCGACGACCGTTGGCGATTGTTTGTGGACGGCTCAGTGAACAAAGTGCCAACGGGTTTTTGGGGCATTGGCTACGACGCAGCCCAGGGTAATGAACAGGATTACACCAACAACTCCGTGAGTTTGCATCCTGTATTGATGCGAGAAATCGCTGAACGCGTTTATCTCGGCGCGGGTTGGGATTTTTCTTCTATGCAGGCGGACGTTGACGATCCGCATCAGGGGGACGTGTTCAGCCTAAATAATGCGCAGACATCGCCGTTATCGTCTGGACCCAGTGTAAGTCTGAGTTACGACACGCGTGACGTTGTCACGCGGCCACAGCATGGACACTATTTTAAGCTGGAGTACACCTGGTTTGATCCGTCTTTTGGTTCAGATACTCATTTTACGGCAGCACAGATTCAGTACGATCGTTACCTTTTACTTGATGACAGGACTGTGCTGGCGTTCGATTTATGGGGACGTTTCACTCGTGGAGACGTGCCGTGGGATCGTTTATCAATGGCCGGAGACGACCGCCGTCTGCGGGGGTATTACCAGGGGCGTTATCGGGATAAGGATGTGGTAAGTGGGCAGGTGGAATATCGAAAAAAACTCAACTGGCGACATGGTTACGTGTTGTGGTTGGGCGCAGGAGCTTTAGGCAGAAACATTGACGATATGGGACATCATCCGATCTTACCTAATGCGGGTGTCGGTTATCGCTTTGAAGTGAAGCCCGCCATGAATATCCGCCTGGATTTAGGTTTTGGGAGAGAGAGTGCAGGATTCTATTTTCAAATTGCGGAGGCATTCTGAATGGCTAAAGGATTTCTGTTTTTACTGCTGGTAGCCGGATTTGCCTGCGCGGAAGTTCCTGGCCTCACTCTTAAACAAGCGCATAAGGCATATCCCGTTGTCGGCCATTTAGCACCGCCGGAGTCACTACGCCCATGCTGCGCGTTTGGCTATGATCTTCATGTCAGGGCGATAGGTGTGCCGATCCCTGTCTACCAGATTGGCAATGTATTAACGTTAGATTCACTGGGGCGTCATCACTATAACGATAGTGCGTTGGGGGCCGTGAAAAATATCGTTGGACTGAGTGAGGAAAAAAACGGACTGCTTTATACCCACCGTGGGGGTTTTATCGACATAGCGCACGTTCGCGATACGGCGGATAACACCTTTTACCTCTTTTCTCGTATTTATCCAAAACTTGGTCAACAGTGGCGTTTTTTTTACAGCGAAGAATTGGGCGTCAGACGGATACAGCTACACGGTTTCACACCTCCTGCAGCAATGGCGCAGCGTTACACATTGGCCGCCTGGTTGGCGGGGAATCTGGCCTTTGAACTGGCTCAATGGCACGAAATTGCACAGTGGTATGGATTCGAGTCTGTTCCCGGTTTTTCTGAGCAGATTTCTGCATTTTCCCCGGAAGATCTCTATTCAAATCTACTGGGTGCTCGTATCGCCATCAACGTGATTTTACAGGGCAGGGTGGAATCCATTGCGGCCTACAACGCGGCGGTGGATCGCGAACTGCAGCGGGTTTTACTGCAACTTGGCGTCGCAACCCGGACTGAAACTGAGCGTAAGTTTCGCGAATTGGACGGTGACTGGTGGAACAGTAAACGTAGGGTTCCAGATAAATTTCTGGTGTTAAAGCGTAACTATAATCTTGAGCATAACCGGTTACCAACCCCAGTTTCGTACGAGAACGCCACGCCACTGCAACTGACTTTTCCCGCCGTGATCGAAGGATATCGGCTTGCGCGCCTGGGCGAGTTACAAATTTACCCGGGCACTTCCATGCAATCGCTTCCGCGACCGAAAACTTATTACGCACCAGATAGTTTTCAGTCCCTGGCTGACACAGCGAGTGAAGCAGACAAAATCCAGCTCGAACGTATGCACAAGTCGCGCTTTTAATCCGGTGCTTTTGCCTGACAATTTAAATGCTGCGAGCTACGCTTTTACAGACGCTAACTACTTCAATAATGAAGAAATTCTGCAGGTGGCCTATGAAAAAATTGACCTTGATTTATCTTAGTCTTTTTTGCTCGCCGTTAGCACAAGCTAGCGCACTCTATTTTTATGAAATAGGCACCGAAGATACGGCTTTGGCAGGGGCGGGGCAGGCAGCACGTGCGCAGGATGCCTCCACCATCGTGACTAACCCCGCAGGAATGACGCGACTTCCGGATCATATGTTCACCGGTGGATTACAGGCAATGGATGGTGATGTGTCCTACACCCTTGAAGACGAGACGGGGCGTAAAAGCCCCGGTGACATCATGCGCTTCTTTCCAAATGCCAGCGCATTCTATGCCCAGAAGGTGAATGACGATCTTTATGCTGGTATTGGGCTATACGGGAATTACGGTCTGGGGATCGATTTTGGCAATTGGTCCGGCGACCGGCTGATTAAGAAAAGCACCATGGTTGCGATGACGCTCAGTCCATCGCTGGCTTATAAGCTTAGTGACAGGGTTTCCGTTGGGGGCTCTGTTAACGTCAATTACGGTTTTCTGTCACTCACTCGAAATGTTGATGGCAACGATGAAAAAGAAAAGGATCATGACTGGGCGATGAGCTATCGTCTGGGATTATTAATGGAACTGACCGATCAAACCCGGGCCGGTATCTCCTGGACCAGCAAAACTGAGTACGATTTTGATATTGACGGCAAAGCGCGTTTCCCGAACTTACCGAACGTGGAATACGATTTGCCTATTTCTGCGCAGGTACGTGCTCCACAGCAGATTATGTTAAGTCTGGTTCATGACATTAATAAACAGTGGTCAGTGATGGGCGATCTTGGCTGGCAGGACTGGAGTCAGTTCGGCGCGCCGCAAATAACGGTGGTCGGGCAAGAAGTTGATAAGTCCAGTCGTCTTAAGGATTCGTGGCATACGGCTTTAGGTGTGCAATTTCGACCTACGGAACAATGGCGTTTGAATGCGGGCGTAGCTTTTGATAGTACGGTCTATAATTCGCAAAGCGATGTGGCGCTGACGTTGCCGACCGGTGATGAATGGCGATTTGCTACCGGAGCGCAATATCAAATTACACCACAAAGCAATATCGGTGCTGCCGTGTCGTATCTGCATATGCAGTCGTCCCACGTACAGTCACCATCAATTTATCAGGGGAGTTACGATAATCCGTATCTGTGGTTTGCCAGTGTGAACTACAGTTATCAGTTCTAATGTTCAGTGAAGTGAGAGTCGCGGTGGAATTGTAGAAGACATAAAACAGCTATTTGCATAACCAGCTGTAGTCGAGAGCCATCATCCAGAACTGTTAGCGCTGTTGAGGCAACTGCGCTTGAAAGGGTTTTGAGGCGTCATTATTGAGCAGCACAAGGATGACCATAAAACATCAGATTCAGCCTTTATCTACGTTAGTGCGCATAATGTATATTATGTTAAATGCAAATTGATACGTACTCAGTTAAGTCCCCATGTGGCCCACGTTTGGCCATTGACCTCCTCTGCTCATTACAATCATGAAAGCCTGAGAAACAGAGTTCGTTCCTGCAGTTGAGATGCTTTGAATCCGTGGTGAAGATAAAAACGTTTAGCTTCGTCTGTGAGCGCATGCACCATAACGGCACGCACGCCAATATTTTCTGCCACTTTGTAACACCGCAGTACCGCATCGTGAAGCAGATCGGCCCCTAACCCTTTTCCACGAACAGAAAGATCTACGGCCAATTTGGCAAGGATAATTACGGGGATTGGATCTGGCATGTTACGCCGAAGATTGCCTGTTGCTTCTGTGTGGTTGACGCTACCAGTGGCCAGTGAATAAAAACCAGCGACTTTTAAGCAACAATAAAAAACCCGCCAGTGCTGGCGGGTTATGGCATGGTTTGTCTCTACAGTTAAGGAGTTACCATGTTAAACCAGAAATCAAAGCTATCTAAATACCCGAGGAACTCATCAAGCTTGGCATGATTGCCGTAAATTTGTACATCACCCTTCTCTTCTGCCTGTTTCAGCGATTCTTCCTTGAGAATAATTTTGTTCAACGTTGCACGGTTAAGCGTAATGGAGGCATCAGCTTTGCTGGCCTGTGCATCAGCGCTATGGTTAAGAACACCGTTTTCCAGTTCCAGTTTGTATTTACCGCCGTCAGCACCTAAATCGACGTTGAAGACTGCCTGCGCATTTGCCGCTTTTTCTCCGTTAATATGTACCGCGAGATAATCAAAGAACATCTCAGGTGACATGGCTTTAACGGTATCCGGGCTGGCGGTATTTGGCGTCGCACCTTTTACCACACCGTTGCGTAATTCTTGTGCACCCGTCAGATAAAAATTACGCCATGGACCGGACTCAGCCTGGTAACCCATTTGTTCAAGGGCATCGGCTTCCAGATTACGGGCTTCTTTATTGCTCGGATCAGCAAAAACGATATTGTTAGTGACTTGCGCCACCCAACGGTAATTGCCCTGGGCGTAATCCGTTTTCGCTTTTTGCATGATTGCATCAGCGCCGCCCATATAATCGACATATTTCTTCGCGGCATCAACGGGCGGTAATTCATTCAGTGTTGCCGGATTACCGTTGAACCAGCCGAGGTAAAAGACATACGTTGCTTTCACATCATGGCTGACAGAACCATAGTATCCACGGCTGGCCCATGATTTTTCCAGACCAGACGGCAGTTTGAAGTTAGCAGCGATTTCGTCACGGGTCAGCCCCTGGTTAGCCATGCGCAGCGTCTGATCGTTGATGTAACGGTACATATCACGCTGACTTTTCATTAACTTCACCACATTTTCATTACCCCAGGTCGGCCAGTGATGCTGAGCAATAATAATGTTTGCCTTTCCACCCCAGCGGCCAATAACGTCATTGATATATTTTGACCATGCCAGCGGATCGCGGATCTTCGCGCCACGTAATGAATAAGTGTTATGCAGCGTATGGGTGACATCCTCTGCAGCTTCGATCATTCCTTTCTCTTCTACATACCACAGCATTTCAGAAGGTGCTTCCGATCCCGGCGCCATCATGAAGTCATAGGTTAGACCGTCGATAACTTCTTTCTGCCCGGTGTGGGTAATATAGTTAGTGGGTTCAATCAGCGTCACCGTACCGGCGGAGGTTGTCGTCCCCAGACCCGCACCGACCTGACCTTTTGCATCCGGCTTCAACAGATTGCCATACATGTAACTGGCTCGGCGACTCATGGCGTTACCTGCCATAATATTTTCAGATACAGCTTCCTTCATAAAACCAGCCGGTGCATATACCTTCACTTTACCGGATTTCACATCCGCTTCATCAATCACGCCGCGGACGCCACCGTAGTGATCAACATGGCTGTGTGTATAAATGACGGCAACAACGGGTCTTTTACCGCGATTCTTATAATAAAGGTCCATTCCCACTTTCGCGGTTTCTGCCGATACCAACGGATCAATGACCGTAATACCCTCTTTCCCTTCCATAATTGTCATATTCGAGAGATCAAGATTACGGATTTGATACACGCCATCGGTGACCTGGAACAAGCCGCCAATATTGATCAACTGCGACTGACGCCACAGGCTTGGATTAACCGTGTCGGGGGCTTTTTCGCCCTCTTTGATAAAGGCATATTGCTGAGGGTCCCAGACAACATTTCCCTGCTTCCCTTTAATCAATTCACTGGGAAGCGGAGCAATAAAACCTTTATGAGCGTTCATAAAATCGGTTTTATCAGTGAATGGCAATTGACCATATAAGACGTCATTCGCACTTTTGGTCTGAGCAGTCGCATCTTTTGCCCCTTCCTGTGCCAATACAGGTAGTGATATTAATGATGTTGAACACACGCCAGCTAAAGTCAGATAACTTACTAGTTTATTAAGTTTCATAAATCCTCGCTAATAATATATTATCAAGAAGAAAGAAACCCTGCTGCTCTGATTGTTGAGAAGCTTCCTTAATACTGTATTTATCAGGTTTCTATGATCTAATGCTCGTAGGCTAACATGGTCTTATGAAACAATGTAATACAATGACATTTATTTTTAAATTTCCTTTTGTTTTTATTTAAACAAAATAGCTGTAGACACCTGACTGTATAAAAAGATAATGGCTGGTATCCATTGTCTTTAGAACACTATATATGCGCACTCTCTATCTACTTCTCATCACTGGGATACTTTCTGGCTGTAATACTTCTCCCCCAGAGAAAGTTGTTAAGATCAATAAAATGGTGATCCCTGTTGTTCAGGCACAACCCGAGTCAAAACCTAGTAGTGACTCGGCATCCCTGTCCTTATATCAGGATAATAAACAGCAAATTGAAAACATCGTGATTTCGTTAAAAAATGAATATCTTCATGAGGTTAAGCCAAGAGAGATGTTTGACGTTCATAGCCAGGCATACCAGATTTATGCTTCTTTAACCAAGCTCGAACAAATGCAGCAAATGAACAATTTTTATTATAAGGGGCATAATCAAACAGGACTGTTAAGCATTAATCAGTCCGTGAACTCTCTTATTGAATAACAAGAAATCCTCCTCAGAGAATGATGAGGAGGATTTTTTACGATTGATATATAGCATGCCACTACAATAGAATATTAAAGTTAGATAATCGATTTGTAACTTGTTTGTGGGTTTATTTAAAATCGCTCAGGCAATTTATTGATGGAAGTAAGATACCCTCCGCGTTCAAAATCAATATACCCTCCTTTTTTTAACGCAGATACAACATTTAAAACACTGCTGCGCGATAAGTGGGTCCGATCCTGAATATAATCCAAAATAGAGACTCGCGTGCGCGTCTCTTCCGGCAACAAAATCATCTCTTCGAGGTGGTTACGTATCACTGAATAAGTACGCTGCTGTACGACTAAATCATCACGATAAAAGAGATAGCCCGTATGATATGAAAGCACTGCCGCCGCATCTTCCCACAAGCCTTGTTGATGAAAGAGTTCTCGTGCTTTATCGGCATCGACGCGTAATAAGGTTGACTCAGCTTCAGCGCGCAATAAATGGCCGTGTACCGGTTGGATCATTTCGGCAATACCGAACAGATGGGGTTCATAGACGGTCACGATTAACAGACCATCAGAAGAGCGTAAAATGGACAGCTCCCCCTGCAAAAAAAGGTAGAGTTGCGGCTTATTCTTGTATTTCCACATAATACGCCGCCGCGGCACAACCTTCATCTTTTCTGCAATCGGTTCAAGTGCTTGCATTAAACGTTGTATGCTTTGTTCTGGGCGTACCGGAGGTGAAATTTGCATAATCAAACCTGTATTATTTAGATTGAAAACAATATGCTTTTACCTATATTCCATGAAGGTAGTACAGATTCATATTAAAACCATAAATTGCTCAATAATAAAAGTACAAATTTATTTTTATTTAAACGAGCGTGTGTGATAAGACCACCAGCAGACGGTTACCTGACACTGTCGGATAGATAATCCGCTATGGTGACTATTAACAATGCGTGAGATATTTAATCGGGAATAACGGCGCTAGAATTGATAGCTGTAGTTGACACTGGCAAACCATAACCACGGGTTCTTATACTGGCCTGCAAAGATATCAGATTTGACGTTGGACGACTGCATGTGCAAATACTCAACGGCAACGCCAATATTGCTGGCTGGCGTAATCTGGTACTGTGCACCGGTGGCAAGTCGCCATTCATCGCCGGTTGGCATCGAAAGCGCTACATCACTTTGCGATTTGTAGGGTGAACTGTCATATGCAATACCGGCATTAATGCGCCACTGCTCATCGGGATGATATTGCACGCCCAGCGCTGTATGCCATGTATCTTTCAGACGATTATCACGATCGCTTTGCTGACCATTCATTGTAATCTGCGGGCTGCCAAACTGGCTCCAGTCCTGCCAGCCTAGATCGCCCATTACTGACCACTGCCTGTTGATATCGTGAACCAGACTAAGCATCACCTGCTGCGGAGCACGGACTTGTGTGGAGATCGGCAGATCATATCCAATATTAGGTATATTGGGAAAACGCGCTGTCCCGTCAATATTGAAATGATAATCGGTCTTGCTGGTCCAGGTTACACCCGCCCGTGTATTGTCAGTTAAGTCCATTAATAACCCAAGGTGGTAATTCATCGCCCAGTCATGATCGCTTTGTTTCTCATCGTGGCCATCGACATCTCTGCTTAGCGACAGAAAACCATAGTTTAGCCCTGCAGCTGCGCCAACCGACACCTTATCACTTAGTTTCCATGCAACAGCGGGACTCAGCGTCATCGCAACCATGGTACTTTGTTTAATTAACCGATCCCCTGCCCAGTTGCCGAAGTCGATACCTAACCCATAGTTGCCGTACAAACCCAAACCGGCAGAAACGGTATCACTCAGCCGTTGCGTATAAAACATGCTGGCATTGGGGAAAAGCGTCATTACATTACCGGGGCTTTGTCTGCCATCTGTCGTATTATTCAGCGTATAGGGAATATCTCCGCCCATCGCCTGTAATCCTCCGGTGACCATATGGTCAGGTAAACGAGTCATCCCCGCAGGGTTCGTTAACAGCGTAGAGGCATCCTGAGCACGAGCGGCCTGCCCTGCACCAGCCAGTGCGGTATCCTCCGTTCCGATTTCATAGAAATAGAGCGCACTGGCGTGACCGACCGACGAAAAGATCATCCCGGAGAGAAAAATTATATTTTTTTTCATTATATTACCTGTTTGGAGGGGGCGTTCTTTACTAAACGTAGGGTCAGCTATCACACGGTATTGATTTATGCTAATAGCATAATCAGGCATCAGGAATGATGTCGTGTTAAATTTCATCCAATATTAAATTTTATAATTCAACACAATGACATCTTAAAAGTCGACTTAATGAGAACTCTTCTTAATAAGTGATTTGACATAAATTCTAATGTAAAGAAATGAAAATTTAATCTTTTCATAAAAAAGTATGAGTGAAGTCGCCAACGGAAAAACCATAGTTATGATCATCACATAACTGTAATATGCGTTTTAAAAAGTAAAACCTTTACAGCCTTGAGGAGACCTTGTCTTCTCAAAACTTCGTGTCTCAAATATGTCTTTGATTTCAATGGGACACGATGATTATTAACCTCTGAAACCTAATATATAAGTGAGGTGAATATCTTATTGTGCTAACTAATCTTCAGGAGAATAACGCTAATCTGGTCATGGATACATCATTTTTAAAATATGGACTTTTAATCATGTAATAACAATCAGGTATCTGATACGACTCATTCTTCTGTCATTTTTTGTAAGCGGAAGAAAAGAGTGATGATAGCTAATACAGGTAAAGATAGGGGTAATGACTTATGGCCTCACAATATGACTTTACTGTCACCCTGCACGATCTTGCTTTTATTCTTAAGCAGATCAAAATATCCGAAGCGGCAACTAACCCAGATGGTAGCGTTAATGCTGAATTGCTTAGAGAATTAGTTTCCAGCCCGCTATTACCTTATGGACTTCGCACGGTAGATGGTTCATGGAATAATCTTCTACCGGGTCAGGAGTTATATGGCTCTGCCGACCAGACAATGCCGAGATTAACCGCGTTAAACTGGCAAGATGCGGACCAAATGACCAGTTATATCCAAATTGGTGGCACCGTTATTGATGCCGACCCACGTATTATTAGTAACTTAATTTCCGATCAAACGGCATCTAACCCAGCCGCACTGGAGGTATTTAACGCATTAAAAGATGCTCCCGGCGGGGGGACTATTACAGGAGACGGAGAAACGTTATCCATTCCTAACCAGTCTCCCGATATCGGTCTCTCCCCTGCTTTTAACGGTTGGATGACCTTCTTTGGCCAGTTTTTTGACCACGGTCTGGATTTGATTCCCAAAGGAGGCAACGGTATCGTTTTCATTCCGCTACAGCCGGATGACCCTTTATATGTTGAAGGGTCGTCGACAAACTTTATGCTATTAACCCGGGCAACGGTGGATGAAAACCGAGAGACAGTAAACCTGACTACCCCCTTCATCGACCAAAACCAAACCTACACCTCCCATCCTTCACATCAGATTTTCATCCGCGAATACGTCATTATTGATGGGAAACCTGAGCCTACCGGGAATTTATTAGGCGGTGCGAACGGTGGACTGGCGACCTGGGCCGACGTTAAAAACCAGGCTGAAACTCTGCTTGGCATTAAACTCACCGATCAGGATGTGTTTAATGTTCCCCTGCTGGCTACGGATCGCTATGGTAATTTGATTTTAAGTGAAAATGGAAAGGTACAGATTGTTACCACCGGGGGACTGGTTGAAGCCAACGGCGGTCTGTTGCCTGAGGGAACATTCCGCACCGGACATGCGTTTCTTGATGATATTGCGCATACTGCCGCGCCAAAAGCGGGTCTGCTGGCAGATGATGACACTGCGATTGGGGGCGAAGGAGCGCAACCGGCAGGAACCTATGATAACGAACTGCTCGATCGTCACTTTATTACCGGTGACGGGCGTGGGAACGAAAATATAGGTTTAACCGCGGTGCACGCCGTTTTTCACAGCGAGCATAACCGTCTGGTTGAGCAATATAAAACAACACTGCTGGAAACCGGTGATATCGACCTCATTAATCAGTGGTTGATGCCCAATCATCAAATCACGGAATTACCTGCCGATACCAGTACGCTGGTATGGAACGGTGAGTACCTATTCCAGGCAGGTCGTTTCTCCACGGAAATGCAATATCAGCACCTCGTATTCGAGGAGTTTGCCCGTACCGTACAACCCGCCGTCGATCCGTTTGTTTTCTCCAACACGGCGGATATAAACCCGATGATCTTTGCCGAGTTTGCGCATGTGGTTTACCGTTTCGGGCATTCAATGCTGACAGAAACCGTGGCGCGCACCGACATTGATATGCAAAGCGGCGATATTGACCTGATTTCAGCATTCCTGAATCCGGTAGCATTTAATCAAATCAACGGGGCCACCGTCACGGACGATCAGGCTATTGGCGCAATTGTGCGTGGTATGACGCGTCAGGTGGGTAACGAAATTGATGAATTTATTACCGATGCTCTGCGTAATAATCTCATCGGCCTGCCCCTCGATTTAGGCGCGCTTAATATAGCCCGTGGCCGTGACACCGCAATGCCGACGCTGAACCAGGCCCGCGAGCAGTTTTTTGCATTAAGCGGTGATAGTCAACTGAAGCCTTATACCAGTTGGGCTGACTTCACTACCTACCTGAAAAATCCCGCTTCAATCATTAACTTTATGGCCGCCTATGGTCAGCATGAGCTGATCCTCAATGCCACCAGCCTTGAAGGTAAGCGTGCAGCGGTAAACTTCCTGTTGTTTGGTGATGCTAACAATGCCCCGCCTGCGGATGCGATGGATTTCTTTAACAGTACCGGAGCGTGGGCAACCAAAGAGACCGGCCTGAATATGGTCGATTTCTGGATTGGCGGGCTGGCAGAGCGTAAAAATGAATTTGGCGGCATGCTCGGCTCAACCTTCAACTTCGTCTTTGAAACACAAATGGAAATGCTTCAGGACGGCGATCGTTTCTACTATCTGAGCCGCGTTCAGGGGCTGAACTTACTCAATGAACTGGAGGCCAACTCGTTTTCCGCGCTGGTAATGCGTAACAGCGATCTTGGCGATGAGGGATCCTCCCACCTGCCCGCAAATCTGTTCCAGACACCGGACCATATTTTTGAAGTGAACCGCGTGCTGCAAACGGAAATCGACCCGAAATGGGGAAATCCACTGAAGGATCTGCTCTCGCCGTTGTTGGTGCGTCGTGACCCAGGTGCGGATGTTGACGGCGATAGTTTTGCCGATGGCGGGTATCTGAAATATACCGGCGATGGGCATGTGGTGCTTGGAGGGACGGCAGGCAATGATACGTTAATCGGCGGTAAAGGGATCGACAGTCTGTGGGGTGATGGCGGAGATGACCGACTGGACGGCGGCGACGAAGCAGACGTGGTCCATGGTGGTGACGGTGATGACATTATTACCGATACCGGTACTCCTGTAGGTGATGCGGACTTCCTGCACGGTGATGCCGGACATGACGTTATCTTCTCCGGTAACGGAAACGATCTGGTCTTTGGTGGCAGCGGTAGCGACTTCGTGGTGGTCGGCGAAGATGCACAGGAGGTCTTCTCGGGTCAGGATAACGACTTTGCGCTTGGCGGCTCGGGTGGTGATTTCCTGATGGGCAACGAAGGCGATGACTGGCTGGAAGGTGGCGACGGGTTTGACACGCTGGCGGGTGACAACTCTGAGTTGTTCTTCAACAGTACCATTATCGGTCACGATGTTCTTAACGGTCAGGGTAACGACACCGACTACGATGGCGAAGCCGGTGACGACATCATGGTTCAGGGCGCGGGGATCCAGCGCAATAATGGCATGGCCGGTTTCGACTGGGCTATCCATAAAGGCGACCCAAATGGCGCTAACTCTGACCTTGGGATCCCTATTTTCGTCAACCAGCAGGAGTTTATTCTACGCGACCGTTTTGATCTTGTTGAAGGGCTGTCGGGCTGGAAATA
Organism: Citrobacter sp. Cpo148; assembly: GCF_030332375.1. Classification (NCBI taxonomy): domain Bacteria; kingdom Pseudomonadati; phylum Pseudomonadota; class Gammaproteobacteria; order Enterobacterales; family Enterobacteriaceae; genus Citrobacter; species Citrobacter sp. Cpo148. The sequence continues at coordinate 395,975 of NZ_JAOWHY010000043.1, forward strand.
CGACGATATCCTGACCGGGACAGAACAGCCGATAGGTACTGCGCCTGTTCAGGGCGTTCCCCTCTCTAACAACCTGACCCAGGAAGGTGCGGATCGGATCACCGGTTTACAGGCTATTCTCGGCGTAGAGCGTTCTACAAATCCGGACGCGGTGCTCCTGAATCCTGATGATGGTAGCGATATTTTACTCGGCGGTGGCGGTAGCGACCGCATTATGGGTAAAGCCGGTAACGATATCATTGATGGTGATGCATGGCTCAACGTGCGTATTGCCGTTACGGGTATGGCAGGACTCACCAGCGCCGAAGGTATGGCTGAACTGAAATCGTACATGCTGGCCGGCACGCTGAAACCGAATCAGCTGTCGATTGTGCGAGAAATCCTGCATGAAGGTAACGGCACGGAAACTGACGTCGCGGTGTACCGTGATGTCAGCAGCAACTATGTCTTTACCCGTATGGCAGACGGTAGCCTGCGCGTCGATCACGCCACGCCGGATGCCGCGCTGAACCTGAATGATGGCATCGATCGTCTGTTGAACATCGAAAAACTGGAGTTTGGCGATGGGAAGCAGCTGTGGGTGACGGCGCAGCAAGCGACGGGCGATCTTACCATCAGCAATCCTAACCCTTCGGTGGGCGACCTGCTGCGCGTCAACGCGGCGAACTTGCTGGATGGTAACGGCCTGGCGGCGGATGTGGCCATTACCATGACCTGGCAGGCATTCGTCAACGGCCAATGGCGAGATCAGGCAACCGGCGTTGAGTTCAGAGTGCCGGGCGCTATTCAGGGCGCACCGCTGCGTGTGGTAGCCAGTTTTAACGACCGCATGGGTGATGCTGAAACCCTGGTGTCGGCACAAACTCAGGCGATCCTACCGCGAAATCAGGCCACGACCGGTGTGCCGGTAATTAACGACCTCACCCCAACTGAAAGCCTGACGCTGACCGCGGTGGTTTCAGGCATTGCTGACGCCGATGGTCTGAGCGGCGGTAATTTCACTTATCAATGGAGAATGAGTTCGCCAACCGGATTCGTCAACATTAACGGTGCGACTTCCGCCACCTATACGCCGGGTCAGGCTATGGTCGGCAGAACGTTGCAAGTGGTCGTTACCGTCGTCGACGATGAAGGCAACCCCCCTGTTGTCCTGACGTCGACCACCACCCAGCCCGTGGGCGATCTGATTGTGGGTACCAACGGGGCTAACACCCTCGTCGGTACTGCCTGGAGCGATATCCTACGCGGTGAAGGCGGTAATGACACCTTACTCGGCGGTGCAGGTGACGATCTGCTCATTGGCGGTGCGGGAAACGACAACCTCTCTGGTCAGGCGGGGCAAGATATTCTGCAAGGTGATGCCGGTAATGACACGCTTGATGGCGGGCTTGGTGCCGACAGTATGACCGGCGGCACGGGCGATGATACCTACATCGTTGATGATTTCGGTGATGTAGTTATTGAAGGTGTGAATGGTGGCACGGACGTTGTCCGAACCAACCTCAGCAGCTACGACCTCACCGATAACGTGGAAGAGCTGGTATTTACCGGCAGCGGTAGTTTTATCGGTACCGGTAATGCCATTGCGAACACCATTACGGGAGGGACCGGTAACGACTATCTGTTCGGCATGGGCGGTAACGACCAGTTGTTTGGTGGTATCGGGAATGACTTCCTCGATGGCGGAGATGGCGCTGATAACCTGCAAGGCGGAGTTGGTAACGACGTCATGATTGGCGGTGCGGCGCGGATACCCTTTCCGGCGGTAGCGGGGACGATATTCTTAATGGTCAGGAAGGTAACGACATTCTGGACGGTGGTGCCGGGAGCGATATCTTCGCCTTTGGCGCCAACTTTGGGCAGGACCGAATTACCGGTTTTGACAGTAACCCCAACGGCGGGCAGGACTTCCTTGATCTCGTCTTGTTAGGTATCAACGCGGGTAATTTTGCCAGCAGCGTGTCTATCACCGGAAACAATGGCAACACCATTGTGACTATCGGTACAGATACCATCACATTGGTGGGCGTCAATTCGACCACCGTGAATATTGGTGACTTTTATCTGGAAATGCCCACTACCCTTGCCAGTAACAACGGCAATAGTTCATTGATCGTATAAGGAGAAGACTATGTCGCGCCAGCATACGCCAACAGAACTGAATGATGCATTAAAGGGAACGAAGCCCACTTTTCTGATGCTGTTGTTTTTTAGTTGTGTGATTAATATGCTTATGCTGGCGCCGGCAATTTATATGCTACAGGTTTACGACCGTGTGCTGGTCAGTAAAAATACCACCACGCTGTTAATGTTGACCTTATTAATTGTCGGCTTGTACATCGTTATTGCCATGATTGAATCTGCCCGCGCGCAGGTTATGGTCAGACTTGGCAACCGGCTTGATATAAAGCTAAGCCAGTTGGTCTTTAACGCAGCCTTTAAAAGAAAGATGGTTACCGGCGATAACAACCCGGCGCAATCTTTAGCCGAACTGGATCAGGTTCGTCAGTTTCTTTCCGGGAATAGTCTGTTCGCCTTACTGGATATTCCCTGGACGCCGATATATCTGTTCATCGCCTTTTTGGTCCATCCCCTGCTGGGATACCTTTCTCTCGGCGGAATAACGTTATTATTCATTCTGACGCTGGTATCCGAAATCTCTACCAAACGCCCGATTCAGCAAGCGCACGCCTTAACCATTAACAATGCCAGCAAACTGAATAAACAGCTGCAAAACGCCGATGCCATTGAGGCGATGGGTATGCTCTCGACCCTGAAGTCCAACTGGCAGGAGCAACATAACAAAGTGCTGGCGCTACAAACGCAGATTGCCGACAAAACGGCCGGGTTAAGCAGCCTCAGCCGCTTTGTGCGGGTGTTGCTGCAATCTATTGCGCTGGGTGCCGGGGCTTTACTGGTGATCGGAGGCCATATTACTCCGGGCTTGATGATCGCCGCCTCGATCATTCTTGGCCGCGTCCTCAACCCGGTAGAACAAGTTATTGGCAGCTGGAAGCAGTTCGTGCAGTTTCGTAGCGCGTGGCATCAGCTCTCAACCTTGCTGAAGGAGTATCCGGCACCGAAAGAGGTACTGACCCTGCCGCGTCCGAACGGCAACATCAGCGTCGAAAGCGTCTTCGCCGCGGCCCCCGGCCAGCCTTCCCCGCTACTGCGTAATATCTCATTCCAGCTGGAGCAAGGTGAAGTTCTGGGGATTATCGGCCCCTCAGCCTCAGGGAAAACCTCGCTGGCAAAGGTTCTGGTTGGCGTCTGGAAACCGATATCAGGGAAAGTCAGATTAGACGGCGCAGATATTTGTCAGTGGGATAAAGCGCTGCTGGGCCCGTCTATTGGCTATCTGCCGCAGGATGTGGAACTGTTTGACGGTACCATCGCGCAAAACATTGCCCGCTTCGCGCAGAATGACAGTGAGCTTATCGTCGCCGCCGCATTACTGGCAGGCGTTCATGAGATGATCCTGCGCTTGCCACAAGGTTATGACACGCTGTTGGGCGCAGGTGGATACCAGCTCTCCGGCGGGCAGCGGCAGCGCATCGGACTGGCACGCGCCGTGTATAACAATCCTGCGTTCATCGTGCTTGATGAACCGAATGCTAATCTTGACGACGCGGGCGAATTTGCACTCGTTAAAGCCATCAATACCCTGCGTACACAGGGACAAACTACCGTCATTATCTCACACCGCCCGACGCTGCTCGGCGTGGTCAATAAGGTTTTGCTGCTTAACGATGGCGCCATACAGGAGTTTGGTACCCGCGATCAGGTTTTTGCTCATTTGCGTCAGGCCAACGTACTGAAACCGGTGGCTACGCCTTCTCCATCCACGACTGAACAGCAACGTGAGGCCTGATGATGAAAAAGAATCCCCACAACACGGCATCTGCTGGCGTAGATACCAATATCTGGTCGCCGATTATCCGGGGCGTGATCGTCATTGTGCTTGGTGTCGGTAGTTTTATATTCTGGGCAGTGCAAGCTCCATTAGATGCGGGCGTGGTCGCTGATGGTACGGTAACCGTATCGAGTAACCGCAAAACCATTCAGCATCTGAGCGGCGGTCGGGTAACGGATATCTTTATCAAAGAAGGCGACTTCGTGAAGAAAAATCAGGTTCTCGTCCGGTTGGATAAAATGCAGCTTGAAATGCGTTTCAGCGCGTTAAATGCCCAGTATATTTCTGCAAAAAGTATCGAAGATCGCCTGTTGGCAGAACGCGATGGTCTGGATGCGATCGTCTTTAATACGACGCTGACGCAGCAATTTTCTGGCAATAAACGGCTGACAGAAGTCAGAAATCTGCAGGCCAAGCTTTTCGATACGCGTCGCAAAACGATTCAGGACGAACTGTCGATGATTGAGGAGACGCTCGATGGTCTGGTTGGGCAAACGGATAATCTCAATAAAATAAAAGGCTATCGCGACCACCAGTTTTCCCTGATTAACCGGGAGTTGGGGGCTATTCGCGCGCTGAGCGAAAAGAACTATTACCCCAAAGCGCAATTACTGGTGCTGGAGCGCGAAGCGGCTGAAATATCTGGCAGCGTTTCAGAAGATATTCTTAATATTGCCAAACTGAAATCGCAGCAAAACGAATTAAAAATTAAAGCCTACCAGGTGCGTCATCAATATTTACGTGAAGTTGAGTCTGAACTGACGGAAAACCAAAAAGAAGTGGCAATGCTGGAGGATGAACTGGTGTCCACCCGTCACGAGCTGGATAACACCGAGATCCGCTCACCGATTAACGGTATCGTGCTGGATGTTAAAGTCAGTACCGTGGGCGGCGTCATTCAACCCGGCGAACATCTTATGGATATTGTCGCCGCCGGACAACCCATGCAAATTGATGCCAAAATACCCGTGCATGCCATTGATAAACTGGTCCCCGGCTTAACCGTTGATGTGCTTTTCCCTGCCCTTAACCATGCCCTGTTGCCGTCGGTTCCGGCCCGGGTTCTGACTATCTCGGCGGACCGCTTAATTGATGAAACCACTCAGCAGCCTTACTACCTTGCGGAAGTACAGGTTTCAGCAGAGGGCGCGCGTTTGCTGGGCGATTACAAAATTAAAGCGGGAATGCCTGCCAGCGTGACGATCAAGACCGGTGAACGAACCCTGATGAGTTACCTGTTTAAACCGTTGATTGCCCGTCTGGAACTGGCTTTTAAAGAGTATTGAGCCATCCATTGCCGGTATGGCGTACGGCTTGTCGCGCCATACCGCTTTCTGCCGTTGCTGGCAGCTTTGCTTTCTTGTAACCTTCTTTCCGTCACACTACTGACAAAATCTGGAACCACTGAACTGGACTTCATATGAATGCTCATATTTCTAAAGACCCTTTACATGGCGTAACGCTTGAAATGCAGGTCAATGCCCTGGTTGAACGTTATGGTTGGGCTGAACTGGCGCAACACATTAATATCAACTGCTTTAAAAATGAACCGAGCGTTAAATCCAGTCTGAAGTTTCTGCGCCGTACGCCGTGGGCGCGGGCAGAAGTTGAAGCGCTGTACCTTGATTCGCTGCATGACCTGGCCTCAAACAACACCCCCGAACCGGCCTTCGATCCCTGGGCTAACAGCCGCAATAAAAAGAAATAAGAGCAAAATCAGATGGCAGCATCCGGTTTCTTTTCAGGAAATTATCAGAAAAAACTGGCGAATATTCTCGCCCGTTCTCGTGCCAGACTACCGCTGACCAACATGAAATGGTTTGCTGTACTTGTGGGCAGTATGTTGTTACTTGGCAGCTGTTCTTCACAACCGCCCGGCCCCAAAACCACTCCGCTACCTCCGGTGAGCAAACCACAGCAGAGCAAGGAGCCAGTGCGCGGGATCTGGCTGGCCACGGTTTCTCGTCTTGACTGGCCGCCTATCTCATCCGTGAACATCAGTTCGCCTGCCGTACGCATCAGCCTGCAGCAAAAAGCGCTGACGGATAAGCTGGACAACCTGAAACGGCTTGGTATTAACACCGTTTTTTTCCAGGTTAAGCCCGATGGGACCGCATTGTGGAAGTCAAAGATCCTACCGTGGTCAGATACCCTGACCGGTACGATTGGCCAGGATCCGGGTTACGATCCGCTGCAGTTTATGCTCGATGAAGCGCATAAACGCGGAATGAAAGTTCATGCCTGGCTTAACCCCTACCGCGTGTCCGTAAACACCAAACCTTCGACGGTCACTGAGTTAAACAGCACGCTGTCACAGACACCGTCCAGCGTATACGTCCTGCATCGGGACTGGATCCGCACTGCGGGCGAGCGTTTTGTGTTAGACCCCGGTATTCCCGACGTGCGCGACTGGATCACCAGCATCGTGGCGGAAGTGGTTGAGAATTACCCGGTTGACGGCGTGCAGTTTGATGATTACTTCTATACCGAATCTCCCGGCTCTGCGCTCAACGACAGCCAGACCTTCAGAAGATACGGCCAGGGATTCGCCTCCAAGGCTGACTGGCGTCGCGATAACACGCAACGGCTGATTGCCCAGGTTTCGCGGACCATCAAGAAACTCAAGCCTGAGGTTGAATTCGGCGTCAGTCCTGCGGGCGTGTGGCGCAACCGTTCGCACGATCCAGCGGGCTCCGACACGCGCGGCGCGGCAGCGTATGATGAGTCGTATGCAGACACCCGCCGTTGGGTGCAACTAGGTTTGCTGGATTACATTGCACCGCAACTCTACTGGCCTTTTGCCCGCGACGCAGCGCGTTACGATGTACTGGCAAAATGGTGGGCAGATGTCGTGAAATCAACCAACACCCGCCTCTACATTGGTGTAGCGCTGTATAAAGTTGGTGAACCATCGAGAAAAGAGCCAGACTGGACGGTAAAAGGCGGTGTGCCGGAACTGAAAAAGCAGCTCGATTTAAACGAATCCGAACCGTACATCAACGGCACGATCCTGTTTCGCGAAGATTATCTTAATCAACCGCAAACGCAGGAAGCCGTGACCTATATTCGTAATCGTTGGGGACGTTAATAGTTGTCCTGAGTGGGAAGTCTGAGCCAGACGCTCACGTAGCGGGTAAATTTCCCCACAAAAACGCCGGCGAACATGCCGCCTGTAATGATAGCCAGAGCGCTCATTGCGGGTTGACGTAAAACGTCGGGAGCAGTGGCGTTAAGTACGCCAAGAACGTACTTAACGCCAAATGCCAGCAGCATAAATGGCAATGCGGAATAATCTGCCTGACGATGAATACTCCGCGGTGCGCTACTGCGGCTCAAACGGTCTGGGTTAATTAATATGTAGCCAATTATCGCGCCGCTGATAATACCTATCGTCCACTGGATATAGGTAATGAGGGTCGGGTCTCGATAAGTTATTAAATCGTAGATATCCCAGAACAGAAAAATAGCCGGGATCAGCGCCAGCTTTTCCAGCGTGACGGTGGCGGGTGTTCTGGCTTTAATCCCTCTGTAAAGTAGAAAGGCAAACAGCAGATACACCCAAACTGGCGTGTGTTCCAGCATACCCAAGACAAATTCAGCCATAACATTGCCCCGCTCAGATTTAATTCTTCGCTAAGTGTAGCGGCTGTATCTGCGTTACCGGGACATTAACCGACGGACATTATCATCAATTTGTTTCTGAATCGTCTTCAGCGTGGATTGCGTTATCTGATCGGGGTATTTGTCCCTGGCGATAGCGCTCAATGCCGTGGCAAAGTGACAGACTTTTTCGATTATGCCGTTCACATGGTCAGCAGATAACTCAGCTTCCTGAACGCCAAGCGACTGAAGGTGCTTTCTTTCGATATCCAGCGCCTCTCCCTGCACGTCCATTTGGTGATACCCGCCAGGCCCTTCGCACCAGGTGACATCGTAAGCCGGAGCCAGAGTCCAGTCTCCATCAGCTGACATTAAATAGGCAAAATTCTTCGGATGATCGTCGCGGTTGTTAAATGCCACGTTGAAAACCACGCGTTCGAACGCTTTTGCCTTTTCTCTGACATCATTGGTACAAATCTGCGTGGCGCGCAGAAAATCCCGGTAGTCTAAAGCGCCGGGTATCTGGTAATTTGCCCCGGTAAGTGCCGCCAGGCTCTGCATAGGAATACGTATCGACTGGTCACGGTCGAAACGGCGAGTGGCAAATGCCGCCTGTCCGCCGGGCAGATTGAAATACGCAGTATCGGGCGTGGTGATCCCACATTGGCGCAAGCATTCAGCATAAACCGCTTCGATGGCACATACCTCAGCATGCTCATGCCTGGCGGGAAATTTTATCAGCCAGCTTTCGCTCCCGGGTAGCGGCGCCGTGGTGAATTTAGACGTGACAGTGTCACGATAAAGTAACGCCTTAGGCCTTGCTCCCTGTGGCGAACCGCCCATCTGGAGTAGTTTTTGCAAGAATTCCCCGCCTTCGCCGCTCAGGACTTCCTGAACCTCAGCGGCCAGTTGTGCGAGAGGAACATCCTCTTTTGACAGCGTCTCGGCATCTGACTGAACGGGCTGGAATGTCATGGCGCCCATCGCGTTGTTGCCGACCCAGGTTAAGCGCTCCAATGGACCAATGCGTGCTGCGTTGAGCCCGCGGCGTTTAAATAGTCGGTCCATCAACAGCATACCCCAGCCGTCAGGTAGCGAATCATAGACTGGCCCAGGTAATCCCAGCTGATGAGCCGGGAAATCCCTGCGTAAACGGGGACCGTTCAGCGGTAACATCAGTCGGGACAGTTCCAGCCCCTTACGTAAGGCCTCTTCACTGTATTCAAAGGCGATCAACGGACGTCCGGTCAGGGCTGTGGAAGACACCAGTTTGCCCCACAGCCATTTCTCACCCCAGCCTTCATAGAAGACATCAACTTGCTCAGGCATCAGAATTTTTCCTTTTTATCCGCTGGCGCGTTGCGCTCTTTTCGTAACGCAAAATATCATCGAGACTATCAATCCTGGGTTTGAATAACCCCTCCAGCGCATCGCCATAGCCTAACACCATCGCGACTTTGACCAGATTCTCAAATCCTACATTCTTACCGGTTTCCAGATTTGAAACGGTATTCACACCGACACCTGAACGCGCGGCAACATCAGCTTGCGTCATTTGCTGCGCGAGTCGTTCTTTACGTAATCTGTCGCAAAGCAGTTTGACGATATCAGCTGCAGTATTTAGCGTTAAATCCATAATATTGGCTCTTATTGGGATAAAAACGACTTTACACCCAATATTATAGAGTTAAGTTGGGAATGATTCAAAATCTTATAAGACACAATAAAAGGGAGTTAAACCGGAAAATCTTGCTTAAGGGAGATTATACTGGAGTTATCCGGGCACATTGTCTGTACCCGGATATGGTGTGGTTATCCGGCAACGCCAGGCTCAGGTAATCTGAAGGATGAGACCAGCAATGCCAGTTGTTCCGCCTCCTCTTTCAGCGCCTGCGTCCGTGCTGCGGCATCATCAATTAATGAGGCGTTTTGCTGAACGGTGCTGTCCATTTCGGTAACGGCCAGCGTAACTTCGGAAACGCCCTTACGTTGTTCTTCACCCGCAACGCGTATTTCCCCCATCAACTGGCGCACCTGACGCACATTGTTGACCAGTTCTCCCAGACGCTCACCGGCATTGTGAATTTGCTGACTTCCGCTACCAACATGAGAAACGGATTCATCAATCAACGTTTTAATTTCCTGGGCGGCGGTGGCACTGCGCTGAGCCAGCGTGCGCACTTCGGAGGCCACGACGGCAAACCCTCTGCCAGCATCGCCCGCTCTGGCTGCTTCAACCGCGGCATTCAGGGCGAGAATATTGGTCTGGAACGCAATGCTGTCGATGACCGCGACAATTTCCACCATTCTGCCGGATGAGGCGCTGACGTTATCCATTGTTGAGATCACGCCCTGCATCACATCGCCGCAGCGGTTGGCCGTTTGCGCGGTGCTATCGGATAGCTCATCCGCCAGTTGTGTATTACTGGCGTTTTGATGAACGGTCGCATTTAACTGCTCCATAGCCGCCGAACTCTCTTCCAGCGCAGCGGCCTGCTGCGTTACGCGAGATGAAAGCTCCATATTACTGTCAGCCAGGCTAACGGCGTTATTCGCTACCACTGTGCTACTGCTTCTGACGGTGATCAGGATGGCCGAGATTTTATCGACGAACAGGTTAAACGCCTCGGCGATAGCCGAAATCTCGTCTTTGCCACGAACATCCAGACGACGGGTAAGATCGCCTTCTCCCTGCGCGATGTCATCAAGTGCCTGACGAGTATCATCGAGACGTGAAATTAGTCGACGAACCACCAGCCATGATCCCACCAGCAACAGCGTCATGATAGGGATCAATACTTCCAGAACGTCCTGCATCATCACTTTGGCAAGACCGACAATACGAGATTCCGGGGTTGCAAGTCCTACGACCCAGCCGGTATCTGGCATCGGGAACAGCATTACCTGTGACGCGGTATTCAGGACGTTGTCGTTTGCCAGCGTGATAGTCTTCACCCCATCTGTCGGGCGCAAAGATTTCAGACCGTTTTGCACCGGGATAAGCCACTGCGCGCTTTGCGCCAAATCGTTAATGGTTTTATATTTTGCCAGGTCGGCCTGCGGGAAATAGAGAATTTGTCCCTGCTTGTCTACCACAAATGCGTAACCACCGGTGCTGTTTCCCTGCTGCTGCATGAAAGTGGCGACGTTATCCAGACGGATATCAGTGGTAGCGACACCGGCAAACTTGCCCGCCTGTTGATAAGGCACGCTGCATGTCACCATGTTGACGCCTGAACTGGCATCCTGGTAAACGTCAGACCATAAACAGCTGTTTTGTGAATGGCCTTTGGCCAGTTGATACCAGCTTTCATTGTGGTATCCACTTGATCCTTCGACGTTATAATCATTGGAATACACCAGCTTTCCTTCAGCATTACGCGCCCAGAAAAAGCTTCTTTTCTCCACACCTGCGGTGAAGGCGTCTGGTTCTGGCCAGATGCCGCCGCCGGTAATAATCGAGTCTTTACCTTCACCAATAAGATGCGGAACAACGCTTTGGTACAGAGATTCATCGTTAGGCAACACTTCAGCCAGTCGCGACAGGCTGACGGTCTCACCTTCAATTCGGGACAATACGGTACTCAACTGACGGGTTAAACCTTGCCCTGTTTCTTCGATCAGAGCGGTGTTGATTTCAACGACGCGCGGCTGACCGCGCCAGAGCATAATCACCACGATAACAAGGGTCGTTACTGCAAGCAGCAGAATGCCGCCGATGGTTAAACGCGTTGAAATACGAGTAGGATACCAGGCCATACAAACTCCTTCTGCAAAAGGCTAACTTTTATCCAGTATCGGCACAGGCGTTTATATCTTTATAAAGTTTTCTTAAGTATCACAAAACAAATTAGTGACAGCGTCACAAATAACAAAACCCAGCACTTTGGCTGGGTTTTAATAACGGTTTAATCTTATTTAGATAATTCTTTTTTGATTTCGTCTTTTATTTTACTTAATTCACTCTGCGGATGTTTCTTACAAAGTTCAACGGTCAGAGGAACTGCAGTCGTAACGGTTTCGTTATAGTCGACGTAGTCACCACCTTTGAAGTCTTCGTCTTCATTGAGCACCCAGAAGGCCACCGGAGCCATAGTTTGTGGGTTCAAATCAATAAACTCCTGGCAGTTCATGCCTTTTGGAGTCACTTCAGTTTTAGCGTTATCTGTTGCTGCATTGACGCTGACACTGGTTAACAGCGCTGCGACCAGAATACCTGCTGTAGAAAGGGAGAATTTATTCATTGTAGTACTCCATTTATAATATAAATAATATCTACACTTGCGCTTAACACCGTTAATGTAGCTCGCGAAAAATAATACCCCTACCATCATAAGAATAAAGATTGCTGTTATTGATATGGCTGAAATTTATATTTCCCATTACTGATTCTTATGTCTGAGGGATAAATGTTGCCCACAATGTGATCGTTCCGACGAAATCAGCAGATTCATACCCCTCTTCCTCTGCCGTTGCACCAAAACTGAACTACGCTGCACAAATGTTGATCATTGGTTAATGAATATCGGTTGGTTTTTAACAAAAACAGCCGGCGTGCCGCTGTTACGCACATGGCACGCGTCCTGCATTGTTAATTCGCTAACAGAAATACAGTATCTGACAGGCAACTAACAGCGAGAAGGTAATGACAGCCAAACCAGAGTTATTTACCCGCATAGAGCAAACCTTTAGCCAGCTGACGCCCAGCGAAAAGCGCGTGGCCGGGTGGCTGTTAGCCCATGCTGTGCAGATCCCATTTGAAACCGCAGATGGCATCGCCAAAGCAACCGGAACCAGCGGCATTACCGTCGGACGTTATCTGCGTAAACTGGGTTTTCGTAACCTGGAGGATGCAAAAGCCAGTCTGCGTGAACTGCCCGTTGTTCCGTATCAGCCCTGGGGAATGAATGAACGACTGGATTCCTGGCACCAGCAACAAAGCCTGCCGGATCGGGCACAGCAGTCGCTGTTACTGGAGATCGACGCCATTACCCACGTCTATCAACTTGCCCAGGGTGAGACGTTTCAACGCATTGCACAGCAGCTGGCGCATGCGGAAGCCGTATACATCCTCGGGATCCAGTCCACCCGCGGGATCGCCAACGCCTTTTTTAGTCACCTGGAATACCTGCGACCTAAAGTCAGCTACTCCGAAGGCCTGTCCGGCAGTTGGGTTGAGTCGCTGAACTCGGGATTCAGCCAGCCTTACGTGGTTATTACCGATATGCGCGCCTACTCCGCTATTTCGCGACAATATTGCCGTGTCGCCACAGAGCGCTGTATTCCGCTGGCGCTCATTACCGATGTGTGGTGCCCATGGGCCAGGGATTATTCCATTGATTTACTTCAGGTAAAAACTGACACCGGGCATTTCTGGGACTCACTGGCACCGGTGAGCTGTCTGTTCAACTTATTACTTTCTGCGGTGGTGGCGCAACTGGGTGACGCCCTCGCAGGACGCCTGCAAACCAATCGCCAGTTACAACAACAATTTGGTCAATTCGAACAATAAACAGGAAACGTGCTATGTCAGAACTCCCAGAACTGGTCGATCTGTCGGTGATATTTCCGTCGCTGCATATCGATCTTAAATACGCTACTGCCGACAACATTACCGGCGCACCTATCTACCGGGAAGCGCGTTGTCTGTTGCACACTGAGGCGGTAACCGCGCTGGCTAAAAGCATCAGCATTGCGCAACTGGCCGGCCTGCAGCTTGTGGTGTACGACGCGTATCGCCCCCAGCAGGCGCAGGCGATACTGTGGAATGCCTGTCCCGACCCGCAGTATGTTGTTGATGTCGCAATTGGTTCCAATCACAGTCGCGGAACGGCCATTGACGTTACGTTGATGGACGATCGCGGCCATCTCCTTGATATGGGGGCCGGTTTTGATGAAATGCATGACCGTTCCCATGCCTGGCACCCGTCTGTACCTCCGGCAGCGCAGCGTAACCGCCTGCTGCTCAATGCCATTATGTTTGGCGGTGGTTTTGTCGGTATTAACAGTGAATGGTGGCATTTTGAATTACCTGATGCCGCTCGCTATCCGCTGCTTGACGATCAAATAGATTGTTACACTGTCACGCCTATAACAACACAACATCCCCTTTAATTCTGGAGCCTGGTTATGAAGACTACACCTGCGTTAAACGCGTTTTTCCGCCCCGCTCTGATAGCCGTTGCGTTAGCATTTGCCCTGCCCGCCGCACAGGCTGCCGTTCCCAAAGATATGTTGGTGATTGGTAAAGCCGCCGATCCGCAGACGCTCGACCCCGCCGTGACCATCGATAACAATGACTGGACAGTCACCTATCCTTCCTACCAGCGGTTGGTTCAATACAAAACCGACGGAGGTAAAGGCTCCACGGAAGTTGAAGGTGATTTAGCCAGCGGCTGGAAAGCCTCTGACGATCAGAAAGAGTGGACGTTTACCCTGAAAAACGATGCCAAATTCGCCGACGGAACGCCGGTAACGGCAGATGCGGTAAAGCAATCCTTTGAACGTTTGCTCAAAATTGGTCAGGGACCTGCGGAAGCTTTCCCAAAAGATCTGAAGGTCGACGTCATTGATAACAACACGGTGAAATTTACCCTCAGCCAGCCGTTTGCCCCGTTTCTGTATACGCTGGCAAATGACGGTGCCTCAATCATTAACCCGGCCATCTTAAAAGAGCATGCCGCAGACGATGCCCGCGGATTCCTCGCGCAGAACACGGCAGGCTCTGGTCCCTTTATGCTGAAGAGCTGGCAAAAGGGACAACAACTGGTACTGGTGCCGAACCCGCATTATGCCGGGGCGAAACCGACATTTAAGCGTGTCTCAGTCAAAATCATTGGTGAAAGCGCCTCTCGTCGCCTGCAACTGTCACGTGGTGATATCGACATTGCCGATGCGCTTCCTGTTGACCAGCTTGCCGCTTTAAAACAGGAAGGCAAAGTGAACGTGGCGGATTATCCCTCATTGCGCGTGACCTATCTGTATCTCAACAACAGTAAGGCCCCGCTCAATCAGGTGGATTTACGCCGCGCCATCTCGTGGGCCACCGATTATAAAGGCATGGTCAACGGGATCCTGAGCGGCAACGGAAAGCAAATGCGTGGCCCGATCCCTGAAGGCATGTGGGGTTTTGACGACAAGGCCATGCAGTACAGCTTTGATGAAGCCAAAGCCAAAGCAGCGTGGGACAAAGTTGCCACCAAACCTGAAAGCCTGAGCTTCCTGTACTCCGATAATGACCCTAACTGGGAACCTATCGCGCTCGCCACCCAGGCAAGCCTTGGCAAACTGGGCATTAAGGTGAAACTGGAAAAACTGGCAAACGCCACCATGCGCGACCGCGTGGGCAAAGGCGATTACGACATTGCCATTGGCAACTGGAGTCCGGATTTTGCCGACCCGTACATGTTTATGAACTACTGGTTTGAGTCAGATAAGAAAGGCTTGCCGGGTAACCGTTCGTTCTATGAAAACGGTGAGGTCGATAAACTGCTGCGCAGCGCGCTGGCCACGACCGATCAGGTGGCCAGAACCAATGACTACCAGCAGGCGCAAACCATCGTGATTGATGAAGCGGCCTACGTCTATTTATTCCAGAAAAACTATCAGCTGGCGATGAATAAAGACGTCAAAGGATTTGTATTCAACCCCATGCTGGAACAGGTCTTCAATATCTCCACCATGAGTAAATAAGCCACGTTTATGCGGAGCCGCTCTGGCTCCGCAAGGGGAAGCTAATGACGTTCTGGAGTATTTTACGCCAGCGATGCTGGGGACTTATTCTGGTGGTTATCGGTGTTTGCGTAATCACCTTTATTATTTCACACCTGATACCTGGCGACCCCGCGCGGCTGCTGGCGGGCGATCGCGCCAGTGATGAAATTGTCGAAAATATTCGCCAACAGTTGGGGCTGAATCAACCGCTGTATGTCCAGTTTTTTCGCTATGTCAGCGATATTTTTCACGGCGATTTAGGCATATCCATTCGCACCGGGCGTCCGGTACTGGATGAGCTGCGCATTTTCTTCCCCGCGACCCTTGAATTGGCTTTCTGCTCTTTGTTGCTGGCGCTGGTGATAGGTATCCCGCTGGGTATTTTGTCTGCGGTCTGGCGTAACCGCTGGCTTGATCACCTTGTTCGGCTAATGGCAATTACCGGTATCTCCACGCCTGCATTCTGGCTGGGGCTGGGGGTTATCGTGCTGTTTTACGGTCATCTGCAAATTTTACCCGGCGGTGGGCGTTTAGACGACTGGCTGGATCCACCTGCTCACGTTACCGGTTTCTACCTGATTGATGCACTGCTGGAAGGCAACGGCGAAGTCTTTTTCAATGCGCTTCAGCACCTGATTTTGCCATCGCTGACATTGGCTTTTGTACATCTTGGGATCGTTGCCCGTCAGATTCGTTCCGCTATGCTGGAGCAACTGAGTGAAGATTACATACGTACCGCCCGCGCCAGCGGGCTCCCGGGCTGGTACATCGTGCTGTGCTATGCATTGCCTAACGCTCTTATCCCATCAATCACCGTCCTCGGCCTGGCGCTGGGCGATCTGCTCTACGGTGCGGTATTGACCGAAACGGTCTTTGCCTGGCCTGGCATGGGCGCCTGGGTGGTGACCTCAATTCAGGCTCTCGACTTCCCGGCGGTAATGGGATTTGCGGTGGTGGTCTCGTTCGCCTATGTGCTGGTCAACCTGGTGGTGGATTTACTCTATCTGTGGGTAGACCCTCGAATTGGACGTGGAGGTGCTGAATGATGCTCACACAAGAAACACCGACCGCCCCTCAGACTGCACGCCGCCGCACGGACTGGGCCAAACTGTTCTGGATGATGAAAAGTAGCCCGCTGACTCTGGTTGGCGGGGTCATCATCGTATTGATACTGCTGCTGATGGTGCTGTCGCCGTGGATAACACCCCACGATCCGAATGCCATCAATTTGAGTGCGCGCCTGCTGCCCCCGTCAGCCGCTCACTGGTTTGGAACCGATGAAGTCGGTCGCGATCTGTTCAGCCGCGTTCTGGTAGGAAGTCAGCAATCTGTCGTTGCGGGTCTGGTGGTAGTGGGCATCGCCGGGGGATTGGGCTCACTGCTGGGTTGCTTGTCGGGTGTCATGGGTGGGCGTGCCGACGCGATAATTATGCGGATGATGGACATTATGCTGTCCATTCCTTCGCTGGTGCTGACGATGGCGTTGGCCGCCGCGCTGGGCCCCAGCCTGTTTAACGCCATGCTGGCGATTGCAATCGTCCGTATCCCTTTCTATGTACGCCTCGCCCGCGGTCAGACGTTAGTGGTACGCCAGTTTACTTATGTACAGGCTGCCCGGACCTACGGCGCTTCACGCTGGCATCTGATTAGCTGGCACATTTTACGCAATTCTCTGCCGCCGCTCATTGTGCAGGCATCACTGGATATCGGCAGCGCGATCCTGATGGCCGCCACGCTCGGGTTTATCGGTCTGGGCGCCCAGCAGCCCAGCGCTGAATGGGGGGCGATGGTCGCAATTGGCCGCAATTACGTGCTTGATCAGTGGTGGTATTGTGCTTTTCCCGGCGCCGCCATTCTGATTACCGCCGTGGGCTTTAATCTCTTTGGCGATGGTATTCGCGATCTGCTGGATCCGAAAGCCGGAGGAAAACAGTCATGACACAACCCGTACTGGAAATCGAAGATTTGCATCTGAGTTTCCCCGGCTATAAAGCTGACGTGCATGCGCTGAACCATGTATCACTGCACATCAACCGCGGAGAAATCGTTGGTGTGGTGGGTGAATCCGGTTCCGGTAAGTCCGTGACCGCCATGCTCACCATGCGTCTGCTACCGGAGGGAAGCTATCGTATTCACCAGGGACGCGTTTCGCTGCTGGGTGAAGATGTGCTCAACGCCAGTGAGAAACAAATGCGCCAATGGCGCGGCGCACGCGTCGCGATGATCTTTCAGGAGCCCATGACGGCACTGAATCCGACCCGCCGTATCGGCCAGCAAATGGTGGAGGTGATCCGCCATCATCAGGCGTTAAGCCGCACGGATGCCCGCCAGAAAGCCGTCGCTCTACTCGAAGAGATGCAAATCCCGGACGCGCCGGAGGTCATGAAACGATTTCCGTTTGAGCTTTCCGGCGGTATGCGCCAACGCGTGATGATTGCGCTGGCCTTTTCGTGCGAGCCGGAGCTTATCATTGCCGATGAACCGACCACTGCTCTGGACGTCACGGTGCAACTGCAGGTGCTGCGTTTGCTGAAGTTAAAAGCGCGCGCCAGTGGAACAGCCGTGTTATTTATCAGCCATGATATGGCGGTGGTTTCACAGTTATGCGACCGGTTGTACGTCATGTATGCCGGGAGCGTGATTGAGAGTGGCCCGACGCAAACCGTTATTCAACGCCCGACGCACCCCTATTCCATCGGCTTGCTGAAATGTGCGCCGGAACACGGCGAACCGCGCGCATTGCTGCCCGCCATTCCCGGCACCGTGCCGAACCTAACCTGCTTATCTGCCGGATGCGCGTTTCGCGAGCGCTGCTTTGCAGCTGGTCCTCGTTGTGAAGAAACGCCGGTGTTAAGTAGTCAGGGAGGTGCAGATCAACAATCTGCCTGCTGGTATCCGCAACTGGAGACAACACATGTCTGATTTTTTACTGGCGCTGCAGGATGTTCATGTCAACTTTCCTGCGCGTAAAAACTGGCTTGGCAAGGTTACGGAACGGGTGCATGCGCTCAACGGTCTGGATTTACAGATTCGCCAGGGTGAAACGCTGGGGATTGTTGGCGAATCCGGCTGTGGAAAAAGTACGCTGGCGCAACTGTTGATGGGCATGTTGAAACCCAGTCAGGGAAGCTATTCTCGCCGTGGTGATAAGCAGCATAACGGTATGCAAATGGTCTTTCAGGACCCGCTTTCATCACTGGATCCGCGCTTACCGGTGTGGCGGATAATTACCGAACCGGTGTGGATCCAAAAACGGAGCCCGGAGCGTGAACGACGCATGCTTGCCGAGGATTTGGCACGACAGGTGGGGATTCGTCCTGAATATCTCGACCGCTTGCCGCACGCGTTTTCCGGTGGACAGCGCCAACGTATTGCTATTGCCCGGGCGCTATCGTCAGAGCCGGATGTTATCGTCCTCGATGAGCCCACTTCAGCGCTGGATATCTCCGTGCAGGCGCAGATTCTCAACCTTCTGGTGTCACTACAGGCGCGCAGAAACCTGACCTACGTATTGATATCGCATAACGTGTCGGTGGTCCGCCATATGAGCGACCGTGTGGCGGTGATGTACCTCGGGCAAATTGTTGAGCTGGGCGATGCCCAACAGGTTCTCACTCATCCCGCCCATCCGTACACACGATTATTACTGGACTCGGTACCTAAAACGGGCGCACCGCTGGCGGAAGATTTGGTGTTACGTAAAACCGAGCTACCGGGAAACCGAACGTTGCCCCAGGGCTGCTTTTTCCGTGACAGATGTCCATTGGCAACCCACGGTTGTGAGAAGAAACAGGCATTGCTGAAGAGTGATACCGGATGTGACGTTCGCTGCTGGCGGGCGGTTACATGACCTGAGCCGTTGAGAAAAGTCAGGTGCGATACGCCTTTTTCAGTGAATCCACCAGCACCTCGGAAGCGGTAGATAATTTATGATGCGCCGAACGCAAAACCCCGATCCGACGCTGGATCACCGGCGTATCCAGATCGATACAGGTTGCGCCTAACTCTGTCATTTGCGTGCGGCATAGTGCAGGTACGGCGCTACCGCCCAGACCGTTAGCCACCAGACGGCCAACGGTTACCAGCTGATGGCTCTCCAGCGCTACTTCCAGCGTATGTCCGCTTTGCACCAGTTGTTCTTCCAGCATCAGCCGCACGGCGGAAGGGCGTTGCAGGGTGATAAAATCCAGCGTCAGCAGTTCGCGCCACGCAATACGATCCCTGTCTGCCAGCCGACAGGTTGGCGGCACAATCGCGATAAAACGATCCACGCCGAGCGGCGTGAAATGCAGATGTCCCGAATAGTCCGGCTCGAAGGCTATGCCCATCTCGACCCGCCCTTCACTGACCATTTCAATCACGTGTTCATTAATTACATCGTGAACCGTTACGTTGATACCGGAATAAGAATCACGAAATGTTTTCAGTACCGATGGCAGGACGTTAGCGGCAAATGAGGGCATGGCGGCGATCGATATTTTACCGCGCTGCAGCGTAAAGCGCTGGCGCATGGCTTCTTCCGTATTCTCCCAGTCCGCCAGCAGCTGTCGCCCCATATTCAGCAGCGTTTCTCCCTCCTGCGTCAGGGTCACTTTGCGGGTCGTTCTTAACAGTAACGCCCCGCCCAGCGAATCTTCCAGTCCTTTAATCGCCAGGCTTAACGCGGGTTGCGACATATTCAGTCTTTCGCTGGCATGAGCAAAATTCAGAGTGTGAGCTACCGCTAAAAATGCGCGTAACTGTTTGATGCTCATTCCCATTTCGCATTCCTTTAACTTGTTGAATACCTTTAATTAACATTAAATTGATAAAAAAACCCAATGAGTGAGTCACAAATTTAAAATTAACAAATCATTTTTCACCCCCAATGATGTCGGCAAGGACAACTGGGGAGGCAAGTGTATGGCTGGACTGGATAAACGTGTTGCCACTTATCAAGAGGCGCTGGAAGGACTGACCGACAACATGACGCTGCTGGCAGGTGGTTTTGGTCTATGTGGGATCCCTGAAAACCTGATTACCGAAGTACGCCGTCGGGAGGTTCAGGGACTTACCGTTGTATCAAACAACTGTGGCGTGGATGGCTTTGGCCTTGGCGTGCTGCTGGAAACGCGTCAGGTGCGCAAAGTGGTCGCGTCCTATGTGGGGGAAAACGCCCTGTTTGAGAAACAGGTGCTTAGCGGCGAACTGGAAGCCATCCTGACGCCACAGGGTACGCTGGCAGAGCAGTTGCGCGCGGGCGGCGCGGGGATCCCGGCATTTTTTACCGCGACCGGATATGGAACCCCCGTGGCGGAAGGGAAAGAGGTTCGCGAGTTTGCCGGACGCCCTTACATCCTTGAGCAGGCGATAACCGGTGATTTTGCGTTGGTTAAAGGCTGGAAAGCCGACTGGTACGGCAACGTCATCTATCGCCACACCGCACAGAATTTTAATCCGCTGATGGCCGCCGCCGGGCGCATTACCGTCGTGGAAGTCGAAGAAATTGTCCCTCCTGGAGAACTGGACCCTGCTGCGATTCACACTCCCGGAATTTTCGTTAACCGCATTATTCAGGGGCAGTTTGAAAAACGTATTGAACAACGCACCCTGCGCCAGAAAGGAGCCTGACCATGTTAACGCGTGAGCAAATGGCGATGCGAGTCGCCCGCGAGCTGCGAGACGGATATTACGTCAACCTTGGAATCGGCATTCCCACGCTGGTGGCAAATTACATCCCTGACGGCATGGACGTGATGCTGCAATCAGAAAACGGTTTGCTGGGTATGGGGCCGTTTCCCACAGAAGACGAAATTGATGCCGACATGATCAACGCCGGGAAACAGACAGTGACGGCGCGCAAAGGCGCGGCGATTTTCGACTCGGCGCAATCCTTCGCCATGATCCGCGGCGGCCACGTTGATCTGACGGTGCTCGGTGCGTTTGAAGTCGATGTTAACGGCAATATCGCCTCATGGATGATCCCCGGAAAAATGGTGAAAGGCATGGGCGGCGCGATGGATCTGGTTGCCGGAGCCGACAATATCATTGTGATAATGACCCATGCTTCCAAAAGCGGTGAGTCCAAACTGCTTCCCGCCTGCACCCTGCCGCTGACCGGCGTGGCCTGCATCAAACGTGTGCTTACCGACCTGGCTCTGCTGGAAATTGCCGACGGTGCGTTCATTCTGCGTGAACGCGCACCGGGCATTAGCGTGGATGAGATTGTCGCCAGAACCGCCGGCAAGCTGATCGTTCCCGAAACTGTCCCCGAAATGCACTTTAGCTGAGGAGCTGACCATGCAGGATGTTGTCATTGTCGCGGCGACGCGCACCCCGATTGGCAGTTTTCATGGCGCGCTGGCACCACTTTCCGCGGTTGAGCTTGGTTCAGTGGTGATCCGTTCGCTGCTGGAAAAAACGGCTGTGGCGCCTGAGCAAATTGATGAGGTGATTTTAGGTCAGGTTCTGACTGCGGGCTGCGGTCAGAATCCGGCCAGACAAACGGCGTTACGGGCAGGACTGCCGGTCACCACGCCCGCGTTAACCATCAACTTGGTGTGTGGTTCGGGTCTGAAGGCGGTGCATCAGGCGGTACAGGCGATTCGCTGTGGCGATGCGCAAATCGTGATTGCCGGGGGCCAGGAGAGCATGAGCAATGCGCCCTATTATCTCGACGGCGCGCGGGCCGGTCTGCGGTTGGGTCATGCCAGTATGAAAGACAGCGTGGTGCATGACGGCCTGTGGGATGCGTTCAACGACTATCACATGGGTATTACTGCCGAAAATCTGGCGGATAAGTTCGTAATCAGTCGTGAGCAGCAGGACGCTTTTGCCCTGCACTCCCAGCAAAAAGCTGCCGCCGCCATTGAAGCGGGTCGTTTTAACGCGGAAATCACGCCGGTCAGCGTCCCACAGGGCAAAAAGCCGCCACGTGTGGTGGACCGTGACGAACAACCTCGCCCGGATACTCAGGCCGACAAGCTGGCGCAACTTAAACCGGCGTTTCGTCCGGGTAACGGCACGGTGACCGCCGGAAATGCATCATCCATCAATGATGGTGCCGCCGCGGTGATGTTGATGAGCGCCGCCAAAGCGGCGGAACTCAATCTGCCAGTGCTTGCCCGGGTGGCGGGCTACGCGGTTTCTGGCGTCGATCCCGCCATTATGGGCATTGGGCCGGTAGAAGCGTCACTCCAGTGCCTGAAGCGTGCTGGCTGGACGCTAAATGACGTGGATCTTATCGAAGCCAACGAAGCCTTTGCTGCGCAAGCGCTGGCGGTTGGCGAATCCCTGAACTGGGACAGCAACCGGGTAAACGTGAACGGCGGTGCGATTGCGCTGGGGCACCCGATTGGCGCATCAGGTTGCCGAATTCTGGTAACGCTGCTGCATGAAATGGCGCGTAGCAACGCAGCCAAAGGATTGGCCACGCTGTGCGTAGGTGGTGGTCAGGGGGTGGCGCTGGCGGTAGAACGTCCGCAGGGGGGAGCTCATGCAAAGTAAGCTTATCTGCGTTCTGGGCGCGGGGTTAATGGGTGTCGGCATTGCTACCCACTTCGCCCGTTTTGGTTACGATGTCTGGTTATACGATACCGATAGCAGCCGAATTGCAGAAATAAGCGCCGTAGCCGGCGGTATTCTGGATGAGCTGATTGTCACCGATCAATTTGCAATTGGTGAAAAAACGTCGGTCGTGGCTCGCCTGCACGGCACAACCTCACTACAGGATATTGCCGCATGCCGGTTACTGATTGAAGCGATCCCGGAGCGGCTCGAACTCAAACACGCACTGTATGCGCAACTGGAAGAGCTGATCGCGCCGGAGGCCGTTATTGCCAGTAATACCAGCGGCCTGCCGCCGGATGCGCTGGCAGAAAAACTCGCCCATCCTGAACGGTTGCTGATCGCCCATTTCTGGCACCCGCCACATTTTATTCCGCTGGTCGAAATTGTACCTGGCACCGCAACGAAGCCGGAGTATCTCCATGAATTGCAACAACAACTGATCGCGATGCAACTTGAGGCGGTGGTGCTCGACCGCGCAGCACCAGGGTTTGTTGGCAATCGACTGCAGTTTGCCCTGCTGCGTGAAGCGCTACATATCGTTAAAAGCGGCATCGCCAGCGCAGAAGTGGTTGATCAGGTGATGCGCGCCTCGCTCGGACGTCGCTATGCAATGGTCGGTCCGCTGGAGGCTGCTGATATGACCGGACTTTCTACGGTGCAGGACATTTGTCGGCATCTGCTTCCGGAACTGGCAACCGGCAGCGACATGATGTCGCTGGTCGCTGACAAGGTTGCCAACGGTAATACCGGTGTGCGCAGTGGTCAGGGTTTTTATCACTGGGATGATTCGCGCAAGGAATACATCCAGCAACGCAGGGAGCATCAGCTGCGATTTGCCCTGAAGCCATAACGTCTCTTTCTGTACCCCAATATAATAATAAGGAGTCATGATGAGTGTATTAATCGCCCTGGCAGCGCTGGGCCTGCTGATGCTGGCAGCCTATCGCGGATACAGCGTTATCCTGTTTGCCCCCATCGCGGCATTAGGTGCTGTATTACTCACTGAACCCAGCGCCGTCGGCCCTGCTTTCACCGGCCTGTTTATGGAAAAAATGGTCGGTTTTGTGAAGCTTTACTTCCCGGTGTTCTTGCTGGGGGCAGTGTTTGGCAAGTTAATCGAGTTATCTGGGTTTTCACGTTCCATTGTTGCCGCCGCTATCAACATTCTCGGCCGTCGCCATGCCATTCCGGTTATTGTGCTGGTATGTGCGCTGTTGACCTACGGCGGCGTATCGCTGTTTGTGGTGGCCTTTGCGGTGTATCCGTTCGCGGCTGAACTGTTCCGTCAGAGCAATATTCCTAAACGCCTGATCCCGGCAACCGTTGCGCTGGGTGCCTTCTCCTTCACCATGGATGCCCTGCCAGGTACGCCGCAAATCCAGAACATTATTCCGACCAGCTTCTTCGGTACCAACGCCTGGGCCGCACCGTGGCTGGGTTTGATAGGATCCGTATTTATCATCATTGTTGGTCTGGTTTATCTCGAACGTCAGCGTCGTAAAGCACAGGCTAAGAATGAGGGTTATGGCACTGAACTGTTAAACGAGCCGGAAACTCCGGATAACATTAATCTGCCGAACCCGATCATCGCGATCTCTCCGCTGATCCTGGTTGGGGTATTTAACCTGCTGTTTACCCGCTGGATCCCGCAATGGTATGGCGCCACGCATCAACTGGAGCTTCCAGGTCTCGCCAAACCGATTACCACCGAAGTCGGTAAAATCACTGCTATCTGGGCAGTGGAAGCGGCGCTGATTTCTGGGATCCTGCTGGTGGTGCTCTTCGGCTATCGCAACATTAAAGGTCGCCTGGCGGAAGGCAGCAGAACGGCGGTTGGCGGCGCGATCCTCGCGGCGATGAACACCGCGTCAGAGTACGGTTTTGGCGCAGTGATCGCCGCCCTGCCAGGTTTCCTTGTACTGTCAAAAGCACTGGCGGCTATTCCTGACCCGCTGCTCAATGAAGCTATCAGTATCACTACGCTCGCCGGGATCACCGGTTCGGCGTCTGGCGGGATGAGTATTGCCCTTGCCGCCATGTCTGACACCTTTATCGCGGCCGCTCACGCTGCCAATATCCCACTTGAAGTCTTTCACCGCGTGGCGTCTATGGCCAGCGGCGGTATGGACACCCTGCCGCATAACGGCGCAGTCATTACCTTATTAGCTATCACCGGTCTCAGCCACCGTCAGGCGTATGGCGGAATTTTTGCTATTACCGTCATTAAAAGTCTGGCCGTACTGTTTGTCATCGGCGTCTTCTACACCACCGGAATTGTTTAAGGAGAATCATCATGAACTTAACGGGAAAAACCGCCCTGGTTACCGGCTCGACCAGCGGTATCGGATTAGGTATCGCACAGGTGCTGGCGCAAGCGGGCGCCACCCTGATCCTCAACGGGTTTGGTGATGTGGATGCCGCCAAAGATGCTGTTGCCCAATATGGCAAAACACCAGGCTATCATGGCGCGGATCTGAGCGATGAAGCGCAAATTGTCGACATGATGCGCTATGCCGAGAGCGAATTCGGCGGTGTTGATATTCTGGTCAACAATGCGGGGATCCAGCATGTATCCCCGGTGGAAACCTTCCCGGTTGATAAATGGAACGCGATTATCGCTATTAATCTCTCTTCCGTTTTTCACACCACGCGTCTGGCGCTTCCTGGTATGCGCGCGCGAAACTGGGGGCGCATCATTAATATCGCTTCTGTTCACGGCCTGGTGGCTTCAAAAGAGAAATCTGCCTACGTAGCGGCGAAGCACGGCGTGGTGGGATTCACCAAGACCATCGCACTGGAAACCGCGCAGACGGGTGTCACCTGCAATGCGCTGTGTCCCGGTTGGGTGCTCACACCGTTGGTCCAGCAGCAGATCGATAAGCGTATTGCCGAAGGCGCAGAGCCTGAGGCTGCGCGTGACGCCCTGCTGGCGGAAAAGCAGCCGTCGCGCGAATTCGTCACGCCGGAACAGTTAGGTGAGCTGGCACTATTTCTGTGTTCAGACGGTGCGGCGCAGGTGCGCGGCGTGGCGTGGAATATGGATGGCGGTTGGGTAGCGCAATAACATCATCAGGTGCCGGATAAGACTGACTTACATCCGGCACAGTCGTAGGCCGGATAAGACGCAGTCGCATCCGGCGCGCCATGATTAAGACTTCAGCTGATATTCCAGCGTAATATCCGCGTTCAGTACCTGCGATACCGGGCATCCGGCTTTTGCTTTCTGGATGATGCCGTCAAACGTGGCGGCGTCTATACCCGACACGCTCACCTGGCTATGCAACGCGACTTTAGTTATCGCAAACCCGGCATCTACTTTATCCAGAGAAACATCGGCAGTGGTATCAATGGCATCTGGTGTAAACCCTGCTTCGCCCAGCATCAGCGAAAGTGCCATCGAGAAGCAGGCTGCATGGGCCGCGCCAATCAACTCTTCAGGATTGGTGCCTTTCACACCTTCAAATCGTGTATTAAACCCATACGGTTGCTGATTCAACACGCCACTTTCGGTCGACACAGTGCCTTTGCCGCGCTTAATGTCGCCTTCCCAGTGTGCCTGACCTTTCTTATGGATAGTCATTACCGCTCTCCTGTATTGTCGTCGGAGTTACTAGTATAGGACGGCTGAGAAAAAGCATGTTACATACGGGATAGTTCTCATTTGCCGCTTAAGCATTGACCTTTCAGATAAAATGACCGACCATCCAGAAAGCCGTTATGTTGAACATCGGCTTTAGATCAGGTTGTATTTCGTCCGTTCTCATACGGGCTCGCCCTTGAAACCAGTAACAGGATTAAGGAGTTAGAATGAAATCGAACCGTCAGGCCCGTCATATTCTCGGACTGGACCACAAAATCTCAAATCAACGTAAAATCGTGACCGAAGGTGACAAAACCAACGTGGTCAATAATCCTACTGGAAGAAAGCGCCGCACTGACGGCAAGTAGCCTTTCGCACGTCTGACTGAGTAACGAGATAAACACCATTGCAACCGCAGTGGTGTTTTTGCTTATAAAACCCCTTAACCCATTCACAATGCTTTATACTTCGCCCGTTTCCCTGGCGGACAGGCTACATACGATCATAAAGAGCGCCAGGGACGGTTATTCAAAAAAGAGTGAGTGACATGGAAAACGAAACCAAAAAATTGCGTTCCCTTTACATCCCCTACGCTGGCCCGGTACTGCTGGAATTCCCTTTACTGAATAAAGGGAGCGCCTTCAGTGTGGAAGAACGCCGTAACTTCAACCTGCTGGGGTTACTGCCGGAAGTGGTCGAGACGATTGAGGAACAGGCTGAACGCGCCTGGATCCAATATCAGGGATTCAAAACCGAAATCGACAAACATATTTACCTGCGCAACATCCAGGACACCAACGAAACCCTGTTTTACCGACTGGTGCATAATCACCTGGATGAGATGATGCCAGTTATCTATACCCCAACGGTCGGCGCGGCCTGTGAGCGTTTCTCTGAGATTTATCGTCGCGCACGCGGCGTGTTTATCTCTTATCAGAACCGCCACAATATGGACGATATCCTGCAAAACGTCCCTAACCACAATATCAAGGTCATCGTTGTCACCGATGGCGAACGTATTTTAGGTCTTGGCGATCAGGGGATCGGCGGGATGGGTATTCCAATCGGTAAACTGTCGCTGTATACCGCATGTGGCGGAATTAGCCCGGCCTATACTCTTCCGGTGGTACTGGACGTGGGGACCAACAATCAGCAACTGCTGAACGATCCGCTGTATATGGGCTGGCGCAATCCGCGTATCACTGATGATGAATACTACGAATTCGTTGATGAATTCATCCAGGCCGTGAAGCATCGCTGGCCGGACGTGCTGTTGCAGTTTGAAGATTTCGCCCAGAAAAACGCTATGCCACTGCTGACCCGTTATCGTGATGAAATTTGCTCGTTTAACGACGATATTCAGGGCACCGCGGCGGTTACTGTCGGTACGCTGATTGCGGCTAGCCGCGCGGCCGGTAGCCAGTTGAGCGAACAGAACATCGTCTTCCTCGGCGCAGGTTCCGCCGGTTGCGGGATCGCCGAGCAGATCATTGCGCAGATCCAGCGTGAAGGTTTAAGCGAAGAAGCGGCGCGTCAACGCGTATTCATGGTCGACCGCTTCGGCCTGTTAACAGACAAAATGCCGAACCTGCTCTCCTTCCAGACCAAACTGGTGCAAAAACGCGAAAATCTCCAGCATTGGGATACCCAAGAAGATGTGCTGTCGTTGCTCGATGTGGTCCGCAACGTTAAGCCGGATATCCTGATCGGCGTTTCCGGACAAACCGGCCTGTTTACCGAAGAGATCATCCGCGAAATGCACAAGCATTGTCCGCGTCCGATCGTCATGCCGTTGTCTAACCCCACTTCCCGTGTTGAAGCTACACCACAGGATATTATCGCCTGGACCGAAGGTAACGCGCTGGTTGCGACCGGTAGTCCATTCGCACCGGTACTGTGGAAAGATAAAATTTACCCAATCGCCCAGTGTAACAACGCCTATATCTTCCCGGGTATCGGCCTGGGTGTGATTGCGTCTGGCGCATCGCGCATCACTGATGAAATGCTGATGTCGGCGAGTGAAACGCTGGCGCAGTATTCACCGCTGGTGCTCAACGGTGAAGGTCTGGTGCTACCGGAACTGAAAGATATTCAGACCGTTTCTCGCGCCATTGCCTTTGCCGTCGGTAAAATGGCTCAGCAGCAAGGTGTGGCAGTGAAAACCTCCGCCGAAGCGCTGCAACAGGCTATTGACGATAATTTCTGGCAGGCAGAATATCGCGACTACCGTCGTACCTCTATTTGACGGTTTGCCCGGCGGCACACTGCTGCCGGGCGTTCAACACTTGCGCTTTTGCGTAACTTACGATTACACTTTCACCACCGATTAACATTCTGAAAAACAAAAGGAGGATACTTATGCTGTACTGTGAACGTTTTATCGTTTCACATGCTTTTGGCGATCGCCAGTGCTCAAGCGTTATCGGTATCGTGCTGCGATAACTTCTGCTTGAGCGAAGCTAACTTCTAAATCCCCTTCTCTCGGGCTTACCGGGTTATCGTCAGCGATGTTTGACGAGGCGTTTTCACGCCTGTAACTCTTGAGTAAGCAACAATGAGCACATTACTAACCGCACAATCCTTACACGTTGATACGGCATTCGGCACGCTATTCGACGATCTTTCCTTTACCCTGAAAAAAGGCGACCGCATCGGGCTTATCGGTTACAACGGCTGCGGTAAAAGCACACTGTTAAAACTGCTCGATGGCACGATCTCGCCCACCAGTGGGGCAATCGCGCAGGCGAATCACTGCCATCTCGCGCGTGTAGAACAACATCTACCTGACGATATACTGCCGCTTACGCTGCAGGAAGCCGTTCTCGCTCAACTTCCCGAGCATGAACGCGCAGCTCAGCAGTGGCGGGTTGAAGCACTGCTTGCCGAAATGGGTTTTACACCAGAGAATTTATCTCTGACTGCGCAAACATTGAGCGGTGGCCAGCACACGCGCTTGCTATTAGCGCGGGCACTGATGCGTAATCCTGACTTGCTGCTGCTGGATGAACCGGGTAACCACCTGGATTTGCCTACATTACTGTGGCTTGAGCAGTTCTTACAGAACTGGTCTGGCAGTTTTGTGGTGGTCTCCCACGACCCGCAACTGCTGGACGCGGTGACTCATGGAACCTGGATCTTGCGCGATCGCACTCTCCATGCGTTTGATCTACCCTGTAGCGCGGCGCGTCAGGCTCTGGCAGAAAGAGATGTCAGCGATGCTCTGCGCCACAAGGCTGAGCAAAAAGAGATAGACCGGGTGACTGCCAGCGCCAAACGGCTGGCAACCTGGGGGCGGGTCTACGACAACGAAGATCTCTCCCGCAAGGCAAAGCAGATGGAAAAACAGGTACAGCGCCTGAAAGAGGTGCAAACAGAAGTAACGTCAGGAAGTCAGTGGACACTAACATTGCAGGGTGATGCCCTGCGTGCAGATCGTTTGCTGGAGATGACCAATCTGTCTGTAGCCCCTGCTCCCGGTGCAGATACACTGTTTTCCATTGCCGGTATCCGGTTAAAAAGCGGCGATCGCGTGGCGATTGTCGGGCGTAACGGTTGCGGGAAATCATCGCTGTTAAGGCTTATCTGGCAACAGTTTCAGTCACAGCTGGCATCACCTTCACTGGTGTTACACCCGCGCGTTACCCTGGGTTATTACGACCAGACGCTGCATCAGCTTGCCGATAACGATTCATTGTTTGACGCGCTGGAAGCGTTTGCCCCGCAGCCAGAGATTCGCAAGATGGCGTTGATTAGCGCGGGATTTCCGTGGGTTCGCCATGCGCAGCGAGTCAGCACGTTAAGCGGCGGTGAGCGCTCCCGGTTACTGTTTGTTGGGTTGACGCTTGCGCGCTACAGTCTGCTGATGCTCGATGAACCGACCAACCATCTGGATATGGAAGGCAAAGAGGCGCTGGCAGAAACGCTACAAAGCTATAACGGCGGCGTGTTGCTGGTCAGTCACGACCGGCAGCTTATCAGCCAAAGCTGCAACCGGTTCTGGTTAATCGACAATGGCGAACTCAGTGAATGGCACGATCTGGATGCGGTCAATGCGCGTATTCGGGAAACGTCCGCGGAGATAACCGTTCCCAAAACGGTGGCTGAAGCGAAAACTGAAATAAGCGGTGACAGCGATAGATTGCTGGAACAACTTCTCGATCTTGAGCAGCGTCTGGCCGACGATCTCGCCCGCAAGCCGAAACATCAAAAACCGTTGTTACAGGCGCAATGGCGTAAAGAGATTGAACGTCTGAACGCACAACTGGAGTAATCTTTATTGCCGGATGGCGCAAGCTTATCCGGCCTACATCAGCAAAATGCGCGTGTAGGCCAGGCATCCGGCAATTCTTGCGTGACGCTTTCCAGTTATTCCCCTTCTCCCTTTTTCTTTTTGCACATTCGCCGCACAATTTTAAATATCGCAATCTTGGTGTTGCGTTTAACGGAACATTGATGGTAGTGTTCCTCTTGAAGGAACAAGGATGATACGGATGATCATGAACTTCAGGCACAAGGGATTGCGCGATTTGTTTCTTCATGGACGAACATCAGGCGTTATTGCGAAACATGTCCGACGATTACGACACAGACTTGCCGTTATTGATGCGGCAAGCAAGGTTACAGATATCAATATGCCCGGTTATAAGCTACATCCTCTGGTGGGTGAACGCGACGGCATATGGGCAATTTCTGTTTCAGGTAACTGGCGTATTACGTTTGAATTCGTCAATGGCGACGCGTACATACTGGATTACGAGGACTATCATTGATGAAGATGGCAAATCATCCCCGTCCTGGGGATATCATTCAGGAAGCGCTGGAAGAACTCAATGTCAGCCTGCGCGAGTTTGCCAGAGCTATGGAGATTGCACCGTCAACGGCAAGTCGACTATTAACCGGGAAAGCGGCTCTGACGCCTGAGATGGCGATTAAACTCTCCGTAGTGATTGGCAGTTCACCCGAAATGTGGTTAAACCTGCAAAATACCTGGAGTCTGGCAGAGGCCCAAAAAAGCGTGGATATTTCACGTCTGCGTAAGCTGGCGGTACAGTGATATAAATGCCGGATATACTTTTGTCATCCGGCATACCATTTATTGCTGCGGTTTTCTCTCTTTCCAGGCATCCCAGGCCTGTTTGATCTCTTGCTTTGCCGTAGCGGCGTCATTGAAACCGTTTAATTCGACCTTCTTGCGCCCTTCCGGCAGATCTTTGTACACGCGGAAGAAAGATTCCAGACGTTGAACTTCAATCTTGGGCAGATCGCTCAACTCTTTGATGTCGTCATAAGTGGGGTCAATTTTACTGGCCGGAACGGCGACAATTTTGTCGTCCTTTTCACCGCCGTCGATCATCTTCAGGACGCCAATAGCGCGCAGCTTAATCAACGTTCCCGGAGCAAGCGGCGCACGGGTATAAAAAATGACGTCCAGCGGGTCACCGTCACCGGCTAAAGACTGGGTGAGTGAACCGTAGTTGGCGGGATAGGCAACCGGCATTGACTGGAAGCGATCGGCAACGATAAAACCGGTTTTGGCGTCGGTTTCATATTTAATCATTCCACCTGCCGGAATTTCGGTTACGGCATAAAACTCTTCCGGGTTGTTCTCCGGCTGAGGAAATTCGAGGATGTTTTGCGCCTGAGCTGAAGCACAAAGAAACACGCTGACTGCGAGTAATTTTTTCACCAGATGCATTGTCTTTTAACTCTTCTATTATCGGAAAGACAACACCTTACGTTCAGCAGATGACAGAAACATGACGTTTTTTTGGCAAAAAAATGGCGCTACCGATGTAGCGCCATTGCGTAGAGGGAACATCAGGGATTAGTTAACCCCCTCCTCGCTCTCTTTTTTCGCTTCTTGTCTTTCAACTTCGCGATACCAACGTGGGTGATGTTTCTTCGCCCAGCGACGGCTCACTTTCCCTTCAACCATGCCTTTAATCGATCCTTTCACCCAGAATGCCATATACATATGGATGAGGATGGCGTGCATCAGGATAATCCCCGCAGCCGCATGGATCAGCAGGCTATAGCGCACGACCTGCATCGGGAAGAACTGCGCAAAGTACGGACGCCAGATAATGATACCGGTAATCAGCAGCACGAAAATCATGCTCATAATCGACCAGAACATCATTTTCTGCCCGGCGTTGTATTTGCCCACATCCGCCACTTTGTGTTCATTGCCTTTCAGTACTTCCACAATGTTTTTCAGCCACGGAATATCTTTCTTATCCGGGATGTTGTGGTGCACAAAGCGTACAAACATGAACATCAGCGCCACGAAGATCAGTATGCCGAAGAACGGGTGTAAAATGCGTCCCATCTGCGGCGTACCGAAGGTTTGCGTCAGCCATTGCAGAGTCGGGAAGAAAAATGAAATCCCCGACAGCGCTACCAGGAAGAAGCAGATCACCACCGTCCAGTGACAGGCGCGGTCGATAAACTTCGTGCGCACAATCATTTTCGACTTACTCATGATGATCCTCCTCGTCGTCGTCCACTTCCTTATTCGGACCAATACCAATGTAGTGGTAAATCAGTCCGGCGAAGGTGGCGATAAATCCGGCAGCGGCCAGCGGCTTCAGCGCCCCTTTCCACAGATTGATAGAGGTATCTATCTGCGGGTCTTTTGGCAGACCGTGATACAGTTCAGGCTGGTTGGCATGATGCAGAACGTACATGACGTGCGTGCCGCCCACACCTTCCGGGTTGTAGAGACCGGCATGTTCAAAACCGCGAGCTTTCAGTTTTGCCACACGCTGTTCGCCCATTTCCAGCATTTCCTGCTTGGTGCCGAAATGTATTGCCCCGGTCGGACACGTTTTCACGCAGGCAGGTTCCTGCCCGACGCTGACGCGGTCCACACACAGCGTACATTTATACACCCGGTTATCCTCTTTATTGAGGCGCGGAATATTAAATGGACACCCGGCAATACAGTAGCCGCAGCCAATGCAGTGCTCTGACTGGAAATCGACAATCCCGTTGGCGTACTGGATGATGGCCCCGGCAGACGGGCACGCCTTCAGGCAGCCCGGATCTTCACAGTGCATACAGCCGTCTTTACGAATCAACCACTCCAGCTTGCCGTTCTGTTCGGTTTCGGTAAATCGCATCACCGTCCAGGACTTGGCGCTGAGATCGGCGGGGTTGTCATAAACCCCGACGCAGTGGCCAACTTCATCGCGGATATCGTTCCACTCTGAGCATGCCACCTGACAGGCCTTACAGCCTATGCAGGTGGAAACGTCGATCAGCTTCGCGACTTCTGCTTTGTAATCACGGGCCTGAGGCGGCGGCGTGATGGAGTTTGTTGCGGACCGTTTGATGATGTCCTGCGTTTCCATAGACATATGTTCGCCTCCCTTACGCCTTCTCGATGTTAACTAAAAACGCTTTGTATTCCGGCGTTTGCGAGTTTGCATCACCGACATTCGGCGTCAGGGTGTTGGCGATAAAGCCTTTACGCGCGACTCCTTCAAAGCCCCAGTGGATTGGGATCCCAACCGTTTCTACCTGCTGACCGTTGACGTTCAGGGTACGCAGACGACGAGTGACCACGGCAACTGCGCGAATAAATCCACGTTTGCTGCTGACTTTCACGTGATCGCCGTTGTTGATCCCCTGCGCTGCCGCCAGCGTTTCGCTGATTTCCACAAACTGCTCCGGCTGGGCAATCGCATTCAACAATGCGTGCTTGGTCCAGGTATGGAAATGTTCGGTCAGACGATAGGTCGTCCCGACGTACGGGAAGTCCTGTTTCGTGCCCATACGGAGTTTATCCGCTTCGTACAGACGCGCTGCCGGGTTGGAGATCACATTCGGGTGCAGCGGGTTAGTGCCCAGCGGCGTTTCCATCGGCTCGTAGTGTTCCGGGAACGGACCTTCCGCCATCTTATCGATAGCAAACAGACGCCCCAGCCCTTCCGGTTGCATGATAAACGGATTGGTGCCACTGCCCGGTGCCGCGGTATTGAAGTCCGGGATATCGTTCCCCGTCCACTTCGTACCGTTCCACTGGATAAGCATGCGTTTTGGATCCCACGGTTTACCCTGCGGATCCGCCGAAGCGCGGTTATACAGCACGCGACGGTTCAGCGGCCATGCCCAGGCCCAGCCCAGCGTATTCCCGAGACCTGACGGGTCGGCGTTATCGCGATTGGCCATCTGGTTGCCCTGCTCGGTCCAGCTACCGGTATAAATCCAGCAGGATGATGACGTAGAACCATCATCGCGCAGCAGCGCAAAGCTGTTGAGCAACTGACCTTTCTTCGCAACCAGCACGCCGTTGGCATCATAGAGATCTTCCAGCGCATAGCCGTTGTTCTCTTTCGCCACTTCTTCGGAGTGCGGTTCGTCCGGCTGCTTATAGTTCCAGCTCATTTTCAGAACGGGTTCTACAGCTTTACCGCCTTCAGTGCGATACATGTCGCGCAGACGGTGGTAAATACCGGCCAGGATTTCTCCGTCGTTGCGGGCTTCGCCAGGGGCATCCTGACCTTTCCAGTGCCACTGCAGCCAGCGGCCGGAGTTGGCGATGGAACCGTCTTCTTCTGCAAAGCAGGTAGAAGGCAAACGGAAGACTTCGGTCTGAATCGACGCCGGATCAACGTCGTTTGATTCACCGTGGTTCTGCCAGAACGTTGAGGTTTCGGTCACCAACGGATCGATAACCACCAGATACTTCAGTTTGCTGAGGCTCTGCACCACTTTGTTTTTGTCCGGGAAGGACGCAACAGGGTTAAAGCCCTGACAGATGTAGCCGGTGACTTTCCCGCTATCCATCATGTTGAAGTATTTAATGACGTCGTAGGACTGATCCCACTTCGGCAGCCACTCAAAGCCCCAGTCATTTTCTTTCTGCGCTGCATTGCCGTAGAAAGATTTCATCAGGCTGACGAAGAACTTCGGATAGTTGCCCCAGTAGTTAACCTGATCGGCCAATGTCGCTTTTGGCGTGTTTGCGGCCAGATAGGTTTGCAGGTCTGTCTGTTTCTCTGACGGCAGCGTCAGGTAGCCCGGCAGGCTGGTAGAGAGCAGACCTAAGTCGGTTAACCCTTGAATGTTGGAGTGGCCGCGCAAGGCGTTGACACCGCCACCTGCCATCCCCATGTTGCCGAGCAGCAACTGGATCATCGCCATGGTGCGGATGTTCTGTGCCCCGACGGTATGCTGAGTCCAACCCAGCGCGTACAGGAACGTGGTGGTGCGATCGGCTGCACTGGTGGAAGCCAGCACTTCGCAGACTTTCAGGAAGTCTTCTTTCGGCGTACCACAAATGTTTTCCACCACATCCGGCGTGTAGCGGGAAACGTGCTGTTTTAGCAGGTTCCAGACACAGCGAGGATGGCTTAACGTTTCATCGCGTTTCGCGTAGCCGTTTTCATCGAACTGGTAGTTCCAGGACGATTTATCGTATTGGCGTTTTTTCGCGTCATACCCGCTGAACAGACCGTCTTCAAAAGCATAGTCATCCCGCACCAGCAGGCTGGCGTTGGTGTAATGCTTAACGTATTCAGCGTTAATTTTGTTGTTTTCAATCAGGTACAGCAAGACGCCGGACAGGAACGTAATGTCCGTGCCGGAACGAATTGGCGCATAGATATCCGCCACCGAAGCTGTACGTGTAAAACGAGGGTCAACAACAATCAGCGTGGCATCATTGTTGTTTTTAGCTTCCATCGCCCAGCGGAATCCCACCGGATGTGCTTCAGCGGCGTTACCGCCCATCACCATCACGACGTTAGCGTTTTTAATATCAACCCAGTGGTTGGTCATCGCACCGCGACCAAATGTTGGAGCAAGACTTGCTACCGTTGGTCCGTGTCAGACGCGCGCCTGGTTGTCTACTGCCAGCATGCCGAGTGAGCGCACAAATTTTTGCGTCAGCATGCCGGTTTCATTACTTGCCGCAGATGCACACAGCATCCCGGTTGAAAGCCAGCGGTTTACCGTTACGCCCTGCTCATTCTTCTCAATAAAGTTGGCGTCACGGTCAGTTTTCATCAGCTTCGCGATACGGGTGAATGCTTCATCCCAGCTGATACGCTGCCATTTGTCGGAACCTGGTGCACGGTATTCCGGGTAACGCAGACGGTTTTCACTGTGCACGTAATCCAGTAATCCTGCGCCCTTAGGACATAATGCCCCACGGCTCACCGGATGATCCGGATCCCCTTCAATATGGTAAATCGACTCTTTGGCGTTTTTTGCTCCATCTCCCAGGCTATACATTAATAGCCCGCAACCTACGGAACAGTATGTGCAGGTGTTTCGGATCTCTTTGGCGCGTAAAAGCTTATAGTTTCGCGCCTGAGCCAGTGCCATTTTGGGTGCAAAACCCAGAGCAGCTACTGTTGTTCCCGCCATACCGCCCGCGCAGATTTTAAAAAATTGTCTGCGGCTGACGTCCATTGCTTTCCTCTTTTTTGCAGGGATTCGTACAGGACATCTCTCAAATCGCGCCAGCGCGGCATAATTGAAAGATGACATGTACAACTTCGCGACGAAACTATCAGCTATATCCATATTTTTTTTGCGTCAAATCAATAACGAAACGGTTCCGCTACTAAATAGTGCACTTTGTTTAACCTTTGTACCTATAAGGGGGTAGATAAAAGGTAATTAGTTAGCGCGCTACGGTGTAAAAGTGCTATAAATTTCAGCTTAAATTTTTACCAGCACTATGGACAGACAATCAGAATGACAAAACATAAAGCGACGTTAATTGGGCTCATTGCCATCGTGCTCTGGAGCACGATGGTCGGGCTAATGCGTGGGGTAAGTGAAGGACTGGGTCCTGCAGGTGGCGCAGCAATGATTTTTTCGTTAAGTGGCCTGTTGCTGATTTTTACCGTTGGCTTTCCGAATATCAGAAAAATTCCTGTGCGTTATTTAATCGCGGGTAGCGTGCTTTTTGTTACCTATGAAATATGTTTAGCGCTGGCTCTCGGTTATGCGGCTACTCGTCACCAGGCTATTGAAGTCGGTATGGTCAATTATCTCTGGCCGAGTCTGACGATATTGTTTGCTATTTTATTTAATGGTCAAAAAACAACCTGGCTGGTGATCCCTGGATTAATTATCGCACTGACCGGGGTTTGTTGGGTATTGGGTGGCGAAAATGGCCTTAATCCTGGTGAAATTATAAACAACGTTGCCAGCAGCCCGCTGAGCTATTTCCTCGCCTTTCTTGGCGCATTTATCTGGGCAACGTATTGCACGGTGACCAATAAATACGCAAAAGGCTTTAACGGTATTACCGTATTCGTTTTACTAACGGCTGCAAGTTTGTGGGTTTACTATTTTATGACTCCGCAACCAGAAATGATTTTCAGCACTTCGGTGAGTATTAAAATGTTCTCGGCGGCATTAACGTTAGGATTTGCCTATGCGGCGTGGAATATTGGCATTTTGCATGGCAACGTGACCATCATGGCCGTAGGTTCCTATTTTACCCCAGTGCTATCCTCCGCTCTGGCTGCTGTGTTACTCAGCGCCCCGTTGTCGCTATCTTTCTGGCAGGGTGCATTGATGGTTTGTGCGGGTTCGCTACTTTGCTGGTTGGCAACACGCCGCGCCTGAAAAAAATCCGGGTTTTATCGCGCAAATCTAAAACCCGGCTACACTGTAATCAAATTAATGAATAATAAATGTTCATTCCACTTGTGGCTTATGTTTATTTTTGTTTAATTTAATGTTAAGTAATTGGTAATTAATTAACTCCCGAAAATATTGCATGCTTATCTATATTCCTCAGTATGTATATATTATACCTGCGTGACTAACGCCATTTAAACCATAGACGGCACAATAGTCCCCTACGTAAATATACCCATTCAGATTTGTCACATATAAAGATTAATACAATCAGCTATATTATGTAGATCTGGATCACACAAATTCAAATATTTCGCAATATTATGAAACTTATTATTGAACTTATACCACTGCGTCATTTAAAAATAGTTTGCCATTGACGAACCCCTTCGTTTAGCAATGGTTTAGGAAACACACCAAGAAAAAATTATAAGGATTATTTAGAATGAAACTTAAATTAGTTGCAGTGGCAGTGACTAGCCTGTTGGCGGCAGGTGCGGTAAACGCAGCTGAGGTATATAACAAAGACGCAAACAAACTGGATATCTACGGTAAAGTTCACGCTCAGCATTACTTCTCTGACGACAACGGCAGCGATGGCGACAAAACCTACGCGCGTCTGGGCTTCAAAGGCGAAACTCAGATCAATGACCAACTGGTTGGTTTCGGTCAGTGGGAATATGAATTCAAAGGTAACCGTACTGAATCCACCGGTGGTTCCGACAAAGATAAAACTCGTCTGGCATTCGCTGGTCTGAAATTCGCTGAATACGGTTCTTTCGACTACGGTCGTAACTACGGCGTAGCATACGACATCGGCGCTTGGACCGACGTTCTGCCAGAATTCGGTGGCGATACCTGGACCCAGACTGACGTATTCATGACTGGCCGTACTACTGGCGTTGCAACCTACCGTAACACCGACTTCTTCGGTCTGGTTGAAGGTCTGAACTTTGCTGCTCAGTACCAGGGCAAAAACGAAGACAGCCGTAAGCCAAATGAAGCTAATGGTGACGGCTTCGGTCTGTCTACCACTTATGAATACGAAGGCTTTGGCGTAGGTGCTACCTATGCGAAATCTGACCGTACTGATTCTCAGGTAAACCGTGTAGGTGATCTGAACGCTCGCGGTAAAAACGCTGAAGTATGGGCTGCTGGTCTGAAATATGATGCGAACAACATCTACCTGGCGACCACTTACTCCGAAACCCGCAACATGACCGTGTTTGGTGATGCTAATAACATCGCTAACAAAACTCAGAACTTTGAAGCTGTTGCTCAGTATCAGTTCGACTTCGGTCTGCGTCCGTCCATCGCTTACCTGAAATCCAAAGGTAAAGACATCAACGGTTACGGCGACCAGGATCTGGTTGAATACGTAGACCTGGGTGCTACTTACTACTTCAACAAAAACATGTCTACCTTCGTTGATTACAAAATCAACCTGCTGGATGACAATGAATTCACTAGCAAAGCTGGCGCGAACATCAGCACTGACAACATCGTGGCTGTTGGTCTGAACTACCAGTTCTAATTTTGTTGTAGTCTGAATACAAAGCCAGTCCTCCAAGGGCTGGCTTTTTCTCTTAATGTAGACTCGGTCATAAGGAGTATGCCGTGCAGACATTCACTGGTCGTTGTCTTTGCGGACAGAGTCATTTTACCGTTGACGTCGAAATGCTGGATGTCTATGCCTGCCACTGTACGCTGTGTCAGAAATGGTCAGGCGGCATCGCCATGTATCTGGAAGCCAGCGCTCACCCGCTGATGTCGCCAGAATCGGCAGAACCTTCGCACTTTCCTTCTTCAAATCGTGGTGAACGGTTCTTCTGTTCCGGCTGCGGATGCCCACTGTGGTTTACGTTGACGGACAGCGATCGCTACTTTATTCCATGGACACTTCTGGAACTTAATGAGGTAGATCGCCGCCGCCTGATATTAGCGGCAGAGATCTATACGGAAACGCAACCTGCGTTCTGGAGACTGACGGGGCAATACGCTCGACTGAGTGGGAAAGAAGTCGAAGAGATGGATTACCCCTGTCATTTAGCTCACTAGTTATTAACGTTGTACCTTTGCCAGACTGAACCACATTCCTATCGCTAATATGATAAGCATGCTGCCGGCGCTGCTTAAGGCCACGCTATGTGACCAGGTGAACGCTTCTCTGGCAGCCGTCAGCAATGCCTCACTCAGTGACGACGGGAGCGAGTGCGCCAGTTGTACCGCCTCCCCCATTGACGATGTGGCTCGTTCTACTTCCTGCGGATTAAGTCCGGCTGGCGGCAGAATCGATGCAGAAAAGCTACGGCTCAGCAGTAAGCCAAAGATAGCGATCCCAAGTCCTGCCCCCAGTTCATAAGCCATTGTCTCGATGGCGCCAGCGGCCGCGGCTTTTTCCGCCGGCGCTGCTGCCATGATAGCCGCCGTTGAAGCCAGGAGCGCACTGGCGGCGCTGAAGCCGAGCAAAGCCATCAAAATCCAGGCTTGTATCTGTTGGCTACTGAAATCCGTCATCGCCAGGCCGTAAAAACTGACGGCGCTCAGCGCCATGCCCGCCGTTGCCACACAACGTAATCCCAGGCGTGAAACCAACATACCGGCGATCGGTCCGCTGAAACCACTTGCCAGCATCACAGGCAGCATGAACAATCCAGCCTGATATGGTGTTAAACCGTGAACAAACTGTAGTTCCTGAGCCATCAGCAACTCAAAACCCACCAGCGTTATCATCGCGGTCATCGCCATCACTACACCGCTCAAGATAATGCGATGCGTGAACAGACGCATATCAATCATCGGGCGAGCTGCCGCAAGCTGGATACGGACAAACTGCCACAACAGTAAAGCGCCGGTTAACAGCGTCAGGGCGATGGCAACGGTCGCCGTATGCCCTTTCAGCGCAGTTTTAGCGCTGTAAACCAACAGCAGAATGGCAACAATCAGCATTATCGCATGACCAAAATTTAACGATTGATCGCGACGTCCGGCCTGGCGCGGCACTAAGCGTGCGGTTAAAGCCATTACCACCAGGACAATCGGCACATTAATTAAGAATACGGACCCCCAGTAGAAGTGCTCCAGCAGCATCCCGCCAACCAGTGGGCCAAACGCCGCACCGCCGGAACCGACCGCCGCCCAGACGCCGAGCGCCATATTTCGATGCCGTTGCTCAGAGAACGTGGCGCGAATACCCGCCAGCGTTGCCGGAACAATCATCGCCGCGCCAATCGCCAATACCGCCCGGGTGGCAATCAGCCAGCTTGCGCTATGAGCAAAAGCGGCCGCCAGCGATGCGAGACCAAATAATCCACCGCCTAACAGCAGCAGACGTTTAAAGCCGATGCGATCCCCCAGCGCACCCATTGGCAATACCATTCCGGCCATTACCAGGGAATAAATATCAATGATCCACAGCAGCTCGTTACCACTGGCACCCAGCGTCATACTCAGCGTGGGCGCGGCAACGTGCAGCACCGTTGCATCAATCGCAACAGGGATGTAGACCAGCACAATAATGACTAACGTTAACCACTGACGAAACATAAAACTCCCTAACGAAACCAAAACTGGACACACGTCCAGCTTTAGCGATCCTACGGAAAATTGAACATATGTCCAACTTTTTGTTAGACTGCGATCTATACGGGTACAGGAGGAATGATGAGCTATCTAAATCGGGATGAACGTCGGGAAGTGATTCTGCAAGCAGCAATGCGTGTCGCACTTGAAGAAGGATTTTCCGCCATGACGGTTCGACGCATTGCTGCAGAAGCTCACGTCGCGACGGGCCAGGTACATCACCATTTCGCCTCTGCCGGCGAGCTCAAATCCCAGGCATTTGTGCGCCTTATCCGCACCCTACTTGATGCCGAACTGGTCAGCGAAGACGCCAGTTTCCGTGAGCGACTGCATGCGATGCTAGGCAGTGAAGATGGTGGTCTGGAACCCTATATTAAGCTATGGCGTGAAGCACAGGTTGTTGCGGGTAAAGATCCGGAAATTAAAAGCGCCTACCTGTTGACCATGCGAATGTGGCACGAAGAAACCGCCAACATCATTACACAAGGACAGAAAGCCGGTGAGTTCTCATCCGCGCCTGATGCCGCCGACGTCGCATGGCGCTTAATCGCATTAGTCTGCGGCCTGGATGGTATGTACATATTAGGTATTGAGGAAATGGCCGATCCTGCATTCGATCGTCATCTTGATCGTATGATAACGCAGGAGTTATTTATTTGATGTAATAGATGGATTAACAATACATCTTTTATGTTTACAATTAGTAACACTTAAGCAACGTGTAATTCTCCCATCACGCCGCGTTATTGCGCTTTTTTATCTATTCTTTCAGTCAATATTCCTAAAACTTTTCAATAGTTTCTAAAAAGAAGCCGCGCGGCGCTGCATGCGTTTATTTCTTTTTCATGAACGGCATGTGCATGGAGAATAATATGTCATCATCAAATGAGAAAAATAATCGTTATCTTTTAACTGACTGGAAACCAGAGAACCCCGGCTTTTGGGAAAATAAAGGCAAGCACATTGCGCGCAGAAACCTCTGGATATCAGTGAGTTGCCTGCTTCTTGCGTTTTGCGTTTGGATGCTGTTCAGTGCCGTAGCCGTCAATCTGAATAAAATTGGTTTTAATTTCACCACCGACCAACTGTTTTTATTAACGGCATTGCCATCTCTTTCTGGTGCAATATTACGCGTACCCTACTCCTTTATGGTACCTATATTTGGTGGTCGTCGCTGGACCATTTTTAGCACGATTATTCTGGTTATTCCCTGCGTCTGGCTCGGATTTGCCGTGCAAAATACCGCTACTCCGTTTGGAGTATTTATAATCATTGCGCTGATGTGTGGTTTTGCTGGCGCTAACTTTGCCTCCAGCATGGGCAATATCAGCTTTTTCTTCCCCAAAGCGAAGCAAGGTAGCGCATTAGGCGTTAACGGTGGTCTCGGCAACCTCGGCGTCAGCGTGATGCAGTTGATCGCGCCACTGGTGATCTTTCTGCCCATATTTACCTTTTTGGGCGTACAGGGCGTACCGCAAGCTGACGGCTCGTTATTGTCGCTGGCCAATGCAGCATGGATATGGGTGCCGTTACTGCTGATAGCCACCGTGGCAGCGGGCATGGGAATGAACGACATTGCCAGCTCGAAGGCCTCAATTGCCTCCCAGTTACCGGTACTCAAGCGTTTTCATCTGTGGTTATTAAGTCTGCTGTATCTCGCCACCTTCGGTTCATTTATCGGTTTTTCGGCAGGCTTTGCCATGCTGGCGAAAACCCAGTTCCCCGATGTGAATATCCTGCAACTGGCGTTCTTCGGCCCCTTCATCGGCGCGCTTGCACGATCGGCGGGTGGTGTTATCTCTGACAAGTTTGGTGGTGTGCGTGTCACCCTAATTAACTTCATCTTTATGGCACTGTTCAGCGCCCTGCTGTTTCTCACTTTGCCCGGCTCGGGCGAAGGTAGCTTTATCGCGTTTTACCTGGTGTTTATGGGCTTGTTCCTGACCGCGGGTCTGGGCAGCGGTTCAACCTTCCAGATGATTGCGGTGATCTTTCGCAAAATCACAATTTATCGGGTGAAGCTGCATGGTGGTACCGAAGAACAGGCTCAGCGGGAAGCGGTAACCGATACCGCAGCCGCCCTGGGATTTATTTCCGCTATTGGCGCAGTGGGGGGCTTCTTCATTCCTAAAGCGTTTGGCTCATCGCTGGCGTTGACCGGCTCTCCGGTGGGTGCCATGAAAATATTCCTCGTGTTTTACATCGTCTGCGTGCTGGTGACCTGGTTGGTCTATGGCCGTAAATCACAAAAAAAATAACAAAATGGATACCGCAGGATCGGACATTTAGGTAGGTCGGATCAGGCCTGGAGTTCGATTCACCGTCGGCAATATTATCGAAGCAGGAGTTATGTCATGAGTAAACTGTTAGACCGCTTTCGCTACTTTAAACAAAAGGGCGATACGTTTGCCGAGGGGCACGGGCAAGTGATGCACACCAACCGGGACTGGGAAGACAGCTATCGTCAGCGCTGGCAGTTCGACAAAATTGTGCGTTCTACCCACGGCGTTAACTGTACCGGCTCATGCAGCTGGAAGATCTACGTTAAAAACGGGCTTGTGACCTGGGAAACGCAGCAAACCGACTACCCGCGTACTCGT
Organism: Citrobacter sp. Cpo148; assembly: GCF_030332375.1. Lineage (NCBI taxonomy): Bacteria > Pseudomonadati > Pseudomonadota > Gammaproteobacteria > Enterobacterales > Enterobacteriaceae > Citrobacter > Citrobacter sp. Cpo148. The sequence goes on from NZ_JAOWHY010000043.1 coordinate 440,115, forward strand.
CCTGACCTGCCAAATCATGAGCCCCGTGGCTGTCCACGCGGCGCCAGCTACTCGTGGTATCTCTATAGCGCTAACCGCCTGAAATATCCGCTGGTGCGTAAACGCTTAATCGAATTGTGGCGCGACGCCCTCTCCCGCCAGCCCGATCCGGTGCTGGCCTGGGAATCCATTATGAACGACCCGCAAAAATGCCAGAGCTACAAGCAGGTACGCGGGCGCGGTGGATTTATCCGTTCGAACTGGAAAGAGCTTAATCAGCTGATTGCTGCCGCCAACGTCTGGACGGTGAAAACCTACGGCCCGGATCGCGTGGTCGGCTTCTCCCCGATCCCGGCGATGTCGATGGTTTCCTATGCCGCCGGCACACGCTATCTCTCGCTAATCGGCGGAACCTGTCTGAGTTTCTATGACTGGTACTGCGACTTACCGCCCGCGTCACCGATGACCTGGGGCGAGCAGACCGACGTTCCTGAATCCGCCGACTGGTATAACTCCAGCTATATCATCGCCTGGGGCTCTAACGTGCCGCAGACCCGTACACCGGATGCGCACTTTTTCACAGAAGTACGCTACAAAGGCACCAAGACGATTGCCATTACGCCGGATTACTCGGAAGTCGCTAAACTGTGCGATCAGTGGCTGGCACCCAAACAAGGGACAGACAGCGCGCTGGCAATGGCGATGGGCCACGTCATCCTGAAAGAGTTCCACCTCGACAATCCCAGCGATTATTTCCTCAATTACTGTCGTCGCTATACCGACATGCCGATGCTGGTTTTACTGGATGCCCGCGAAGATGGCAGCTACGTGCCTGGACGCATGATGCGTGCTTCAGACCTTGTCGATGGTCTCGGCGAAAGCAACAATCCAGAGTGGAAAACCGTGGCCTTTAACAGTGAAGGTGAGCTGGTCGTGCCGAACGGCTCCATCGGCTTTCGCTGGGGTGAAACAGGCAAATGGAACCTCGAGTCGTTGGCCGCTGGGGCAGAAACAGAACTTTCCCTCTCGTTGCTGGGTCAACATGATGAAGTGACCGGCGTGGCATTCCCCTACTTTGGCGGCAATGAAAACCCTCATTTTCGCAGTGTAAAACAAGAACCGGTGCTGGTACGGCAACTTCCGGTAAAACGTCTCACCCTCGCCGATGGCAGCAACTGTCCGGTAGTGAGCGTTTATGATCTGGTGCTGGCGAATTATGGCCTCGATCGTGGTCTGGATGACGTTCATAGCGCACAAGATTACAGCGAAGTGAAAGCCTACACCCCGGCCTGGGGCGAGCAAATTACCGGCGTGCCACGCCGTCATATCGAACAAATCGCCCGTGAGTTTGCCGATACGGCGCACAAAACGCATGGCCGTTCGATGATCATTCTCGGGGCTGGCGTGAACCACTGGTATCACATGGATATGAACTACCGGGGCATGATTAACATCCTGGTGTTCTGTGGCTGCGTGGGACAGAGCGGCGGCGGCTGGGCGCACTATGTGGGTCAGGAGAAACTGCGTCCGCAAACCGGTTGGTTGCCGCTGGCCTTTGCGCTGGACTGGAACCGACCACCGCGTCAGATGAACAGCACTTCGTTTTTCTACAACCATTCCAGCCAGTGGCGTTATGAAAAACTTACCGCGCAGGAACTCCTCTCTCCACTGGCCGATGCGTCGAAGTTTAGCGGACATTTGATTGACTTTAACGTGCGGGCTGAAAGGATGGGCTGGCTGCCGTCTGCGCCGCAGCTTAACCTCAACCCTTTGACTGTTAAAGCAAAAGCCGAACAAGCAGGGCTATCTCCTGCGCAATACACCGCACAGGCGCTGAAGTCAGGTGATATTCGTTTTGCCTGCGAACAGCCAGATAACGGCAAAAACCATCCGCGCAACCTCTTCGTCTGGCGCTCTAACCTGCTCGGCTCCTCCGGTAAAGGGCATGAATACATGCTCAAATATTTGCTGGGTACCGAAAGCGGGATCCAGGGGGAAGCGCTCGGTTCAAGCGAGGGTATTAAACCTGAAGAGGTTGAATGGCAGTCGGCGGCGATAGAGGGCAAGCTCGATCTGCTGGTCACGCTCGATTTCCGAATGTCCAGTACCTGTTTGTTCTCCGATATCGTACTGCCAACCGCTACCTGGTATGAAAAAGACGATATGAATACCTCGGATATGCATCCGTTTATTCACCCGTTGTCTGCGGCGGTCGACCCGGCATGGGAATCGAAGAGCGACTGGGAAATTTATAAAGGCATCGCCAAAGTATTTTCTGAGGTTTGCGTCGGACACCTTGGACAAGAAACGGATGTGGTATTGCAACCGCTGCAACACGACTCTCCGGCAGAGCTGGCGCAGCCGTTTGACATTCAGGACTGGCGCAAAGGCGAATGCGATCTCCTCCCGGGCAAAACGGCACCGAATATCGCCGTTGTGGAGCGTGACTACCCCGCCACCTACGAACGCTTTACTTCACTTGGCCCGCTCATGGACAAACTCGGTAACGGCGGGAAAGGCATTGCGTGGAATACCCAGGCGGAAGTCGATTTCCTCGGCAAGCTGAACTACACCAAGCGCGAAGGCCCGGCAAAAGGACGCCCGCTGATTGACACCGCGCTGGATGCCTCTGAGGTGATCCTCGCCCTGGCACCGGAAACAAACGGTCAGGTGGCGGTGAAAGCCTGGGAAGCGCTGGGGGCGATGACCGGACGCGACCATACGCACCTGGCGTTGAACAAAGAAGACGAAAAGATCCGTTTTCGCGATATCCAGGCGCAGCCGCGCAAAATCATCTCCAGCCCCACCTGGTCCGGGTTGGAAAGTGAACATGTTTCCTATAACGCAGGCTATACCAACGTCCACGAGCTGATCCCATGGCGTACTCTGTCCGGTCGCCAGCAGCTGTATCAGGATCACGCGTGGATGCGAGCGTTCGGTGAAAGTCTGGTGGCGTATCGTCCACCTATCGATACCCGCAGCGTCAGTGAAATGCGCGAGGTTCCGCCTAACGGCTTCCCGGAAAAAGCGCTCAACTTCCTGACGCCGCACCAGAAATGGGGGATCCACTCCACCTATAGCGAAAACCTGCTGATGCTGACGCTGTCGCGCGGCGGACCTATTGTCTGGATCAGCGAGACCGATGCCAAAGAGCTGGGCATTGAGGATAACGACTGGATTGAAGCCTTCAACGCCAACGGTGCGCTCACCGCGCGTGCAGTGGTGAGTCAACGCGTGCCACCGGGAATGACCATGATGTATCACGCTCAGGAGCGAATCATGAATATCCCTGGCTCAGAAGTGACCGGGATGCGCGGCGGGATCCATAACTCGGTGACCCGCGTCTGCCCGAAACCCACGCACATGATAGGTGGCTATGCGCAGCTGGCATACAGCTTCAACTATTACGGTACGGTCGGCTCTAACCGCGATGAGTTCATCATGATTAGAAAAATGAAAAATATTAACTGGCTGGATGATGAAGGTCGCGATCAGGTACAGGAGGCGAAAAAATGAAAATACGCTCACAGGTAGGCATGGTTCTTAATCTGGATAAGTGCATCGGCTGCCACACCTGCTCCGTCACCTGTAAAAACGTCTGGACCGGGCGTGAAGGGATGGAATATGCGTGGTTTAACAACGTCGAGACTAAACCGGGGATTGGCTATCCAAAAAACTGGGAAGATCAGGAAGAGTGGCAAGGCGGCTGGGTTCGCGATGTTAACGGCAAGATAAGACCGCGTCTGGGCGGTAAGATGGGCGTGATCACCAAAATTTTCGCCAACCCGGTGATCCCGCAAATCGATGATTACTATGAGCCGTTTACCTACGATTATCAGCATCTGCATAGCGCACCGGAAAGCAAAAACCAGCCCACTGCGCGTCCACGTTCGTTGATTGACGGCAAACGGATGGACAAGATTATCTGGGGCCCCAACTGGGAAGAACTGCTCGGCGGTGAATTCTCAAAACGCGCCCGTGACCGTAACTTTGAGAAAATGCAGAAGGAGATGTACGGTCAGTTCGAAAACACTTTCATGATGTATTTGCCGCGACTTTGTGAACACTGCCTGAACCCAAGCTGTGTCGCCACCTGCCCGAGCGGTGCCATCTATAAGCGTGAAGAAGACGGCATTGTGCTGATCGACCAGGACAAATGTCGCGGCTGGCGCTTGTGCATCAGCGGCTGTCCGTACAAAAAAATCTACTTTAACTGGAAGAGCGGTAAGTCAGAGAAGTGCATTTTCTGCTACCCACGTATTGAGTCCGGCCAGCCGACGGTATGTTCGGAAACCTGCGTTGGACGTATCCGTTATCTCGGCGTATTGCTGTACGACGCCGACCGCATCGAAGAAGCGGCCAGCACCGAGCATGAGACCGATCTCTATGAGCGTCAGTGCGATGTATTCCTCAATCCGCACGATCCGGCGGTCATTGAAGAGGCGTTAAAACAAGGTATTCCACACAACGTCATCGAAGCGGCCCAACGTTCGCCAGTCTACAAAATGGCGATGGACTGGAAGCTGGCGCTGCCGCTGCACCCGGAATATCGCACCCTGCCGATGGTCTGGTATGTACCACCATTGTCACCGATTCAGTCGGTCGCCGATGCGGGCGGACTGCCGCACAATGGCAACATTTTGCCGGCGGTTGAGTCGCTGCGAATTCCGGTTCAGTACCTCGCCAACATGCTCAGTGCGGGTGATACCGGTCCGGTGCTGCGCGCGCTGAAACGTATGATGGCCATGCGCCACTATATGCGTGCGCAGACAGTGGAAGGCGTGACGGACACCCGCGCGATTGAGGAAGTGGGTTTGACCGTTGAGCAGGTTGAAGAGATGTATCGCTATCTGGCCATCGCCAACTATGAGGACCGCTTTGTGATCCCGACCAGCCACCGTGAAATGGCGCGCGATGCCTTCCCGGAGAAAAACGGCTGCGGATTTACTTTCGGTGACGGCTGCCATGGCTCAGATACCAAATTCAACCTGTTTAACAGTAGCCGTATTGATGCCATCGACATCACCGAAGTGCGCGATAAAGCGGAGGGTGAATAATGCAAATCCTGAAGGTTATCGGCCTGCTGATGGAATATCCCGACGAGCTGCTGTGGGAGTATAAAGACGACGCGCTGGCGCTTGTGGCCAGCGATGCCCCCATGCTTACCGAATTTAGCCAGGGATTGCTCAATGCGCCACTGCTGGATAAACAAGCGGAATGGTGCGAAATCTTTGACCGGGGCCGGGCCACCTCTCTGCTGTTGTTTGAGCACGTGCACGCCGAGTCCCGTGACCGGGGTCAGGCGATGGTTGATCTGCTGGCGCAGTATGAAAAGGTCGGGCTACAGCTCGACTGCCGCGAACTACCGGATCACCTGCCGTTGTATCTGGAGTATTTGAGCGTGTTGCCGGAGGGCCAGGCCAAAGAAGGACTGCAGAACGTTGCACCGATTCTGGCTCTGTTGGGCGGGCGCTTAAAACGGCGCGATACGCCGTGGTATCAACTGTTTGACGCCCTGCTGCTGCTTGCCGGAAGCCCTCTTTCAAGTGACAGTGTCACTAAGCAGGTTGGTGCTGAAACCCGCGATGATACTCGTCAGGCGCTGGATGCGGTGTGGGAAGAGGAACAGGTGAAGTTTATCGAGGATAACGCCACCGCCTGCGACAGTTCACCGTTACAAAACTATCAACGACGCTTTAGCCAGGACGTGGCGCCGCAGTATGTCGACGTCAGCGCGGGAGGCCCGAAATGATACAGTACCTGAACGTCTTTTTTTACGATATCTACCCGTACCTGTGCGGTACGGTGTTTATCCTCGGCAGTTGGCTACGCTATGACTACGGGCAATACACCTGGCGCGCCTCTTCCAGCCAGATGCTGGACAAACGCGGCATGGTGCTGTGGTCAAACCTGTTCCACATCGGCATTCTGGGGATCTTTTTCGGTCACCTGTTCGGCATGCTAACGCCGCACTGGATGTATGCCTGGTTCCTGCCGATTGCGGTGAAACAACAGATGGCGATGATTGCCGGTGGGCTTTGTGGCGTACTGACGCTGGTTGGTGGCGCAGGTTTGCTGGTGCGGCGTCTGACCAACCCGCGCATTCGTGCAACGTCTTCCACCGCTGATATTCTGATCCTTTGCGTTCTGCTGATTCAGTGTATCCTCGGCTTAACCACCATCCCGTTCTCCGCACAGCATCCTGACGGCAGTGAAATGCTGAAACTGGTTGGTTGGGCGCAGTCAGTGGTGACTTTCCAGGGCGGCGCATCTGCACATCTGGATGGTGTGGCGTTGATTTTCCGTGTGCACCTGGTTCTGGGGATGACTATCTTCCTGCTATTCCCGTTCACCCGTCTGGTCCACGTATGGAGTGCGCCGTTTGAGTACTTCACTCGCCGCTATCAGATAGTGCGTTCCCGCCGATAATTGAACTCTGATGCCCGGTAGCGCTTGCGCTTACCGGGCCTGCATCGCTATCCCGCTTTTTGTACGTTATGATGCTTCTCCATTTCAGGGAGAACACTAATGAAACCACAGGTTTACCACGTCGATGCCTTTACCTCGGTCCCTTTTCGCGGCAACTCAGCAGGTGTGGTTTTACATGCTGATGGACTGAGTGACGCGCAGATGCAGCTCATCGCTCGCGAGCTGCGTCATTCAGAAACCGCATTTCTGCTGACCAGTGACGACAGCGATGTTCGCATCCGCTATTTCACCCCGACGGTCGAAGTTCCTATCTGTGGGCATGCTACCGTCGCCGCGCATTATGTGCGGGCTAAGGTGCTGGGTCTGGGCAACTGCACGGTCTGGCAAACCTCGCTGGCCGGACGTCATCGGGTGGATATTGACGCTACCGGGAACGACTATCGCATTAGCCTTGAGCAAGGTGAACCGGGTTTTGAACCTCCGCTGGAGGGCGCTGTTCGTACTGCGATTCTCGATGCGCTGCACCTGAGCGAAGACGATATGCTGGCAGGCTTACCCATTCAGGTTGCCACGACCGGACATTCGAAAGTGATGATTCCACTGAAACCCGAGGTGGACCTTGACGCCCTTTCCCCTGATTTACCGGCTTTGACCGCCATCAGCCAGCAAATTGGCTGTAACGGCTTTTTCCCTTTTCAAATCCGCGAGGGCGAAAACGCCACTGATGGCCGCATGTTTTCACCTGCTATTGGTATTGTGGAAGACCCGGTTACCGGCAATGCCAACGGTCCAATGGGCGCGTGGCTGGTCCACCATGGGCTGATGGCGCATGATGGGAAAACGTTACGTGTTCAGGGGCATCAGGGCCGTGCGCTCGGGCGCGACGGGATTGTTGATGTGACGGTGACTATCCGTGAAAACCAGCCGGAAAAAGTCACCATTACCGGTTCGGCGGTGATCCTGTTTCACGCAGAATGGGCGATAGATTTTTAATTGTTCCCGAAGGCCGGATAAGGCGATGACGCCGTATCCGGCATGACTTCCGATGCCCCTATTTCCCCGCCTCCGGATGCGTATCAAACGCCGCCATGACCGTCGCCAGCTCATCTTCGGTAAACCCATGCTTCACGTCATCCACACCCAGTCCAAATCGTTCTTGCAACAACGCATACAAACTGGCGACATCAGGCAAATTAATCTGCTCTACCGCATGTCCATCCTGATAATGGGTAAAGTGAAAATTGGTTAACGTTAATTTCCCGCCGTCGGGCAGATGACGGCACATCAGCAGATGATGGCGAAAATGTGATTGCGGCCAGTGTGCGGACCAGAAGTTGCCCATCAGATAATCGCTCTGATGCTGCACGACCAGATCGAAACGATACATTGACTGCCAGTGTTCGTGATGACGGAACTGGAGGATCCAATCTTCACCTTCCTGAATCAGCCGATATTCGCCGTGTGGCGTCTTCTGCTCAGTGTTAGCCTGCAGACGAATCGGCGCCGTCAGCGTTTGTCCGCCGAAACCAACGTCGGCGATCCACTGCTCTCCCTGCAATTCAACCAGCAACAGACGATGCGTGCGCGGCGGCAGGCTTGACGGATTTGCCAGTACCACGCGACCGAGAAGGCTACGTACGTTAAAACCGATTTCGCGTAGCGCGCGTTCAAACACGCCATTCTGTTCAAAGCAATAACCGCCACGACGCGCCGTTACCAGCTTCTCTTCCAGCGACAAATCGTCAAGCTGCATCTCTCTTGGCAGTAATACATCCAGGTTTTCAAAGGGAATTGCGCTGTTGTGCAGTAGATGTAGCGCTTGCAAGGTTTCAAGGTTGACGTTGGCCGAACCTGACCAGCCAATACGGGCAAAATAAGCGGTTAAAAAAGGCGTCATACGGAGTTCCTGTTCGATTAATGCAGTACTTATAACGTATTTTTCGTTTTACGCTGTCGATTTTGTGCGTTGTTAATTCCTGTGAGGCGACAAAATCGCTAATACCGTTAATATCTATGTTTATTGTGGTGTGTTATCTCTCAGCCAAGGAGCATCCATGAGCCATTTTCGTCCGATCGAATTAAAACATGCCAGCCGGCTACTCAATCATGGCCCAACGATATTGATAACCAGCCGGGATGAGCATACCGAGCGGCGAAATGTGATGGCTGCGGCATGGTCAATGCCCGTTGAATTCGAGCCGCCGCGGGTAGCAATTGTTGTTGATAAGACCGCCTGGTCGCGGGATCTCATTGAACGTAGCGGTAAATTCGGCATCGTTATTCCGGGTATCGCCGCCGTCAACTGGACCTGGGCCGTAGGCAGCGTTTCCGGTCGCGTGGAAGATAAATTCAACTGTTACGGCATTCCCGTGGTGCAAGGACCCGTGCTAGGTTTACCGCTGATAGAAGCGAAATGTCTGGCCTGGATGGAGTGTCGCCTGTTGCCAGCCACGGCGGCACAGGAAAAATATGACACTCTGTTTGGGGAAGTGGTCTCCGCTGCCGCTGATGAGCGAGCCTTCGTGGAAGGACGCTGGCAGTTTGATGATGGCAAGCTCAATACTCTGCATCACCTTGGAGCCGGAACATTTGTCTCCAGCGGGAAAATTATTACTGCTGGTGAATGATAGTATGCTAACGGATGGCGGCTCTGCTCTGTCATCCGCAACTTTTTTCTTAAAACTTCTGGAAAACCAGTTAGATAAATTACTCTGCCTTCCTTGCCTAATCATTCATGTGAATTATAGTTAATCTTGCACTAACTCAAATACCTAATCAAAACGCTATCCGTCAAAGCAGCATCCCCAACTGTACTTTTGAAGTGTCAGAGAGGTTTTACGATGCAACTTAATAGAATCGCACAAAGTTTTATACTTGCTGGGTTACTCACATCGTTTTCTGTTCCCCTTATGGCCGCTGAAGCCCCCAAAGACGCTACAGCCGCCACGCAACAAGCCAACAACGCGCTTTACAATCAACTGCCCTTCTCCGATAACACCGACTTTACCGACGCCCACAAAGGCTTTATCGCCCCACTCCCGCAGGACGTGATCAAGGGCGAGCAGGGAAATGTTATCTGGAATCCGCAGCAGTACGCGTTCATCAAAGAAGGCGATAAAGCCCCGGATACGGTTAACCCGAGCCTGTGGCGTCAATCTCAGTTGATCAACATCAGCGGGCTGTTTGAAGTAACGGATGGCGTTTACCAGATTCGTAACCTCGATCTGTCAAACATGACCATTATTGAAGGTAAAGAAGGCATCACCGTTGTTGACCCGCTGGTCTCGGCAGAAACGGCCAAAGTCGGAATGGATCTTTACTTTAAAAACCGCGGTCAAAAACCGGTTGTTGCAGTGATTTATACCCACAGCCACGTTGACCATTACGGCGGCGTACGCGGCGTTGTCGATGAAGCCGACGTTAAAGCGGGCAAAGTGAAAGTTTATGCGCCAGCCGGCTTTATGGAAGCCGCGGTCGCTGAGAATATCATGGCCGGTAACGTCATGAGCCGCCGCGCGAGCTACATGTACGGCAACCTACTCAAACCTGATGCCAAAGGCCAGGTCGGCGCGGGACTGGGAACCACGACCTCCGCGGGAACCGTTACCCTGATTGCGCCAACAAATATCATTGAGAAAGATGGACAAAAAGAGGTCATCGATGGCCTGACCTATGACTTCATGCTGGCCCCGGGTTCCGAAGCACCGTCGGAAATGCTGTGGTACATCGAAGAGAAGAAACTGATTGAATCCGCAGAAGATGTTACCCACACCCTGCACAACACCTACTCCCTGCGCGGAGCCAAAATTCGTGAGCCGCTGCCGTGGTCCAAATACATCAACGAAGCGATTGTGCGCTGGGGTGATAAAGCCGAAGTGCTGATGGCGCAGCACCACTGGCCAACCTGGGGTAATGACAAGGTGGTCAGCCTGCTGAAAAGTCAGCGCGATCTGTATCGTTACATCAACGACCAGACGCTACGCATGGCTAACGAAGGTCTGACCCGCGATGAAATCGCTGCCAACTTTAAGCTGCCGGACTCACTGGCACATACCTGGGCTAACCGCGGTTACTATGGCTCCGTGAGCCATGACGTAAAAGCGACCTATGTGCTCTATCTCGGCTGGTTTGACGGCAACCCGGCAACGCTGGATGAGCTGCCGCCGGAAGAGTCTGCGAAGAAATTTGTCGACTACATGGGTGGTGCGGACGACATTTTGCAGAAAGCAAAAGCCGACTATGACCAGGGCAACTACCGCTGGGTGGCACAGGTGGTAAGCAAAGTCGTGTTTGCCGATCCAAATAACCAGGCCGCACGTAATCTGGAAGCAGATGCGCTTGAGCAACTGGGTTATCAGGCTGAATCCGGCCCGTGGCGTAACTTCTACCTGACCGGCGCGCAAGAGCTGCGTAACGGCGTGGTCAAAGGCCCAACCCCGAATACCGCCAGCCCGGATACCGTTCGTGCTATGACGCCGGAAATGTTCTTCGATTATCTGGCAGTGCATATTAACGGACAAAAAGCGGGTGATGCGAAGTCGGTGTTTAACATCGATCTTGGCAGTGATGGCGGTAAATATAAGCTTGAGCTGGAGAATGGCGTCCTGAACCATACCGCCAATGCCGAAGCGAAAGATGCCGATGCTACGATCACGCTTAATCGCGATACGCTGAACAAAATCATCCTCAAGGAAGTGACGCTGAAACAAGCACAAGACAGCGGTGACGTGAAGATAACCGGTGACGGCGCCAAGCTTGATGCCATGCTCGGCTATATGGATAAATTCGAATTCTGGTTCAACATCGTTACGCCATAAGCACAACGATAACGGGCGGAAATCCGCCCGTTTTTTCTTACATACTGTAGCCAGGTTTTTTAATTAATCTCGCCATCTGCGGCACAATTTCCTTATCCCACACGGCCTGCCACGCCTCTGGCTCAACTTCATTGAGCGCCACGCTGACTGAACTGTCTTTGCTTTGCAAATGACGAATAATAACCTCGGTAATATCCGCCGCCAGGGCGGTTTTCTGTTCGTCGGTAAGAGAGCGAGGAAAACATTTAATATCAACGTGCGGCATAGCAGATTCCTTATTGTTTTGGGTTGCAGGTAACTTATGCGGACTCTCGTTCAACCAGATGAAAACCGACATCAATAATATCGTCTTCACGCGGAATTTGTTCGATACGATCGGCAAGCAGTGAAGCGGCACGTTGTCCAATGGCCCGTCGGTCGACGCTGACGGTGGTGATCGCAGGTCGGTTACTGGCGGCAAAATCGAGATCGCCAAAACCGATAATCGCTAACTCCTGCGGCACGCGTAGACCACGGCTTTCGGCTTCCATGATCGCCCCCTGGGCTAGCGTATCAGAGCTACAGACAATGACATCAAACTCGCGATCCGCCAATAGCTGCGTTAATCCAGAGCGTCCCAATGCCAGAGAGGCCGGAAGCGGAACATCCACCTGTGCGTCAGCCGCAACACCATGACGTCTCAGCGCATCGCACAGTCCTTGTTTACGCTGTCCCGCCCGGCGATCGGCAGTCCATAACAACCCCGGACGTCGATAGCCTTTATTCAGCAGATAGTCTGCCACCGCTTGCCCGACCTTTTCATGCGAAAAACCGACCAGCATATCGATGGGTGTTGGGGTTAAATCCCAGATTTCCACGACCGGGATGGCCGCATTAAGAATCACTTTTTTCAGCTCAGCGGTATGATGAATACCGGTGAGTACTACACCATCCGGGCGACGAGAAAGCAGCGTCGCCACCAGCTCTGCCTCAGTTTGCGGTGTATAACCCGACACGCAAAGCAAAATGTGGTATCCGCGTTCTGCCAGTTCATCACTTAATGACTGGATGGTATCGACAAACATATTGTTGTTAATTTGCGGAATAACCACGGCGATAAGCTTGCTGCGACGCGACGCCAGTCCCCCAGCCAGTGCGTTGGGAATATAGCCGGTGGCGCGCACCGCCTGCATCACTTTTTCAACCGTTTTCGGGCGCACCAGCTGCGGGGTATTCAACGCCCTGCTCACCGTCATGGGTGACAATCCCGCGGTACGGGCAACATCTTCCAGCGTGGGAGCGCGCGGTGGTTTGGGATTTTTCACTGTCGATGCCCTTGTCAAAAATCGCTGATTTATCCTGGCATTATTCATCATGATTTTGGCTATTGCCAGCGTTGCTCAGTGATAACGCAGGGAAAACAGCAGCTTAGTTAATTATCGCCACTCAAAATGATAGCGCAATCACAATGATTTGTGCATTTCTCCATAAAGTACTGGAATGTGACGTCGTTTATAATTTACCACCCTTATCTCTCTGAATTTGTGAGCAATTGTTCAAATCGCAGTCAATTCGCTGGCACAGTGATTGCGCTAACATTAAAAATGATAGCGCAATCATTTGTTATCACCAGGAGAGAACAATATGTCTTTAAGTGCCAATTCCGATGCCGTGACCTATGCCAAATCGGCTAACGCTAAAACCGCAGCAGAAACCGGTGACCGTATTGAATGGGTAAAACTGTCTCTGGCTTTCCTTCCTCTGGCAACACCCGTGAGCGATGCCAAAGTGCTCACCGGTCGCCAGAAACCGCTAACTGAAGTCGCCATAATCATCGCCGAGATCCGCAGCCGCGACGGGTTTGAAGGCGTGGGATTTAGTTACTCCAAGCGGGCTGGCGGCCAGGGAATCTATGCGCATGCCAAAGAAATTGCCGATAACCTGTTAGGCGAAGATCCAAACGATATTGACAAGATCTACACCAAGCTGCTGTGGGCTGGCGCTTCCGTGGGGCGCAGCGGCATGGCGGTACAAGCCATCTCCCCTATCGATATCGCATTATGGGATATGAAAGCCAAGCGTGCAGGATTGCCGCTGGCAAAACTGCTTGGCGCGCATCGGGACTCCGTGCAGTGCTACAACACCTCCGGCGGATTCCTGCATACGCCGCTGGATCAGGTGCTAAAAAACGTGGTTATTTCCCGTGAAAACGGCATTGGTGGTATCAAACTCAAGGTTGGTCAGCCAAACTGCGCCGAGGATATTCGCCGCTTAACCGCGGTGCGTGAAGCGCTGGGGGATGACTTCCCGCTAATGGTCGATGCCAATCAGCAGTGGGATCGGGAAACCGCCATCCGTATGGGACGTAAAATGGAGCAGTTTAATCTAATCTGGATTGAAGAGCCGCTGGACGCCTACGATGTTGAGGGCCACGCCCAACTGGCCGCCGCGCTTGATACCCCGATTGCCACCGGTGAAATGCTGACCAGCTTCCGCGAGCATGAACAGCTGATCCTCGGCAATGCCAGCGATTTTGTGCAGCCCGATGCACCGCGTGTGGGAGGGATTTCACCGTTCCTGAAAATTATGGACCTGGCGGCTAAACATGGTCGCAAGTTGGCTCCACACTTCGCTATGGAAGTTCACCTGCATCTGTCCGCCGCTTATCCGCTTGAGCCATGGCTGGAGCATTTTGAATGGCTGAACCCGTTATTTAACGAACAACTTGAGCTGCGCGATGGCCGGATGTGGGTTTCCGATCGTCACGGTCTGGGCTTCAGCATCAGCGAGCAGGCGCGCCGCTGGACGCAATTAACCTGCGAGTTTGGCAAACGTCCTTAATTAATTTGGCGGGTAAGCAATACCCGCCATCCTCCCCTACAAAAACGCTCTCAACCTTATGAAAGGAGTGGGTGATGAACACAATAATAAAGCGTACAAAAGTGCGTTACGGCATTCTGATATTTCTGTTTCTTGCGACCGTATTTAATTACGCTGATCGCGCGACGTTATCCGTCGTGGCGCCGATTATGAGCAAAGAATTAGGTTTTGATCCTGAAGCAATGGGGCTGGCCTTTTCTGCCTTCGGTATTTCTTATGTCATTATGCAACTCCCCGGCGGCTGGCTGCTGGATCGCTATGGCTCGCGTCTGGTATACGGCTGCGCACTGATTGGCTGGTCGCTGGTCACTATGTTTCAGGGCACCATTTATCTGTACGCCAGCCCGCTTGTCGTATTGATTATCTTACGATTACTGATGGGTGCGATTGAAGCTCCGGCCTTTCCGGCCAACAGCCGATTAAGCGTGCAGTGGTTTCCTAATAACGAACGGGGCTTTGTTACCTCTGTCTATCAGGCCGCGCAATATATCTCGTTAGGGATTATTACGCCGCTAATGACGATTATTTTGCATAATCTCAGTTGGCACTTTGTGTTTTATTACATTGGGGCAATAGGCGTTATTCTTGGCATCTTCTGGTTGGTCAAAGTAAGAGACCCTATGCATCATCCAAAGGTGAACCAGCAGGAAATTGACTATATTCGGGAAGGCGGTGGTGAACCGTCGCTGGGTAATAAAAAAGAACCACAGAAGATTACCTTTGCGCAAATTAAAAGCGTCTGCGTCAACCGCATGATGATTGGCGTATATATCGGACAGTTCTGCGTGACATCCATTACCTGGTTCTTCCTGACCTGGTTCCCTACTTATCTGTATCAGGCGAAAGGCATGTCGATCCTCAAAGTGGGGTTTGTCGCCAGTATCCCTGCCATTGCCGGTTTTATCGGTGGATTATTAGGCGGTGTTTTCTCCGACTGGCTTTTAAAGCGCGGCTACAGCCTGACGATTGCCCGTAAGCTGCCGGTTATCTGCGGAATGCTGCTTTCCTGCGTCATCGTTATCGCCAACTACACCTCGTCAGAATTTGTGGTGATCACGGCGATGAGTCTGGCGTTTTTCGCCAAAGGTTTTGGCAATCTGGGATGGTGCGTACTTAGCGATACCTCGCCAAAAGAAGTGCTCGGTATTGCAGGTGGCGTTTTCAATATGTGCGGCAATATGGCCAGTATCATCACGCCACTGGTGATCGGCATCATTCTGGCGAATACCCAGTCTTTTGATTACGCCATTCTGTACGTCGGTTCGATGGGGCTGATTGGTCTGATTTCTTATCTGTTTATCGTGGGTCCATTGGATCGTATTACGCTGACCCCTTCTGTCGCGTAATTTAAAACTTATGGCGATAGTTCGCCCGCTGTTCCGGGATTTGCACTCCTGCGGAACAGCGTTTTTTACTCAAATAATCTTATTGCTTTTCAGTACGGTACGCAGCCTCGGATGCTGACAAACCGCATCGGCGATGGCGCTAATATTCGGCGTGTTGTCCTGAAACCAGTCATGCCCTGGTCCCCAGGTGCGCATAACGGCAATGTAAATGTCCAGCAGTGTTAGCTGATCCCCAAATGCGTACGGCTCGGCGCTTAGCTGGTTGTTCAGCCACATATAGAGGGATTTACGGTACTCAATGCAGTTCTTTTTCAACTGCGCCGGGGCGTCCGGTACCCATCGGTCAGGATAATCGGCATAGGTAAACGTGGGATAGACATTTGCCACCAACCATATCAGCAGACGCTGAAACTGCTGGCGTTCGGCGTGTCCAACGGGTGGTGAAAGTTCGGGGCGACGATCGAGGATCATCAGCGCGATCGCCGCCGTTTCCGTCAACACGCTGCCATTTTCCAGTACCAGCGTGGGCACCTGGCATAGTGGATTCATTGTTTTAAGCAACTCCCGCGAAGGACCATCGCTGTCAAAACCGTCCACATCAATAAAGCTGTAAGGGATCTCCGCCAGGGTGAACATCACTTCACTGATGGCCGATCCCCAGCCCGGTACCCCATAGACCTTAATCATGCTGCAACCCCCAACGTTAAAACCCTAAGTGTAGAGCAGCATTCGGCAACCTATGCAGACATGATTATTACTTTCATAATAACAATGGTCGAATACCGGGAGAGAATAAGCAATGCGTTCCAGTATGTTTGAATACATGAACATTTTTGTACAGGTTGTTGAGCAAGGTGGATTTGCCAGAGCCGCAGATGTGTTACACCTGCACCGCCCTGCGGTCACCAAAGCTATCCAACATCTTGAAGACGATCTGGGGGCAAAGTTGCTTAACCGCACGACTCGTAAAGTGAGTCTGACAGAAGAAGGTGATGCCTTTTACCAACGCACAAAAATCCTGCTCAGTGACGTTGATGACATCATGGCTTCTTTTTCACCTGCCCGCCCGCCGCGCGGAAAACTCAGGGTTAATGCACCTCTGTCGCTGGCGCACTCCGTGTTAGTTCCTGCGCTGAAAGATTTCCAGTCGCGATATCCTGACATCGAGATGGTACTCACCTCCACCGACCGTAGAATCGATATGCTTGCCGAAGGCATCGACTGCATGATCCGTATTGGCGAGCTACAAGATTCGACCTTGATCTCCAGGCGGCTTGGTGAGGTCAAAATGGTGACCTGTGCTTCACCGGATTATCTGCAAAAACAGGGGGTGCCGCAGGTACCAGAGGATTTATCCCGACACCAGGCGCTTAACTTTTTTAGCGAGCGTCATCGCGAAGCGCTGGAATGGACCTTCGTCAATAGAGGTAAAACCGAATCGTTCACCCCCGCAGGGCGGATAAGCGTTGATAACTCCGATATTCTGTTGACCGGCTGCTTATCTGGACTCGGCATTATACGTGGCGTTCATGCTGTCCTTGCGCCCTATCTTCAGTCAGGCCAGCTTGTTGAGGTGCTGGCCGATTATACCGGAGAATCAAAACCAGTTTCGGTGCTTTACCCGGACAGACGTCATCTCGCCCCTCGGGTTCGGGTATTCATTGACTGGTTATGCGAACTTTTTAGTCAACAAAAACCGCGGCTTCAGGGATTATTACAAAATAAGTAATAGTGAAGTTCCGCAACAACGGTTTTTCACTCTCATCTGAGTCGTTAAATTGTGCAGACCCAATACAGAACAATTTACTGAGGTCTGCTATGTCTAAGGTTGTAGTTTTTAATCAAATTGGTGGCGCTGAAGTCCTGAAGATTCAGGAGATGCAGGTTCGCGCGCCTGATGCAAATGAGGTTCAGATCCGCGTGCGGGCTATTGGTATCAACCGTGCGGAAGTTATGTACCGCACCGGACAGTATATTTACCAACCTAATTTCCCGGCGCGACTGGGTTATGAAGCTGCCGGAGTCATTGAATCAGTGGGAGACAACGTACGTGAGTTTGCACCTGGCGATTACGTTAGCGTCATCCCGGCATTCAGCTTTCATCAATATGGAATGTATGGTGAAGTCGTTAATGCCCCCGCTCACGCGGTCGTAAAGCATCCACAAAACCTGAGCTTTACCGAGGCTGCTGCCAGCTGGATGATGTATGTGACCGCTTTCGGTGCGCTGGTTGAATATGCGGATATTAAGCCCGGTGATAACGTGCTGATCAATGCTGCTTCCAGCAGCGTCGGACTGGCGGCAATTCAGATTGCTAACATGCGGGGAGCAAAACCGATTGCGATGACACGGACCAGTGAGAAACGTGATCAGCTGCTGCAACTGGGCGCGGCAGAGGTTATTGCAAGCCAGGAGCAGGATCTGGTGGCCGAGATTCAGCGGATTACTGAGGGTAAAGGAACCCGCGTGGTGTTCGATCCGGTCGGTGGCCCAGCGGTGGCAAGAATTGCCCAAGTGATGCCAGCCGGTGGGCTCTTTTTCCAGTATGGTTCGCTTGATTCACGTGACCTTTCTATCCCGGTCATTGAGATACTCGGTCGCCATCTGACCTTCCGCGGCTATGAAATTTTCGAAATCACCACGGACGCAGAAAAACTTGCGCGGGCGAAACGGTTTATCTTTGAAGGATTGCAGTCTGGCCAGCTCAAACCGCTGATTGATAAAACCTTTGCCTTTGATGATATCGTCGAAGCACATCAATACATGGAAGCCAACGGCCAGGTAGGCAAAATCGTCGTCACTCTGTAACCTCTGTGCGGCACAGCCTTGTGCCGCAATGTGTCTCAAAGCACTTTCGACAAAAACTGCTGAGTGCGCGTGTGGCGTGGATGATTCAGCACCTGCTCGCTGCTGCCCTGCTCGATGATTTTGCCATCGACCATAAACACCACCTGATCCGCCACTTCCCGGGCGAAGCCAATCTCATGTGTTACCACAACCAGCGTGGTTCCCGACTTCGCCAGCGCTTTAATGACATCCAGTACTTCACCGACCAGTTCAGGATCCAGTGCAGATGTAGGCTCATCAAACAGCATGACGCGCGGATTTAACGCCAGCGCACGGGCAATAGCGATACGCTGCTGCTGACCTCCGGATAAGTGACGCGACCAGGCATCGGCTTTATTCCGTAACCCTACCGCATCAAGCAGAGTTAATGCCCGCTCGGTGGCGGTTTTACGCGTTGCCAGTCCGTGCGCAATGGGCGCTTCAATCAGATTCTCCAGAACCGTTAAGTGCGGGAACAGATTAAAGTTTTGGAACACATAGCCGACGTTAACACGCTGGCGCAAAATTTCCGCCTCTTTCAGCTCATATAGCTTATCTCCCTGCCGACGATAGCCAATGTAATCGCCATCGATTTGAATAAACCCCTCATCGACGCGTTCCAGATGGTTGATGGTCCGCAAGAGTGTGGATTTCCCAGAACCGGACGGGCCAAGAATAACCGTTACCGTACCGGGAGGGATCTCCAGCGACACATTATCCAGCGCTTTGTGGCGACCAAAGTATTTGCTAACGCCGGTAATAGAAATATGGCCTTCAGGCGAGCGGGACATGGACGGCCTCCTGCTGTGGACGTTGACGACTGCGTTTTTCTGCACGACTCACCCGGGCTGTGTTGATCGCTGAACGTCGTTCGCTGCGTGCCAACGCACGTTCAACCAGGTGCTGAATTAACGACAGGACGCTGGTGATCACCAGATACCATACCGCACCCACCATCAGCAGCGGGATCACTTCCTGCGTGCGGTTATATATCATCTGGATGGTGTAGAACAGCTCCGGCATTGCCAGCACATATACCATCGCCGTCCCTTTCGCCAGGCTGATGATTTCATTGAATCCAGCAGGCAAAATGGTGCGCAGCGCCTGCGGTAGAATAATCCGCAGCGTACGTCGCCCTGCTGGTAAGCCCAGTGCTGCCGCTGCCTCGTACTGACCGTGATCGACCCCTAAAAATCCACCCCGAATAATTTCAGCGGTATAGGCGCTTTGCACCAGCGTCAGGCCAACCACCGCAGTGGAAAACTGACCGAGTACATTGATGGTCTCAAAACTTCCCCACTGAATGGGAGTGAACGGAATACCAATCGTCAACGTGTCGTACAGATAGGAGAAGTTGTACAAAACGATCAGCACCACAATCAGCGGTAACGAACGAAACAGCCAGATGTACCCCCATGCCAGACCGTTCAACAGCCAGGAAGATGAAAGCCGCGCCAACGCCAGCAGACCGCCGATGACAATACTCAACAGCGTCCCGATCAGCGTCAGTAACAGCGTTTGCCCGAGGCCGGACAAGATAACCGGATCAAAGAACCAGCGGGCAAACACGCTCCATTCCCAGCGCGGATTAAACGCCACGGACTGGAGAATTACCGCAAGGGCAAATAAGGCAATGACCGCGCCTACGGTACGCATGGGATAACGTGCCGGTACGACTCTAATGCTATCTGTCGTTTTCATTTTCTCTCCTCAGGCGATTCTGGCCTGACCGGCAATAGTCAGCAGTTTGGTAAAGCGCAGTCGTCCATCAAACGGCGGCAGGCTGTACTCTTCGGGATCGCGCGTCGTATCAAATTGCGGATCGTAGCCCTGGCTTAAATAAAGTCTGACGGCCTCCGGCTGGCGAAATCCCGTGGTCAGATAAATCCGGCTGTAGCCTGCGAGCAGCGCTCTACGTTCCAGTTCCTGCACCACCCGCGCCGCCAGCCCCTGCTGACGCAGGCTGCTTTTTGTCCAGATACGCTTAATCTCGGCGGTGTCCTTGTCGTAAGGTTTGTAAGCCCCGGTGGCGATAATTTCGCCGCGGCGCTCCAGTACCACAAAAAGTCCCTGCGGCGCCAGATACCATTCGGTCAGTTCCACTTCAGCGTCGCGAGAAAAGTAATCGCCATAGCGGGCGGCATATTCACCGAACAGACCGTTCAAAATGGGCTGCAGCTCGCTGGCTTCCGGTGAGAGCACGCGAAATTGATCGCTCACGATGACCTCCTTAGTCGCCTAAACCGGCCGGGTTGATTTCAGATTGTGGAATGCGTTCCACCCCTTCTCCCCAGCGATTCAGCACCTTGTCATAGTCGCCGTTGCCAATCACGCCGTTGAGGGCGGTTTGTACCGGCAGAACCAGACCGCTGTCTTTTTTCAGCGTCACAGCGATATGTGCCGCATTTGGCCAACCGCCATCAACGCTACCCACTAATTGCGTTTTACCGTTGAGTGCAGCTTTCCACGCGCCGATTACATTAGGACCGAAGTAGGCATCAGCGCGGCCCGACTGTAGGGCCAGGGTTTGCGCGGCATCATCTTTGGTATACACCGGCGTAAACGGCTGTAACCCTTTCTTCACGTTCTCATCGTTCCAGGCCAACAGAATGGCTTCCTGGTTTGTCCCCGAACCGACGATAATGCGTAGTCCTGCGATATCTTCCGCCTGCTCGATTTTCTTCAGCTTGCTACCGGTTTTGACATAAAAGCCAAGAGAGTCCTTCCGATACGTCGCGAAATCGAATTTTTCTTTGCGTGCTTTGGTGACGGTAATATTGCTGATCGCGGCATCGTATTTGCCGGAAGTGACACCCAGCGGCCAGTCTTCCCATGACGTAGGTACAACGTTAAGTTCCAGTCCCAGACTGTCAGCCACCAGACGCGCGATGTCCGCCTCGCTGCCGATCAACGTCTTATTGTCATCGGCAAAAACGGTCAGCGGTGGCTGGCTGAGCCCGGCAATCGCCACGGTGAATTTGCCCGGTACGGCCAGGTGCAGGTTTGCGGGCAACTGCGCGATCGCCTGCGGGTTTTTTGCTGTATTGATTGGCGCTTTATTGGCTTCCAGGCTTACGCCGGTGCCGTTAATCGTCACCTCATTTGCCCAAACGGTCGCGCTGAAAGCCAGTGACAGCGCGAGAAATACTGATTTTTTCTGCATAGCGTTTTTCTCTTATTGTGTGAATTGATTTGCAGGTGTCGCTAATCCCAGGCTTGCGCGCAGGGTCGTACCGGGATATTCATGGCGGAACAGGCCGCGCGCCTGAAGCACGGGGACAACCTGTTCGACAAAACGCGGGAAGGTATCCGGCGTTCCGCCCTGGATGATAAAACCGTCTGCGGCTTTTTCGTCGAACCACTGCTGCAGGCCGTCGGCAACCTGTTGTGGCGTGCCGCTGAAACGCGGACGTGGGCTGGCCGCTTCCAGAGCAACCTGACGAAGTGTTAAACCACGCTCGCGTGCGTTGCGTTTGATCTCATCAGTCGTACTGCGAAAGCTGTTTTGTCCGAGAGAGCCCAGATCCGGGAACGGTGCGTCCAGCGGATATTGGGCAAAATCATGATGTTCAAAGTAGCGGCCAAGATAGTTCAGCGCGTCAGTAACGGAGACCAGCGCAGCGGTAGTCTGATACTGCTGCTCAACGTCTTCTGCGCTGTCGCCAACAATAACGCTGACGCCCTGGAATATATGCAGTTGATCGGGATGTCGTCCGGCGACTTCCAGCTGGCTTTTTACATCCTGATAGAACGCTTTAGCCTCTGCCAGCGACTCCTGATGGGTAAAAATGGCATCAGCATGCTGCGCCGCTAATTTCTTGCCATCTGCTGAAGCTCCCGCCTGAAATATAATCGGACGACCTTGTGGTGTACGCCCAATATTTAAGGGCCCGGCAACCTGGAAATAATCTCCATGATGGTTAAGCGTGTGCATTTTTTGCGGATTAAAAAATTCCCCGCTTGTTTTATTACGGGTAAAAGCATCGTCTTCCCAGGAATCCCACAGTCCTTTCACTACCTGTAAATATTCATCAGCAATACGATAACGCTGGGCATGCTCTGGATGCTGAGCGCGAGAGTAGTTTTTTGCCGATCCTTCCAGAGGCGACGTAACCACGTTCCACCCGGCGCGCCCCTGGCTGAGATGGTCCAGGCTAGCGAACTGCCGTGCGGTCGTAAACGGCTCGCTGTATGATGTGGACACCGTGCCAACCAGCCCCAGATTCTGGGTGATACTGGCCAGAGCGGATAATACCGTCAGCGGCTCAAAACGATTTAAAAAGTGCGGGATTGATTTTTCATTAATATACAGACCATCGGCGACAAAAATAAAATCCAGTTTCCCTTTTTCCGCAATAAGCGCTGTCTCTTTGACAAAATCAAAATTAATACTGGCATCAGCCTGAGCCGCCGGATGGCGCCACGCGGACATATTTCCCGATGCGCCATGTAGAATAGTGCCGAGCCGTAGTTGCCGATTTTCAGCCATAATAACCCCTACCCAACAGGTAAACTTAAAGGTGTGCGAATGCCGTTTTTGCTAACTGCGCAAAGTAGTGCGCGGCAGGTTCAATTAAACGCTCGTCCGGATTAAATCCCGGGTGATGTAATCCGTATTCACTGGCGCTGCCAATACTGACAAATGCGCCAGGTGTATTTTGCAGGTAGACGGCAAAATCCTCCCCGCCCATATGCAGGTCGGCATGGTGGGTGGTATAGCCTGACTGTTTCGCCACCGCGGTGGCAATATCGGCCCAACGATCATCATTTACCAACGCGGTTGGTCCCGCATGCCAGATTACGTCGATTTGTGCGCCAAAGGCGTGGGCAAATCCGGCGGCAATGTCATTAACCCGAGCCTTAACCTGCTGCTGTACCTGGGTTCGGTGCGTTCTGAGTGTCCCTTCCAGCTCAACGGACTCCGGCAGTACGTTCCATGTGTTTCCCCCCTGAATACGGGTCACGCTGAGCACCACCGAATCCAGCGTGTTTATGTCGCGGCTGGCAACGCTTTGCAGCACCGTTACCAACTGGCTGGCGAGCAGGATGGCATCTTTACCTTCATGCGGACGCGCCGCATGTGCGCCCTTGCCATTTATGCGCAGCACGAAGCGATCGACATTGGCATAAAATGCGCCGCCGCGTGTGGCAAATTCGCCCACTGGCAAACCGGGCTCATTGTGCATACCGAAAATAGCCGCTACGTTTTGCAGCGCACCGGCGCGGATCAACGTTTTTGCGCCGTCGAAACTCTCTTCAGCAGGCTGAAACAAAATACGTACTCGCCCCGGTAAGGTTATTTCCTGCTGTTTTAGCAGCAGTGCTGCACCAAGCATGACGCTGGTATGGACGTCATGCCCGCAGGCATGCATCACGCCCGGCGTGAGGGAGCGAAACGGAACGTCGGCACTTTCTTCTATCGGTAGCGCGTCGATATCCGCCCGCAGCGCGATGACATCTTCTCCCTGACCAATTTCCACGACCAGACCGGTTTTCAGCTCGAACGGCAGAATGTCGACGTCCGCAGCGTGCAACCAGGCGTGAATGCGCGCCGTGGTTGCTTCCTCCTGCAGGGAAAGCTCCGGATGCTGATGTAGTTCACGACGCCAGTCGATAAGCGTTGAGCCGAGAGTCATCAGAGCACCTCCACGGCGTTATGGGCTTGCGCCAACAAACGCAGCGATGTCAGACGCGCATGCCCTTGCGCCACTGGCGTGTCGATAATGAACTCGTCAATGCCAAATTGCGTATGCAGAGCATTCAGCTTTGCCATCACCTCCTGAGCGGTGCCATGTAGCAACGCCTGCTCACGACGCGCGATTTTGCGTGGTGGACTGCCAGACTGAGCGGCAAACGCCAGCGCCTGTTCTTCGCTGGCTACCGTGACACGTTGACCATCTTCCAGCTCCACGCCCCAGATTTGTACGTTTTCCGCCAGTTGCGCAGCGGTGTCGTAACTGTCAGCCACAATTACCTGCACGGCGACTATCGTCGGGCGTGCACTGTGGGTCTGCCAGAAGGACAAAACGTCATGCAATAACGCTTTGTCACCATTGAGGTGCGCTGCGAAGATGAAATCCCAGTCGGATTGCGCTGCTAACTGCGCGCTTTGCACACTGGCTCCCAGTACAAACTTTTCCGGTGAAATCGGTGGAATTGGCGTTGGGAATACCGTTTCCCCGCTTTCCGTTCCGCTCAGCGCCAGCCAATCGTTAAGCAAAGAAAGCTGGTCGGCAAAACTGCCTTTTTCTTCCTGATGCAGCCCATGCTGTAACGCCTGGGTCGACAGCGGTAAGCCGCCAGGGGCTTTCCCTACGCCGAGATCGACACGTCCAGGAGCCAGCGATGCCAGAAGATTGAAGTTTTCCGCCACTTTGTACGGGCTGTAATGTTGCAGCATTACGCCGCCGGAACCTACGCGGATATGCTGGGTTTGCCCGAGGATCCAGGCGATCACCAGCTCCGGCGATGGGCTGGCCAGCTGTGCCGTATTATGGTGTTCCGCGATCCAGAAACGATGGTATCCCCACTCTTCTGCCAGTTGCGCCAGGCGCAACATACGGGAAAGCGCGGTCGCGGCAGTTTCACCTTCCCCGATGGGGCTTTTATCCAGAATACTCAGGCGATATGACATGTTACGAGCCTATGTTTGTTAACATGTCTTTATTATTAATTTATCAAATAGCTATACTGAAACATTTAATTCACATTTGCTCAGCTAAAAAGTAGATAACAGCCCCTGTCGCTGCCAGGGTTAAAATTTGGATCGCCCAGTACTGGTTGTAACGCTAAACAGAAAAACACCCGCAATTAATAGCCTACAAAATATAATAGGGTCGTTGGAATCACGGTAATAACATCAAAATCATTTCATGCCAGTTTTCTTTTTACGAAAAGGTTTTTTAACGCGATTTACGTTAAGTCAGTTTAAACGACTTGTCACGTTATGCGCTTGTATTAATTGTTTCACTTTTATGACACAGGATGAATGATTTACATAGGAATTTTTATTTTAACTACTTCCACAGAATTGATGATTAGTAGAGAATGCAACGTTTCTTATTAAAACGGTTTAAAACAGATTTTAATATCCCCCGATTTTATTGCGGGGATTTTTGTATGGATTATACATAGCACCATGGGACCTCTATGAAAAGTAACATGCCCGTTACACAAATTGAGCACGCACTTAACGATAAAGCGACGCTGCTTTCTACGACGGATAAAGAAAGTCATATTACCTACGCCAACTCCGCGTTTATTGATGCCAGCGGATTTAACGAACACCAGTTAATGGGCGAACCACATAATATTATTCGCCATCCCGATATGCCTCCCGCGGCGTTCGCCGATATGTGGTACACGCTACAGCAGGGAGACAGCTGGACGGGGATGGTGAAAAACCGTCGACAGAATGGCGACCATTACTGGGTTCGCGCCAACGTTACGCCAGTCTGGCACAATGAAAAACTCACCGGCTACATCTCGGTGCGTACCGTTCCTTCGCGCGATGAAATAACTCAAAGCGAAAACTTATATCAAAAAATTAATAATCAGCAGCTTAAAGGGTTTCGTCTTTTTAAAGGCATTATCATTCGTCGCGGAATATTGTCATGGGCATCAATGTTTAAATGGCTGAGTATTAGCCAGCGCGTCAATTATTCTTTAGGGGTAATCGCCCTGCTCGCTGTGCTATTTCTCTTCGCTCCTGTTAATCCATTTATTCAGGCGGGAGGGTTATTGTTCTTATTTCTGATGCTTGCTATTTACCTTAAGTATCAAATTTGTCAGCCAGTTAATACGCTACTGACGCAAATGAAGAAAGTGGTATCCGGGAGAAAACCTGATAACTGTCATTTAAATCGGGTGGATGAGATCGGAATGCTGATGCGTCTGGTTAATCAGTCCGGGCTTAATCTGAATTCCCTGGTCGATGATGTCAGTACGCAAATATCCGGTATTCGCGCCATCAGTCAGCGGGTATCAAAAGAAGGTACGGCGCTGCACAAGCGTTCAGAAGAAACCTCCGCCGACCTGCAACAAACCGCTGCCGCCATTGAAGAAATTGGTAGCGCGGTACAGCAAACTGCTGAGACTGCGGCTCATACTATGACCATGGCCGATAAAACCAGCGCCAATGCGGCAGAAGGCGGCGATATTATGAAACAAACTATCGCCATGATGCAGGCGATATCGCGTGACAACGGGCAGATAGTCGACATCATCGGCGTTATCGACAGTATTGCTTTCCAGACTAATATTCTGGCGCTCAATGCCGCGGTTGAAGCCGCGCGGGCCGGGGAGTCCGGGCGTGGTTTTGCCGTTGTGGCGGCAGAGGTCCGTAATCTGGCGCAGCACTCGGCGTCTGCAGCAAAAGAGATCAAACAGCTGATTGAGAAGAACGTCGCCAACGTCAATAGCGGCGTCAAAATGGTGGAGCAAACGGAAACGCATCTCACTGGGATGATTGGCGATGTCCTGCAGATGTCGATGATGATCAAAGATATTAGTCTGGCGACGCGTGAGCAAACCCAGGCGCTGGATCTGATTAACGATTCGATTTCACGCGTTGGCACCATGACACACAATAACGCCGAGATGGTGGAGCGTGTCACCGATGCTACCGCCGATCTGACTCAGCGTTCATCGCGCTTACAGCAGGCCGTTCAGGTCTTTGGCGTCTCAGCATAACCTTACGGCGCTTATCGGGTGAATGTCTCGATAAGCGCACACCTCTCCACGTATTTACGCCCTTCTCTTTTATTGGCTGAATCGAGGCCACACCGCGCCAGTGCTGGCTGTACAAAAATGCTGAATTCTTGTTATCGGGGCTTTGCGGAACCGAACAATTGAATGTAGGATGCTCGGCCGGCAGTTTTCCCCCGTAACACAATGAAGGGTAAGGCTGTTTTCGCCGCAGCAGGTGCGGCAAAAAGGATTTTGTATTTTTGTCAGGTCAACAGGAAAAGTAATGAACACAAACAACACGCAAGCCGCGGAACAACATGCGGCGAAACGTCGCTGGTTGAATGCCCACGAAGAGGGGTATCACAAAGCGATGGGTAATCGACAGGTACAAATGATCGCCATTGGCGGCGCAATCGGTACCGGGTTGTTTTTAGGGGCTGGCGCACGCTTGCAAATGGCGGGTCCTGCTTTGGCGCTGGTTTATCTGGTGTGCGGTATTTTTTCGTTCTTTATACTGCGTGCGCTTGGTGAACTGGTTTTACATCGCCCTTCCAGCGGCAGCTTTGTCTCCTATGCTCGCGAATTTTTAGGTGAGAAAGCCGCCTATGTGGCTGGCTGGATGTACTTCATCAACTGGGCGATGACCGGCATTGTCGATATCACCGCGGTGGCGTTGTATATGCATTACTGGGGCGCATTTGGTGATGTACCGCAGTGGGTGTTCGCCCTCGGCGCGCTGGCCATTGTCGGCACCATGAACATGATCGGCGTGAAGTGGTTCGCGGAGATGGAGTTTTGGTTTGCGCTGGTCAAAGTGCTGGCGATTGTGATTTTCCTGGTGGTGGGTACCGTCTTTTTAGGCACTGGAAAGCCGCTGGATGGTAACGCCACCGGTTTTCACCTAATCACCGACAACGGTGGATTCTTCCCACATGGTCTGCTTCCAGCGCTGGTACTGGTTCAGGGGGTAGTTTTTGCGTTTGCCTCCATTGAACTGGTGGGCACCGCTGCTGGAGAATGCAAAGATCCGCAAACCATGGTGCCAAAAGCGATCAATAGCGTTATCTGGCGTATTGGTCTGTTCTATGTGGGTTCTGTCGTTCTGCTGGTTCTGTTACTGCCGTGGAATGCCTATCAGGCGGGGCAAAGCCCGTTTGTTACCTTCTTCTCCAAACTGGGCGTGCCGTATATCGGCAGTATCATGAATATTGTGGTGCTCACCGCGGCGCTTTCCAGCCTTAACTCTGGGCTGTATTGCACCGGGCGTATTTTACGTTCCATGTCGATGGGCGGATCGGCGCCTAAATTCATGGCTAAAATGAGCCGTCAACAAGTACCCTGGGCTGGGATCCTCGCCACGTTGGTCGTCTATGTCGTCGGGGTATTTCTGAACTATCTGGTACCGTCGCAGGTGTTTGAGATCGTGTTGAACTTCGCGTCGTTGGGCATTATTGCGTCGTGGGGCTTTATCATGGTCTGTCAGATGCGTCTGCGCCGGGCCATAAAAGAAGGTAAAACGGCAGACGTCAGCTTTAAACTGCCGGGCGCTCCGTTTACCTCGTGGCTAACCCTACTATTCCTGCTGAGCGTGCTAGTGCTGATGGCGTTTGACTATCCAAACGGCACCTACACCATCGCGTCATTACCGTTGATTGCCATCCTGCTGGTTGCAGGGTGGTTCGGCGTGCGTAAACGCGTCGCGGAAATCCACCGCACCGCGCCGTAATGGCTGAAGGCCTGACTGGTTAACCCTTCAGGCCTTCATTTTTAGTTCGCTTCAATCAACTGCGCTACATCGTTGCTGTTAATTTCCCGCGCATTTCCATCCTGATCGGTATAGCTGGTCATTCCCGTATCTTTATCCAGTTTTGGCTTACCCTGGGTGGTGATGGTTTGTCCGCTTTTGGTCGTCATGACGTAATCGGTGGTACATCCTGCAAGGGTAAACAGCATTACGCCTGCACAAAGACAGATAAATGGCTTTTTCATGGTATTCCCGTGTTATTCAGTTAGCCGTTGAGGGCGTAGTGTAAGTCCCTGAAGTGGCTCGGGCTACCGCCGGGGTGTAACGAGGCGTATCGTGGGGTTTAGAGAAATGACAGGAGGGGTTTCCCCCTCCGGATGTTTTATAGCGCAATACGAATAACATCGTCCGGCTGGGTGGCTTCCTGCTCGCGGGTAGATTTCTGTTTCACGCTGACATACAGGGTTTTACCATCGGCGGAGAGAGCCAGGCTATTCGGGAACGTTGGGGTCTCGAATGTTTTGACGACTTTATAGCTTTTCGCGTCGATCACACTCACTTTACCGGCCTGGCGATGAGTCACGTAGGCTTCATTACGCGTTGGGTTGAACAACACGGCCAGGGATTCCGGCGCGGCTACTTTTGCCAGTACATTGCCATTACGGGTATCGATTACCAGCACTTCCGCCGCTTTAGAGTCGGTGACAAATGCGCGGTTGCCCGCTGTGTCCAGGCTCAGGTTGATAAAGAAATGCTCTTTCCCGTCATCCAGCAGTTTTTTGCGGCTGAGAATTTTGTTAGTGGCGGTGTCAATGGTAATGAATTCACCGTCCGCATTGGCGGTGTACAGGCGTTTAGCCTTGCTGTCGACAGCCAGAGCAGTGCTCATTTTGCCGGTATTCTGGATGGTGTCCTTCAGCTTGATCGTCTCACCGTCCACCACCCAAACCACGCTCTCTTTACCAATACCGCTAATGTATACCGTGTTGGTAGCATCATCGGCGACCAGCTCACGCGGCTGCAGCGGGCGAACGTCTTCAGAACGTTTACGCGCATCCAGCACCAGACGTCCTTTCACCGCACCCGTTTTGGCATCCATCGCCGTTACCGCGCTGTTTACCGTATTGCCGAACCACAGCGTTTGCGTGGCGTTGTTGATGGTGGCACCAAACGGTTTGAGATCGTTATGAATCACCTGGGTCACTTCGAGGGTGACCGGGTCAAGACGAT
Source organism: Citrobacter sp. Cpo148 (assembly GCF_030332375.1). Classification (NCBI taxonomy): domain Bacteria; kingdom Pseudomonadati; phylum Pseudomonadota; class Gammaproteobacteria; order Enterobacterales; family Enterobacteriaceae; genus Citrobacter; species Citrobacter sp. Cpo148. The sequence goes on from NZ_JAOWHY010000043.1 coordinate 470,033, forward strand.
AAACCACCCCGCCGGTATCCAGTTTGCGGCTCTGTGAGGTCGCCAGCCACAACGCGTTCTCTTGCTGGCTGTACGCCATTTCATAGGCACCTTTGCCGACGGCTTTGCGCAGCAGTTCTTCTGCAGCCTGCGTAGTAAAAGATGATGCAACGAGCAGTGAACCTAACAGTAAAGAACCACGCAGACGCGGCGAAAACAGATGACGTAAAGACATGACGACTCCCTTTGATAAATTCGTTTGTTACTGCTTCACATAGCTTCAATGAGCAAAATCATGGTTTTGCCTTTTTAGGAATGAGAATAGTAATCATTATTCATCTCAAAGTGGAGCACTTCTTCACATATTGACTACAATCGTTTTCATTGCCCGAAAAATTACCGCAATTACGCAGCGCTAAAATTCATTTTTTATAAATAAAATTCACATGCTTACCGTTCATTTTTCGACGCAAGCATCCTAACTGGCCTTGTTCATGACGATTTTTTCAGCCCGCTATACCGTTGTTCCTGTTTCTTTATTGCCTGCCTTCTTCTCGCCTTTTGCCCTGGCAGAAAGTGAGATAAACGATCAAACGCTGATCGTGAGTGCGACGCCACAGTCCGTTTCTGAGCTAGACACCCCTGCTGCCGTCAGCGTTGTTGACGGAGAGGATATGCGTCTGGCAACGCCGCGCATTAACTTGTCTGAATCCTTAACCAGCGTCCCGGGGTTACAGGTACAAAACAGACAAAATTACGCCCAGGACCTCCAGCTATCGATTCGTGGATTTGGTTCGCGAACCACTTATGGTATCCGCGGTATTCGTTTGTACGTCGATGGTATTCCAGCAACCATGCCGGATGGACAAGGTCAAACATCCAATATTGACATTAGCAGCGTACAAAACATTGAGGTTTTACGCGGCCCCTTCTCTGCTCTGTATGGCAATGCGTCCGGCGGGGTAATGAATGTCAGTACTGAGACAGGACATGAGCCGCCAACCATTGAGGCCAGCAGTTATTACGGCAGTTTTGGCACCTGGCGCTACGGGTTAAAAGCAACGGGAGCTCTGGGAGATGGTACTCAGCAAGGCGATGTGGATTACACCGTTTCGACAACCCGGTTTACCACCCACGGTTATCGCGATCACAGTAGCGCGCAAAAAAATCTGGCCAATGCCAAACTTGGCGTGCGCATAGACGATGCGAGCAAACTAACTCTGATTTTCAATAGTGTTGACAGTAAAGCCGCCGATCCCGGCGGTCTTACCGAGTCGGAATGGCTGGTTGATCCACAGCAATCACCCCGTGCTGAGCAATTCAATACGCGAAAAACCATCAAGCAGACCCAGGCGGGATTGCGCTATGAACGCCAGCTTAGCGAGCAGGATGATATCAGTATCATGACCTATGCAGGAGAACGTGAAACTACTCAGTATCAGTCGATCCCGATGGCACCACAGTTAAAACCGTCTCATGCCGGAGGCGTCATTACCCTGCAACGTCATTATCAGGGGATAGACAACCGCTGGACTCATCGGGGTGAGTTGGGCATCCCCGTGACCTTCACCACCGGTCTGAATTATGAAAACATGAGCGAAAACCGTAAAGGCTACAACAACTTCCGTCTTGATGATGGCGTGCCGGAGTATGGGCAGAAAGGCGACTTACGACGTAACGAACGTAACCTGATGTGGAATGTCGACCCCTATCTGCAAACACAGTGGCAATTAACGCAGAAACTCTCACTGGATGCTGGCGTTCGTTACAGTTCGGTGTGGTTTGATTCTAACGATCGCTATATTACGCCCGGTAACGGAGATGACAGCGGTGACGCCAGCTATCACCAATGGCTGCCAGCCGGATCGTTAAAATATGCCATCACCGATGCCTGGAACGTCTATCTGGCCGCGGGTCGCGGTTTCGAAACACCCACCATTAACGAACTGTCCTACCGTTCCGACGGCCAAAGCGGCATGAATTTTGGTTTACAGCCGTCCACAAATAACACCGTTGAAATCGGTAGCAAAACACGTGTTGGCGATGGGTTGTTTACCGTGGCCTTGTTCCAGACTAACACAGACGACGAAATCGTCGTTGACAGCAGCAACGGCGGACGGACAACTTATAAAAACGCCGGAAAAACTCGCCGTCAGGGAGGGGAATTATCCTGGGATCAACGCTTTGCCGCAAACTGGCGAGCAAAAGCATCATGGACCTGGCTGGATGCAACCTACCGCAGCAACGTCTGTGGGGATCAAAACTGCAACGGCAACCGACTGCCCGGCATAGCGCAAAACATGGGATTTGCGTCACTGGGCTACGTTCCTGATGAAGGTTGGTATGCGGGAGCAGATGTGCGTTATATGGGCGACATTATGGCCAATGATGAAAATACGGCGAAAGCCCCGTCATATTCCGTTGTTGGCTTGAATACCGGTTATAAATTTTATTACAGCAATCTCATGGTAGACCTGTTCGGACGGGTGGATAATCTGTTCGATAAAACATATGTCGGCTCGGTGATTGTGAATGAGTCAAATGGCAGATACTACGAACCGGCGCCAGGACGAAACTATGGCGTAGGTATTAATCTGGCCTGGCGTTTTGAGTAACACTGGCGGGAATGACTCCCGCCATCAGTTTTTACGCATCACTCCTCAGCAAGACGAATCACTACCTTGCCGAAGTTTTTGCCAGTCAGCAGACCGATAAAGGTTTGTGGTGCATTTTCCAGACCGTCGGTCACCTGCTCGCGGTAGTGGATTTTGCCCTCTTTAACCCAGCGCCCCATCTCCCGCTGAAACTCATGAATACGGTGTCCATAATCCTGACCAATGATAAAACCCTGCATGCGGATACGCTTTTTCAGCAGCGTTGCCATTAACAGCGGTAATCTGTCAGGTCCGGCCGGAAGCGACGTTGCGTTATAACCGCTGACCAAGCCACAAAGCGGAATCCGCGCTGAGGTATTGAGCAATGGCAGAACGGCATCAAATACTTTTCCACCGACATTTTCGTAATAAATATCAATACCCTGCGGGCAGGCTTTTGCCAGTTGTTGCGCAAAATCTTGTGCGTGGTGATCGAGACAAACATCAAAACCCAATACCTCGGTGGCATGTCGGCATTTCTCTGCCCCACCCGCCACACCGATCACCCGACAACCCTTAAGCTTACCGATCTGCCCGACCGTTGCGCCAACCGGCCCGGTTGCGGCAGCTACCACCAGCGTTTCCCCCGCTTTTGGCTGACCGATATCCAGCAGGCCCATATAAGCGGTAAACCCCGGCATACCCATAACACCCAGCGCCCAGGAGGGATGCTCGGGATGATCGCCAAGCTTCACCAGCCCGTTACCGTCGGAGATGTCATAGTCCTGCCAACCGCTGTAGCTCAATACCCATTCGCCTGGCTGGTAGTCCGGATGGTGGGATGACACCACGCGACTTACGGTACCCCCAACCATGACACCACCAATATCTACTGGTGGTGAGTAAGATGGCTCATCGCTCATGCGGCCACGCATGTAGGGATCGAGGGAAAGATAAACTGTGCGCAACAACATCTGGCCTTCGCCCGGTGTTGCGACTTCATCTTCTTCAAGACGGAAGTTCTCTGGGACTGGCGCGCCATGTGGACGGGAAGCCAGTACCCAACGACGGTTACGATTAGTCTGTTGACCCATGATGTGCTCCTCTGCTTTTGGCATGAATCCATCAATAGTAGCAGCCCGTTCCTGCTATTTAGCTGACGACGTGATTTAACCGCACAACCAGGTAAACGCAAGGTTGCGCGGTTTCATTGATAAACCGACAGTCATTCGGCGGGCCAAGTTCCAGGCAATCACCTGCCTGCATTTCATGGCGTACGTCCCCTTCGACAAAGACTAATTCCCCCTGCTGTAACCAGATAAGTTGTCTGGCCTGCACATAGGAAGAGGCTGGCATCGGGATATCACTTCCGGCGGGTAATTCGATCTGCACCAGATCGATAGGCAGATCGCTGCGCGGTGAAACATGGCGGCGCAGATAGTGACTTTGTGGATCGTGCCAAACAGGCTGATCGACGAAGCGCAGGAGCTTGCCCTCCTGCATTTCAGCTCGTGCAATCAGGGTAGACATGCTGATGCCAAACGCGCCGGAAAGCCTGCCCAGCAGCGTAGCCGTTGGACTACTCTCGCCGCGCTCTATTTTATGGATCATGGCCCGCGACACACCCGCGCGCTCGGCAAGTTCCGTGAGTGACCAACCGCGAGATTCCCGCTCAATGCGAATTCTTGCACTGATCCGTTGATTTATGCTGTCTTCAATAGTATTCATATTGTAATACTATAGTGAACAAGCCCTGAGGTTCAACATGTCAATTCGATTTGCCAGCAAAGAAGACTGCGCCGCCATTGCAGAAATCTACAACCATGCGGTACTGCATACGGCGGCTATCTGGAACGATCAAACGGTCGATGCCGAAAATCGTATTTCCTGGTATGAAGCCCGCCAATTGATGGGGTATCCGGTGCTGGTGAGTGAAGAGAATGGCGTGGTTACGGGATACGCCTCCTTTGGCGACTGGCGTAACTTTGATGGCTTCCGTCATACCGTTGAACATTCGGTGTATGTTCATCCTGAACATCAGGGAAAAGGGCTAGGACGGGCACTGCTCAGCAGACTGATAGACGAAGCCCGCGCATGCGGCAAGCATGTGATGGTGGCAGGTATTGAGTCTCAGAATCAGGCATCACTGCATCTGCACAGCTTGCTGGGTTTTAAAACCACCGCGCAAATGCCGCAGGTTGGCACTAAATTTGGCCGTTGGCTGGATCTGACCTTCATGCAGTTACAGCTAGACGATCGCCGCGATCCGGATGCCCGTAGATGAACCAGACGCTGACCCTCTCCTTTCTGATTGCCGCAGGTATTGGTCTGGTGGTGCAAAATACCTTGATGGTACGCATCACCCAGACATCCTCGACGATCCTCATCGCCATGTTGCTTAACTCGCTGGTTGGGATCGTGCTGTTTGTCAGCATACTGTGGTTTAAGCAAGGTTTGGCAGGGTTTGGTGAACTGGTATCCAGCGTGCGCTGGTGGACGCTCATCCCCGGCTTGTTGGGATCGTTCTTTGTTTTCGCCAGTATTAGTGGATACCAAAATGTAGGCGCCGCCACGACGATTGCGGTACTGGTGGCTAGCCAGTTAATCGGCGGGCTGGTGCTGGATATTCTACGTAGTCACGGCGTGCCGCTGCGGGCGCTGGTAGGCCCGGTCTGTGGCGCGGTGCTGTTGGTCATCGGGGCGTGGCTGGTGGCGAGACGTTCATTTTAATTGCCTGATGGCGCTTCGCTTATCAGACCTACAGAACGTGCCTGTAGGTCGGATAAGGGAAATATCAGAGGATTGTGCCGCCTTTGGTCAACTGTTCGCGACGGGCTTCCATATCTTCTTTATGCTGACGGCCATGATGTGCGATAGCCGTACGCAAACGCTGTTGCTGGGTATAGCGGTCTTCCCGGCTCAACGCGACATCATCGCTGAGTTCAATCAGCAATTCATTCATATGCGTAATGACGCTCTCTTCAATGGCGGCATCAACACGTGCGCTGACCTCATCCAGATGCGACATAACCTCTCCTTAACTCATTAATTTAATTTTGCTTTTGAAAAATCACTGCCCATCAGGCTGACGCTGTATCCGCTAACGTTGCTGCGCGTAGCATAGAACGTTTTACCGTTTGCCAGGGCTATCCACGGAGCCTGCTGGTAGAAAATCTCTTGCGATTGCTGGTAAAGCGCGGCGCGCTCTTCCGGTTTACTCACCAGCTTCGCCTTTTGAACCAGCGAATTATACTCTTTATCGCACCAGCGCGCGGCGTTAGATCCGGTTTTTATGCTGTCGCAGCCCAGCAGCACATCGGCGAAATTATCCGGATCGCCGTTGTCTGACATCCAGCCAAACAACGCGGTGTCATGCTCACCTTTACGCATTCCGGAGAGATATTCCCCCCACTCGTACGACACAATTTTCGCCTTCACGCCCACCTTTGCCCAGTCGCTCTGGATCATCTCAGCAATCCGTCGGGAGTTCGGGTTGTAAGGGCGCTGAACCGGCATTGACCACAGCGTCGCTTCAAAGCCGTTTTCCAGCCCCGCCTGCTTCAGCAGGTCTTTTGCCTTTTGCGGGTCGTAAGCGTAATCCTGCAGATCTTTATTGAAGCCCATCATATTCGGCGGAATCGGTGATTTTGCCACCGTACCGGAACCTAAAAAGACGGCGTTAATAATGGCCTTTTTATCGGTCGCGTAGTTTAGCGCCTGACGCACCAGTACGTTATCAAACGGTTTTTTCTCGGTATTAAACGCCAGATACCCGACGTTTAGCGCTTCAACTGAATGCAGCGTCAAATCTTTATTCTTTTTAATCTCGTCAAACTGTACGGGGGCTGGCGCCGGGATTATCTGGCATTCATTGGTTTGCAGTTTTGCCAGGCGCGTCTGGACGTTTGGCGTGATGGAGAAGATCAGGTGCTTCGTTGGAACGGCGCCATCCCAGTAGTTAGGGTTGGCAAGATAGCGGATTTGCGAGTCCTGCTTGTACTGTTGCAACACGTAAGGCCCGGTGCCAATCGGCCAGTTATCGACGTTTTCCGGGGTGCCTTTTTTCAGCATCGCGTCGGCATATTCCGCAGAAAGGATGGAGGCAAAATCCATACCCCAGTCGGCAAGAAACGCGGCATTAGGTTCATTGAGGACAAACTGAACGTGATAATCATCGAGCTTCTTCACTTCTTTAATCAGTTTATCCAGACCAACATCGTTAAAGTATTCGTAGCTTCCCTGAGAAACCTTGTGATACGGATGATCGGCATCTTTCTGCCGTAATACCGAGAAAATCACGTCATCAGCGTTGAAGTCGCGGGTCGGTTTAAAGAATTTATTACTGTTGAATTTCACGCCCTGACGCAGGGTAAACGTGTAAGTCTTACCATCCGGGGAAATCGTCCAGTCCGTTGCCAGAGACGGTATCGGGGTATTCTTTACTGGATCAAAGTTGATGAGTCGGTTGTAGAGCACCTGTGAACTGGCCACAAATGAAGGACCTGAACTGGCGATTTGCGGGTTAAATGACTCCGGAGATGCTTCAGAGCAATAGATGATGGTGTCAGTATTGGCCGCGAACGCAGCGCCTGACGGTAAGACGGCGCTGAGAGCCAGCGCGAGTAACGTTTTCCTTGCAATCATGGTTATAAGCCTTCTTATTTTATTATTAACCGAGATATCAGAGCATAGCTGACAAAAACTGACCAATAACAAATCACTATCAGGTTATTCTAATCCGGTGTATTTCGCTGAATAATTCATCACTCCAAGCGAATTAATTTCCCTTAAGTCTTTTTCAAAACGTCAAGATTTTTCCCGGCACTCTATGCCATGAAAATTAGCCCCTTTTTGCCTCTCTTTCGCCGTTTGCTCGTTTTTATAAAACGTAAAGTAGATACGTGAAGAAGTCTAAGGGGTAACAACGTGGCAAAAACTCTCTTGCGCAGCGGCAATTTGGATGACTATCAGGCCGTGGGCGGCGGTGGTCAGGCCGTGTTTGATTCAGCATTGCAAATTCGTGAAACGCTTCGTCTGCGTAAACAGCAGGCGATGGTGGATTGTCTGGCGATCCCACAAATTAACGACAACGGCGATCGGGTTGACTGGTATTCCCCGATAGAAGGGAAAGCCGTGGCGTGGAAAGCCGCTGATGAAGAAGCACGTTTTCGTGCGCTGCGCTATCTGGGGAGCACGCTGGAAAATGCGGCGACCCTGAGCCGTAAAAGCCTGCAATCGGGGAAAACTTCCCTACAGCTGTTTGGCTCACTGCTCGAAAAAGCCATCCAATTTCCCGGTGAAAATCACGTGTTTCTGGTTGATGGCAAACCCGTTATTACGTTCTGGGGCTTCGTCAATCTGAATGAAAATCCCCGCGACGATGTGCTCGACTGCCTGCGCATTGCCGATGTTCCTCCTGTGGTTACCGTAGCAGAGCCAGAACAGGAAGAAGAAATCGCACCGGAAATTACCTTTGCCGAGGCCGATGTCCCCTTACTGACGCCGGTCGTTGATCTGCCAAAACCGGTTGAACCTGAACCTCACCCCCCGGTTATTGTTAGCGAACCTGAAGTCACTGCCCCGCCGGTACATGAAAAGCCCATACGCCGCCTGCCGCTGTGGAGCCTCCCCGTTGCCGCAGTGATTATTGCAGCCATCGTTGGGCCGCTGCTGTGGAAGCAACAGACCACCCAGCCCGTACCCGCAGTAGCCGCTATTGAAGTCGCTAAGGTTGATATGGCACCGCTACCAGCACTGACATCTGCACTGCCCCTGCATCGTGCTGAAGTGACTCCCGCTGCGAAGAAAGAGAAACCTGTCGAAGGACCGGTGGTGATCGCCGCGATTCCAAAAGATGCGCTGGTGATGGATGCCAACCAGATGAAGGCAGGAACGACGCGTTTTCTCAACGGTAACTGGCGCGTCATGGTCGATGTTAAAGATCCGGTGAGCGGCAAAGCGCCGTCGCTGCGCTATCAGATCCAGGCCAATAAAGGCACTGCGCGCGTGGTTCATGGTGACAACATTGTTTGTCGTGCCGAGATTTTCTCTGGTTTGCACCAGTCGGGTGAATTAATGATTAAGAGTCGCGGCAATGCCCGTTGTACCGACGGTTCACGTTATCCGATGCCTGAAATTACCTGCAAAGCGGGAACCAATGACGTCGCCGCCTGTACCGCGCGTTATGACGATCACGCGGAAATCCCTCTGACGATCAAAAAGATAGGTGCCTGATTTTATGTTGGTGAATCTGTGTGATTACAAACAGAGCGTGACGCTCATCGCCAATAGCGGTGTGCAATTTCTGGATTTCGGCCTCACGCCGCAGGAATCTGCGCACCATGGACGCTTTGTGCGCAAAACGGCAAACGGTCCGCTACTGAGACTAGACTTCGATCTGACGTCAGGACGCTATACCCTACCGGGCAGCACCGGCGCGCAACCCGAAGTGGTGAAGCCGGAAAGTACTCAGACGCTGCACTATTCGCTGGACGTGCTCGACGGCGTCTGGCTGCCACTGCCGTTTTTGCGCTTTAACCCGCCGCGTACGTTTGTTGAAGGTCCGGATAACTGGGCACGCGTGCAGGTGCGAAAGCTGCCGCAGTCGGACAGCGCAGGCAACACCCACCGTGTTACCGTAGCGCTGGACAGCCAGCTTACTGAAAATGCCCCTGCGACGTTAACCCCCAACGAAAATGATCTGCTTAACGGTACACGGTTTGCGCTGGCCTGGCATGACAACGAAATTGCTGATTTCCTTGACCAGACCTGGATTGACGGCTGGTTGCGCGAATCTTTTATGCACCATGTCACCCAACATGAGAACCGCTCAGAACAAGAGATCCAGCAGGCGCTGCGTAACTTTGAATACCAGGCGCACTGGCTGAATGTGCTGACCCTGTTAGGTGAGCAGCTTTCCGTCCCGGAAGTGAAACTGGTTACGCACACCCTTAGCACACCCGCCATTCCCGTCGATCTTATTTTGGATATCGGTAATACCCATACCTGTGGTGTCCTGATTGAAGATCACGGGGATGCCAATGACGGGCTGCGTCAGACCGCTGAATTGCAGGTCCGTTCGTTAAGCGAGCCGCAGTTCCTCAACAATCCGCTATTCACCAGTCGGCTGGAGTTTTCCGAAGCACGCTTTGGTAAGCAGCACTTTTCCGTTGAGAGCGGACGTGATGACGCCTTTATCTGGCCGTCGATTGTGCGTGTGGGTGATGAAGCCCGTAAGCTGGCGATGCAGCGTATGGGCACCGAGGGCAACAGTGGGATCTCAAGCCCGCGCCGCTATCTGTGGGATGAAACGCCGGTGTTACATGACTGGCGCTTTAGCCAGATGAATGGCAAAACCCAGCGCGAACCGCTGGCTACCGCCTTCCCGCTGATGAACCTGATGAACGATGACGGGCAGCCGCTGTTCAGCCTGCCGCAGGACGATCGTCTGCCAGTGTTCTCACCACAATACAGCCGCAGCACGCTGATGACGCATATGCTGTGCGAAATACTGGCCCAGGCGCTGGGGCAAATTAACAGCGTAGCGACGCGTTTGCGCCTCGGATTCCCGGCGTCTCCTCGTCAGTTGCGGACGCTGATCCTGACCCTACCGTCGGCGATGCCCAAACAGGAGCGCGAGATTTTCCGCCTGCGCATGTTTGAAGCTATTGCCCTGGTCTGGAAAGCGATGGGCTGGCACCCGCAGGATGAAGACTTCACCACCCGTAAGCAGCAGGAAAAGAGTGTGGTTCCCGTACCTGAAATTCAGATGGAATGGGATGAAGCCAGTTGCGGGCAACTGGTGTGGCTGTATAACGAGGCTATCTCACACTACGATGGCCACACCGAATCGTTCTTTAACGCTCTTGCCCGCCCGGACCGTTTGCCAGAGCCTGGTGAGACTAAAGGCCGTGCACTGCGCGTGGCATCGATCGACATTGGCGGCGGGACAACGGATATGGCCGTCGTTCATTACCAGCTTGATGACGGCGTTGGCGCGAACGTCAAAATTACCCCGCATCTGCTGTTCCGTGAAGGTTTTAAGGTGGCTGGCGATGACATGCTGCTGGACGTGATTCAGCGCTGCGTGTTGCCTGCGCTGCAAACCCGCTTACAACAGGCTGGCGTGACCGACGCCGCCGCATTGCTGGCCACGCTATTTGGCGATTCTGGTCGCATTGACACCCAGGCGATTTTGCGTCAACAAACGGCGTTGCAGCTCTTTATGCCGCTCGGTCATGCGGTCCTCTCTGCCTGGGAACAAAGCGATATTAACGATCCGGTCGCCGGGCTACATGCCACCTTTGGCGAACTCCTGAGTCAACAACCCACGCGCAACGTGATGAACTACATCCAACAGGCTATCGATCATGCGTTGCCAGCAGGGTCGCCAGCGTTTGATGTTCTGAGCGTGCCGTTACAGGTACAGTTCAGGCAGTTACAAGAAGCACTATTGGCGGGGCAATTTACCCTGACTTCCCCACTGCACGCGGTTTGTGAGGCCATTTCACACTATCGCTGCGATATCTTATTAGTGACCGGCAGGCCCGCCTGTTTACCGGGTGTACAGGCGTTGATCCGCCATCTGCAACCTGTTCCGGTTAACCGTATGATCTGGATGGATAACTACCGCGTGCATGAGTGGTATCCGTTCAGCCAACAGGGGCGGATTGGTAACCCTAAATCCACCGCTGCTGTAGGCGCTATGCTGTGCAGCCTGGCGCTGGATTTGCGTTTGCCACGTTTTAACTTTAAAGCTGCCGATATAGGCGCTTACTCGACCGTACGCTTTCTCGGTGTGCTGGATAATACGGTCAATACCCTGCGCGATGAGAACATCTGGTATCACGATATTGATCTGGATAAACCTGGGGCGAAGCTGGATGCCCGGTTGCATTTCCCGTTACGTGGCAACGTGACGTTAGGATTTCGGCAACTGGCAAACAGCCGCTGGCCTGCCACGCCGCTGTATACGCTCAGCATAAACTCTGCCGAACTGGCAAAAACTATCGCCGGAGATGGCGTGTTGAATGTTCGGCTGCAGCTACGCGGCGGCAGCAAAGAAAGTGGCCCGGAATTCTTCATCCTGAGTGATGCCTGGTTACAGGATGGCACCCCCGTTGCCGCCAATGCCTTAACGTTAAAACTGAATACGCTGGCAGACCGTCGCCATAGCGGAAGCCATTACTGGATTGATAGCGGGAGCGTGTACCTGAAATGAGTAAGATGTTAAATACCGCGCAGGCCGCCATCGAGTGGGTGGTAGATACCCGTCAACGTGCGGCGCGTCTTGATGATGAAGCGGATGCCCTGCTGGCACAGCTTACGCTAGCCGCAGTGAGTGAATCTGCGTTGAAGGAGACCTTTTCATCGCAAGGATGTATAGGGTTATACGGACACTCACAATCGGCAAAAGCACATCTGCTGGCGGCATTGTGCTGCAATGCCACTGGCAAAGTGAATATTGTTACCCCGGATCGCAGCTTTGATTATTTCTCGCATATTAATCCGGGCCATGCACCAACCAATATGGCGATCCGCTTTACGCGCGATGAAAATCCGCATGATAGCGAATGGCCGTTGCGTCTGCGATTACTCAGTGAAGCCGAACTGGTACAGCTATTTATCGCCCAGTTCAGCGCGCTCCCGGGCAACCGACAGGTCGAGAAATCGATTATTGAGGCGCGCCTGGAAAAATGGCAAACGCTTCGTCAGCGTCACCCGGTGCCGGGCATTACCGCACATGATGTTGCGGCAATTGGTCGTTTCTGGCGCTCCTGCGTACCGGCAAACCAGCAGCAAATTGACGATGCACTATGGTATCAGTTTGCCACGTTGCTGCCTGCACTGGACCTGACTACCCGGGCAAACGCCTGGGCGTTACTGTGGGGAGAACAACCAGAGCTGACGCAGCAGTGGCTGGCGCTGGCGCACACGTTGCAACAAACCGGACACGCGCAAGAATTAGCGGCCCCGCTGAGTCTGCTGGTTGATCATTTTGGTTTACCGGCCGAAAGTTTCCTGACCCAGGTGGCATTGACCAGCAATAATGAGACGCAAAGCGATGTGGTGGTTCATCCGATTGAAAATCATCAGTTGCTCAATGCGGTCAGTCTTTCTTTGTCGTCACTGGCGCTGCTCACGCGCGAGCTGGTCCTGACGGTTGAAGACTCGGTGCTGGAGAATGTCGATCTGCTCGATATTCCCCTCGCCCCGGATGCTCATCCTAACCCACTGTGGCAGGCAAAATTAGGCTGGATGCTGGAACATTATCGCCAGCACCTGCAACCGGATGTGCTCTTAATCTGCAACGCGGTCTCTGCCCGCGCCCAGACGCCCGCCATCACCCGCAAGCTGTTGGGCTGGGTCAACGATACCCAACCTGTTCATGATGCCGCATTACCGGGCGTGGTTTGGGCCATCACCCCACAGGATGCGCGTTTTAGTACCCAGCAAAACCTTGATGAATCCGTGCAGCAATTGATGGGCAAGCCCGGGCTGCATTGGGGTACGTTGCAGGCGCTGGATAAACATAGCTTACAACGTCTTGTCGAATGGCTGACTCAGGCAACCTCACCACAGCAGCGCCAGGCCAGGTTGACTTCTCTACGCGAGCAGCATCAACAGCGCATCCGCGAAACTCTGAAAAGCTGGATTAATCCCGCTCAAGCTGAATCGGATAGCCACGAGTCGGTGATCCGCCAGTTACAGGCGCAAGCGGCAAAACATGGCGAACTGCTGGATGGTTTGCTCCCGCCGATGCGCATTTTTGAGTCGCTGCTGCGTATTCAGCAACCGCGCGAGGAGCAGGTAAGCGGTTTATTTAATGAAGAGATTGACCTGTTTGCCGAAGTGCGTGACACACTACACTCGCCGGAAAGTCAGGAGACCGGATATCAGGCACACAAAATGTGGATTAACCACGTGCGCCAGTGGTGTCGCGATGAAAATAATGCCCGCCGTTTACGACTCGATCCCCGTACGTTAAGGCTGGTTGCCGACATTCTCGTCACCACCAGCTATCGCCTGGAGATGCCACAACGCTTACAGCGCATTATGCAGCGAGAAAATGTCTGTGCCGCGCAGTTACACGCCGATATTGGTGATTTTATTACCTGGCTTGGATTTGCCGACGTTGCTGAGGAACAGCGCCCTGCCAGCAGGATCCAAAAAGGATCGCCTATTTTTAGCGCGCCGAAGCAATCGCCGATGTTACGCCTGACGAAGCTGGATGAACAACCCTCGCATGGTGCAAGCCGTTACGTTTACGACTGGCTGGTTGCCTTGTACACCCGTGCGAATGAGAATGCGGGATATCAGCACCCACAGGATGTCTCTGAAACCGACAAAAAACGATTAGATGCCCTGCTTTTCTCCTGAAACGGCGAATACGCCGTCATCAGAAAAGAGAAAACATCAGCGCAACGGGAAAACTCATCGGCCAGGTCGCCCCAACTAATACCGCGCTAAGAAAGCGGATCCGCTTTTTATCGCGGGAAAGAAACCAGGTGATGATTGCCGTGATGACGGCCATCACCGCATAAAAAACCAACATTTTTTGGTATAGGGACATTTAAGGCATCCTGGCCAGAAGGGAAAATCGCGCGCAATATGCTCTTTTTCATGACTCACATCAAGTTTTATTAATTAATTTAAGAAAAACGGCTGTAAAACAACCCATTTTCATTATGTTCAGAATTCGTACTATTGCGGATAGTTATAAGCCGTACTATACCCATAAGGGTTAAAACGAAAGGTGGCAAAAATGAATGTTTCCAGTAAAACTGTGGTGCTGATAAATATATTTGCTGCTGTAGGACTTTTCAGTCTGATATCCGCAAGGTTCGGCTGGTTTGCTTGATGTAACTCTTCTTGATTAATTGCAGCGTCCGCTGGCAGAGAGGATCTTCTCTCTGCCATCAGTAAACGATCTTCCCACTCTGCTATCACTGGGTAAATTATCCTTAATATGTAATAACCCTAATCCTTCTGCGGCATTATATTGCCCGAATATCGGCCAGGTGTTGTGCCGGTATGTTGATGGAAGAACGCAATAAAAGCACTGTCGCTGACAAACTCCAGATATTGCGCGACCTGGCTGATATGGCCTCCGTCAGCCAACATCTCCATGGCTTTTAACAGCCTAAATTGCTGCCGCCAGTCCTGATAATTCATCCCGGTATCCCTGATAAATATTCGGCTGATCGTCCTCTCGCATGCCCCAACCTGTCGGGACAATTGATTCAGTCGTGGTGGCAATTCCCCCATGCGTAATCCCTTGAGCCACACGTTAAGCCGCGGATCTGAGGGATACTGCAATGTCCAGTTTTCAGTGCGGGCGGCACGCATTTCCTCACAAAAAACGGTAATGAGGCTGGACTGCTGTGCGGCAGGCATTTCCCATGGCCAGAAGGCCATACGTTCTATCACTTCAAAAAACAGCGGATTAACTTCGACTATCTGCAGCGGTAACTCAGATAACGGCAATGCGGTAGAAAAGTACAAAGAGCGATAAGCCATCACACCACGCATTATGGCGCGATGTACCGTGCCTGCCGGGATCCAAACCGCACGGCGTGGCGGTAGCAGACACAGGGCCTGCTCCAGCTCAATCGTAATACTTCCCGCTGCCGAAAAAAGTAGCTGATGACGAAGATGACTGTGCCGCCCGGAATCATGTACCCCCATATCGGCAGCAATACCGATTACCGGTTTATCAAAGCTATCCGCATCAAAAGCATCATCAGGGGCAATTTTCATTATCTATCTGATATTTGATATTTAAAGTCCTGATAATGGTAATACGACATATCCCTTTCAGCAATAATGCCCGCCTGTTTTCTGTCTCTCTGGATATTGCTATGAACACACTTCGTCGCCCATCGCTGTGGCTTCTTACGCTACTGATTATGTTTCCACAACTGGTGGAAACCATTTACAGCCCGGCATTGCCGGGTATCGCTACCTCTTTTCACGTAAGCAGTGAGCGCGCGGCTCAAACACTCTCCGTTTATTTTGTTGCCTTTGCCGTCGGCGTAGCGATGTGGGGTTGGCTAAGTGACTGCATCGGACGACGTTGGGCGATGTTGGCAGGGCTTATCTGCTATGGAACAGGTTGCGTATTGGCCGTTGTTGCCACCGACTTCAGCGTTTTGCTGCTGGCACGGATGATCTCCGCCGTCGGTGCGGCTGCGGGGTCGGTCGTGGTACAGACCATGCTAAGGGACAGTTATGAATCAACTGCGCTATCCCGCGTCTTTTCCGTGATGGGGGCCGCGCTGGCATTGAGTCCGGTTTTTGGCCTGCTAAGCGGAGGTTGGTTAGTGAGTCTGTACGGCCATACCGGTGTCTTTGTTGCCCTTGTGCTGTTGGCGTTGCTACTGCTAATACTGACAGCGACCATGCTGCCAGAAACCCGGCCCGAACATACGCTCAGCCCGAAGCTTGCCGCGCTATTTTCCCGCATGATGCGGGACAGTGAGTTGCGGAAAAACGCCATGCTGGTTGCCCTGCTGAACACCATGCTGTTTAGCTATTACAGCCTGGCACCGTTTCTTTTTGGGCAATTAGGATGGAGCTCCAGAGCCTTTGGCTGGACGGGGTTGCTACTTGCGTTTGCTTCTCTGTCAGGTAGCCTGCTGAACCGAAGACTGTTAACGACAGGTCTGACGCCGGAGCGACTGGTACGTTATGCCTGTGTGCTGGCAGCGTTGTCAGGTCTCGTCGCGTGGTGTTTACAGCACTCCGAGTGGATCCTGATTCCGGTGTTCGGCGTGGTGATTGCCTATGGTATCGCCATTCCCAATGTGCTGAGTCAGGCGCTGCGTCACTACCGTGAACAGGCCGGTGCCGCTGGTGCTTTGTTCGGATTAAGCTATTACCTGTTACTTGGGATGATGCTGGGTTTAGCCGGCATGGTGCAGCAACTGGGGCTGGTTCTGAGCGTCTGTGCCCTACTCGCCTGGCTTTGCAGCCTGGGCCGCAGATAAACCCGATGGCGATCCTGAAAGCACAAAGCCCCGGCTATATGCTGGGGCTTTGTTGTATCAATTAGCCTGACCTCGCGGATATTTCCAACTTACCGCCGTCCGATGGCGACGAGGCCAGTGGCGCGAATAGTATAGACACACGTATGCCAATATTTAGCTATCCGTGCCCCATTCGCCGATCGCGCTTAAGATATTACTCATGCTTGATCATAACATGGCGAATAACCGTGTAATCCTCCAGCCCATAAACCGACATATCCTTGCCATAGCCGGACTGTTTTTGCCCACCGTGCGGCATCTCGCTAACCAGCGTGAAATGGGTATTGACCCAGGTGCAACCATATTGCAGGCGAGCGCTAAAGCGATGCGCTCGCCCAACATCCCGGGTCCAGACGGAGGATGCCAGGCCGTATTTCGAATCGTTGGCCCATGCCAGCACCTGATCTTCATCATCAAATACGGTCACGCTGACCACCGGACCGAAAACTTCCCGCTGTACGATGGCATCGTCCTGCTTCGCCCCAGCAAGCAGCGTCGGGGCAAAATAGTAGCCTGAACCATCCACTTTTTTACCGCCGGTGATGACCTTAATATGGCCCAACGCTTTAGCCTCATCGACCGCTTTAGTCACGCGATCGAGATGTGCCTGCGAGCTCACTGGTCCCAGCTCGGTCGATTCATCATTCGGCGGACCGATTTTCAGGCTGGCAACGGCGGCGCCAAGTTTTTCGACCAGTGCATCATAAATGCCTTTCTGGGCATAAATTCGGCAAGCGGCGGTACAGTCTTGCCCAGCGTTGTAATAACC
This sequence comes from Citrobacter sp. Cpo148, assembly GCF_030332375.1. NCBI lineage: Bacteria > Pseudomonadati > Pseudomonadota > Gammaproteobacteria > Enterobacterales > Enterobacteriaceae > Citrobacter > Citrobacter sp. Cpo148. Next base: position 487,402 of record NZ_JAOWHY010000043.1, read on the forward strand.
AAAGGTCCGCACACCGCTCACTACTGCATCCAGATCGGCATCATCAAAAATGATCACCGGAGCTTTTCCACCCAGTTCCATATGCGTACGTTTAATTGACGGCGCGGTGTGCTGAATAATGTGTTCACCGGTTGCAATGGAGCCGGTCAGCGAAACCATGCGCACTTTTTCATGACCGGTCAGCGGATCGCCCACCGTTTTACCGCGACCAAACAGCACGTTAATCACGCCAGCCGGATAAATGTCTTTGGCAAATTCGGCCAATTTAAGCGCCGTCAGCGGAGTAATTTCTGACGGTTTAATCACCACGCAGTTCCCCGCCGCCAACGCTGGAGCCAGCTTCCACGCCGCCATCATCAGCGGATAGTTCCACGGCGCAATAGAAGCCACCACGCCCAGCGGATCACGGCGAATCATCGAGGTATGCCCTTCCAGATATTCACCGGCCGCCTGTCCTTGCAGGGTACGCGCCGCACCGGCAAAGAAGCGGAAAACATCGACAATAGCGGGAATTTCATCGTTGAGAACACAGTGCAGCGGTTTACCGCAGTTAAGTGATTCCAGCTCAGCGAAGGTTTGCGCGTTATCAGCAATAGCATCCGCCAGTTTCAGCAGCAGTTCAGAGCGGACTTTCGGCGTGGTTTGCCCCCAGGTGGCAAACGCGGCGTCTGCCGCACGTACAGCGGCATCAACCTGCATGGCTGACGCCTCAGCAATCTCCAGAATGAGTTCACCAGTGGCAGGGTTATAGACTGGCTGCTTTTCACCTTCACCGTTGACCAGCTCGCCATTAATCAGTAATTGATGTTGCATAGCAATTTCCCATATCGTCGTTTATTTACCGTTTCCGGCGAGAGTGTCGCCTTCACGCGTTAGCCACCAGGCCCCTAAAATTGGCAGTGTTGTCACCAGCATTACCAGCAATGCCACAACGTTGGTGACCGGCACATCCCGTGGACGGCCCAATTGATTGAGCAGCCACAGAGGAAGTGTTCTTTCATGTCCGGCGGTGAACGTTGTCACGATGATTTCATCAAACGACAAGGCAAACGCCAGCATCCCCCCCGCCAGAAGTGCCGATGCCAGGTTTGGCAGCACGACATAACGAAAGGTTTGCCAGCCATTGGCGCCAAGATCCATAGACGCTTCGACCAGACTCCATGAGGTACGGCGAAAACGCGCCACAACGTTGTTAAACACCACCACCACGCAAAATGTCGCATGGCCCACCACGATCGTGAGAAAACCCGGTTCCAGGTTGATGGTTTTAAACGCGGTCAACAGCGCAAGGCCGGTAATAATGCCCGGCAGCGCGATCGGCAACAGTAGCAACAGCGATATTGCACTTTTGCCAAAAAAGTCCCTACGCCACAGCGCGGCCGCGGCCAGCGTCCCCAGAACAAGGGCAATAGCTGTCGACAACGCAGCGATCTTAAGTGACAACGTCACAGACTCCAGAATATCGCTACGCTGCGCAGCAACGCTAAACCACTTCAGCGTTAATCCCTGGGGTGGAAAACTAAAAGCAGCCTCCTCAGTATTAAAAGCATAGGTGGCGATGATGAGGATGGGAAAGTGCAGGAAAATAACCCCGCCCCATGCCGCCAGTTTGAGTAGCCAGGGTGCGCGTTCAGAGTGCATCGAAAGCTCCCAGACGCTTCACGAACGCCAGATACAGTGCGATTAACACAATCGGCACCAGAGTAAATGCCGCCGCCATCGGCATATTGCCGATCGCCCCTTGTTGCGAATACACCATGTTGCCGATGAAATAGCCCGGCGGTCCCACCAGTTGCGGCACAATAAAGTCACCCAACGTCAGAGAAAAGGTAAAGATCGAACCCGCTGCAATACCCGGTATCGCCAATGGAAGCACCACATAGCGGAAGGTTTGACGCGGACGCGCGCCCAAATCAGCAGAAGCCTGTAACAGCGACGGCGGAAGTCTCTCCAGCGCGGCCTGTACCGGCAGGATCATAAACGGCAGCCAGATATAGACGAACACCAGGAAACGCCCTAACCCTGAAGTCGACAGCGTATTGCCGCCTACCGCAGGCAATGTCAGGAACGAAAGCAGCAACGGCTCCAGCCCAAGGTGGGTTAAAAACCACTGCGCCACGCCGTCTTTAGCCAACAGCAGCGTCCACGCATAGGCTTTAACGATGTAGCTGGCCCACATTGGCAACATTACGGCAATGTAAAAAAAAGCCTTCATTTTGCCGCTGGTATAGCGAGCCATATACCACGCCATCGGAAACGCCAGAATCGCGCTGGCGATGGTGACTGCTACCGCCATCGTCAGAGTGCGCAAAATGATGTCGTAGTTAGCGGGATTAAACAGCGCCTGCAAATTCGCCAGCGTCAGGTCTGGTGTGACCGACATGGTGAAATCGTCGAAGGTATAAAAACCTTGCCACAACAGCGTCAGTAATGAGCCAAAGTAGACGATGCCAAACCACATCAGCGGTCCGAGGAGCAGCAAAAATAACCCCAACCCCGGATTACGCCAGAAGTAACCTGAGATCCGGTTCAGGCTTGTCGACTGTGGAGGCGAATGTAAGACGTTCATAGCCATTCACCTCTCCTCAACCAGCGGTACCATCACGTCGCGTGACCAGGATGCCATCACCTGCTGACCTGGCGACAACGTTGACGGTAGCATTTCTCCCGTCAGGTTCGCCTGGCTAACCAGCAATTTTTCCCCTCCGGCGAGTTTTAGCTCAAACCGCGTCGCCGCGCCCTGGTACTGCACCGCCTGGATAACTCCCGTAGCCTGGACTTCTCCCCCGGCATCATTCAAACGAATATGTTCCGGGCGCAGGGAGAACATCCCCTGTAACCCGCAAACGTTCGCCGACATCGTCGCATCGAAGACATTGGACGTCCCGACGAAACTTGCCACAAACGGCGTACGTGGACGCATATACAGTTCACGCGGAGAATCTACCTGTTCAATGCGACCGTTATTAAACACCGCCACACGATCGGACATCGACAGGGCTTCCCCCTGATCGTGGGTAACAAAAATGAACGTGATGCCAAGAGATTGCTGTAATTTTTTCAGTTCCAGCTGCATCTGTTCACGCAATTTAAGATCCAATGCCCCGAGCGGCTCATCCAACAGCAGGACGCGCGGCTCATTGACCAGCGCCCGGGCAATCGCCACGCGCTGACGTTGCCCACCGGAAAGCTGCGACGGTTTACGCTCATGCACAAAACCAAGTGCAACCTTATCCAGCGCTTCACGTGCTTTCGCGTGGCGCTGTTTTTTATCGATGCCTTTGACCATCAGCCCGTAGGCGACGTTGTCGAGAATCGACATGTGCGGGAACAACGCGTAATCCTGAAATACCGTATTGACGTCCCGTTCCCAGGGCGGCAATTCGCTGGCCTGCTTACCAAAAATGGTAATTGCGCCGCCTGACAGTTGCTCAAACCCGGCAATCAGGCGCAGACAGGTGGTTTTGCCGGAGCCGGATGGCCCCAGCATAGAGAAAAACTCACCGTCGTTAATCGCAATACTCACCCCATCTACTGCACGAACATCCCCATACAAACGCGAGACGTTATGAAACTCCACTGCGTACGTCATAAAACCCCCAGCGGAATTAACGACCGCCCATAATGGCGATGTAATCCTGCGTCCAGCGACTGTAAGGAACGAATTTTCCACCTTCGGCAATCGGCGTTTTCCAGAAGGCAATTTTGTCAAAGTAGCTATAGCCGTTGGTTTCACAACCCTTTTCACCCAACAGTGGGCTGGCTTTACAACCTTCAGGCACCACTGGCAGAGAACCAAACCAGGCCGCTACGTCGCCCTGTACTTTCGGGGTTAATGACCAGTTCATCCATTTGTAAGCACAAACCGGGTGTTTCGCTTCACTGTGCAGCATGGTGGTATCCGCCCATCCGGTAACCCCTTCTTTTGGGAAGACCGTGGCAATTGGCTGACCTTCGCCTTTCAAGGCGTTAGCCTGATAAGGCCAGGCGCTTGACGCTACCACGCCTTCGTTTTTGAAATCGCTCATTTGCACGGTGGTATCGTGCCAATAGCGATGGATCAGCGCGTGCTGATCGCTCAGGACTTTGATCACCGCCTGATACTGTTTTTCAGTGAGCTGATAGGGATCGGTAATACCCAACTGCGGCTGAGTGGCTTTAACGAATAACGCGGCATCGGCAATATAGATCGGGCCATCGTAGGCCTGAACGCGCCCTTTATTGCTTTTCCCATCCTCAAGTTTTTGCTCAACAAACACCACGCTCCAGCTATCCGGCGGCGTTGGGAAAATTTTGGTGTTATACATCAGCAGGTTTGGTCCCCACTGGTACGGTGTGCCGTAAACTTTTCCGCCAACGTTAAACCATTCTCCTTTTACCACGCGTGGATCGATGGTTTTCCAGTTAGGGATCAGCGCGGTATTAATTGGCTGAACGCGTTTTCCCATAATCAGGCGCAGTGAGGCATCACCAGAAGCGGTAACCAGGTCGTAGCCGCCTTTTGCCATTAGGCTGACCATTTCATCAGATGTGGCTGCCGTTTTTACATTAACCGCGCAGCCGGTATCTTTCTCGAACTGCGAGACCCAGTCATATTGTTTATCGGTTTGCCCACGTTCGATATAACCCGGCCAGGCAATAATATCCAGGCGGCCTTCCGGTTTATCTAATGATGTGGGGGGTTCGGCTGCCTGCGCAGTCATCAGCGTCATACTGAGTGCGCACAGGCTACTGAGGGCAAACTGCTTGCTCATAACGTCTTACTCCTGTCTAAAAAATATTGAGCGGCAGCCTTGCCGTAAATATATGTCCTTTTCTAAAAATAGTCGGGGTGTTGTAAGCGTTCCTGCTGGCGCAAGGAAATTTAATCAGGTTGTGAGCTAACGCTCATTACGCTACAGACTCTGACCTGGGGGTAATCTTCTGGAGTATAGACAAGGAGTTAGATGCAGAGGTGGCAATAGTATTAACTATTGATATTTTGTATAGACGCACCCGATATAAATAATACCGTGGTTCAGCATTCACTATTTCGAAAATAAGAACGCGCTATTCATTTATATTGAATAGCACGTTATGGTTTATTTCATCATTTCACGAATTAATTTACCAAGCTGTTTTACGGCCTGCTCTTCGCGATCTCCCCAGTGCCATGCAGTATTAAAACGAAAAAAACGTGTCCAGCTTCCCGAGGTCGAGAACATTTTCCCCGGCGCAATACTGATGTGGTGTGCCAGCGCATGGGTACTGAGCACACCAGCATCAAGCGGTTCCGGCAGTTCCAGCCATAGAAAATAACCGCTGTCGTTGTGGTGAATTTTGACTTCCGCCGGAAGATGACGCAGCAGCGTTTGCCAGGCCTGTTGTTTACGTTCCGCCAGTTGCCGACGCAAGCGCCGTAAATGCGCGTCATAGCGCCGGGTTGAAAGATAATCAACAAGGGCAAGCTGCATGGGCGAACTGGTAGATAAGGTGCTCATTAGCTGGAGTCGCTGAATACGCCGGGCATGTTTCCCTGCTGCCACCCAGCCAATACGAAATCCTGGTACCAGACACTTCGAGAAGGACGAACAATGCAGAACGCTGTCGGCGCGATCCCAGGCCTTGGCGGGCAACGGTTTTTCGCGGCCAAAGTACAGCTCGCTGTAAACATCATCTTCAATCAGTATTACGTGGTATTTTTCCAGCAAGGCAACCAGACGCGCCTTTTTCTCTGCGCTGAGCGTAAAACCCAGTGGATTTTGGCTGTTTGTCATTAGCCAGCAAGCTTTTACCGGGTACTCCTGCAACGCCTGCTCCAGCGCGGTGAGATCGATCCCCTCTTTTACGTCGGTGGCAATCGAAAGCGCCTTCAGACGTAATCGCTCCAGGGCCTGCAACGCCCCGTAAAAACAGGGGTTTTCGACAATTACCCAATCACCCGGTTCGGTGACTGCTTGCAGGCTCAGGTTGAGGGCTTCCATCGCGCCGGTGGTGATGACGATTTCATCAGGTGAAATGGTCATCCCCTGTTGAGCATAGCGACGGGCAATGGCATGACGCAGCTCAGCATTCCCCGGCGGCAGGTTTTCAATCACGCTCATGGCGGTGGCAGTTTTACTCACCTGCGCCAACGAGCGATTCAACTGCTGAAGTGGAAACAGCCGCGGGTCGGGGAATGCGGAGGCAAAGGGCATCACTGACGCATCCCGGCTGGCCTGCAACATATCAAAAATGTAGGTATTGATATCCACTGCTTCATCGCGCATGACCTGCACCTGCGGCGCAGCAAATTCACGTTCGGGGCGCGCGGCGACATAATAGCCAGACTGCGGTCGGGCAATAATCCGCCCCTGGCTTTCCAGCAACTGGTATGCGTGTCCGACGGTCATAAAACTCATTCCGCTGCTGACCACCTGCTCACGCAAGGATGGCAAGCGATCGCCTGGCTGCCATACGCCAGACGTAATTTGATCGCGAATTTGCTCTGCCAGTCGCTGGTACTTTTTCATTTTTCGTCCTGATTACCGGTGTCGGTGACAACCACTGTGTATATCAGTTTACATAATCAGGGTATTTTATTTAACTGTTATAGTTAACAGTTTTACAACATCGTCAATGACGGTTCTTTGCCTACGGCGCGCACAGCTATCTGCACTGCATCAATTTTTGTCGCGAGATTTAAATCGAATAAGCGAGTAATTTCCTGCTTAGACCTGCCGATCCTGTTTGCCAACTCCTGCTGGATGATATTGGATTCAAGAAAGGCATTTAACAACAGAACCTTAGACGCAACGCTCAGTGGTATTTCCACATAGTCAGTTTCAGTACCTACTGCAGAAGGTAAAGGAATCGGTTCGTTATCGTCGAAGTGACCAATGCGGCTTGCGCAGCCTGCGCCATTTGACACCATAGGGATTCCTACCGGAGTTTTTGCTTTCTATAACGTAACCTGCTTTCGCTTTTGTGGTTTTCGCAGTAACCGGAACAAAGCAACTGCAATTTCTTCAAATCCCACAGGGAGTATTTAACAACACACCGAAAGTGAGAGGTTGCCGATGGAGTTTGCGGAAAAATATCCACAGATAACCAGAGAGTTACCAGCATGAAAATTCAATTAATTAGGCTAAATGAATTTGTTACATCTAATTATTTACTCATTAGTTTCGATTCAGTACACTGCCAGATGAAAATGTCTGGCAACCGATAAGAGATTAGTAAATGAAACAAGTATTATCTTTCTTAATCTGGGTTGGGATCGCTTTAGCAGCATTCTTAGCAATAACATCAACATTATCAAATGTAATACTAATGTTTAGTGCTTATCCTGATTCTATCGGGGATAAATATGCTTACATGTTTATATTTGGACGTTGGACATTTACTGTGGCAATGATTCTTACTTGCTGGTTGCTTTATCGCCTGTCAAAAAATTGATGAGCTACACCCCCTTGAAAAAATACTCTACCGCCTGTTTGAACAAAGCCGGATTTTCTTTTGATAATCTGGTTGCTTTCTCAAATGGCTCAACCCGCTCCTGAATAGCAAAATAGAGAAGGTCTAAATCTCCCAAGTCCTTAAGCTTCCGGTAAACTTCATAGTTTGATATTTTTAGGTATCTCGAAGCATGTATAGCACTTGATACTCCACCACCAATCATTAACAATGTGCTTACCGACATACTAAAAGCAATAGACACGGTGATCCGTGAAGAGATTAAGGCTCCAATTTTTAAACCAGAAAGTTCACCGAAAGTATGACTACCCAATGTAGAAGCTACAGTGTCTTTTGCTACATTTGTTACGATATCAGATAAATTAACGTGCTGCATGAAACCATCAATGAATACATTGACCGCTTTTTCCACAATATTAATATTTTTCGTTGATGTTGCCCGCTTCACTAGTCCCGCAATCCTCATATTATCATCCATATTTTGCCGCCTATCATCGGTATGGATAAAATCGGATGCGAGAGAATACAAGTCTACAGGAAAGTGAATCAAGCCTTTAATGTATGCAACCAGCATCCCTTCATTTTCTAAATTCAGAGCTGAGAGCATTTCCTTTGCCAAATCTTTTGCGTATCCCATCCCTTAAGGTCCATGTGGTATTATTTTAAACACAATCATAGAGATCATCTTATGTACATTCCATAATTAGACAGCTCGTGACTGTCCATTTTAAGAATAATGCTCACCAGCGATAAAAATTCCAGGCAGGTACCGGCGGTTCCGCTGTTGGTCGCGGATCACCATGTTCATTTCAGTCTGATTGACACGATAACCGGATGTCACCCGAAGCTCAGTGATGCCATTCGCCCTCTTTCCCTCACTACACCGTCATGAGAACTCAACCGTATGAATGCCGTCGTCGCTATGCCAGCTAGCTGGCGGTAATGCAAGGACAACGCGGCACGCAGGACTGCTGGGTCATAAATCGGCCAAAATGACCGAGAAATATCACGATGAAAGGAATGACAGTTGGGTGATTCTGGCAATTTAATTTTAGCCATTATTGGGGAGGAGTTTTGGGGAAGGCCCATAACAGTCGGGTAACTGTTATGGTTAAAAAGAACTGTTCTGTTTCTGCCTTCTATTGCTCCTCAGACTTAGAATTGCGCTAAATCAATTTTGCCTGCGGAGTTAAGCATGTTCGGTCTTGACGCGTTTCACCTGGCAAGGATCCAGTTCGCGTTTACGGTATCCTTTCACATCATCTTTCCGGCTATTACTATCGGGCTCGCCAGTTATCTGGCTGTGCTGGAAGGGCTATGGCTAAAAACGAAAAATCCCACCTGGCGATCGCTTTACCATTTCTGGTCGAAAATATTCGCCGTAAATTTTGGTATGGGTGTAGTTTCCGGGCTGGTGATGGCTTATCAGTTCGGCACCAACTGGAGTGGTTTTTCCGAGTTCGCCGGGAGTATCACTGGGCCGTTACTGACCTATGAAGTATTAACCGCCTTCTTCCTCGAAGCTGGTTTCCTTGGGGTGATGTTGTTTGGCTGGAATCGGGTTGGTCCAGGACTTCATTTCTTTGCCACCTGCATGGTCGCACTGGGTACCATTATTTCAACCTTCTGGATCCTCGCCTCCAACAGCTGGATGCAGACACCGCAAGGCTATGAAATAGTTAACGGCCAGGTCGTTCCCGTCGACTGGTTCGCCGTTATTTTCAATCCCTCATTCCCCTATCGTCTGCTGCATATGTCGGTTGCCGCCTTCCTGAGCAGCGCGTTGTTTGTTGCTGCCTCGGGGGCATGGCATTTGCTGCGCGGGAATAACACACCAGCAATTCGAGCGATGTTTTCGATGGCGCTGTGGATGACATTAATCGTCGCTCCACTGCAGGCCTTGATTGGCGATATGCACGGTTTGAATACGCTGAAGCATCAGCCGGCAAAAATTGCTGCGATTGAAGGACACTGGGAAAATCGCCCCGGTGAACCGACTCCGCTGCTGCTGTTCGGCTGGCCGGATATGGAGCAGGAACGCACCCGCTATGGGCTGGAAATCCCGGCGCTGGGCAGTCTGATCCTGACCCATAGTCTGGACAAACAGGTCCCGGCCCTAAAAGAGTTTCCTAAAGAAGACAGGCCCAACTCCACCATGGTGTTCTGGTCGTTTCGCATAATGGCCGGGCTAGGCATGCTGATGATCCTGTTGGGCGCGTTTGCCCTGTGGCTGCGCTATAAGCAGCGTTTATACACCTCGCGCCCTTTTCTGTGCTTTGCCTTATGGATGGGTCCTTCCGGTCTGATTGCCATCCTTGCCGGTTGGGTGACCACTGAAGTTGGCCGTCAGCCGTGGGTGGTTTACGGTCTGCAACGTACGGCGGATGCGGTTTCTGCACATGGCGATTTACATATGAGCATCAGCCTGCTGTCCTTCTTTGTGGTGTACAGCTCAGTGTTTGGCGTGGGTTACAGCTACATGATCCGCCTGATCCGTAAAGGGCCACAGGAAGATGACCCGACTATTCCGCCAACAGGCACGCCTGCCCGGCCGCTTTCAGCCGCCGTCCTCGATTCTCAACCGGAGGCACATCGCTAATGGGTATCGATTTATCAGTTATCTGGTTTGTAATTATCGTCTTCGCCACGCTGATGTATATCGTGATGGACGGTTTTGATCTCGGGATTGGCATTTTATTCCCAGCGATTCAGGACGCTGACGACCGCGATGTTATGGTCAACAGCGTAGCCCCGGTATGGGACGGCAATGAAACCTGGCTGGTATTGGGCGGCGCAGGATTATTCGGCGCTTTCCCCCTGGCCTATGCGGTGATCGTCGATGCGCTGACCATCCCGTTGACCCTGATGCTAATCGGCCTAATTTTTCGCGGCGTCGCGTTCGAGTTTCGCTTCAAAGCCACACCGGCTCACCGACCATTCTGGGATAAAGCCTTTCTCGGCGGTTCAATCCTCGCGACATTCACGCAAGGTGTCGTGGTGGGTGCCGTACTCAACGGATTTTCCGTTACCGGACGCAGCTACAGCGGCGGTCCTTTCGACTGGTTGACCCCGTTCACGTTGTTCTGCGGCATTGGTCTGGTCGTGGCTTACGCCCTGCTGGGGGCAACATGGCTGGTGATGAAAAGCGAAAATCCGTTGCAGGATAAAATGCGCAGTGTGGCCAAAAAACTGCTGCTGGCAATGTTAGTTGTGATTGCCATTATCAGCCTGTGGACACCACTGGCACATAGCGCGATTGCCGAGCGTTGGTTTAGCCTGCCCAACCTTTGGTTCCTGATGCCTGTTCCGCTGCTGGTTGCGCTTATCAGTCTCTGGCTGTGGCGTTCGCTGGGGCAACATAACTGCCATACGCTGCCTTTTGTATTAACGCTGGGGCTGATTTTTCTCGGGTTTAGCGGGCTGGGGATCAGTATCTGGCCACATATCATTCCACCGTCTATTACGCTCTGGCAGGCGGCGGCTCCGGCACAAAGTCAGGGCTTTATGTTGGTTGGCGCACTGCTGATTATCCCGATAATCCTGGTGTACACCTTCTGGAGCTACTACGTTTTCCGCGGCAAAGTTCAACATGGTGAGGGGTATCATTGATGCAACAAACAATCTGGAAACGCCTGATGTGGCTGGTGATCCTCTGGGGCGGCAGCGTGCTGGCCCTCGCCGCTGTCGGCATGTTCTTTCGTCTCCTGATGACGGCCGCCGGATTTAAGTCCTGAATCTCGCCCTGATAACACCCGGTCAGCGCGCTGCACTGCCCGGGTGTTACAAATCCCAACATCGACTAAACAAAAATGTAAAAAACATCGAAATGGCAAAACAGAGATTGTCATTAACCCGATTAAAATATTGAATAGTCACCGGGCGAAATTATCGCCAATTCCGCAGCTAACGTACCAGAGGGTGCATGATGTTTAAGAAAGGGTTAACAGTGTTATTGCTGGCCAGCGCGCTTTTTTCCGGTCAACTTTTCGCTACTAATCAGGGACATGAATATCTTCAGGTGCAGGATGCCGATCATTTACTACGACACACGGCCGACAGCGATGAACTTCGAGTGACGGCGGAAGAATCCGCCGCCGATCTTCGTGAGCACCATCACTGGCAAAAATCACGCAAACCCGATACACATCTGAGCTAACGATTAACCTTTGCGCTTTGGCAGTGTCTTCATCAGTTCTTCTGGACTGACCGAAGCCACGACGCTGCCCGGCAACGGCATCTTCAGAATGTGGTGCTTCATCTTGCCGATTACGTGCATTTCGCACGGTCGGCAATCAAATTTCAGCGTCAGGACTTCATCGTCGTTAACCAGTTGCATCGGTGTTGCTTTCCAGCTTTTGATGTTACCTTTCGCCTGTTTCGGACACAGGTTAAAGGCGAAACGCAGGCAATGTTTGGTGATCATCACCGGCACTTCGCCCTTTTCTTCATGTGCTTCATAGGCTGCATCAATCAACTGAACGCCATAACGGTGATAAAACTCACGCGCTTTTTGGTTGTAGACGTTAGCCAGGAAACTCAAGTGCGTTTGTGGATAAACCGGCGCTGGCTGAGATACCGGTTTGCGGCTACCGCGCTGATAGCTTTGCAGGCGCGCTGCATCCAGCATATCAACGGCTTCACGCCGGAACTGATTTAGTTGACCGTTTGGCACAAACAGCGCGCCCGGCAGATTCACCTGAATATTGCGGGCGTAGTACATCGTCTGACCAAGTTTTGCCAGTCCGTCCTGTAGGTTACTCAACGCTTTTTCCGCATTGTTCGCTTCCTCAAACTGGCCGTCCAACGTATGGGTGATACTCACGCCCTCTTCACTGGTGAGCGTCAGAATCAACTGCTCCTGCCAGCCGCCGAGCTCAATATCGATCGCAACACGGCGTTCGCTGGAAGTTTTTGTTAACGCTTGCTGCCAGTTATGATCGAGGTTGCGATTCAGCGGATGATGCGGACGCACTTTGTGCAGGTCGGCAGGCATTTCATTTGGCCATACCCGATAACGATTGTTCCCCGTTTTTTCCACGGTGTTGGCGCGAAATCCAACAACCTCACGTTTGATTAACACGTTCAGGCCATCCCCGTTTGCCAGCGCTTCAGTCACCTCAACATCGAGATGATCTTTCGCCACCTTCAGGACTTCGCCGACCGGCAAACCGATAAACTTTGGTGAGTCGAATGCGCCGATATCCCCTTTACGGGCATTCACAAAATAATCGGTGCTGCCGCGATGGAAGGTTTTCTCTGTGGATGGGGTAAAGAAATGTTCGGTACGTCCCGCTGATGAACGGGCCAGATCGCCGCGTTCTTCAATGATGGCGTCGAGCATCTGGCGATAATGCGCGGTAATATTCTTCACATAACTCATGTCCTTATAGCGCCCTTCAATTTTGAAGGAACGCACACCTGCGTCAATCAACGCACCCAGGTTGGCGGTCTGATCGTTATCTTTCATCGACAGCAGATGTTTTTCATAGGATACCACGCGCCCCTGATCGTCTTTCAGGGTATACGGCAGACGGCAAGCCTGGGAACAGTCGCCGCGGTTAGCGCTGCGTCCTGTTTGTGCATGTGAAATATAACACTGCCCTGAATAGGCAACGCACAGCGCACCGTGAATGAAAAACTCAATGGTCGCATCGGTAGCCTGATGGATAGCGTTAATCTGCTCAAGGCTCAGTTCGCGCGCCAGCACAATCTGGGTGAATCCCACATCGGATAGAAATTTCGCCTTCTCAACGCTGCGAATATCGCACTGGGTGCTGGCGTGCAGTTCAATCGGGGGAATATCCAGTTCCAGAATCCCCATATCCTGCACGATCAAGGCATCAACGCCGGTCTGATACAGATCGGTAATTAACCGTTGTGCGGGCTCCAGCTCATCATCATGCAAGATCGTGTTTAGCGTCACAAAGATTTTTGCCCCGTAACGATGGGCAAAAGGCACTAATTCGGCTATATCTTTCAGGCTATTACTGGCGTTATGACGCGCGCCAAAACCTGGTCCACCAATGTAAACGGCGTCTGCGCCGTGCAAAATGGCTTCGCGCGCAATGGCGGTATCCCGAGCCGGGCTTAACAATTCAAGGTGATGAGGCTGCTGGCGCATACAGTTGTTACCATCCACAAGCGGTAAAAATGGCGGTTATTGTAGTCACAAGCGCGGCGTTTCGGAATAGTTTTCCCGATTAACCGCGTGGGTAATGGATCAGCGAATGAAAATGAACCGTTTGCTCGCTACTGTTACGGTAACTATGTGCCGTATCTCCGGCGAAACGGACACCCTCACCGGATTTAAAGGTGCGCCACTGCCCCTCAATACACATATCCAGCAGACCACTAATCACCACCACGTGCTCAATTACGCCGGTTTCATGCGGAGTAGATTCACTGAGCGCGCCGGGTGCCAGCAGTATCGAAAAATGATCGAAGCACAGTTGCGGATCCCACGGGAACAACGGTGTGACGACCATCGCCTGCTGCTGGGGATCGAATGTTAGCGTGCCGTCTGACTCTGGTGGTGAAATAAACGTTGAAAACGGGACGTTCAGTCCGGTGGCTATTTTCCACAATGTTGCCACCGTTGGACTGGATTCGTTGCGCTCAATCTGCCCCAGCATCGCTTTTGACACGCCAGTTTCCTCCGCCAGACGCGAAAGGCTCCATTCACGCTGGTGACGTAGCGTCTTGAGCGTTGTGGCCAAATAGTGGGTTAAGTTGTCCATTTTTCTCCTTCGTCGCTCTCCTTTCTCAGGGCTACAGCTTAGCACTTGTACGCTATAACGCACAGTGTTACAGTGACTGACCGTTATAACGCACGCGGAGTTGCTATGCGCACATTTTCCATCCCCCTGCCTACAGTTTTGTCGGGTTTTGTGGCGGTCCTGGTCGGCTACGCCAGTTCAGCGGCCATTATCTGGCAAGCGGCGCTCGCCGCAGGTGCGACGACCGGACAAATCGCAGGCTGGATGACCGCACTAGGGCTAGCAATGGGGGTCAGTACGCTGGCGCTGACATTGTGGTATCGCGCCCCTGTACTTACCGCATGGTCAACGCCCGGTGCCGCGCTGCTGGTGACGGGCCTGCAAGGGGTATCGATTCAGGATGCTATCGGTGTTTTTATCGTAGCTAATGCATTGATTGTGCTGTGCGGTATAACCGGGCTGTTTGCCCGCCTGATGAAAATTATTCCCCACTCGCTGGCATCGGCCATGCTGGCCGGGATCTTGCTGCGTTTTGGTTTGCAGGCGTTCAATAGCCTGAACAGTGAGCTTATCTTGTGCGGCAGCATGCTGCTGGCGTGGTTGGTACTAAAAGTAATCGCCCCACGGTATGCCGTTATCGCCGCAATGTTGGTAGGTATAGCCATCGCCCTGGTTAAAGGTGACATTGTCACCGATGGTGTTAATCTGTCACCGGTGTTGCCAGCGTTTATTGCACCACACTTTTCATTAGCCCACAGTATCAGTATTGCGCTACCGCTGTTTCTGGTCACTATGGCTTCGCAAAATGCCCCCGGTATTGCGACCATGAAAGCATCTGGATATTCGTTACCCGTTTCACCCCTGATTGTTTTTACGGGTCTGTTGGCACTGCTATTTTCGCCGTTTGGCGTCTATTCCATCTGCATCGCCGCCATAACCGCCGCAATTTGCCAAAGCCCCGAAGCCCATCCAGATGTAAATCGACGCTGGCTCGCCGCAGCCGCAGCGGGTGTCTTTTACATTCTGGCTGGGGTGTTTGGCGGTTCGGTCACAGGACTGATGGCAGCCCTGCCCGTAAGCTGGATCCAGATGCTTGCTGGTCTGGCATTACTCGGCACGATTAGCGGTAGTTTATTTCAAGCCTTACATAATGAAGCAGAACGCGATGCGGCTATCGTGACTTTTCTGGTTACGGCCAGTGGTCTGACGGTATTTGGTGTTGGGTCTGCATTCTGGGGGCTGATCGTCGGCGGTATCTGCTACTCAGTGTTGACGTTATTTCGCCGCGCGTAACTGCGTTGGCGTTTTACCCGTCACTTGTTTAAACCGGTTACTGAAATGGCTCGCCGAACTGAACCCACAGGCCATTGCAATATCCGACAGGCTGCGTGATGAACAACAGACCAGTTGCTGCGCCAGCGCCATACGGCGTTGCATGACGTACTGATGAGGCGCCATATTCATCGACTGGCGAAACATTCTGGCAAAATGGAATTCACTTAGCGCTGCTTCACCTGCCAGATCGCTCAACGTTATGGGATACGCCAGATGTGCTTCAATATAGGCCAGCACGTTGCGCAATGTGGCAGGCGCAAGCCCTCCGGTGACAACGGGAAGTCGCCATTGCACATTGCTGTAATGCTGGATCAGATGCGTTAACAGTAGTGAAGATGCTGCGCTAAGCGTGAGGTGATTGGCCGGTTGCTGCCAGTCATTACCAAGCAAAAACTGACGGTAAACCGCCGTGATCCCCGGGTCACTGCCAAACGTATGCTCGTCCAGCGTGAAACTATAGGGGCTTTTGTCCCAGACTTTTTCACCCACTTCGCGCAAATGGGCGTCTGTACAATAGAGATGAACAAAGGAAAGATCGTCACGAATATCCCAACTGGACTCACTCTCCTTCGGCATCAGGCAAAAACGGTCTGGTCCCCCGCCATTCTTCCAGCCTCCCGCCGTCTTGTGGTAACTCTCGTAACCATCTGCGATGTATAAACTGAGCGTATGGTGATCGCAATATTGGGTGATGGTATCGCGTTTGTTCGACCAGGCCGCCAGTTGGATACCTGAATGTAACGCAACCGATTCATGCAGCACGGCATTATGTTTGCGCAAGTTTTCAAAGGCACCGTAGGGCTGAGACATACCATCACATTCAAAATAAGTTAGCAGGCTTTCAGTCTATATCAGCTACATATCGTTAACAGCTGCCTTTTCACTATTACGCTAAAAAAAGCGCAAGATTTTGCAAGTCCACCGCAAGCCGATGAAAGCCTCCTGCATTCCGTCGTGACACAGTGTAAGTCTGAATGAATAAAGAGAGAGTCGTATGAACGCACTGTTGTACTGCCTGGTAGTGGTTATTTGGGGAACGACATGGATTGCGATTTATTTGCAGCAAGGTCCGGTTTCTGCACCGGTTTCTATCTTTTGGCGCTTCGCCGTTGCCAGCTCGGTGATGATAGTGATCCTGTTGCTAAGCGGTAAATTACGCAAACTGTCTGGCCGCGATCATCTGTTTTGTCTGTTACAGGGCGGATGCGTTTTTTGCTTCAACTTCTGGTGTTTTTATACGGCTGCGGCGTGGATTAATACCGGCCTGGAGTCGGTGATTTTCTCGATGGCCGTCCTGTTCAATGCAATCAATAGCTTCATCTTTTTTGGGCAAAAACCACCGCTGCGCTTCTATATTGCAGCGGGTTTGGGACTGACGGGCATCGTGACTCTGTTCTGGCAGGATTTGCTCAACAGCGGGTTTAATCATTCACTGTTACTGGGCATCGGTTTGAGCGCTCTGGGAACCTTCGGCTTCTCACTGGGAAATATGATCAGTCTGCGTCACCAGAAAAAAGGGTTAGAAGTGTTAACGACCAACAGCTGGGCCATGCTGTACGGCACATTGCTGATCGCGGCCATTGCGCTGGTGCGCGGCGACAACTTCACGCCACAGTGGACATTCAGCTATCTTAGCGCGCTGTTATATCTGGCTATTTTCGGCTCAGTGGTTGCCTTTGGCGCTTATTTCACGCTGGTAGGTCGCATTGGTCCCAGTAAGGCGGCATACAGCACGCTGCTGTTCCCGTTGGTGGCGCTGACGCTGTCAACATTGTATGAAGGATACATCTGGCAAGTTAATGCGATTGCCGGATTGGTGTTGATCTTACTGGGAAATCTGGTGATGTTTGCCCGACCGGAAGCGCTGATGGGTAAACTACTCTATCGTCGTCGTGTGGCATAAAAAAACGCACCATCCTGAGATGGTGCGTTCATCATTTTTATTGTGGTTTTTTGTTCACATCAAACATGGAGGCATCGGTCGCCATGTCATCAACAACTTTCTTCAACGTTTCGAACGCCATCGGCGTGCTTTCGTTGTTCAGGTCTTTACCTTCACCCTTACGTACAACTTTAATCACCGGTTTATTGGTCGCTGCATCAATCAACTCACCCTCGAAATAGAGGTTGGTATCCATGGTACGGTGACCCGTCGCCATTTGCGTTCCCGCAACGAGCAGTGCAACCGGGACCACTTCATAGAACTGCAGTCCTTCTTTGCTGGTCGCTACACCGGTAATCGCCCCGCGGAAAATCAGGCTACGCGGTCCAGGGGTCGTAACCAGAGGCTTACGCTTGCTGATGGCGGATTTCAACTGTGTATTGGTATAGGTCAGTAATTGATCAAGAACCTGCTGCCCTACCTGTGTAGTAGGTTTAGGAACCGGATAATACGTTACCGGGTTATACACGATGTTGTCATATTTGGATTCGTTGTAGCTCGGATCAACCCAACGGAGTACCGTTTGTCCCGATGCTGATTTTGTTTCCTTCAGATCAGAGTAATTTTTTAAAAACCCAGAATATTTATCCGGCTCGGTCACTTTTGACGCACAGCCGGATAATGCCAACAAGCCAGTAAGCACTGCAACTTTAAATAAAGTTTGAGTACGCATGAAACGATCCCTTTAGTTTTCGCAATGATGCCTAAAAAGGATAGCAAAACAGTTTCATTTTGGATGTACTAAAAATGGTAAGCACCGCACAATTTTATCTCTGCGTTCAGCACAAAAAATGCTGAACGCAGAAAGAGTTAACCCAAACGGGAGGTTCAGGAAGTTTTGCGTGCCAGCATGGTGGCAAAGCGCAGTTTAATTCGATTACCGTTTTCATCTGTACGATGAAGTTCACCTACGTCTTCGTTATATTTCAGCAGATCCCACCCGCTGTAATAACGACGTAATTCTCCAGATTTAAACGCAAACGGAAAACCAACGGTGCACGGAAAATCTTCGGTATCCATCGCCGCGACGATTAAGTTGTATCCACCCGGTTTAGTACAACGTTGCATATTCTCAATAAGGCCAGGGATTGTTTTGGCTTCAAGGAACATCAACACAACGGTAGATAGAATAAAATCGTATTCACCCTCAAAACGTAACGCATTAAGGTCAGCGACCTTCGCGTTCAGGTTGGTCAGCCCCTCAGCCGCTTTGATGCGCTCAAGGTTAGCGATGCTCATGGGGTTTTTATCCCATGCAGTAACGTCATAGCCGTTTGCCGCCAGGTACAGGCTGTTTCGGCCGTTACCGCAGCCCAGATCTAACGTTTTACCTGGTGCAACCACTTTTGCCGCTTCAACGACATCGGAATGCGTACGGGTTAAATCATATTTTTCAGTAAAGTAGTTTTCGTCGCAAAGGGTCATTATTTATCCTCAGATTTCAGTAATGCAGCACGCTCCGTGCGGATGAGCAGTTTCCCCTGCATCAGCAATGCAAACGTACGTATCAGTAATAATGCAATGATAAAATTGGTAAAAATAAACAGTGGGATAGACAGCGTATGAAAAAATCCTGATTCACTGCCGTGTCCAAGATGCAATCCCGTTGTCGCCAACGCAGACACGCCAAACGAGAAGCTCCAGAATGACGCATTAAATGGCTGTGACAAATACCACGGCATAAGGCGTAGCATGAACAGAAGTTGCAGCAGACCATAACCAAATAGCATTTTAGCTAACGTATCCCCCTCGCCGCCGTTGACGCTAAGCCAGGCACTACAGGCCACCAGCGCGGGTGCCAACTGTATACCAAGTGAAGTACGTAAAACCGTCGGTAGTTCACCGCAGCTACGTAAACGCTGCAGAATCACCGGCTCCAGGCTGAGCCAGGAAAATACCCCGGCGCCTAAAAACACCAACCCGGCATCGTTGAACCCAAGTGCACCACAGGCCATGGCGCTGATAAAGTTATTGGCAACGGTCGGCAGATACAGACCCGGCGTGGTGGCCTCTTCCGGATGCTCCCCACGCCACAGCCCTGCCGTTTGCCAGGCGGCGTATGAGAGCTGTATCACCACACCAATGCTGAACAATCCTAACGCCAGCGGTCGATACCACGGAACAAATCCAATCGCGACCAGCATCGTGGTGGCCGGAAACAGACTGACAAAGCTACTCATCACCGGATGACGAATTTCCGCCAGTACGCTATGCGGAAAACGCAGTAAACGGCTCAGAAAGGCCAGCGTCAGCAATCCCCAGATGACCATTGCAAGGATGACTAAGCCATCACCAATCCAGTGGCTCACCGGCCACACCTGGCTGGCGTAACGCCACGCAAATCCCATCCCAATTGTACCCAGTACCATGCCAAAATAACCGGCCGGAAGATTGAGGACCCGTTCACTCTGTTTGTTCTTACTCATTTTGTTTATTTTTTAAAGTATATTTGAAATGCATTTTATGGAATATCTGCCGGTTTAGCCAGTGCAGAAAACTTTGCTACGTTTAACTAAGGTGCGCAACATGGAAATGAGCTATGACCAAATACCGTCTAAGCGATGAATCTCGCTCCTTTAGTTACCTGGATAATGGCAATAAAAAAAGTGTATTACTACGCCAAATCATCGCACTCATTGATTTTAATGATGTTAGATCCGGTACGCTCGGTGGCTGGATTGATGATGAAAGCGTTCTGTCGCAAAGCGGTAATTGCTGGATATACGATGAGAATGCGCTCGCGTTTTGCGGCGCGACGATAACCGGAGACGCCCGTATTACACAGGCAAGCGTGGTCAGAGATGGAGCGCAGATTGGTGATGCCGTCTGGATTGACCGAGCAGAAATCAGCCATAACGCGCAAATACGTGACAACGTCACCATTCAGGATTCTGTTGTTCGCGGTGAGTGCCTCATCTGCGGTGATGCACGCATTGTGTGTGACTCTGAAATCATTGCAGCCAGAGGGTTAACCCGTGAAAGCGACCAGCTCCTGCAAATTTACGAGCGTGCGGCAGTCAGCAATTCACGCGTGGTGCATCAGGCGCAAATCTATGGCGATGCGATGATCAATTATGCCTTTATAGAACATCGGGCTGAAGTTTTTGATTTTGCACGGATAGAAGGCAACGAAGAGAATAATGTCTGGATCTGCGATTGCGCCAAAGTCTATGGGCATGCACGCGTCATCGCCGGAACGGATGAAGACGCCATTCCTACCCTGCGCTACAGCTCGCAGGTGGCGGAACACGCGGTGGTTGAAGGTAACTGCGTGCTGAAACACCACGTGTTGGTTGGGGGGCATGCGCAATTACGTGGCGGACCGCTCCAGCTTGACGGTCACATCCTGATTGAAGGCTATGCCTGTATTCTGGGTGAAGTGCTGATCGAGCATCATATTGAGATAACCGATCAGGCCCAAGTTGAAGCCTTTGATGGCGATGCGATCCATCTGCGCGGGCCAAAAGTGATCAACGGCGAACAACGTATCACGCGCACCCCTATCGCCGGTTTATTCTGAAGAGCCATCAATGATGCGGGCGTAGAGATTCACGTCATGGTAATCGCCATTAAGGAACTCCGCCTGTTGCATACATCCCTCCAGTCGGAAGCCATTGCGCAGTGCAACCTGGTTGCTCTTGACGTTATCTACACGACATTTAATCACGAAGCGGCGAATCTCCTGGCGCTGCGCATAATGATGAATCATTGCCTGTAGCGCCTGAGACAGAATGCCTTTGCCCTGGAGCTCTTCACCCAGCCAATAACCAATATAAGCGGCTTTGTTCAGCGGCTCTATCTGGTTAAACGAGATAACGCCAGCCACCTCCCCTTGTTCGAAAATAAGGAACATTTTGGCGTAGCCGCGCTGGTGCAACATCATATTCCCCTGCACGTTCTTACGCGTGTCGTCCTCAGATTCGACAAACTGCGGCCAGTTCAGTGACTGTTGGAGCCAGGTTTTATTTTTAAGCACCAACTGATGCAGAGGGGTGACGTGGTGTTCTTCTACCGCCCGCAGTTCCAGCGCGTCACTAACGATAATTATTTCTGACATGTTTATCTCCTTTGCGATCGTAAACGGGGCATTTCTGACTGGCAGTAGCCGATATTACTCTGTTTAGCGCCGGGAATGTCTTATTTTTATGCTGTAACAGCAATCACTTAGAAAGAATCTCTGGCGTGGAACCCGTTACTCTGGTGATCCGGGTATCCCCTCATGGATAGACCGTAATGATGACAATAACACTTTCATTCTATTGCTAAGGAGCAAGCATGGCAGCACCTTTGGGTCGTTTAGCACTTATTCCGCTTTTACTGATTACCGCCTGTCACCAACCTGTTTCTACCACGCAAGCGGGCCCCGTTCCCTTTGCCGTCAATAAGCAACAGGTCGTGGATAATACCACGCTGGAAATTTCCCGTAGCGCGCTGGAATATAACATTCATAAAGTTCAGCAACTGCTGGGAGATAAAACCCGGATGTGCGCCATTCTTAAAGGCGACGCGTATGGCCACGATCTCTCACTGGTAACACCGGTGATGATGCAAAACGGCGTACAATGTATTGGCATCGCCAGCAACGAGGAGATTAGTACCGTTCGCCAGTCAGGCTATACATCGCAGCTCATGCGCGTGCGTAACGCGACGGAAAAAGAGATGCACCAGGCGGCGGATTTCGATACCGAAGAGCTTATTGGTAATCTGGATATGGCTAAGCGTCTAAGTGCAATCGCTCAAGAGAAAGGTAAAACTATTCGTATCCATCTGGCGCTGAACTCTGGCGGTATGTCGCGTAACGGTCTGGAAGTCAGTACCGCTGCAGGTCTGGAAGAAGCACGCGCTATTTCCGCATTACCCGGCCTGAAAATTGTCGGCATCATGTCGCATTTCCCGGAAGAAGATGCGGCAGTGGTAAAACGCGATCTGGCCCGTTTCAATACGCAATCAGCCCAGGTACTGAAAATTACCGGGCTTAAGCGCGAAGATGTCACCCTGCATGTCGCGAATACGTTCGCTACCCTGACCGTTCCAGAATCCTGGCTCGACATGGTGCGTGTTGGCGGTATTTTCTATGGCGATACCATCGCCAGCACCGAATACAAACGCGTCATGACGTTTAAATCTGCCATCGCGTCGGTAAACCATTACCCCAAAGGAAACACCGTCGGGTATGACAGAACCTATACCCTTAAACGTGATTCCGTTCTGGCCAATATCCCGACAGGTTATGCCGATGGTTATCGGCGTGTGTTCAGTAATGCGGGGCACGTGCTGATCCGCGGCCAGCGGGTTCCGGTACTGGGTAAAACATCCATGAATACCGTGATCGTCGATGTAACCGATTTGCCGCAGGTTGCATCCGGTGATGAAGTGGTGCTGTTCGGTAAACAGGGAAATGCGCAGGTTAGTGCAGAAGAAGTCGAAGAAATTAGCGGCGCGTTGTTCACTGAAATGTCGATCCTCTGGGGGGCGACGAACAAACGCGTGATGGTCGATTAACACCTAAAACAGGAAGGGCTTCCGTTTCTCGCAGGAAGCCCTTTTACACAGCAAGCGCCGTTCTACTTAGCTCTCACTGACACTCTCTTTTTGCAATATTTTGAGCAGATCTTCCTTCAGGTGGAGTTTCTGTTTCTTAAGACGAACAATGTCCAAACTATACCCCCGACCATCCGAACCTTCCAGTCTGGAGATCTCATGATCAAGGCTGTTGTGTTTTTCGAATAAGGACAGAAAGCGAGGGTTCTCGGATTTCAGTCGGGAAATAAGGTCTCTGTATTCTGGAAACATACTTTCTCCCTGTTAGTGGACAAGAACGTGTATAAGAAATACACACCCACAGAGTACCCATTTGCCATACAGAAAAATGCGAACAGGATCGAGTAAATAGTGTACAGAGTCGTTATGAGGATGAATGCAGATACGGCTCCCCATCAGGAGAGCCGTAAAGGGGGGGCTTAACGCATCTCGCGGTCGTCAACGTACTGACGTTTATCCGGCGCTGGCGGGAAGTACTGATACAGCCAGGTTTCGCTGATGGCGTCACCCTGACAACGCAGGAACATACGCATATCTACCGGATCGGTTGAGTCAGAGGTCGGATACCAGTCAAACTGAATGCGATAACCGTCGATAGGCTCCACGTAGAGGATCTCAATCTGTTTCGCTTCACCGCTGGAGAGCGTAATCACCGGTTCAATGCCTTTCGGCGCAGCCGCTTTTAGATCGCCACCAACGAAGTCAACGGCAAAACGACGCGCCCATTTTTCTGGGTAATGCTCGCCCGGTGCCCATCCTTCCGGGAAACCGCCCATGCCTGTCCGGGTCGCCATCACGCGAGCCAGCGGTGAACGCACCGGCGGCTGAGCGCTCCAGTACAGGCGATATTTGAATTCCAGCTCATCGCCAGCTTTGATCTTCTTGTCCGGCTGCCAGAAGCAGACAACGTTATCCAGCGTTTCGCCGGTCGTCGGGATCTCCATCAGACCGATGGTCCCCTTGCCCCACTGGTTGCGCGGTTCGACCCACAGGCTTGGGCGCTTGTTATACCAGCCCATGATGTCCTGATAATGGGAGAAGTCGCGATCGAGTTGCAGCAAGCCAAACCCTTTCGGGTTGTTATCGGTATAGGCGTTGAACTGCAGCTTTTGCGGGTTATTCAGCGGACGGCAGATCCACTCGCCATTGCCCCGCCACATCGCCAGACGATCGGAGTCATGGATTTGCGGGTGAATAGTGTCGCACATCCGACGCTCGTTGTTGCCGCAGCTGAACATGCTGGTCATCGGCGCAATGCCGAGCTGCTTGATGTCTTTGCGCGCATAGATGTGGTTTTGTACATCCATAATCACCTGCGTTTTCTCGCAGTGGATCACGAACTTGAATGCGCCGGTTACGCTTGGGCTGTCGAGAAGCGCATACACGGTAAAGGAGGTTGCGCCCGGTTTAACCGTTTCGAACCAGAAAGAGGTGAAATCAGGAAACTCTTCTTTGCTGTCGGTGTAGGTATCTACCGCCAGACCACGGGCCGATAAACCGTACTGATAGGTGTCATCCACGGCGCGGAAATAGCTGGCGCCCAGGAAAGAAACGACATCGCGGCGGGCCAGTTCTGGCGCTTTAAACACGCGGAATCCAGCGAATCCGAGGTCAGTCTGCCCTTCCAATTGTTTGGTATCCACACCCGCGTCGTTGTATTTAAACAGTTCCGGACGGAAGTGAATTTCACGCGCCATATGCGTACTACCATCAACCGAGAACATGCGTACACGGCGACGGAAGCCCATTCCCACGTGGAAGAACTGCGCATCAAGCTGACGATTTTCAACATTGTTCCACAGAGACTGCTCTGCGTCATATTGAATGCTGTTGTAGGCCTGCGGCGTCAGTTTCGCCAGCGTTTCCGGTAACGCGCGCGGTGCGCCGCCCCAGGGCTTCTGTGCTAAGTCATGGGCCATCGATTGCAGAACGGAAAAATCAAAACGTACGGTTTTTCCGTCTGCAATGTCAGACTCTGCCGCAAAGGCGGCGCGGGAAAAGAGTGATGCAATACCACTGGTTCCGCACACGGCGGCCATTGCCATTGAACCTTTAATAAATCGTCTGCGATTCATGCCTGAAAGTGAGTCCTTCTGGTCGTGTAAATGGTCCCGCGCCGGTCAAAATCAGCGGCAAGAGAGTGCACATTTCTGACCGCTCACTCTAGACAAAATTCATTAATAATCCAATTGTTGGTCGCCGATTATCTGTACAAAATCGAAAATATTTTATGTCGATGGGAACAGACCGAATCCCATGTAAATTCCATTAAAGTAAACCACACCGACGTTTACTTCGCTCTTGAGCCTCCTGATACAGCGCAAACTCATCATAAACCGCGCAACCCAGCGCCTGTTCAAACGCGTCGCGGCTGGAATTTCCGTGGCTGCGAGCCTGTGTTTCATTGCCCAAATTGGACTGGAAAATTCCTGCGGCGCTCACCGGTAAAAAATCTTCGTAGGTGATGGGTTGCGCAACCAGCCAGCCCCGTTCAATAAGCGGCTGCGGATCGTCATCAGGGCGAATCGCCTGCCGATGCGCTTCACCCGATGGCGTCAGACGATAGCGGAACCAGGCTAGCCCCTGCTGGCGCAGCAGGAATTCGCTGTCCGGAAAGGCCTTGAATACTTCCTGAAGGTGTAGCTGGTGCGTCAGATTGTCTTTCCCCGTTCCCGCTTTATTCAGCAATTCGTCGTACAACGCTCTGCCTTTCGGCGTCAGGGCCACGCCGCGCTGTTCGATTTCACCAAAACGTGCCGTGTGAGTGCCACGCATTTCACCGGCAAACAACACCGGCTCTTCCAGCGCTTTGAAACTGGTCTGACGTAATAAAATCGGCACCTCGCGGCGCGGCGGCCCTTCAATCAGTATTTTGGGCTCAATGCCGCATTCCGGCATCATCGACTGCACCCGGTCAATATCCAGCGTTCGCGGTGTCAGATGGTTGATATGACAACCGGGGAAGCACACTACATCAGCAATCAGCCGGTGTTCGTTATGTAATGCGTGATAGGTCTCTTCATCGACCGTGGCGTGCTGATGCCAGCGGAATGTTTCCAGCGCTTCATGCACAAATTCTTGCGCCTGTTCAGATGTAAAACTGCCCTGCGCATCAAATTCATCCAGTAGTTCGTGGCAACGGCGAGTGAAAATATCGCGTTTCGCGAGGATCTCAGCGGCCTTTTGCCGCAGCGCGGCGTTTTCGATTAGTTCGAGCCGTAATAACGAGGTGAATACCCGAAACGGGTTGCGCGATAGCGAGGCATCGTCGATGGGACGAAAGGCTGTAGAATGTACGGGGACGCCCGCCTGGGAGAGATCGTAATAACTCACCGGATACATGCCCATAACGGCAAACATCCGGCGCAGCGTAGAAAGCTCCTGCGCGGTACCCACTCGAATGGCGCCATGACGCTCAACGTTTAGCCGGGCCAGTTCATCCGCATTCGCCAGTTTTTCATGCAGCGTCGGATTATTTTCCAGTACCGCCAGATTCACATCAGCGACAAGTTCCAGCAACGTGCCATACTGCGGGACTTCCTGCTGGTACATTGCTGACATTGCCTGCGAAAATTGTTCCCGAATCTCATCTGCCGTGATGGTGTTCGCCATAATGTCATGCCTCCAGTGAATATTACCTGGAGTGTAGAAAACGCCGCTGACTCCGGTGGGAAGAATTTACAAAGTGTGACCCGCGTAAACTTCCCACCCATACAAAAGATGAACAGTACCTACTGGCGTGGTTTCAAATGACTTTCCAGCCAGGGCAGCATCTGTTTTTTACGGCTAAGCATACCTTCGACCTTGCAAGGCTGCGGGATGTCTGAAAGTTCTGATCCAGCAAACCATAAGCTGGTATCACCCAGATTGATGTCAGTGAGCATCAGCACGACTAACGCAGCGTTCTTTTCTTCTGCATAGCGCGCCATTTCCTGACGGAGATCGTCCAGCACCGCATCCACCTGTTGCAGCGCATAGAGTTCGAGCTGCGCTACACAGACTGAATGTCCATGGATGGTGAAGGTTTTAATGTCTTTCTGCAAAAGTTCCCGGGCGCTCATCCCTTCCACACTTGTTTTAGCTGACAGCAGGTCGCGACTGAAAGCGTCAAGATCCACTCCGGTTTTTTGAGCCAGCGCATCAACCGCCAGGCGATCGTCAGAGGTGGTCGTTGGTGAACGAAGCGTGACAGTGTCACTCAATGCGGCGCCGAGCAGTAAAACAGCCTCAGCGGAAGATAACTGGTTGCGTTGATCCTCCGTCATCAGTTGCCACAGCAGGGTTGCGCTACTGCCGACGGGCTTCACCCACACTTCCGGTGGCAGACGGGTGACTAACCCACCAAGTCGGTGATGATCGATAATTCCCACCACGTTACTTTCTGTTAACGATTCCGGTCCCTGGGCCGGCTCGGTGAAATCGACCAGCCAGACATCACGATCGGTCAGTTCAAACGTCAACCGTTCAGGCATCGTCAGCCCCGCATGCTCAAAGATAAACTGCGTTTCGCGGTTAGGCTCGCCCAAACGCCATGCCGTCGCCTGCTGGCCACGTAAACTAAGCCAACGCGCCGTCATTGCGGCGGTGCAGATGGCATCGCTATCGGGATTAAGGTGCCCTATTACATGTATCATTCATCAGTGCCTTGTGAAGAGAAATCGTTCAAAAGTAAACAATCACCAAAGTATAACGACTGGCCACACTCCCTTCCATGATCCCACCACCCAGCAATGCTGTACAAAACATAAGCAAAATAAATCAGTTGTAAGTAAAACATGATAAATGTTAATAATATTTTGCTATCAGGTTATCAAAAACAAACAACTTTACTTGTCACCGATACGGCTCTGTTTTTAACATCGCTTATGGAAAAAAATGTTCTGTTCAATCAGCGCATTCGCTTGCGCCACCTTCATACTTTTGTCGCCGTTGCACAGCAGGGAACGTTGGGGCGCGCGGCTGAGACCCTTAACCTGAGCCAACCGGCTCTCTCCAAAACGCTAAATGAACTGGAGCAACTGACCGGTACCCGTCTCTTTGAGCGTGGCCGCCTTGGCGCGCAGTTAACGCTGCCCGGAGAACAGTTTCTTACCC
Organism: Citrobacter sp. Cpo148; assembly: GCF_030332375.1. Taxonomy (NCBI): domain Bacteria; kingdom Pseudomonadati; phylum Pseudomonadota; class Gammaproteobacteria; order Enterobacterales; family Enterobacteriaceae; genus Citrobacter; species Citrobacter sp. Cpo148. The sequence continues at coordinate 515,464 of NZ_JAOWHY010000043.1, forward strand.
ACGCGGTAAGAGTGCTGGATGCGCTCAATACCGCCGGACAAGCGTTAAATCAGCGCGAAGAGTCGCAGACTGATGTCGTACGGATCGGGGCCTTACCCACCGCGGCACTGGGCATTCTGCCTGCGGTAATTGGTCCTTTCCACAAGCAGCAAATGGAGACCACGCTACAGGTCGCCACCATGAGCAATCCGATGATTCTGGCAGGTTTAAAATCCGGGGAAATCGACCTTGGCATTGGTCGCATGGCCGATCCGGAATTGATGGTCGGTCTGAATTATGAATTGTTGTTTCTGGAATCACTTAAACTGGTCGTGCGCCCTAACCATCCGCTGTTGCAGGAAACCATCACGTTAAGTCGGGTAATGGAGTGGCCGGTGGTGGTTTCGCCAAAAGGAACCGCGCCTCGCCAGCACGCAGAAGCATTGTTGCAAAGTCAGGGTTGTAAAATGCCGCCAGGCTGCATTGAAACGCTGTCAGCATCGCTTTCCCGCCAGCTGACGGTTGATTACGACTATGTGTGGTTTGTCCCTTCAGGTGCGGTTAGAGAGGATTTACGCCAGGCGACGCTGGTGTCGTTGCCGATACCAACCCACGGTGCGGGTGAACCCATCGGTATTCTTACCCGTGTCGATGTGCAACTCTCTCAGGCCGCGCAAATCCTTATCGCCGCAATACGCAAAACCGTACCGTTTTGATGCCAAATATTAAGGGACCATCAGGTCCCTTAATTTATTGTTAAAACGTTTCCCAGTTATCGCCACTGGCCGTTGCCGTCTGCGGACGCGATTGGTCAGGCGTAGTGCTTACGGGAGGGCGTTTAATTGCACTCGTTCCCGTTAAGCGAAATGTACCTACGGCTTCCGTTAAGCGCGCCGCCTGCTCTTCGAGAGAGGCCGCCGCAGCCGATGCTTCTTCAACCAGCGAGGCATTTTGCTGCGTAACCTTATCCATTTCTGATATCGCCTGGCTCACCTGTACGATACCCCGGCTCTGCTCATCAGAGGCCGCCGCAATTTCCAGCATGATATCGGTCACGCGTTTTACCGCGTCGACAATATCCGTCATCGTATTGCCCGCCGCGACGACTTCTCCGGAGCCCTGGTCAATCAGTCGGACCGATTCGCTGATCAATCCTTCAATCTCTTTTGCCGCCTGAGCGCTGCGGCTGGCCAACGTACGGACTTCACTAGCGACCACGGCAAATCCACGCCCCTGCTCTCCTGCCCGCGCCGCCTCAACCGCCGCGTTCAGCGCCAGGATATTGGTCTGGAAAGCAATGCTATTAATCACGGCTGTGATTTCGGAGATTTTCTTCGAACTCGTTGAGATATTACCCATGGTTTTCACCACGCCAGAAACCATCTGACCGCCGCGGCTGGCCTTACCGGAAGCATCTTCCGCCAGTTTGCTTGCGTGATGCGCGTTGTCGGCGTTTTGCTTCACCGTGGCGGTCAGCTCTTCCATGCTGGCTGCCGTTTGTTCAATCGCTGCGGCCTGTTGTTCAGTACGTGAAGACAGATCGGTATTACCCGCCGAAATCTCACTGGTACCGCGGTATATTTCTTCCGCACCCTGACGTACCGTACCCACCGTTTTCCCCAACGATCGTTGCATTGTCTGTAGGTGACGGCTCAGACGGCCAATTTCGCTACGCCCGGTCGGTTCATCTTGCATCGTCAGATCGCCCGCGGAAATTTGCTCAATACGCTTGGCCGCGCGTAGCAGAGGGTGAATGACCGTGCGGCGCAGAACAATGAACGTCATTACGGTCAGCGCCAGCGCCAGGACAAATGCGCCCAGCATAAAAGCCATGCCGAGTTGTGTACGCTGATGCGCCTGTTCGCTTAACTGGTTCGCCCTTGCGGTACGGATGTCGATCGCTTTCAACAATACCTTGTTGTAAGCAGTATCCAGCGGTCTGGCCTGTTCATTTTCATGGTTGATGATCGCTTCAAACATGCCGTTTTTAGCGTACTTCAACATAGGCTGTAAGCCATCGATATAGGCTTTGAAGCTGGCGCTCAGTTCAGCATCTAACGCTTCATCGGCAGACGTTTTTACCGCGCGTGACATATAAGCATTGAAACCGTCCTGCGACTGCTTGATCCGTTTTTCGGCCTCGGCAATATTGGCCTTCATGTCATCCATTTCGGCAATACGGCTCGCCGCGCCGGCGTGGATCATGTTGATACGTGCGGTACGTAAATGGTTAGAGCTGTTAGATAACCCCATCCTGACCTGAATCTCATCGGTCACGTCGCGCTGATCGCGATCGGCCTGCATAAGAAAATAGCTTGCCAGCCCAGAACTTAGGGCGAACAGCAGGAGAATGCCACCGAGAATGGAGGAAAACAGCGGAACCAGCCGGATTTGATGCAGAAAGCCCAGTTTATGCTGGGCTTGCATCGATGTAGTGTTGTCCATGACCGTCGACTCTCTTGTAGGGTTTATGCGTGAAAACACGCCCGTTAGATAGTCATCGGCAATCCGGGAAGTTTACTTACCGTGAAAAGCGCCGGATTCGTCACACTTTCACAACATAATTCTAAAAAATTCAGGAAAGTGCCAGCGGTTAAATCCGCTGGCCAATGAATCAGTTATCGCCAAAGTGGATAACGGTACGGATGGACTTACCCTGGTGCATTAAATCGAACGCTTCGTTAATCTGCTCCAGCGGTAAACGGTGGGTAATAAAGGGATCCAACTGAATTTTCCCGCTCATTGCTTCTTCAACCATGCCAGGAAGCTGAGTACGCCCTTTCACACCGCCAAACGCGGAACCGCGCCAGACACGCCCGGTAACCAGCTGGAACGGACGAGTTTTGATCTCTTGCCCTGCTCCCGCCACGCCAATGATGATGCTTTCGCCCCATCCTTTATGGCAACATTCCAGTGCCGCGCGCATCACGTTAACGTTGCCGATACATTCAAAGCTAAAATCCACGCCGCCGTCGGTCAGCTCAACGATCACATCCTGAATCGGTTTGTCGTAATCCTTTGGGTTGATGAAATCGGTCGCGCCCATTTCACCTGCCAGCTTAAATTTTTCCGGATTGGTATCAACGGCCAGAATACGCCCGGCTTTCGCCTGCACCGCGCCCTGAATTACCGCCAGACCAATACCGCCCAGACCAAATACGGCGACGGTGTCGCCTTCTTTCACTTTTGCGGTGTTATGGACTGCTCCGATACCGGTGGTCACGCCACAACCCAGCAGACACACTTTGTCCAGCGGGGCCTGCGGGTTAACCTTCGCCAGAGAGATCTCCGCGCAAACGGTGTATTCGCTGAAGGTGCTGGTGCCCATATAGTGATAAATCGGCTCACCGTTATACGAGAAGCGCGTTGTGCCATCCGGCATCAGACCTTTGCCCTGGGTCGCACGTACGGCCTGACACAAGTTGGTTTTACCCGATTTACAGAACTTACACTCGCCGCACTCTGCGGTGTACAGCGGGATCACATGATCGCCCGGTTTCAGACTGGTGACACCTTCGCCTACTTCAACCACAATGCCGCCACCTTCATGGCCAAGTACCGCCGGGAATACGCCTTCCGGATCGTCGCCAGAGAGCGTAAAGGCGTCGGTGTGGCACACGCCGGTATGGGTAATTTTAACCAGCACTTCACCTTTCTTTGGCGGTGCGACGTCGATTTCGACAATTTTTAACGGTTGGCCGGGGCCGAATGCAACTGCTGCACGTGATTTCATTTGTCTCTTCCCATTATTGCGAGGTGATGATGTTATTTTAGATAAGCACGCAGAAGATGGCCGATTTCAGCCATGCGCACGGCACGCTGGTCTGGCGTAGTTTCCCCACTGACCAGCTCGTCTTTCAGATGGATCTCAACCATTTCGCCCATCAGGCCATTGGATGCGCCGCGCACAGCGGCAATTTGCTGCAGGATTGCCAGACACGGTTCGCCAGATTCCAGTGCACGCTCAAGCGCATCAACTTGACCGCGAATACGGCGTACACGGGTGAGAATGCGTTTCTTGTCTTCAGGTGAATGCGGCATACGCCCTCCAGATACTATAGGGGGGTATACTATCAGAATTTTTATGTGATTGTAAAATATAAGATTTATTTAATATCAGTAGCTTAGGTTAAGCTGTTATCGGATATATGCGGACACCCGTTTACTATCGCCTGCGCAGGCAAACGGAACCCCGGTTTATATCCACAGCGCTATGTGGGTATGAATGACTGTCGCCAGTTCCCGCTGGCGGCGGTCAACCACCTTCTAATAGTCACTACGCTGCGATGGAGCTGGGTGCTGATTACTGGCAATAAAAAACCGCCCAAGGCCGGCTGATTTTGATGTGTAACGGTTTAGCTAATTGGTTGATGATTAGTGTCTAATATCATTTCCCAAATATTGAAATTCTCTTCAGTACATCTGCCATAAGGTAAAGCTGTCGCCCTGGCTGTACGAAATTACCAATACGATACTCAATCTGTTCACCACCCGATTAGACACAAAAATTTCTTTCATCCGAAGGTTGTGCTGCGCCCCTTTTATTTTACGCTCGCTAATTTAACGACGGACCTTCGTTAACCACTTCGGCTCCGCCCCCCCTTTTTCATTACCTAAATATATAATTCCATGTTTTATGACTTAATTAACTTCATATTTATTCTTGATGATGATTAACATCACTTAATGATAACTTACAAAAACAATTAAATTTAAAGCGTAATGTTTTATTGTGGGCTTTTTTATTAATACAAGGAAACGTTATGAGCTGGAATAAAGATGCTGCCGTTAATTACGCACGAAATCACGCAGGAAGTGCCAGTCAACATAGATGCGCTCATTTTGTCTCTAATGCCGTACGCGCTGGCGGCGCTAGACTCATCAATACAAACTATGCAAAAGATATGGCGTTTAACCTACGTGCAGCAGGCTTTCGAGCTGTTTATGGCGCCCCAATGAAAGGCGATGTTGCTTTAATACAACCGATCGCTGGCCATCCGGCGGGACATGCTTGCATTTACGGCGGTGATGGCACCTGGTATTCAGATTATAAACAAAACAGCATGTACCCCGGCAATAATTGGGCATCTGCGGCACCGTCTTATCAATTATTCAGGCACAATTGATATGAAATTATTAATATTTACCAGCCTACTAATCTGCACTTCCGCGTTCGCGACTGTTTCCCCTACTGGCCCAGAGGCAGCAGCATTGAAATTTAATCACTGGTATATTGCACAATTGTTAAAAGAGAAAAACCCTTTAACGGATTACGCTGGACTTAAACCTTACGTCACTACCAGCACGATTGCCGCATTGAAGAAATCTAATGCGGCCGACCCCAATACCGAAGACGTACCGGACTCTGATATGTTTATCAAAGCCCAAGATTATAGTGAAGACTGGCGGCAGATCAAGATTGTGTCGTCAGATTATGATCCCGTGTGTATGCAAGTTTATGTGTCGTTTGGAACGAATAAAGCACATACCGTTATCGACTGTATGGTGCAGGAAGGCGGGGCCTGGAAAGTTCAATCTGTAGCCAGACAGGATATCTTGCCGAACATCAGTCTAAAGTAATCTATGTAAAGCCCGTTAATTCGTACGGGCTTCATTCCCCTTAATTATTTTTTCGTTGCGCTATAAGCTTGCGCAAATCGATACCAAACCGTTTTTTAATACCCCGAAGATAACTTCCTTCAACCCCTTATAACCGAGCATACCCAACACAAACACGATCTCATTGTGTGTAAATGTGACCTCGCCAACTTGCGGGATAGTGAACGTTACGTTTGGGAGGTGAGCTGCTGCAAACATCATGATCACTGCCCCGATCAGGACGTCACCGCAACATTCACGGAACTTTCCACCCCAATGAAAAAACCGAACGATAACGCCCAGGGCAACCAGGATTACTAATTTATGGTTCACCGCAGCAGATTTATCAATACCTCATCACAGGCCATCGCGAGGGAACGGATATTATTCAGCATTTCAAGGAGTACGGCAGTAGCGAAACGCAACATCTCTAGTTTGTATTCCTGCCAGGACTAAAACAAAACTGTGTTTTATCATATTAATTTGAACAACACCCTGATTGGCTTTAACTGTGTCAGATGCACCCAAAGATTATGTAGATTAATAAGACCTGCCTGATCCAGTATTGCCAGGGTGATCATCAATGTGGACGCGGTAATCACAAGCATCAAACGACTAATATTTTTCTGGATCCTGATCTGCTGCTTTTCCCGTTTATCTTCAGATTCCCATGAAACAATTGTTGAAATAGCCTTGCCTTGTATATAATATTTTTTATCACTAAATCTGACATCTTCTGTAATTACAAGTGACTGGAGCAGCAGAAAGACCTTCCTCCTGAAATCTTCATTCTTGATATGTTTATACCAAAGCGTCCCGTACAATAGATCAATAACCTCATCACATGTCACTCCAGTGTGAGTTTTCTCTGGCGATTGATGTACATATTCGTTCACCAGCATCTGTAGCAACATTATACGATCAAGTCCATTCAACGCCTTGTTACTGGCGAATGAAGAAAAGAGATTGCTTTTTGCTCTCGTCAGAGCATTTTTTGCATAAGCAATACGCGTAAAATAATTTATTGCAAAAAGAAAAATCGAATCAAACCTTAACGGACCTTGCTTTCTCCAATGAATAATCTCAACATTCATTTTTTCAATATCATTGAGTGGAAGGTTTATTTTCTCCATATAGGCGTGCTGCTCAGCATGCCATTTTTCAAGCACAACATTTTTGCCTCTTAGGCTCACAAGCTGATATTTTTCTTGTTTTACATCCGAAAAATAAACACCATAGTAATTATATACTTGATCATCCACATGATTTTTCAGAGTAAACCGTGGCAGAAAATAACGCCATAATCTACCTTTAGCTCTCGAAACTAAGGATTCTATGAACATAATTACGCTCTAACATCTTTAATTTGTCACAGTTAATGATAGTCCACTGTGCGAATAAAAAAGCCCTCCCCATTCGATAATGTGGAGGGCTTTTGTACACCGATTTAGTACTTATCAGTGATCTCAACAACGACATGGCGATCTGGAGCAAGGCAATTAATCAGCTGCTGTCCGGTCTGCCCATCACAACTGGATCCCGTGACAGAATCACTCGAACCATGTCCTTGTGCAGTAATATTTGCAGCTGGCATGCCTAACGCGACTAATTCATCGGCAACAGCCTGCGCGCGCTGGGCTGACAGTTGCTGGTTATAATCTGCGGCTCCGGTGCGATCGCTATAGCCAATAACAACGGTCGCTTTGTCTTTGGCCGGTTGCAGACCGGGATTTCGGTATAACTGCGCAATCGCCGCTTTCCCTTCTGGGGTTAATGCTGCTGAATCATAACCAAACATCACATCAGATTTTAAGTTAAAACGCTGAGGTTCAGGCGCAGGAGTTGCGGCAACTGCCGGTGCAGGCGTAACCTCCGCGTCGTCATGCTGGCCAAAGCGATATGACACCCCAGCGGTAACGGAACTAACATCACTTGATACGCCAATCTGGTTTTCATTACCCACATTGCTCACCCATTGATATTCCACGCGACCAGCCCAGTTCTTGTTAAAGGCATATTCCGTACCAACAGCCACAACCGGACGCACACCAGTATCAAAGCGGTTATTGCCTTTAATATCTGACTCCGCGCGATATCCTATTGCCCCTGCACGACCGTAGAGATCCCAATCATCAGTCAAACCATAACTTGCTTTCAGCGATAATTGCAGACCCTGGCTTTTCATTTGAGAACCAGAAGAACCATTTTTACCGTTGAATTGCATATTACCTAAATAATCATAGCCGCCTTCAACTGCCAGCCATGGAGTAATCTGGTAACCTGTAAATACCCCGCCACCGACGTTATCGCTATCAAAACCAACATCACCATATTTATTACCATTAGCCCCCGTTTGCTGGCTTGCGCTGGTATCAAAGTAATGCGACCAACCAAATTTCCCACCAGCATACCAGGTTCCCGCATCCGCTGCGGCAAATGCCGTAGTCGCGGTCAGTGCATTTGCAATAATGAGTGTAATAAGCGTCTTTTTCATAAATTTCCTATTATAGACTTGCCGTTTGTCAGTTAGTTATCTGTTAGTCGGCGCTACAATAAGATTTTTAATGAAGGCTGATAATCGTTTTTTTATTTATTTCTGGACAGTTTTAGAATCGCTCTGGACGCTTATTTACGATAACAATAGCTATCCCACCCGCAGTAAATCGCTATATCTCGTTGTATAACGCGGTGAGAGCATATCTCGCTTCATCGCCCACGGTTGTTGTATACCTTGTCCGGCAAAATAGAGCGTTCCTTTACCTTTTTCAGCATTGAGCGTATCCAGAACGGCCATCAGCTTATCGCTGTTATGCCGTGGGGCGTTGTCATCAAACAGATTCAACTGCGCAACGCCAGAACTAAAAAAATCGCCCAGCATGACCCCTGCTTTTTGATAACGCAGCCCCTCCCGCCATATTGCGTCCAGGCTACGTGTGGCCGCCCTTATAATTTCCCGACTATCCTGGGTTGGTGTCAGCAGTTTTATCGATGCGCTGTTACCGTAATACGGTTCATTCAGGGAAAATGGGCTGGTTTTGATAAACGTAGAGATAAACCGGCAGAACTGGTGCTCTCTGCGTAATTTTTCCGCAGCACGTGCAGCATAGGTACAAATAGCCTCTCTCATCGCATTGTAATCCGTGAGTTTTTCACCAAACGATCTTGAACAAATGATCTCCTGCTTAACTGGCGCAAACTCTTCCAACGCCAGGCACGGTTCACCGCGCAATTCCCGCACAGTGCGCTCAAGCACGACGTTGAAATGTTTGCGGATAAAGCGAATATCGGTATCCGCCAGGTCGCAGACCGTTTTAATACCCATGGCGTCCAGTTTTTTACTGATACGGCGTCCGACACCCCAGACTTCATCAACCGGGAGCGCAGCCATCAGCTTACGCTGACGCTCAATATTCGAGAGATCCACCACCCCGCCAGTCTGTTCCTGCCACTTTTTGGCAGCATGGTTCGCCAGCTTGGCCAGGGTTTTGGTCTGGGCGATACCGACCCCAACCGTGAGGCGTGTTTTCTGTAAAATGGTTTCTCTGATTTCACGACCAAAATCTGTAAGATCCCTGCAGTTTCGCACGCCGGTTAAATCACAAAAGGCTTCATCGATACTGTACATTTCCACGCGCGGAGACAGCTCCTCCAGAATCGACATTACCCTGCTGCTCATATCCGCATACAGCTCGTAGTTCGAACTAAAGCAGAACACGCCGCAGCGCCTGAACAGATCTTTCTGTTTGAAGTATGGTGCTCCCATATTGACGCCAAGCGCCTTCGCTTCCGCGCTGCTGGCAATGACACAACCATCATTATTTGAAAGAACAACAACGGGTTTACCTTTCAGGTCCGGTCGGAATGCCGATTCACAACTGGCATAAAACGAATTAACATCCACCAGCGCAAACATAATCAGCCCGCGGATTTAATGATAAATGTCACCACGCCAAATATATCCAGCGTGTCCTCGCTGCCGATCATGATCGGCGCGTAGGCGCTGTTCTCTGGCTTCAGCATCACCACCGGATGCAATTGCAGGCGCTTAACGGTGAATTCGCCTTCAATAGCAGCAATCACAATGTCTCCGTGGGCCGCTTTTCTGGCACTGTCGACTACCAGCAAGTCGCCAGCACCGATCCCTGCCCCCATCATGGAGTCGCCAGACGATTTAACAAAATAGGTTGCGCTGGGATGCTGCACCAACAGGTCGTTAAGATCGATACGTTTCTCAACATAATCCTGCGCAGGAGAAGGAAAACCGCAGGGCACGAGATCGCTAAATAGCGGGAAGTGTTTGATTTCGGGGTGTTCTACTGGCTGGAAAAACAACATAATAATCTGCCTCTCATGTAACTGTATTTATATACAGTAGTTTTAATGAGGACAGTGATCAAGTGACAGACGTGGCGAACTGAGCGTTGTTTAACCATCTTGCCGGTAAGCGTTTATGCTATCTGGAAAAATAATTTTCGGTTTTATTCCACAGAGGAAAGTACAAATTTTCGCGACATGTACTCAGCCGGAATGATAACGACTACGGCGCCCTGAAAGCGCGTATAGTGGCGTACTAAAATCATTAAAACGGACACATTATGACCCCCGCAGGGAAAAGTCATCCGCTGGCCATTGGCGGCCTCATCACCTTAACGCTCATCTGGAGCTACTGCTGGATCGCGATGAAACAGGTCACGCACTACATCGGCGCGTTCGACTTTACCGCACTACGCTGTTCTTTTGGCGCATTATTGTTATTCATCGTTCTGTTACTGCGTGGCCGAGGAATGCGCCCGACACCTTTCGGCTATACGTTAGCGATCGCCTTACTACAAACATGCGGCATGGTTGGATTATCACAATGGGCGCTAGTCAGCGGCGGCGCAGGTAAAGTAGCCATACTGAGTTATACCATGCCATTCTGGGTGGTGATTATGGCCGCCATTTTCCTCGGTGAACGCATGCGGCGTTTACAGTATTTCGCCATTGCCGTGGCAGCTGCGGGATTATTGCTGGTTTTACAGCCATGGCAATTGAACTTTGCCTCAATGCAGAGCGCGCTACTGGCGATCCTTTCTGGGATCAGTTGGGGGGCGAGCGCGATTGTCGCCAAGCGAATGTATACCCGCCATCCGAATATCGATCTGTTAGCGTTGACCGCATGGCAGATGCTGTATGCCGCGCTGGTGATGAGCCTGGTGGCCTGGCTGGTTCCACAGCGAGATCCAGACTGGCAACCTGTCGTTTTCTGGGCATTAGCTTATAGCGCCGTGCTGGCGACGGCGCTGGCATGGAGTTTATGGCTGTTTGTGTTGCGTAACTTACCAGCCAGTATTGCCAGCTTAAGTACGCTGGCGGTACCTGTCTGTGGCGTTCTGTTTTCCTGGTGGTTGCTGGGTGAAGAGCCTGGCGTTGTTGAAGGCTGCGGTATTGTGCTGATTGTTGTTGCGCTGGCTATCGTCAGCCTGAAAAAACGCGTCTCCCAGGTTCAAAGCGTACGAAAAGCACCACCCTGCGAAAATTAATCGGCTAAAAAACTGCACCTTACTCAGTTGGATGTCCAACTTTTGGGGTGCAGTCCAATTTTGCGGAGCGTTATATCAGGAGCGTTTACGCGGCATCATGCGCAACAGCGTATTATCCTTCCAGAAATAGTGATGCATCAGGGCGGCAACGGCATGCAGACCAATAACAAAATAACCCAGGTTTGCCAGCGTCACGTGCCAGGACTTCAGCATATCCACTAAATCAAAGTTAGCCTCTGCCGCATGCGGCATAACGATGCCGAATGCAATCCACGGATTACCCCGGTTGTACATCATCACCAGCCCAATAATAGGCAGCACAATAAACAACAGATAGATAACCAGATGCCCCAGATGCGCCATGCCGGTCATCATTGGCTTTGGTTTTGGCACAATCGGCGGTGCCGGATATTTCAGCCTGACCAGCAGACGCGCCACCATCAGCGTTAATATCGTGATACCACAGGATACGTGCACCATGTTGAATAAGGGACGATAGCTGCGCGGGAAAAATCCGCGAAACTCCATGGCGCTATAGGCCACAATAACTAACAAAAAGACCAGCCAGTGAATACCGATTTGCAGGCCAGAATACTTATTCCCCATAACACTTCCTGAATAAAAACAATAATGCGTCAACATAACGGGCTTTTGTTAAAAATTCATTAACTTTTGTTCACCCATTTTCAGTCGCTTACGCTTAACCGCAAGAACCGCTATTGCCGAGGATGCCTGTCTGGACTAAGCCTGGTAAGGAAAATATGTCGTACCGCCTCATCCTGACAGGAGAAAACCATGAGTAAAATTGGCATTAACGGTTTTGGTCGTATCGGTCGTCTGGTATTGCGTCGGCTACTGGAAGTCAAAAGCAACGTGGAGGTTGTGGCCATTAATGACCTCACCTCGCCCAAAATTCTCGCCTATCTGTTAAAGCACGATTCAAACTACGGCCCGTTTCCCTGGAGCATCGACTTTACCGAAGATGCGCTGATTGTCGACGGTAAAAAAATTGCAGTCTACGCAGAAAAAGAGGCCAAAAATATCCCGTGGAAAACCACTGGCGCTGAGATAATCATCGAATGCACCGGTTTTTATACCTCGACAGAAAAAGCCAACGCGCACCTGGATGCAGGTGCCAAAAAAGTGCTGATATCCGCCCCGGCTGGCGACATGAAGACCATTGTCTTTAACGTCAACGACGACACAATGGATGCGAACGATCGGATTATCTCGGTCGCATCGTGCACCACCAACTGCCTGGCACCGATGGCGAAAGCGCTGCACGATAGCTTCGGTATTCAGCTTGGCACTATGACCACCATCCACGCCTACACGGGAACGCAGTCGCTGGTTGATGGTCCACGTGGGAAAGATCTGCGCGCCTCACGGGCAGCAGCAGAGAACATCATTCCCCATACCACTGGTGCCGCCAAGGCCATTGGTCTGGTTATTCCGGCGTTGAGCGGAAAATTAAAAGGCCATGCCCAGCGTGTTCCGGTGAAAACAGGATCTGTCACGGAACTGGTATCGATATTGGGGAAAAAAGTCACTGCTGAAGAGGTCAACAACGCGCTGAAAAAAGCCACGCAAAATAATGAATCATTTGGTTATACCGACGAGGAAATTGTCTCGTCCGATGTCATTGGCTCGCATTTCGGTTCGGTATTTGATGCAACGCAAACCGAAATTACCGAAGTGGGCGATCTGCAACTGGTAAAAACCGTCGCCTGGTACGATAACGAATACGGTTTTGTCACCCAGCTTATTCGTACGCTGGATAAGTTCATCAAGCTCTGATCTTCCGGCGGAGGTCCCCCTCCGCCCTCTTTCATTTCCCGCGAATTCAATACGTTGTGAGTCTCTCCCCGTTTTCAATATATGAACTGTGCTATAGCTAACCTTTGCCACAGAGGGAGCATTGTAATGGAAGCACTGAGTCGTGAAACGTTAGAAAACATGATGGAGCAAGCCGTTGCCCACGCAACCACCGTCTCATTCTGGCCGCAGAGTGAAGCCCCCGGAGCAAAAAACAGCGATGCGGTCTTTACGCCAGAACCCCGACATACAGGAACATCTCAGTATGATCGTGCTGTCACCGGTATACGCGCCCCGGAAATTACCGTTTATGCCCCCGAAAAACCTAACGGCGTAGGGATCCTTGTTACACCGGGAGGTTCTTACCGTCGCGTGGTGATGGATAAAGAAGGCAGCGTACTGGCACCATTCTTTAACGCCCGCGGTTATACCCTGTTTGTGATGACCTACCGCATGCCGGGTGATGGCCATGAGGAAGGTGCAAACGCGCCGCTGGCCGATGCCCAGCGCGCCATGCGCTACATTCGCGCCAACGCCCATGAATGGAAAATTAACCCTGATCGTATCGGTGTGTTGGGCTTTTCTTCCGGTGGTCACGTGGCCGCCAGCCTGGGAACCCGGTTTGCCGAACCGGTTTATACACCGATTGATAGCATAGACGAGCAACCAACGCGTCCTGCGTTCATGGCGTTGGTCTACCCGGTGATTACTCTGCGCGAAGACATCGGTCACCCGGGCTCTCGTCTTGAGCTGGTTGGCGCTACGCCAGAAAAGGAAGATCTGCGCCACTATTCTCTGGAAGAGCGAGTGGATAACACGACACCGCCGACATTCCTGCTACACGCCATCGACGATCCGGCGGTGAAAGTAGAAAACAGCCTGGTTTTCTTTAATGCGCTACGTGGGCTGGGCGTTCCGGTCGAAATGCATCTGTTTGAACGCGGTAAGCACGGGTTTGGTATTCGCGATGCGCAAGGGTTACCGCTGGCCATCTGGCCGGAAATGATGATGAACTGGATTGCCACCAAAGTGTGAGAATTGCGCCGGGTGGCGTACAGGTTCACCCGGCGAAAAACTTAAGACTGCAAATACACTACCTGTGTTTGCAGGTATTCATTCAGACCGTATTTACCATCTGCCCCGCCAATCCCGGACTTGCGCCAGCCAGCGTGGAAGCCCTGCATCGCCTCGAAGTTTTCGCGATTAATATAGGTTTCGCCAAACTTCAGCCCCTTAATCGCCTTCATTGCCGTATTCAGATTCTGCGTATAGATCGATGAGGTCAGTCCGTAGTCGCTGTCATTGGCCATTGTCAGCGCCTGTTCCAGCGTATCAAATGCCACCACCGGCAGCACCGGACCAAACGTCTCCTCGTGCATAATCGCCATATCCTGGCGCACGTCTAACAGTAACGTCGGCGGATAGTAATAACCTTTACCGGCAACGGCTTTACCACCCAGCACCACACGGGCGCCTTCCTGAACCGCTCGCTCGACTTTTTGCTCTACACGCGCCAGCGCAGCGGCATTAATCAGCGGCCCCATCGCAATGTCATTGCGTTCGGCCGGATTGCCAAACTGCACGGCTTTCATCGCCTCACCCAGACGATTAACGAACTGGTCATAGATACCTTTCTGAACGTATACGCGCTCGGCACAGTTGCATACCTGTCCGGTATTGATCACCCGCGAGTCAACAATAGCCTTCACCGCCAGCTCAAGGTCAGCATCGTCCATCACGATAGCCGGGGCCTTGCCACCCAACTCCAGACAAACTTTGGTGATGTTTTTGGCCGCTGCGGCCATAATTTTCTCACCCGCACCGACGCTACCGGTCATGCTCACCATGGCGACCTTCGGGTTTCCGGCCAGCTCCTGCCCGACCGTTTCACCGCGTCCCAGCACCAGGTTAAAGACCCCGCGCGGTAAACCAATGTCATCAACAATTTTGGCAAAGGCGATGGCGTTATTCGGTGTGAATTCACTCGGCTTAACGACGATGGTATTTCCCGTCAGCAAGGCGGGAGCCAGTTTGCGGGCAATCAGGAAAAACGGGAAGTTCCACGGCAGAATGCCCGTCGTCACGCCCAGTGCACGCTTAAACAGCAGGATATTCTCACCCGGACGATCGCTTTGCAGGATCTCGCCTTCATAGCGACGCGCCCACTCCGCCATGTAATCGATATAGTCGGCGGTAAACGCGACTTCAACGTCAGCCAGTTGTTGAATTTTTCCACCTTCCGCCACAATCAACGCGCTGATTTCATCGGCTCGCTGGCGGATACCTGCAGAAATTTTGCGTAACCAGTTTGCCCGTTCAATGGCAGGCAACGCTTCCCATTGCGGCTGAGCGCGATCCGCGGCATCGATCGCTTTACGCGCGTCTTCGGCACGCCCATCGGGAATACGCGAGATAATCTCTTCCGTGGCCGGATTGACGACATCAATCCAGGCGTCATCGTGCCAGGTCACAAACTGCCCATCGATATACATAGGATGTTGTACGGGTACTGACATGCGGCTCTCCTGTGATTGATTTGTTTTTAACAAGTAAAACTATTGTTAATTAATATCAATCATGCATGACGCATTATCGCTGGAGTGGCGGTTCTGTGAACTGCTTCATAAAAGCGTCTGGAAAAGTGATGATGAAGAGAAAAAACGGGTGGGCTTTCTGCCCGTTTGCCGTAAAACGCCGACAAACGGGCAGCAAGAATTACAGAGAACGGCTCTCCAGTAAGTCGGTCAGCGCGGTATCATTTTTTAGCTGCTGCCAGGCTTGCTCGACGTCCTGAGGAATATCGACATGTACGATAAAATCGTGTCCACAGGGCCCGTAGCCGGTTGCATCATCACGCAGACGCGGAAGTTCACCGGTAATGAGAGAAAGATAGCGTTCTACCGACCACAGACCTTCTGCGGCGGGCACAAAATCCACGCCGTTGTGCTGTTGGGCCAGTTCAGGGATGAAACCAGGGAAACTCAACCAGCGCGGCGCATGCGGTTCATCGCGGGTGACGCGCTGAAACGTGGCCATTGTGCGGCGTTGCATAGTGGGATCCTGCACCACAATGACGGTATGAATACTTTCTGCCGCCTGATTCAGTAATGCACAGCTAAACCGGGCATTCTCACCGCAGTTTGTCGACTGATCTTCCACCCAAATTTTCTCACCCGGAATTTGCCAGAACTGGTGAGCAATATCGGCAAGGATCGCCGCTTCCGCGCGTCCGGTAGTACGAATGATGCTATAACGCGGATGCTGGGCAATCGCATCATACAGAAAGCGCGTGGAATGACCGATACCACCGCTAATCAGCAAGGGAACCTGTTGCTCTTTCGCGATCCGACAGGCGGCGTCGATGGTAGGAATAACCGCGTTTCCTGCCAGAATCACGCAATCTGACTGAACGGTGATATTCCCCGTAAAATCATTCTGCGCCAGCCATCGCCCTACGGTATTGATAGCCGCAAGGGTGGTTGCGGAAAGTGTCGGAAACTGACTCATATTGATGACTCCTGGTGTTTATCTTTACCGGGTACAGATGCCGGATGGCGGCTACGCTTCATCCGGCCTACGGCCCTGTACCGATTTATCCCGAAATCTGCTCCATCGCCTGCAGAATACGTTTATCGGAGATCGGATACGGCGTACCAAGCTGCTGGGCAAAATAGCTGACGCGCAGCTCTTCTATCATCCAGCGGATCTCTTTGACATCGGCATCTTGACGGCGCGCGGGAGGCAGTTTATTGAACCACTGCTGCCAGGCCTGCTGCACACTGTCCACTTTCAGCATCTGTGCACGGTCACGGTGCGGGTCGATAGCCAGTTTTTCCAGACGTTTTTCAATAGCCTGCAAATAACGCAACGTATCGCCCAAGCGTTTGAAACCATTGCCGGTAACAAACCCGCGATACACCAGTCCGCCCATTTGCGATTTGATATCCGCGAGACCCAGCGCCATGGTCATATCCACACGCCCTTTCAGACGTTTATTGATATTAAACACTGCGGTCAGGATCTGTTCGACCTGCTTCGCAATCTCCACCACCGTATCGTTCAGTTCAGCCCGCACTTTTTCATGCAGAGCGGTAAAGCCTTCTTCAGTCCACACCGGGCCACCGTTGGCGTCAATTAACTGATCCACACCGCAGGAGATACAGTCGTCAATCAAATCCAGAACTTTACCGTATGGGTTAAAGTACAGCCCCAGCTTGGCTTTATTGGGCAGCTTCTCGTGCAAGTATTTGATTGGCGAAGGAATATTCAGCAGCAACAGGCGGCGTAAACCGCACCACATCGCCTGCTGTTGTTCCAACGGATTATCAAACAGTTTGATGGCAACGCTGTCACGCTCATCGACCAGCGCCGGCCACGCTTTCACCTTATAGTTACCGCGTTTTTGTTCGTAACTTTCCGGAAGTTGACCGAAGCTCCAGATGTGCAACCCACTCTGTTCGATGCCGTCATCGGCCACCGCAGACAATGTTTCCTGAACTTTACCCTTCAGCGCATCCTTCAAATCTTGCAGCGAACGCCCTTCCTGTAGCTTCTTATTTTTATCATCCACCACCCGGAAGGTGATTTTTAGGTGATCGGGCACCTGATCCCAGTGCCAGTCTTCACGGTCAACGGTAACGCCGGTCATGCGGCGCAGTTCACGCTCCAGCGAGTCCAGCAGCGGCAGTTCCAGCGGTGTGACGCGGCCTAAAAACGCTTCCGCATAGTTCGGCGCGGGCACAAAGTTGCGTCGTACCGGTTTTGGCAACGACTTAATCAGGGCGATCACCAGTTCGCGGCGCAGCCCCGGGATTTGCCATTCAAAACCGCTCTCTTCGATCTGATTAAGCAGCGGGAGTGGAATATGTACGGTCACACCGTCCGCATCGGCTCCAGGTTCGAACTGGTAGCTCAGGCGCAGCTTAAGGTTACCCTGATGCCAGAAGTTCGGATAATCCAGCTTACTGATTTTCTCCGCACCCTCTTTGATGAGCATGCTCTTTTCAAAGTTGAGCAGATCCGGTGTTTCACGGCTGACCTTTTTCCACCAGCTATCAAAGTGACGAGCAGAAACCACGTCATGGCTGATGCGTTGGTCGTAAAACTCAAACAGCGTCTCATCATCGACCAGAATGTCGCGACGGCGTGATTTGTGCTCTAACTCTTCCACTTCAGCCCGTAACTTCAGATTGTCACGGAAAAACGCATGGCGCGTTTGCCAGTCGCCTTCCACCAGCGCATGACGAATGAACAGTTCACGCGACAACGCGGGATCGATCTGGCTGTAATTCACCTTACGGGCCGCAACAATCGGTAAGCCGTAGACAGTGACTTTTTCTGTCGCCATCACAGCACCCTGCGCGCGTTCCCAGTGCGGTTCACTGTATGAACGTTTGATCAGATGCTGGGCTACCGGCTCCACCCATTCGGGATCGATACGCGCGGCAATACGTCCCCACAGGCGGCTGGTTTCCACCAGCTCCGCGACCATCGTCCACTTCGGCGGTTTTTTGAATAAACCTGAACCCGGGAAGATCGAGAAGCGAGCGTTACGCGCCCCGGTAAACTCCTGTTTATCGGTATCTTTCATCCCGATGTGCGACAGTAAACCGGTCAGCAACGCGACGTGGATCTCCCGATATTCAGCGGGTTCGCTGTTGACCGGAATACCCAACTCTTTCACCACCTGGCGCAGTTGCGTGTAGATATCCTGCCACTCACGCACGCGCAGGTAGTTCAGAAAATCAAGTTTGCACTGGCGACGGAACTGGTTTGACGACAGCGCTTTTTGCTGCTCGCCGAGATAGTTCCACAGGTTCACAAATGCAAGAAAATCAGACTCTTTGTCATGGAAGCGGCGGTGCTTCTCGTCGGAAGCCTGCTGCTTGTCCATCGGGCGCTCGCGCGGATCCTGAATGGACAGCGCTGAGGTAATGATCATCGCTTCGCGCACACAACCATGTTTTTGCGCTTCCAGCACCATTCGCGCCAGCCGTGGGTCCACCGGAAGTTGCGACAGCTGACGGCCCAACGGCGTTAACTTGTATGCGGTTGCCTGTTCGTCGGTGGTTATCGCCCCCAGCTCTTCGAGCAGGCGTACACCGTCCTGAATATTGCGCTTATCCGGCGCTTCAATAAACGGGAACGCCGCGATATCGCCCAGCCCCAACGCGGTCATCTGCAAAATAACGGATGCCAGGTTGGTACGCAGGATCTCCGGGTCGGTAAACTCCGGGCGCGACAGGAAATCGTCTTCGGAATACAGACGAATACAGATCCCTTCCGAAACACGACCGCAGCGACCTTTACGCTGGTTAGCAGAGGCCTGCGACACCGGTTCAATCGGCAAGCGCTGAACTTTGGTGCGGTAACTGTAACGGCTGATACGCGCGGTGCCCGGGTCAATTACGTATTTGATTCCCGGAACGGTCAGCGACGTTTCCGCCACGTTGGTCGCCAGCACGATACGGCGACCGCTGTGCGACTGGAACACGCGGTTCTGTTCGCTGTTTGAAAGACGCGCATACAGCGGTAGCACTTCGGTATGGCGCAAATCCAGCTTATTCAGCGCATCGGCGGTATCGCGAATTTCACGTTCGCCGCTCATGAAGATCAGAATGTCGCCAGGCCCTTCACGCCCCAGTTCATCTACGGCATCAAAAATTGCCTGCAGTTGGTCACGCTCAGTGTCATCTGCATCTTCAACAATTGGACGATAGCGCACTTCCACCGGATACGTTCGGCCGGAGACTTCGATAATCGGCGCGTTATTGAAATGCTTTGAAAAACGTTCAGGATCGATGGTCGCCGAAGTGATGATAATTTTTAGATCCGGGCGACGCGGTAGAAGTTCTTTCAGATAGCCGAGTAGAAAATCGATATTCAGACTGCGTTCATGCGCTTCATCGATGATGATGGTGTCGTACTGCATTAGCAGCCGATCCTGTTGGATTTCTGCCAGCAGGATACCGTCCGTCATCAGCTTGACCATGGTGTTATCACTGACATGATCGCTGAAACGAACCTTATAACCGATACAGCCGCCCGGCTCGGTCTGCAGCTCTTCCGCAATACGGTTCGCCACGGTGCGCGCCGCCAGACGGCGCGGCTGGGTATGGCCTATCAGCCCTTTTACCCCGCGCCCCAGTTCCATACATATTTTGGGTAACTGGGTGGTTTTCCCCGAACCGGTCTCACCGGCGACAATCACCACCTGATGGTCGCGAATAGCCTCCAGAATATCCTGTTTTTTCTGGCTGACGGGCAGGTTTTCCGGGTAGCTAATTTCCGGACGCGCCGCTTCACGCAGCACAACTTTACCGGCTGCCAGCTCAATCTCTTTCGCCATCTCCTGGTAAATGGCCTGTTGTGCATCAGGATTTTTAACCTTCTTCACACCGTGCAGGCGGCGGGCAAAACGCTGTCTGTCACGCAGCATCAGTGAGTCCAGCTGTTGCTGCAACATGTTGAAGGTTAATTTTTGTTGTTCTGTCATAGCGTTAAAAGGCAGTGCTCTGCCGGGTTAAATCTCTTTTAGATGATGGGTATAGAGTACCACATCGGCGCTTTTCATGTGTTGTTCAATAATTTCGAACATAGGATTCGATATATTGCGCTATCACTGCGACAGGATTGTGAATAAAGTGTCAACAAGCAACGGGGCACTACCCCTTCAAACACATAAAAGGAAACACCCATGAGCAAGGTATTAGTTCTTAAATCCAGTATTCTGGCAGGGTACTCTCAGTCTGGTCAGTTGTCTGATTATTTTGTTGAACAGTGGCGTGAAAAGCACTCTGCTGATGAAATCACTGTCCGCGACCTGGCTGCAAATCCTGTACCGGTACTGGATGGCGAACTGGTGGGTGCGATGCGCCCGAGCGATACACCGCTGACGCCGCGTCAGCAAGAAGCGCTGGCGCTGTCCGATGAGCTGATTGCTGAGCTGAAAGCGCATGATGTGATTGTTATCGCCGCGCCGATGTACAACTTCAACATCCCAACGCAGCTGAAAAACTACTTTGACCTGATTGCCCGTGCAGGTGTGACTTTCCGTTATACCGAGAAAGGCCCGGAAGGTCTGGTGACAGGTAAACGCGCGGTGGTGCTGACCAGTCGTGGTGGTATCCATAAAGACACACCAACCGACCTGATCACGCCGTACCTGAACGTATTCCTGGGCTTTATCGGCATCACCGACGTGAATGTCGTCTTTGCTGAAGGTATTGCTTACGGCCCGGAAGTAGCGTCTAAAGCACAGTCTGATGCGAAAGCCGCTATCGACAGCGTGGTAGCTGCCTGATAATTCCCCCTCTCACCATCCGGTGGGAGGGTTTCTCCGACACTTACTTCTTTCCCTGCATTTGTATCTGTTTGCCGTGAATGCGATTGATATCACGCCAGATGGTTGCATAATCCCTGCATTTCGCCAGATTCTCTTCCCAACAATGAAGCAAAAACTGTTCAGGCTCCGCGACATCCCGGCTTAACAGTTTGAATACCCAACGATTCCAGACATACCACTTGAGAAGCCACATGATTTCACCCCACGACGCGACCGGTGTTGGACTATACCAACATCCATTTTATGCCGTGTGGCAACTATTGCGATGTCGATGAATAATCCAGCGTCGTGTCCCTCTGGCTGTGTGAAAAAGCGATTTACTCTTTTCTCAACCACTTACCATTTATACCCTGCACGTACTCTCCCGGTTTAGCGCGAGCAACCAGCTTTTGCCCGGCCATTTTTGCCACTTCATCTGGCGGAATATTATTGCTCTCAGCCAGTTGCTGATAGCTGGCGTGGCGCGCTTTATTAATCTCACTCACCAGCGCCTGCGTTTCGGCATCGGTTTTCAATGCAACCAGATAGCCATTGAGCGTTTCCCCTACTCGCCCCTGAGTTCTGGCTTCATTCAGGGTCAATGCCCACGCATTGCTGCAGAGTAAACTCAGGACGACCAGCGCCACTGCAAACTGTTTTCTCATCATGACCTCAGAACAAATCGCTGCGCGATTTCAATAAACTTTCGACGTCTTTATCAACTTTGATATGGATCTCATGCTCGATTTTGACGTTCATATTAATGGTGATGGGCTCTTTTGGCGCAGCCACTTCGATTCTGGGAGTACACCCTACCAGCAGAGATGAAGTCAGCAGACCCAGCATGGCAGCTATCGTTTTCATTGTTGTTCCTCACATTCCTTGCCTTCCGGGCAATGGGTTTCCGGCAGCGCTGCATTTTGTTCAAGCCATGCCTGTAAATTGTCGCCAAAACGCAAACTGCGCCATAGCGTAAAGACGTTTTCCTCGTGGGTATAATTCAAATTAACCGTACCTACTTTGCCATCTACCCGACTATTGCCAGTCACGGTTGACTGCATGGTTAAGACACCGAGGTTATCCAGATTTATTTTCGTCCACGAATGGCTTATTTCCATATAACGCAGCCAGTTAATGGCCGCCCCCGCCGCCATGTTATCTTTGACGACCGCATCCGCTGTGTCCTTATCAATACGCAACGTCATCGGCCCTGGATTAGTCAACCAGCCGTCTTTAATGATCCATTTTTCGTTGTCCAGCCATAATGGTAACGCACCACTGACCGGGCCAGACATGGCGAACTGTTTGGGGTTAACCGCACTGATAAGCTCGCTGGAAGAGATATTCTGCACCCGCAATAAGGCCGGGTCGTGCTGCGGCATCCGCAGTTGCTGCATGATGATTTTGCCACCCAGCAGGTCGGCACTGACATCGCTCAACAGTAACGGGTTGTTTTCGCTCCAGGGGTACGCCCCCTGCAGATCGGCGGCGATATTCTTCACCGTCACCTGATTCACCACTTCCGCAATACGCAGTGAAATAGGTCCACGCGTACCCAGTTGCCATGCGCCTTCACTGAACCGGAAAGGCAATACAAAATCGACACCGTTGATTTGGTTATCGGGCATCCAGGCGCTACCGCCTTTTAACACCCCATGACCGCCTGCTTCAAAGCCCTGCTCCGGGGCTGCCGAAAACGCGACCTGCGCATACAGATCACCTTCACGTAGCTTCATTTTCCAGTCAGGTGGAACCAGAGGTTGGAATACGGTGAGCGATTGTTTTGGCCACCATGCCTGTCCGCGCAGACGGATACCGTCCCAACGACCATTCAGCTGTACGGGCCCAATCGCCCCCGCGTGAAGCTGGCCTTTGAACTGGAAAATTGTCGGATCGCTACCTTCCACGCTGAACTTCAGCGTCGATGGTGGTAACACGCTTCCCCCGGTGAAGGTGGTGTTCCCTGCGTCCAGCGACAGCGCGCCGCTAAATCTCGGTTTGGTTGCATCCCGCACCCAAACTATCGGTTCGTCCATCACCAGACGCGGATTTTCCACCTTCATCGTGCCGTATTGCAGATGATCAAATCCGGTAGAAAGATCAAATAGCTTCAGGGTGTTGTCATGCCATTCTCCCTTACCCGCTACGTCCCAACGGGCATGCATCGGCGTAAAGCTGCCTTCCCCCCAATATCGCCACTGCCAACGACCGGCATCAGGAAGAAAATCATTTGCCAGGCCATCCAGATGCAGTTCAAAGCCCCCCATCTGGTTTTCATGCGCACGTAAAATAGCCTGCAGACGCCCATCCACACCACGTTGCGTGACTTTTACGCCTGCCAGCGGCCAGCGAATCTCGTCAATATCCAGCGAATCAATCACCCTCCCACGTGAGCGCAGCAGCGCTCCTGGCTCAAAAGCCAATTGCGGATCGTTCAGACTTCCAGTGAGTCTGGCGGGTAATTTCGCGTAGAAGATCAGATCGCCCTGTTTCGCTTCACCGGTCAACTGTAGCGGCATATCGCTACTATCCATGCCAAGCTTACCTGGCCCCAGCGTTAATACGGCGTTTCCTTTACCGGCATCGCCATGCGTCAGAATGTTCAGACGCCCGCTCACCACCGCGTTTTCCAGTCCGGCCTGCCAGTTTTCAACTTTCATGCCCAGCCGGCCACTTAACGGGAATCCCTGATAAGGCCAGTTCCAGCGTCCGTCGCTGATGGTCAGTTGCTGGCGTGTTATTTCCCACGGAAGGTCAAGCAGCGGATCGGCATTATCCCGCGCCATGACGATCAGTTGTCCGCTGTTTTGTTGCCACTCCAGTTCGGCGTCCACAAGCGTAGGTTCTTGCGGCAAACTTAACGTCGCAACCGCATGACCGCTTACCGGTAGTCCATCGGGCACCAGTGGCATAGTAAATTCACCGACCAGTCTTACCGGCGGCTGGCCTTCAAATGCCGCAACATCCAGCTCCGTTACCGTGAGGTTTTGCCCGTGCAAACGCCCCTGAAATTTAACTTTTTCACCCTGGTAACGCAGCTGTTGAGTAGCGGGAGTGAGCGAGAGTGACAGTTTTCCCTGCCATTCCTGCCATGGAGAAAGAATAAGTTTGTCGATGTTAATCCAGGTATTGGGCAGCATTGACTGCCATTCAGCCAGCGTTTTAGGCGCTGCTGGCGACGGCTCTGCCTGCGGCAATTTGGCCAGGCAAGCTGAATCCAACTCAATGGTCCCGACATTCAGCGACCAGCGGCTGGGGTGAGACAGATCCGCCTGAGTGATGCGTGCTAGTGGGCAATCTTCAACAAGATAGCGGAGTTCAGGTATATGCAACCCATGCCGTGTCAGCCGCGGGCTCTCATCCAGCGCGATGCGTGTTCCAACGGGTAACCAGATACCCACCAACGTAGGCACCCACAGGCCAAGCGTCATCACTAGCGTCAGCGGCACGAGAATCAATAATAAGAGGAGTGCCAGAACGGCTTTATATTTACCCTTCATGGGTAGTTAATATCCTGATTTAGCAAAAATTTAAGCCGGTTTAGGCCTGTATTGTGGCATGTTTAACTGGATATGCCCACATTAAGGATAGATAACCGATTTATAGGCACGCTGTTACACGTGCCGTCGGGGATATTAAGATTCAGACTCAATGAGGCCTCAGTTGTCCATCGCTATGTTTAGGTCCGATACGACCTGCTTCTATCAGAATTTCCTCAATGAGTTCTTCGAGGCACTCCCTACCATGATGATCGCAGACCAGATGTACCTGCCGGGAAATCTCATCAGGTTTCATACCATCGCATAATGCCGCCTTGAGCATTAGAGTGGCCCATCGTTTTGCTTCAGAGTGAGTCAGCATAACCCCTCCCGATAATTGCTACCTGTATAAGCGTAGCTGTCCGGATGTGATTCGGCTGGCTTTTTACCTGCCGCGATATTCGGGTGTTGAGTTGGATAGAAAAATATCCAGTTGTTGAAATTGTGTAACCTGCCCACACTAACAACAGATACGCTGAAATTATTCATTACGCCTATGACTATCAATAACTTTTTAGATTTTGTAAAATAATTTGAATTGGATTAATGTGACGTCAAAATCACTGGAGAAAGTCTTATGAAACTCGCCATCTATAGTACAAAACAGTACGACAAGAAGTATCTGCAGCAGGTTAACGAGGCTTTTGGTTTTGAACTTGAATTCTTTGACTTTCTGTTGACGGAAAAAACAGCGAAAACCGCCCATGGCTGTGAAGCTGTGTGTATTTTCGTCAACGACGATGGCAGCCGCCCCGTTCTGGAAGAACTGAAAAAGCATGGCGTGAAATACATTGCGCTGCGTTGTGCCGGGTTCAATAACGTCGATCTCGACGCAGCAAAAGAGCTGGGTCTGCAGGTGGTGCGTGTTCCAGCTTATTCACCAGAGGCCGTCGCTGAGCATGCGATTGGCATGATGATGACGCTGAATCGCCGAATTCACCGCGCCTACCAGCGTACCCGTGATGCCAACTTCTCTCTTGAGGGGCTGACCGGTTTTACTATGTATGGCAAAACCGCTGGGGTGATCGGTACCGGTAAAATCGGTATTGCTGCACTGCGGATCCTGAAAGGTTTTGGTATGCGTCTGCTGGCGTTCGATCCTTATCCGAGCGCTGCTGCGCTGGAGTTAGGCGTTGAATATGTCGATCTTAAAACGCTGTTTGCCGAGTCAGATGTCATCTCTCTGCACTGCCCGTTAACACCGGAGAATTATCATCTGCTCAATCACGAAGCCTTTGAGCAAATGAAAAACGGCGTGATGGTCATTAACACCAGTCGTGGTGCATTGATCGACTCACAAGCCGCTATCGATGCGCTGAAAAACCAGAAAATTGGTTCTCTGGGTATGGACGTGTACGAGAACGAACGCGATCTATTCTTTGAAGATAAATCCAATGACGTCATTCAGGATGATGTGTTCCGTCGTCTGTCAGCCTGTCATAACGTGTTGTTCACCGGACATCAGGCGTTCCTGACAGCTGAAGCGTTGACCAGTATTTCTGAGACTACGCTACAGAATCTGGCCCAAATCTCCAAAGGCGAGACCTGTCCAAACGCCCTCTTCTAATTCCTGTGCTCCCCTGGCGTCAGGGGAGCATTTTCAGATAATCACCGATGATAAAACAGTCAGTATCATTATTATATTGAATGTATTCCCGTCACAAACGTAGAGAAATTTAATGAAGAAAGTTGTCACGTTGATTGCGCTCAGCATGCTGATGGCTGGCTGTGTGAGCAATGGAAAAGTTTCCGTCAATCGCGAACAGTTGCAGCATCATCGCTTCGTTTTGCAAAGCGTGAATGGTAAAGCCGTCACCGCCACCAACAACCCACCTGAGTTAAGTTTTGGCGAAAACATGACGGTATCAGGAAAGATGTGTAATCAATTCCACGGCCAGGGCAAGCTGTCCGACGGTGAGTTGAAGGTAAAAGATATGGCGATGACGCGTATGATGTGCGCCGATCCACAGCTTAACGCGCTCGACGGGATCGTCAGCGAAATGTTTAAGCAAGGCGCACAGGTCGATCTGACTGCTGACCAGTTAACGCTGGCGACAGCAGAACAAACGCTGACGTATAAACTCGCGGATTTAATGTAGGAAACGTGGTGGCTTAATAGCTCCCACAACTTCCGGCGGCAAGCGACTGCTCACTACAGCGTTTGCCGTTGGGTAGCGCACACATCCCGATAGCAGAACCATCCAGTTGACGAGCAACAGAGAGCGAACCGCCAATCATGGCGCAATTAGCTTCTCCTGAACTGGACATTGCTGCCTTCATGCCCGGTGCGACATGCGCGGCGGTTGCCTGCTGAACAGGTTCGCTGCTACAAGCCGATAATAATAACGCGGCACATCCTACCCAAAACGCTGCGCGCATCTTACTCCCCTCTGAATATTAACCAAACGACACAGCCATAAATAATAGGCAGCGGAAACACCGCCGTCGAGAGGCAAAATACGCATTTATGCGTACTGTTTACATTTTCTGGCAATTTTTTGCCTGCTCCTTTGATCAAACCATTCATTCTGTTTATTCCAGGGACACAAAAGCGAAAATCTGTCTTTAGCGCTTTTGCTAAAATAGAAGGATAACAACCAGGACTCGCCGCTGTTACGCGTGTCCCTCTTTTTGCGCAATGTAAGGGTGTCAGTATGATCACAATTGACGGTAATGGTGCGGTTGCTTCAGTCGCATTTCGTACCAGCGAGGTTATCGCCATCTACCCGATTACGCCCAGTTCGACGATGGCTGAACAGGCAGATGCCTGGGCCGGGAACGGGCTTAAGAACGTGTGGGGGGATACCCCTCGCGTCGTAGAAATGCAGTCAGAAGGCGGCGCGATCGCAACCGTTCATGGCGCGTTGCAGACCGGTGCGCTCTCTACGTCGTTTACCTCATCGCAGGGCCTGTTGCTGATGATCCCAACGCTGTACAAACTGGCCGGTCAGTTGACCCCGTTTGTACTGCACGTTGCGGCTCGCACAATTGCTACTCACGCATTATCAATCTTTGGCGATCATTCCGACGTGATGGCGGTGCGCCAGACAGGATGTGCAATGCTGTGTGCCAGCAGCGTTCAGGAGGCACAGGACTTTGCGCTGATTTCGCAAATAGCCACCCTGAAAAGCCGGGTTCCGTTTATTCATTTCTTTGATGGTTTCCGTACATCCCATGAAATCAATAAAATTGTGCCACTGGCCGACGACACGATCCTCGGACTGATGCCGCAGGCGGAAATCGATGCTCATCGCGCTCGGGCGCTTAATCCTGAGCATCCGGTTATTCGCGGTACGTCTGCGAATCCGGACACCTATTTCCAGTCACGCGAGGCAACAAACCCGTGGTACAACGCGGTTTACGATTATGTAGAGCAGGCGATGAACGATTTCGCCGCAGCGACAGGTCGCCAGTACCAGCCATTTGAATATTACGGCCATCCTCAGGCTGAGCGCGTCATTATCTTAATGGGCTCGGCGATTGGAACCTGCGAAGAAGTCGTTGAAGAACTGCTGGCGCATGGCGAGAAAGTCGGCGTTCTGAAAGTGCGTCTGTTCCGTCCATTCTCTGCCAGACATTTACTGCGCGCGCTGCCGGAAACCGTACGCAGCATCGCCGTCCTGGATCGCACCAAAGAGCCTGGCGCACAGGCCGAACCGTTGTATCTGGACGTGATGACCGCGTTAGCAGAAGCCTTCAACTGTGGCGAGCGAGAAACGCTGCCGCGCGTGATTGGCGGACGTTATGGCCTTTCTTCCAAAGAGTTTGGTCCAGACTGCGTGATGGCTGTCTTTAATGAGCTGAGCAGCGCGAAGCCGAAACCTCGCTTTACGGTCGGTATCTATGATGATGTCACCAACTTGTCGCTACCGTTACCGGAAAACACCCTGCCCGGTACGGCTAAGCTCGAAGCGCTGTTTTACGGGCTGGGCAGCGACGGTAGCGTGTCAGCCACCAAAAACAATATCAAAATTATTGGTAACTCGACGCCATGGTATGCGCAGGGTTATTTCGTCTACGACTCGAAAAAAGCAGGCGGTCTGACGGTTTCCCACCTGCGCGTCAGCGAGCAGCCTATTCGATCAGCGTATCTGGTTTCACAAGCCGATTTTGTTGGCTGTCACCAGCTGCAATTTATCGATAAGTATCAGATGGCCGAGCGCCTGAAACCAGGCGGTATCTTCCTGCTTAATACGCCATACAGTGTGGATGAAGTCTGGGGTCGTCTGCCACAGGAAGTTCAGGCGGTACTGAATCAGAAGAAAGCCCGTTTCTACGTGATTAATGCGGCCAAAATCGCCCGCGAATGCGGTCTGGCAGCGCGTATTAACACCGTTATGCAAATGGCCTTCTTCCATTTGACGCAAATCTTACCCGGCGACAGCGCGTTGGCTGAATTGCAGGGGGCGATTGCGAAAAGTTACAGCAGTAAAGGACAGGACCTGGTTGAGCGTAACTGGCAGGCTCTGGCCCTGGCGCGCGAATCCGTCGCCGAAGTAGCACTCCAGCCGGTTGATCCGCACAGCGCAAACCGCCCACCGGTGGTTTCTGATGCCGCACCTGATTTCGTGAAAACCGTCACCGCGGCAATGCTCGCCGGTCTGGGTGATGCCCTCCCCGTATCCGCGCTGCCGCCAGACGGTACCTGGCCAATGGGCACCACGCGTTGGGAAAAACGCAATATCGCCGAAGAGATCCCCATCTGGAAGGAAGAACTGTGTACCCAGTGTAACCACTGCGTTGCCGCGTGCCCACACTCGGCAATCCGCGCCAAAGTGGTTTCACCTGAAGCGATGGAAAACGCCCCTGCCAGTCTGCATTCTTTGGATGTGAAATCACGCGATATGCGCGGTCAGAAGTATGTCCTGCAGGTTGCACCAGAGGATTGCACTGGCTGTAATCTGTGTGTCGAAGTTTGCCCGGCAAAAGATCGCCAAAACCCGGAAATCAAGGCCATCAATATGATGTCGCGCCTTGAGCATGTTGAAGAAGAAAAAGTTAACTATGACTTCTTCCTCAATCTGCCGGAGATCGACCGCAGCAAGCTTGAACGCATTGATATCCGTACCTCGCAGTTAATCACTCCGCTGTTTGAATATTCCGGCGCCTGTTCTGGTTGTGGTGAAACGCCGTATATCAAACTGCTTACGCAGCTGTATGGCGACCGCATGCTGATCGCTAACGCGACCGGCTGTTCATCGATTTATGGCGGTAACCTCCCCTCAACGCCGTATACGACCGATGCCAATGGTCGTGGACCTGCGTGGGCAAACTCTCTGTTCGAAGATAACGCTGAGTTTGGTCTGGGCTTCCGCCTGACGGTGGATCAACACCGTGTGCGCGTCATGCGTTTGCTGGAGCAGTTTGCGGATAATATTCCTGCTGAACTGAATGACGCCCTGCATGCTGAAGCGACGCCAGAAGTACGCCGTGAGCAAGTTGCTGCGCTGCGCCAGCATCTGAAAGATGTCGAAGGTGCACAGCAACTGTTAACCGATGCCGACGCGCTAGTCGAGAAGTCCATCTGGCTGATTGGCGGCGACGGCTGGGCTTACGATATTGGTTTTGGCGGGTTGGATCACGTCCTGAGTCTCACCGAGAACGTCAATATTCTGGTACTGGATACCCAGTGTTACTCCAACACGGGTGGACAAGCGTCGAAAGCCACGCCGCTTGGGGCGGTTACCAAGTTTGGTGAGCATGGCAAGCGCAAGGCTCGCAAAGATCTTGGCGTCAGCATGATGATGTACGGGCATGTTTATGTCGCACAGATTTCTCTGGGCGCCCAGTTGAATCAGACGGTCAAAGCTATCCAGGAAGCTGAATCCTACCCCGGCCCGTCGCTGATTATCGCGTATAGCCCATGTGAGGAGCATGGCTATGACCTCGCGCTAAGCCACGATCAGATGCGTCAGCTCACGGCTACCGGATTCTGGCCGCTGTACCGCTTTGACCCACGCCGAGCAGACGAAGGTAAGCTGCCGCTGGCGCTCGACTCGCGCCCACCGTCAGATGCGCTGGCCGAAACATTGCTTAACGAGCAGCGTTTCCGCCGCCTGAACGCCCAACAGCCAGAAGTTGCAGAACAGCTGTGGAAGGATGCAACGGCTGATTTGCAAAAACGCTACGACTTCCTGGCCCAACTGGCAGGCAAAGCGGAAAAGAGCGGTACCGAATAATACGTTTTTCTCAGTATTAGCCCGGAACCAAAAAAAAAAGCCCGAACAGTTGTTCGGGCTTGTCAATTTATTCGCTGGCTAATTAATAAGTGTCATCAATATACCAACGAAAAATAAAATGTGACAATAAAGGCATATAACACGCGCAGAATAGCCCAACAAAATTCAATTGTATAATTTTTATTTTATATATATTTTACAAACTCATTCACGGCAATTATCATTATTTCCGTAGAATTATTTGTTTAAGGTTTTACTTAAGACGTAACAATTCATATTTATCTCTTTACGGAACTTCTCCTTTAGCATGCTTTTACTCCCTACATGGGTGGTCACAGGTTAATAAAAAAACTAAAGGATTATTTCAATGAACAGAAAAGTACTGGCTCTCGTAATTCCTGCCCTGCTGGCTGCAGGCGCAGCTCATGCTGCTGAAATTTATAACAAAGACGGCAACAAATTAGATCTCTATGGCAAAGTAGACGGCCTGCATTATTTCTCTGATGATTCTTCTAAAGATGGCGATCAGACTTATATGCGTATGGGCTTCAAAGGCGAAACTCAGGTTAACGATATGATCACCGGCTATGGCCAGTGGGAATATCAGGTTCAGGCTAACACGACTGAGAGCGATAATAGCAACTCCTGGACTCGTCTGGCCTTCGCAGGTATTAAAGTCGGTGACTACGGTTCATTCGACTATGGTCGTAACTACGGCGTGCTGTACGACGTTGAAGGCTGGACCGATATGCTGCCAGAATTCGGTGGCGATTCTTACACTCAGTCTGACAACTTCATGACTGGTCGTGCTAATGGTGTAGCCACTTATCGTAACACCGACTTCTTCGGACTCGTTGATGGTCTGAACGTTGCGTTGCAGTATCAAGGTAAAAACGAAAGCCAGAGCCTGAATGACGCAAATGTAGGCACCAACAACCGCAATGCTGGTGATGATGTGCGTTACGATAATGGTGATGGTTTCGGTATTTCTACAACCTATGATATGGGCATGGGCTTTAGTGCCGGGGCTGCCTATACCTCTTCTGATCGTACCAGCGAACAGTCAAATTCAGACAATGCAAATATTTCTGGTGGCGATAAAGCCGACGCATGGACTGCCGGCCTGAAATACGACGCGAACAACATCTACCTGGCAACCATGTACTCTGAAACCCGTAATATGACTCCTTACGGTAAAACTGATAATAGCGATGTTGGTGGTGTTGCTAATAAAACCCAAAACTTTGAAGTTACTGCACAGTACCAATTTGACTTCGGTTTGCGTCCAGCTGTTTCCTTCCTGATGTCTAAAGGTAAGGATCTGAATTACAAAGGCGCTAACGATGACAAAGATCTGGTTAAATATGCTGATGTTGGTGCAACATACTACTTCAACAAAAACTTCTCTACCTACGTTGATTATAAAATCAACCTGTTGGACGAAGATGACCAGTTCTACAAAGATGCCGGTATTTCTACCGATGATATCGTAGCACTGGGTATGGTTTACCAGTTCTAAGTTCGTCAGCCCGCTGGCAACGGCGGGCTCTCTATACGTTCTAATAATTCTGTTTTATCCAGATCAAAACATTATATCTGTTGCGTTAAAACACATCTCTGATAGATGATATCTTGCATTAAGGTCTGTAGTAGAGGATACCTGCAATGAATCATCATCCTGTAAAATCATCCCGTATTGCATCCGTCGGCTATGACGAATCCTCTTGCACGCTAGAAATTCGCTTTCACCAGTTGGCTACGCTGCAATATCAACAGGTCCCTGCCCGTATTTTTCGTGATTTCCTGATCGTGGTCTCTAAAGGCCGATTTTACGATGGGGTAATAAAAGGCAAATTTCCTGAAATCAAAATAAAGTGATGCCAAAATGTGATCGTTGTCATTGTACATAAAGTGCCATTACGCGGTAAGCTTTACGTGGATACTTAAACAGGAGGTTTTATGAACAGAACGATTCTTGTACCCATCGATATTTCAGACTCAGAATTAACTCAACGCGTTATTGCCCATGTTGAAGCAGAAGCAAAGATCGACGATGCGCAGGTTCATTTTTTGACCGTTATTCCGTCCTTGCCCTATTACGCTTCCCTGGGACTGGCCTACTCGGCAGAGTTACCGGCCATGGACGATCTGAAAGCCGAAGCGAAATCTCAACTGGAAGAGATTATCAAGAAGTTCAATATCCCAACGGACAGAGTGCACGTTCATGTCGCAGAAGGTGCGCCGAAAGATAAGATTCTGGAGATCGCCAAAAAATTACCGGCCGATATGGTCATTATTGCCTCACACCGACCTGACATCACCACCTACCTGCTGGGCTCTAACGCCGCGGCTGTAGTGCGTCACGCGGAGTGTTCGGTACTGGTAGTCCGCTAAGCTTTCTGGCCCGCACATCGCTGCGGGCTTTTTGTTTCTCCCTCATTTTCCCCACGATTCCTGATCGAAGCATACAAGGCCATTTCAGTATCGCTATGTCGTGACATCATTACGCCCTCTCTTGAAACCCAGGTAAAAACAGAGTATAAATACTGTATATAAATCCAGTAAAAGAGCGATAAGCAATGTTCGTGGAACTCGTTTATGACAAAAGGAATTTTGATGGTCTGCCCGGCGCAAAAGATATTATTCTCGGCGAATTGACCAAGAGGGTTCATCGGATCTTCCCCGATGCTGAAGTTCGGGTTAAACCGATGATGACACTTCCGGCGATCAACACTGACGCCAGCAAGCATGAAAAAGAACAGATAAGCCGAACGGTTCAAGAAATGTTTGAAGAGGCTGATATGTGGCTGGTTTCAGATTAAGCACCTTGAATCGTCATGTTGCTTAAGTACCATCCGCTGTGACTGGCAATCATTCTATACTCGCACTATCGGACGTTTGCCGGTCGGCCGCAGTCATGCTCTTGCATACGGCATGGTTGCGGCAGTTTGCCACACCCTGCGTTTTTCGCTCCCTGACATTGCTCGTTGATAGTTCAGAACTGAATTATCTGTCGGTAAGTTGCTCCACAATTTTCTTCAGCGCTTCAATATCTGCTTTCAACTGATTAATTGCTTCCTGTCCGGGGCTATGTACCTTTATCCAATCATGCTGTTCGCTGTTTATTCTGGTCTGGTCACGAAGAGCAAAAATCTTACTACTCTATGAGTAGCATAGGTGCCAGATAGAACTCAGCTGTAAAACGTGCTGGTATTCGTCGCCGTAATCCGTACCATACGCGGCATACTTTTGCCTGCTGGCTGTAATCGGCTGGAGCGAACCCATCATTTATAGCTAATCAGATGGGGCATGAAAACGCGCAAATAGTGTACGACGTCTACAGTACATGGATTGAAGAAATGAATGACGATCGGGTTGCAATGTTGAATAGCCAACTAGCCCTGTGATTGAAGTTTGCCCATTATATGCCCCTTTTGGTTTTTGAGAACGGTAAGAATGCAAGATAATCAACAAGTTACAAAGAAAGAACAATACAACCTGAACAAACTGCAAAAACGTCTGCGTCGTAACGTGGGCGAAGCCATTGCCGATTTCAATATGATCGAAGACGGCGATCGCATTATGGTGTGCCTTTCCGGCGGGAAAGACAGCTATACCATGCTGGAGATCCTGCGTAATTTGCAGCAAAGCGCCCCGATCAGTTTTTCCTTAGTTGCGGTTAACCTCGATCAAAAACAACCCGGTTTCCCGGAGCACATTCTGCCAGAGTATCTGGAACAGCTGGGCGTTGAGTACAAGATTGTCGAAGAAAACACCTACGGGATCGTCAAAGACAAAATCCCAGAAGGCAAAACGACCTGCTCGCTCTGCTCTCGCCTGCGTCGCGGCATTCTATACCGTACGGCAACCGAATTAGGAGCCACCAAGATTGCGCTCGGCCACCATCGCGACGACATCCTGCAAACGCTGTTTTTAAACATGTTCTACGGTGGGAAAATGAAAGGCATGCCGCCGAAGCTGATGAGTGATGACGGTAAGCACATCGTGATCCGCCCGCTGGCTTACTGCCGTGAGAAAGATATCGAGCGTTTCTCCGAAGCGAAAGGTTTCCCGATTATTCCGTGCAATCTGTGCGGCTCACAGCCTAACCTACAGCGTCAGGTCATTGCTGATATGTTGCGTGACTGGGACAAACGCTATCCAGGCCGCATTGAAACCATGTTCAGTGCGATGCAAAACGTTGTACCTTCACATCTGAGCGATATCAATCTGTTCGATTTTAAAGGCATTAAGCACGGTTCAGAGGTTGTGGACGGCGGGGATTTAGCGTTCGATCGTGAAGAGATCCCGCTGCAGCCTGCGGGCTGGCAGCCAGAAGAAGATGATGCTCAACTGGATGAGTTACGCCTGAACGTGGTGGAAGTGAAGTAAGCGTCTGTCAGGCCTACAACGTGCATAAGCGCCTGTAGGCCTGATAAGCGGAGCGCCATCAGGCGCCCCAACGGGTAGTTATTTCAATAACCGGACCCGGCAAGTCTTGCCTTTGATCTTACCGTTTTGCAATTGTTTCCACGCCTTGTGCGCTATGTTCTGGCGAACGGCGACATAGACGTGTGCCGGATGAACGGCAATTTTGCCAATATCAGCGCCATCCAGACCAATATCACCGGTCAGAGCCCCCAGAACATCACCAGGACGCATTTTCGCTTTTTTACCACCATCAATGCATAACGTCGCCATCTCTGCTTCCAGCGGCAGGATTGAGCCGTTAGCTGGCGCAGTTAGCCAGTTCAGCTTCAGTTGCAGCATTTCAGAAAGAATGTTGGCACGCTGCGCTTCTTCCGGCGCACAGAAGCTAATCGCCAGACCGCTGTTGCCGGCACGCGCGGTACGTCCGATACGATGGACGTGGACTTCCGGATCCCACGCCAGTTCGAAGTTAACTACCAGCTCAAGTGATTTGATATCCAGGCCACGTGCGGCCACATCGGTTGCGACCAGGACGCGCGAGCTACCGTTGGCAAAACGAACCAGCGTCTGATCGCGATCGCGCTGTTCCAGGTCGCCATGTAATGACAGTGCGCTTTGCCCTGCCGCATTCAGTGCATCGCAAACGGCCTGACAATCTTTTTTGGTGTTACAAAAAACCACGCACGATGCGGGTTGATGCTGGCTGAGTAGCTTTTGCAGCAGCGGAATTTTTCCGTGGCTGGGGGTTTCGAAAAACTGCTGTTCAATCGCCGGTAACGCATCGACCGTATCAATTTCAATCGTTAATGGATTTTGCTGTACCCGGCCACTGATAGCAGCAATGGCTTCCGGCCAGGTTGCGGAAAACAGCAAAGTCTGACGTGACGCAGGCGCAAAGCGAATGACATCATCAATCGCATCGCTAAAGCCCATATCCAGCATGCGGTCGGCTTCATCCATAACCAGCGTATTCAGGGCATCCAGAGAAACGGTGCCTTTTTGCAGGTGGTCAAGTAAACGACCCGGTGTGGCAACAATA
Source organism: Citrobacter sp. Cpo148 (assembly GCF_030332375.1). Taxonomy (NCBI): domain Bacteria; kingdom Pseudomonadati; phylum Pseudomonadota; class Gammaproteobacteria; order Enterobacterales; family Enterobacteriaceae; genus Citrobacter; species Citrobacter sp. Cpo148. The sequence goes on from NZ_JAOWHY010000043.1 coordinate 551,889, forward strand.
ATATGTGGTGCATGTTGCAGGGAGTCACGCTGTGCGCCAAAGGGTTGCCCACCGCACAGCGTTAAGATCTTGGTGTTTGGCAGGAAGCGCGCTAAACGACGCAGTTCACCCGCCACCTGGTCGGCAAGCTCGCGCGTTGGGCACAGCACCAGAGACTGCGTCTGAAACAGCGCGGCATCAATATGCTGTAATAGCCCAAGACCAAAAGCAGCCGTTTTGCCACTGCCGGTTTTAGCCTGCACGCGAACATCTTTACCCGCCAGGATTGCCGGTAACGCAGCAGCCTGAACAGGCGTCATTTCAAGATAGCCCAGCTCGTTAAGATTCTCGAGTTGAGCAGCAGGTAAAACATTCAGGGTTGAAAAAGCGGTCACAATTTAATCTCGCGGTAAAAACTCACATTCAGCAGGCGCGTATCCTCGCAGATCTGTGCCCGTGATGCGACAATTTAATCGGTTCTTCATCCGGCGGCGGATCCGGCATGGGCTGCGGACGAGGTATGGGATCGGGAATGGGAACCGGATCGGTCGGTAGCGAATCAGTGTTCGACGTTGCAATCAGACAGGTCATATACCCCTCCAGTCATTCAGATTGACTCTTTTAGGGTAGACGCTGATTTCCTGCAGGCAAAAAAAAGCCGACTAATCTAAGTCGGCGTCGTACGAATCAATTGTGCTATGCAGTAATTCAAAAAAGGAAGTAAGACAATATGGAGCGCAACGCCCATCGCTTGACGTTGCATTCACCTGCGAGAGAGATATTGCCCCGAATAGGTAGATGGTTTATTGACTTCGCTCAAAAATCAGGACGTTTTCATGCGCAAAAACCACTAAAAAACGTTGTTGTTACAACCATTTACTACGGTGCAACCATAAAGTAACACCACCAATCAGGACCACTAACAGAATACAAAAAAGTGAGAAACCAAACTGCCAACCACCGCCGGGGATACCGCCGAGGTTAACGCCGAAAAGCCCGGTTAAAAATGTGCTGGGAAGAAAAACCATTGCCATCAATGACATTGTATACGTTCGGCGAGCCAGAGACTCCTGCATCACCTGCGCAATTTCATCCGCCATAATACCGGTCCGGGCAATACAGGCGTCTATTTCATCCAGCCCTCTCCCCAGCCTGTCAGCGATATCCTGCATCCGTCTCCGATGGTCGTCGGTCATCCAGGGTAAACGTTCACTCGCCAGACGGGCATAGACATCACGCTGTGGTGCCATATAACGGCGCATCACAATTAGCTGCTTACGCAGTAAAGCCAAAAAACCACGCGGTGGGATCTGCTGATCGAGCAGGTTATCTTCCAGATCAATAATCTTGTCGTGCAGCTGTTCGATAAATTCGCTGGCATGGTCGGTTAGCGCATCACAAACATCCACCAGCCAACTGCCACAATCAGCCGGTCCCGTCCCTTCCTGGAGATCGCTGACCACATCATCCAGCGCCAGCACTTTGCGCTGACGGGTTGAGACAATCAGACGTTCATCCATATATAAACGCATCGCCACAAGTTGGTCAGGACGCTCGTCGGTGCTGCCGTTAATGCAGCGCAACGTGATCAAGGTACCTTCCCCGACTCTACTGACGCGTGGGCGTGTACTTTCGCCTGCCAGCGCATCACGCACATTGTTGGGAAGAAGAGGTGTTGTCGCCAACCATTGGGCACTTTCAGGATGAGTGTAATTAAGGTGTAGCCAGCAGGGATGCTGACTATCAATTACATCATTATCGCTCAGCGGTTTTACTCCACCTCGACCATCCAGCAGCCAGGCAAACACGGCATCCGGCACATTAACATCCGTTCCCTTAATGGCTTCCACAGCGCCTCCACAAACATTCAGCCTTTTTCGTTAGTCTAGCTGTCAGAATATGTTAAGCAATATCTCATTGTCCCATTGTGCTGAAATGATTCATAAAAGTCTCTGATAACAGGAAAAGCTCTGACGAATACGACGCTTGCTTCGAGATACCCGGTTAAGCCCGCTGCCATCTCGCTGACTCAAGAGTGTTACTTAAGCGAAATTTATGTGTCCGCGACTGTAGATCAATCACCTGGTTTTTCAGGATACCCGAGGAATCAGAAAGCTCATCAACCATAATGGCATTACTTTGGGTTACATTCTCCAGTTCGGCCAGTGCATGAGTAATTCTGATAATTCCTTTCTCCTGTTCCTGTGTAGCGGTTAATATCTCGCCCATCAGTTGGTTTAATTGACCGGCACCACCGACAATATCATGCATATTTTTTTCTGCTTCACGCACAATAGCTGCACCTTGCTGAACATTTTGATGGGTTTGCGCAATCAGCTGCTTAATATTCTTAGCAGCATCCGCACTACGGTGTGCAAGCATTCTGACCTCACCGGCCACCACGGAAAAACCTTTGCCATGTTCACCGGCCCTCGCCGCTTCCACGGCAGCATTCAATGCCAGAATATTTGTCTGGAATGCGATACCATCAATTAGCGTAATAATTTCCGTCATCTGCTGTGCACATTCGGTGATTGAACGCATATTTGTCGCAACCTGCACCATTAATTCGCCACCCTGAATGGCACATTGCGTGGCAACTGTTGCCTGGACGTTGGCGATCTGCGTGTTGTCAGCATTATTTCGCGTATTAACGGCTATTTCATCCATATTAGCAGCCGTCTGCATCAATGCTCCGGATTGTTGTTCCGTTTTCACTGAAAGCTCGGCGCTGCGTTCCGCAAGCTGTTCAGAGAGCGCCATCGCCGTTTGTGAGGATGTTCTGATCTCATTAACGAGTGTTGAAATATTACTCGATAAACTATTGATGCCCGGTATTAGTCTACCCGCACAATTATTACCAAACTCAGGAATACTGATCGCCAGATTCCCAGACGTCACTTCCTCAATGCTCCTTTTTACCGTATTGATCGGCATGACCAGGTATTTCGTCATATACCACCATAAGCATAATATAGAAATAACGCTTACCACATTTGTACCAATTATAATTTCCGGCGCGGCCGAGAAAATCATCTCAACAATATTGAGAGCAACCGCCGAAATGAGCAGAAATAAAATAATAAAGGTTCTGACGCTAATATCATTTAACATTTTAGTCCTGTGCACTAAGAAATTATGTAGATATTATTTTTTATAGCACCTGCAATGCAGAATGCCATTGCTTTGCGACGAAAGCTGAACTTTCAATGAGAGCCTGCGATCCTTTTACTTAAGGCAAGAAATTACACCTTTTATTCCCGTTAGTTCAGTGTTTTATTCCGTAAAATGGCTGTGATGGCGCCAGTCATCAGGTTATTGTGATGACAAGCACATGGAGAGCATAAAACACACAGAACTATAAATTTGGTGAATGTTTATATAAGTAATGGCTCGTTATTTTCACTATCTTCCTGTTTCCTCTAATACCAGTGTAAAAATATAAGAACATTCCCGGTTTTATCATGTTAACTGGACAAAACCTGCTAGATTTATTACCACGGCTTTTTTTCGATAGGTAGTATGATGTTGAACGTGTCGTGGGACCCTGTATTGATTGGGATTTCCTTTGTTGTCGCGTTTATTGCCTCTTTTATTGCTCTCGATAGTGCGGGCAAGGTGGCAATCTCCAATCGACGTGAATCAACCTTCTGGCGCCTGTCTGGCGGGGCTACGCTAGGGATGGGGATATGGTCAATGCATTTTATCGGTATGCTGGCCATGAAAATGAGTATGCCGATCAATTACCATTTTTCGCTCACGGCATTTTCTTTCTTTATTGCGCTCATTTCTGCAACTCTCGCCATTAATATCGCCATTTCCGGTAATACGCTTTCAACAAAACGATTAGTCGTAGCCACAGGAATATTAAGCGCCGGTGTCGTCACCATGCACTACGTTGGCATGTATGCCATCATTGAGCATGTTGCCATCCTATGGAGTCATTCGCTGATACTGCTCTCAGTGATGATTGCCATCGTTGCATCTGGTGTAGGTTTGTGGCTGGCGTTTCATTTACGCCAAAATACCCGTCGAGCCCTGATCAATCGGCTTGTCGCCGCCCTTATTATGGCGCTGGCGATTGCCTCTATGCATTACACCGGGATGGGAGCGGCAACATTCACCCATTTTGGACACACGGTACACAATGGACTCAGCACACTGGAACTCTCTGTCTGGGTCTGCGCCGTCACGCTGGTTATTTTGGGTATCATGCTGGTGGTGTCGATGGTGGATTCGCAACTGCGTACCTCCCGACTGGCAGACAACTTACATCAACTTAACTGCCAGCTTGAGCATCAGGTCCACTTCGACGCACTTACTGGACTTGCCAATCGCACACAGATAGATGCCTGCTTACAGGCCTGTCTGCAGCATTCCAAACTGCATCAGCATCAATTTGCTCTGGTATTCATCGATCTCGATCGCTTCAAAGTCGTTAACGATACCTGGGGACATCACATCGGCGATCAGTTGCTGATCGCCAGTACGCAGCGAATCTACAGCTGCCTTGATGACACCATGACGCTGGCGAGGCTGGGGGGAGATGAGTTTATTCTTCTGGTTCCTGACTGTAATAAAGAGGATATCACCGCTCTGCTGACCCGGATTGCGGCTGCGATTGGTGATCCTTTCACGCTGTTTGGGTACACCATTCGGGTTTCGTTAAGTGCGGGAAGCAGTATTTATCCTGAGCATGGTTCCACGTTGCATGAGTTAAAAGTAAAGGCTGATATGGCGATGTATCATGTCAAACAGGCTGGCAGAAACGGTTGGGCTATTTATAGCCCGGAAATGGAAGCTATCGCCGATACACCGCCGACATTTTTACAGGAATTGTCACAAGCACTGGAACACGATCAATTTGAGCTTTGGTACCAACCCAAATACACCGCCGGAGATCATTCCCTGACCGGTTTTGAAGCGTTATTACGCTGGCATCACCCGGAACGCGGCATGCTGTTACCTGCTGAGTTTCTGCCTGCGCTGGAAGAGACAGGCCTTATCATTCCGGTCGGGAAATGGGTTATTCAGCAGGCATGCCAGCAGTTACATCAATGGAAGTTACAGGGCTATGCGGAATGGACCCTCGCCGTTAATCTTTCCCCTTCCCAGTTTGAACAACATGACATCGTTGATGTGGTTTGCAGCGCCCTTGCACAATATCAACTATCACCTGCATATCTCACGCTGGAATTGACTGAAAGTACAGCACTTAAAAATTTAAAACGTAGCGCTGAAGTCTTAAATGCATTTTCAGCTTTAGGGATCACCGTTTCTATTGATGATTTCGGTACCGGTTATTCAAATATATTGATGTTGAAGTCTCTTCCGGCACGGGAATTAAAAATTGACAGAGTATTTGTTAAAGATATCAGCGAGAACAGCAAAAATACAAAGATTGTGTCTACTATTATTGACATAGCCCACTCCATGAATATGCAAGTAGTGGCTGAAGGAATAGAGACCCAGGAGCAGGAAATACTCCTGACCCAGATGGGATGTGGCGTGCTGCAAGGTTTCTTGTTTGCAAAACCGTTGCCTGCGCATCAGATCCATGAATTGATTCCAACGGAAAGTAACATTAAGCAGCAGCGAATCGTACAGTCTTTGTCTCCTCAACAATCAATAACATTATGAGACTGTAATATAAAAAACAGATGCCATTAAACGGGCAACACAGCAGATAAAGATAACGGGATTATCGATGAGCACAACCGAGCTGCATTCACTGGATTTATTAACCCTGCCGGTGTGGATTGTTTCGCCGCATACCGAAGAACTGGTGTTCGCTAATACCGTTGCACGGGAACTGATGCAGGCCCCCTGCTTTTCTCTACTCCGCAAGGGCATATTTTCAACTCATGCCCAGAATGATTTAACCATGTATCTCAGCGATTTGAGAAATCATCACGACATTGTAGAAATCCTTACGGTTTGCCGCGAAGGTGAAGACGTCGCGATGGCCAGCCGCCTCTCCATCCGCTCTCTGCCGGAATCAGGTGACGTTATTCTTTTCGAAGGCATTGAAACACCGACTTCGCAAGGTCTGAAAGCGAGCCGTTCAGCGAATTATCAGCGAAAAAAACAGGGATTTTACGCGCGTTTTTTCCAGACTAACTCGGCCCCAATGTTGCTTATCGATCCGTCCCGTGATGGGCTTATCGTTGATGCAAATCTCAGTGCGCTAAATTTTTATGGCTATAGCCATGATACGATGTGCCAGAAACATACATGGGAAATCAATACGCTGGGCCGTCATATACTCCCGGTGATGCATGAAATCGCCCATCTTCCAGGTGGCCATAAACCTTTGCATTTTGTGCATAAACTGGCAGACGGCACATCCCGTCACGTACAAACCTACGCCGGGCCAATCGAAATCTACGGTAATAAGCTCATGCTGTGCATTATTCATGATATTACCGAGCAAAAACGGCTGGAACAGGAGCTTGAGCGTGCGGCCCTGCGTGACGCCTTAACGGGATTGCTTAACCGCCGACATTTTTATCAGGTAACCGAGCCGGAACAGACCCACGCGATGTCATTGACACAGGATTACAGCCTGCTGTTGATCGACACCGATCGCTTTAAAAGCATTAACGATCTTTTTGGTCATTTAAAAGGTGATGAGGTACTTTGCGCTCTGGCCCGCACACTTGAATCCTGTGCAAGAAAGGACGATCTGATTTTTCGCTGGGGAGGTGAAGAATTTGTGCTGCTGCTGCCGCGAACCTCGTTAGATATTGCCCTCAATCTCGCAGAAGTGATACGGGCGACAGTGGCCAAAGTGACTCTCCCTGGCCTTCCCCGCTTTACCGTCAGCATTGGCGTAGCTCGGCACGAAACAAATGAAAGCATCGATGAGTTATTCAAACGCGTTGACGACGCGTTGTACAAAGCCAAGAACGAAGGCAGGAACAGAGTGCTGGCCGCCTGATGTTTACGTCGTTCAGCGACTGCGTTTAGCGTGACGCTCCCAGTTGTCCTGTTTTGCCTGTGCGGTTTTACGCAATGCCACATAACATGCCCCGCTGCCGCCGTGATGCGGCAGTGCGGCGCAGTATGCTTGCACGTCGTCAAATTCCGTCAACCAGCGCGCCACGTAGCTGCGAACAATATTGGCATGGGAGTTATCGTCACGTCCCTTGCCGTGTATCACCAACACGTTACGCAACCCTTCCTGCTGCGCCTGCAGAATAAAGCTAAAGAGCATCTGGCGACATGTTTCAACAGGTTGGCGAATAAGATTAAGGCTCGCCTGCTGCGGGTATTTTCCGTTTCGCAGCTTGTCAGTCACGCCGTTCTGTAAACCTTCGCGACGAAACTCGAGCGGCACATTCAACGGGACAATATCGAGAAATCCCGTCGAGAGAAAATTATCCAGTTGTAGCGTATCAATACGCGCCGGAGTGCGAAGATTGCGCATGGGTTGCCAGTGCACATCGGCATGGTGTTTCAGCGGTTGAACATCCCCCATTGCGTCAAGAAACAGCGATGCATCATCAAGGTTCATGTTTCATCCTCCAGCGTATTGCGACGGGCATTATCATAACCGCGCACTATTATACCGACAACTGTACCGGTAACGGTTTACGATTATTTCCAATAATTAACCGGATCCTCCGCGCTGAACCGATCTACTCACGACAAGTTGATATCCGTTTTTAGGGGTATAGCTGCGACGGTCACTGCCGTGATAATGTGTAGGCTCGCCTGAATGCTGTAATGAGAGAAACGGATGCTTAACTTACTGGAAGACACCATCGACACGCCGCTGGGCCCGCTGTGGGTTATTTGTGATGAGCAATTTCGCCTGCGCGCAGTGGAATGGGATCAGCACAGCGATCGCATGGAACAATTGCTTGATATTCATTACCGTACAGAAGGTTATCAGCGCATTACCGCCAAAAATCCTGGTGGATTAAGCGACAAACTCTCTGAGTATTTTGCCGGAAACCTCAGCATCATTGACACGCTGGAAACGGCAACCGCTGGGACGCCTTTCCAGCGTGAAGTCTGGCAAGCATTACGCACTATCCCCTGCGGGCAGGTCATGCATTATGGTCAGTTGGCCGAACAGTTGGGGCGCCCCGGCGCTGCAAGAGCGGTCGGCGCAGCTAATGGCTCCAATCCAGTAAGCATTGTGGTCCCCTGTCATCGCGTCATTGGACGTAACGGCACCATGACCGGATATGCCGGCGGTGTACAACGAAAAGAGTGGTTATTGCGCCACGAAGGTTATTTGCTACTCTAGATTCCAGGCAATTAATGCCTTATTCATCACACTTCCGCATAATGCGACCCCAAATTAAGTGTGGTTAATCAAGCAGATACAAACATTCGCTCCAGTTATGCCTGAATTATTCTCTATTGGGAGTAGCTCAGGCTTACGTGCTCACCAAAAAGATGTTAAAATTGACAAATATCAATTACGGCTTGAGCAGACCTATGATCCCGGAAAAGCGAATTATACGGCGCATTCAGTCTGGCGGTTGTGCTATCCATTGCCAGGATTGCAGCATCAGCCAGCTTTGCATCCCGTTCACACTTAACGAGCATGAGCTTGACCAGCTCGATAACATCATCGAGCGCAAAAAGCCTATCCAAAAAGGGCAGACGCTCTTTAAAGCAGGTGATGAGCTTAAATCACTCTACGCTATCCGCTCCGGAACGATAAAAAGCTATACCATTACCGAACAAGGCGATGAGCAAATTACCGGTTTCCATCTGGCGGGTGACCTGGTAGGTTTTGACGCCATTGGCAGCGGCCATCACCCGAGCTTTGCTCAGGCGTTGGAAACCTCAATGGTATGCGAAATTCCTTTCGAAACCCTTGATGACCTGTCCGGTAAGATGCCGAACCTGCGTCAGCAGATGATGCGTCTGATGAGTGGCGAAATCAAAGGCGACCAGGATATGATCCTGTTGCTGTCGAAGAAAAACGCTGAAGAGCGCCTGGCGGCCTTTATCTACAATCTGTCTCGTCGCTTCGCCCAGCGTGGGTTCTCGCCTCGTGAATTCCGCCTGACCATGACCCGTGGCGACATCGGTAACTACCTCGGTCTGACGGTTGAAACCATCAGCCGCCTGCTGGGTCGTTTCCAGAAAAGCGGCATGCTGGCGGTGAAAGGCAAATATATCACTATTGAGAACAGCGACGCGCTGGCAGTTCTTGCCGGCCACACGCGTAACGTTGCGTAATCTTTCCGCAAGCCTCTCTGTTATCCTTCTGTCAAATCGCTAAATTTTCCCGATTTATTGATCTGGCAGGAGGTTATTCCCTGTTTCAAACCACATTATTGGGTTACTCTTTTAGTTACAAACTGCGATGACAGTTGTAAGGAGACCCTGTATGGCTATGTATAAAAATATGCTGGTCGTCATCGACCCTAACCAGGACGATCAACCAGCATTACGGCGAGCTGTTTATTTGCATCAACGGATTGGTGGCAAAATTAAAGCCTTTTTGCCGATCTATGACTTTTCCTATGAGATGACTACCCTGCTGTCGCCTGATGAGCGTACGGCAATGCGTCAGGGGGTCATCAGCCAGCGAACTGCATGGATACGTGAACAAGCGAAATACTATATCGAAGCAGGGATCCCTCTGGATATTAAAGTGGTCTGGCATAACCGACCCTTTGAAGCCATCATCCAGGAAGTCATCAGCGCCAGGCATGACCTGGTCCTCAAGATGGCGCACCAACACGACCGCCTCGAAGCCGTAATATTTACGCCAACCGACTGGCATTTATTGCGTAAATGTCCAAGTCCGGTATGGATGGTGAAAGACCAGCCATGGCCTGAAGGGGGTAAAGCACTGGTTGCCGTAAACCTCGCCAGTGAAGAGGCTTATCACAACGCGCTCAATGAAAAACTGGTTAAAGAGACGCTACAGCTTGCAGAACAGGTTAACCATACCGAAGTGCATCTGGTTGGCGCCTACCCTGTCACACCAATCAACATCGCGATTGAACTGCCTGAATTTGATCCCAGCGTTTATAACGACGCAATCCGTGGACAGCATCTGCTGGCCATGAAGGCACTACGCCAGAAATTCAGTATTGATGAGAAAGTGACGCACGTTGAAAAAGGCTTACCTGAAGAGGTCATTCCTGATTTAGCCGAGCACTTGCAGGCGGGTATTGTGGTATTGGGGACCGTCGGACGTACCGGTATTTCTGCTGCGTTTCTTGGTAATACCGCGGAACAGGTTATCGATCATCTACGCTGTGACCTGCTGGTCATCAAGCCGGATGAATATCAGACGCCAGTTGAACTGGACGACGAAGAAGACGATTAACCACACAATGAAATGCCGGATGGCGATATCATCCGGCATTTTAAACGCCTAGTGTTGCTCCTCACCGCCGAGGAAATAGATACCAAGCGGGATAGCCAACAGAATCGTAAACACCATGCTGTAGACACAAATCATTGCAGATTGAATGGCGTACATTGAAGCGGTCCAGTCGGATAGCGGAATGTCATACTGTTCAATAACGCCACCGATCGTCGCTCGCGTCACGACCGACGCTGCGATAATAAACACCCCAAGCAGGCACAACAGAAACTTCCGTCCCTTCGCTGTTTTCAGCTTAGCCATGATCATAGTACTGTCCTTTTGCAAATGAAAAACCTTGTTACTTTGCGCTAACAATACCATGACATCAACTGACTGTCTGCTACATAAACCGCATACAGGGTTGACGTCAGCGTTATTTCGCTGAAAATAGCGCTGATTGCATTATTTATCTCTCCTTTTGATTAATGATCTGACCGCCTTAACTGAGTAAAATATCTGGGGATTAGGATGTCAGATGATATTTAGCTAACACGGAGTTGCCAGGAAGAATCATGATCGCTGAACTGTTTATGAATAATGCGTTTAATTTGACGGTAATTCTTAGCTGCTGTGCCGCGCTGGTCCTGATGAGCGTCTGGTATCATCGTGGAGAGCGTCGCTGCAAAGGATTCATATTTCATGCCGCACAATTTTTTGTCTATGCCATTATCATTGGGACGTTTGGCAGCATTGCTAATAACGTTATCGAAAGTTACAGCCTGAAATTTATCTCCCCCAGCGTGGTCGACTTTATCTGCACCTCGTTGATTGCGTTGATCCTGACCATCAAACTTTTTCTGGTGATTAATCAGTTTGAAAAGACGCAGATTAATAAAGGCAGAGATATCACCAGCGCGAGGATCCTGTCGCGTATCATCAAGATTACCATCGTGGTTGCCATCATTTTACTGTATGGCGAACACTTCGGTATGAGCTTATCCGGCCTGTTAACCTTTGGCGGTATTGGCGGTATCGCAGTGGGTATGGCGGGGAAAGATATTCTGAGCAACTTTTTCTCAGGTATTATGCTCTATTTCGACAGACCGTTTAGCATAGGCGATTGGATCCGCTCCCCGGACCGCAATATTGAAGGCACGGTAGCAGAAATTGGCTGGCGAATGACTAAAATAAACACCTTCGACCATCGTCCGTTGTATGTGCCAAACTCGATTTTCTCCTCCATCAGCGTAGAAAACCCAGGGCGCATGACCAACCGGCGAATTAAAACGGTGATCGGGTTACGATATGAGGATGCCGATAAAGTCGGTGCCGTTGTCGAGTCGGTCAGAGAAATGCTGCAAAACCATCCTGGAATAGACCAGAAACAAACTCTGTTGGTCTATTTTAATGAATTTGCCGATTCATCGTTGAATATCATGGTGTATTGCTTCACGAAAACCACCGTCTGGAAGGAATGGCTCGCGGTACAGCAAGACGTTTATTTAAAGATTATCACGATAGTCCAGGCAAACGGTGCCGACTTTGCATTCCCCAGCCAGACGCTGTATATGGACAATCCTGAAGCATCGCCATCGACACACTAACAAAAGAAAAGACGCGGAAATCCGCGTCTTTTTTGTACTTATTTCAATGAGGCAATATCAATTACAAAGCGGTATTTCACATCGCTTTTCAACATCCGCTGCCAGGCACGATTAATATCCTGAATATCGATCACTTCGACATCGGCGGTAATACCATGCTGACCGCAAAAATCCATCATCTCCTGCGTTTCAGCAATGCCGCCGATAACTGAACCCGCCACAGACCTACGCCCAAGGATCAGGGGAACCGTATTCAGAAACGGATCCAACGCACCAAGATAACCGACCAGCACCAGCGTACCGCTTAGCGCCAGGGTTGGGATATAAGGGTTCAGGTCATGAACGTAGGGCACAGTATCGATAATCAGATCAAACTGATTCGCTGTCGCTTTCATCTGTTCACTGTCAGTGGAAAGCACAACGTGACTGGCACCCAAACGTCTGGCATCAGCTTCTTTGCCCGGTGAACGCGTAAACAGCGTAACTTCCGCGCCCAGCGCATTTGCAAGTTTGATTGCCATATGCCCGAGTCCACCCAGACCGACAACCGCGACTTTACTGCCCTCGCCTACCTGCCAGTGGCGCAGAGGCGACCATGTTGTGATCCCGGCGCAAAGCAGCGGCGCCGCACCGCGTAAATCGATCCCTTCAGGGACCTTCACCACAAACTTTTCGGTAACGACAATTTTGTCAGAATAGCCGCCGAAAGTAGGCAGACCGTCATGACGGTCGATATCGTTATACGTTAGCGTGTTACCTTCTTCGCAATACTGCTCTAGCCCCTGCTCGCAGGCGCTACAGTGTTGACACGAATCAACCATGCAGCCGACCCCTGCGAGATCGCCCACTTTGAATTTTGTTACCGACTTACCAACATGCACCACGCGGCCAATGACCTCATGCCCTGGTACCATCGGATATTTAGCACCGCCCCAATCGTTGTAGGCGTTGTGAATATCCGAGTGGCATACACCGCTGTATAAAATATCGATAACCACATCATCTTCACGCGGATCGCGACGAACAAAATTATGGGGGACTAAATCTTCTTTCACCGCCAGAGCAGCATAACCCTTCACATTCATGACCATTGAGATCTCCTCAGGGATTAGGTGTTACCAGAACCAGCATAGTTCAGGGCAGCAGGTTGTACTCAGCGTCGCTAACCGGTTCCAGCCATTCGTTCGACGCGCCAGGGGCCGGGATTTCCACGGCGATATGGGCAAACCAACTATCACGCGCGGCGCCGTGCCAGTGTTTCATTCCCGCCGGAATGTGCACGACATCGCCGGTTTTCAGCTCACGTGCCGGTTTATTCCACTCCTGATACCAGCCTCTGCCACCGGTCACCAGCAATATTTGTCCACCCTCATGATGAACATGCCAGAAGTTACGACAACCCGGTTCAAATGCGACATTGCCAATTACCACGCCTTCCATGGAGAGCATGGTCAGATAGCTGTCGCCAGTGAAATACTTCGCATACGCTTCATTTTTCTCTCCACGTGGAAAGACGCTGTTACCATCAAATTGTTCGTTCATAGTGACTCCAGTATGGATAATGTCCGCGGTGTTCATACCAGACATTCATCAAGAACCGTACGGGCATTTTCCCCAATCCCGGCTCCACAGTGCTGTTCGAGTATCGTAATAAACTCACTGAGTTGCTCAGGGAGGATCCCGATGTTAAGGCATATCGCAAAATGGCTTTTCAACTGGCTGTTAACGCCGCCCAGAACGGCCAACGCCGAAACGGTCGCCCATTCACGGTCCTGCCAGTCAAGTACATCTCGCTGAAAAATATCGCCAAACAGATGTGCTTTAAGCCAGACATCAATAGCGGGTGCAAAGTCAAACAGCGGACCGCTTACAGGATGTCCAACCAGTTGCGTCTGAGTTAGGCTCCCAGCCTGAACACTGTTCCAGTCTGCAGGTGGCGGCGTGGCCGTTCTACCTTCGTCGTCTGAAAGCCCTTTCTCGCTTCGACTTTTCACCACCGACATAAAGCAGGACAGACCGTTCAGGCTGCGAGGGAAACCGCAGTATGCGTAGAGCTGTAGCAGGATCTCTTTTACTTCATTGAGCGTGAGTCCCGCATCCAGTCCGGCGTTGAGCGCGACGTCCAGCTTTTCCATCTGTCCTGTGGCAGTGAATGCCGCAATGGGGATGATTGCCTGTTGTCTGGCATCCAGTTGGTATTGCATATTCGACTCTCCAAAACGGTGGCAACATTGCACCACCGGGGGCTGAAAACAGTAAAATTATAGAGACTCGACGTGTCGGTGATTAGAGAGGAAAAGAAGGACAAACTTATGAGCTGTGCTCATCAATAATGAGCAGCAGGTACTCTTTATTTGCAGGTAATTGATTGAAGACTTACGCCACAATCTCGATTAAATTGCCGTCAGGATCTTTTATCACCGCTTCGTAATAACCATCGCCAGTAGTGCGCGGACCTGAGACTAATATCCCCTGTTCCTGCGATTGCATTGCAATGGCATCAACATTTTCATTGCCGCCAACAGAAATGGCGAGGTGTACCCATCCGCAACGATTATTGTCAGGTTGCTGCCCGATAAGACCCGGTTTGGTCATTAACTCAATCGCAATTTCCTCGCCAATTTTGACAAAATAAGATTCAAACCCAGGATTGGTTTTACTGCGGTATTTCTCGTTGATCTTGCCGTCAAAAAACGAGACCCAGAAGCGAGCTTGCTGCTCGAGATCCTGTGTCCATAACGCCATATGCGCAATCTTCATAGCGAACCTCTTCCCGTTGTATCCAGAATAGTACGGCCCCTGTAAGGGATGTTGACATCGTTAATCATAATGCACGATCATGCACTCTATTGCTCGATGTTTATTTCACCTGGAGTATCTATGCTCGATTACGCCGCATTCCCGGAACAGCGCCAGGCGCTTATCTTTCAGATCCTGCAAGAAAACGGCAGGGTCATTTGTTCTGAACTCGCTAACCGATTAGGCGTTTCTGAACATACAATTCGTCGTGATTTGCATGAATTGAGCAAAGATGGCGTGTGTAAAAAAGTTTATGGTGGCGCGGTCATTACACTCCCTGAATCCGAAGACATAGACGTACGCAAGAGTATTAATGTAGCCAAAAAGAGCAACATCGCGCAGAGATGTGCCCGACTGGTCAAATCTGGAAGCTGTATTTTTATCGACACGGGTAGCACCAATCTGGCAATGGCAGAAGCTCTGCCCGCCGAACTGGCGTTAACCGTGGTGACAAATTCACCGGAGATTGCCGCCGTTTTGCTAAAAAAACCGCTGTTTGAAGTCATTATGCTGGGTGGCGTGGTGCAGAGATCTTCAGGTGGGTGCGTGGGAGCTTCCGCCATCGCGCAAGTGCAGGACATTTTATTCGATCAGGGATTTATTGGCGGCTGCGCGATGTCGCCTGAATCCGGCTTAACGGGATTTGATTATGCGGATTGTGAGTTCAAAAAAGCGGTGATTAAACAATGTAATGAAACTATCGTCGCGCTAACGGCTGAAAAAATCCCAGCCGTCGCCCGATATGTCGTTACCGAAAGCAGCAATATCGATGTGATTGTTGTAGAGGACAACATCAGCAAAGAGTACGCCACAGCGTTCCAGGCGCACGACATTCGAATTTATACAGTCTAACCGCGGTAGGCTCGCTGAAAACTAACTGTGCTAAACGTCGCTCCGGGCGTCAGCGCGGTGATCGCTGACAGACAATCCAGACGGATTTTTTGCTGGTTTTCAGATTGCTCCACTACCAGAAATTCTTCTTTTTCCACGGTGGTACACGTCGTCAGCGCTTTAGCATCAAAACATGTGCCATCCGTTAGTTCAATGCGCAACCAATAGTGGTACATGCAGGCGATTTCCAGATAATCATGAAGATCGCAATCTATCGGGTGATACTCTTCGGTCGTTTTCATCATGCTACCTTCCCCAACGTCTTGTATATTCGGGAAATCGCCAACGCAACTTCCCGAACTTTCCAGCTATTTCAACGCTTCAATGGGAGCGCCAAAATTAATATGCAGCACATTGCCGTCAATCACCAGCGCCGGAACAGATTTCACGCCAGCCACTTCAGCCTCAGCAACCCGATCAGGTTGCTCTCCCAGATGAACCACATCGATTTCAACATCCGCAGACAAATGCTGCAAAAGTGTCTGTTCTGCGGAAACACAAACCGGGCAACCTGCATGATAGAAACGAGCTTTAGTCATGATACATCTCCTTTAAATTATAGTATCGAATCGATACTATAATTTATGCTACGCTGCTTTTATTCTTTGTCAATATAGTTTTTAATCGATACTATATGCCGAGGAGGATTTGTTATGCCCGACATGTCACTTTTCGACGTACTTGACCGACTTTCCAGCCTGACAAGGATGTGGTTTCGCCAGCATCCTTTACTTGCGGATCTCCAGCCAGTACAACTTAGCGCGTTAATGTATCTGGCCCGTTGCAACCGTTATTCCAATACGCCGCTTGGCGTGACAGACTACCTTGGGCTCACCAAAGGTACCGTGTCACAATCGCTGAAGCTTTTGGAAAACAAAGGGTTGATTGTTCGCAAGCCGGATGACCGTGATAAACGTAGCGTCCATCTACACTTAAGTGAGTCGGCCAATACCTTACTGGAAGCCCTGCTGCCCCCCACGTTTTTAGTGGAGGGTGAATTGGCAATGGGTGAACGGGCGATCGTGCTCAGAGAGCTGCTGTTAGAACTGTTACGCGGGATCCAGAGGACCAACAATGTGCCTGGCTTTGGTCTTTGCCATAGCTGTCGGTTCCACCAAAAAATTGATGGTCAGGGATTTTGTAATCTGACGAAAGAGAGATTGAGTGAAGAAGATTCATTGCTGATTTGCCGGGAGCACCAGCCCCCGGAAACTTAAAATGGCTGGTGCAAAATCACACCAGCCATTATCTCTGTTAGTGCTTAACGATATACATTGTGCGGCTATAGGCCACATCTTCAGGGTTAGTAATCGGATACCCTTTCAGCCACGGTTTAATTAAACGCCCGTTGGTATACTGATAAATCGGTGCAATAGGTGCCTGTTCCATCAGAATTTTCTCCGCGGCGTTATAATCGGCATTGCGCGCTTTCTCTGTATTCTCCAGAGTTGCCTGTGTCAACACTTTGTCGTAAGCCGGATCATTAAAGCGGGAGATATTGCCCGTATGGGTCGATGTTAATAGCGACAAGAACGTAGAAGGCTCATTGTAGTCACCCACCCATGAGGCGCGGATCACATCAAAATTACCGGTATTACGGCTGTCGATATACGTTTTCCATTCCTGGTTCTGCAGTTTGACGTCAACACCGAGGTTCTTCTTCCACATAGAAGCCACTGCGATAGCAATCTTCTGATGATTTTCTGAGGTGTTGTACAGCAGCGTCAGTTTAAGCGGTTTCTGTGGGCCATAGCCCGCCGCACGCAGCAGCGTTTTTGCCTGCGCGTTCAGTTCTTCCTGACTCATTTGCTCAAACGGTGAAGGTTCCGGCACAAATCCTGCCGTTACATCCGGTGTAAAATGCCATGCCGGTTTCTCACCTGTACCCAATACCTTCTCCGCCATCAGACGACGATCGATAGTCATGCTGAGTGCCAGCCGCACGCGTGAATCGGCGGTCGGTCCCTTCTGGGTATTGAAAGCATAATAATAAGTACCAAGCTGCGGCGGGGTGTAAACCTGACCCGGGATATCCTTCAACAGTTTCTGATACATATTTTTCGGGAAGGATTCCGTGATATCAATATCACCAGCAAGATAGCGCTTGGTCGCAGCTGATTCCTGGTTGATCGGCAGGAAGGTGACTTTTTGCAGCACCGTTTTGGCGTTGTCCCAATAATGTGTGTTTGGTACCACTTCCAGTTTTTCGTTCACGACGCGATCTTTGAGCACATAGGCGCCGTTACCAATAAGATTGCCTGGTTTGGTCCACTCTTTGCCGCTCTCAACGTTAGCTTTTTGTACCGGATAGAATGCAAAACTCGCTGTCAGATTGGCAAACCAGGGCAGCGGTTTATCCAGTTGAACTTTCAATGTCCGTGCATCGACAGCACTAACGCCAAGTTTATCAGGCGTGGCTTTGCCATCGATAATAGCCTGAGCATTATTAATTCCCGCCAGCGCCGCAAACCAGGCAAACGGCGACAGCGTTTTTGGATCAACCAGACGCTGCCAGCTATAGACAAAATCCTGCGCCGTTACCGGCGTACCATCCGCCCATTGCGCATTGTCACGCAGCGTAAACGTCCAGATGCGGTTATCGTTACTCTTCCACTGGGTAGCGACGCCAGGTACGATCTCACCCTTCTCATTCTGGTTGACCAGCCCTTCAAATAGATCACGAATAACCTGTATTTCAGGCAACCCTACGGCTTTTGCCGGATCAAGCGACGCCGGTTCGTCTTTTATATGACGCACCAGTTCTTGTTTCTCTGCCAGTACCGTTCCGCTGGGAACATCAGCAGCCCAGGATAAAGAAATGCTGCTAACCAACAACGCACAACAGGTTACTGAAACAGAATGCTGCATAAGATACCCTCAATTCCGGCTACTAAGTGAATGTGTAATTATTTGTATCGCCAGCAGGAAATGCAATTAACTTCCGACAAGAAAGTGATATTACACCTGAAAAGATAAGTGTGTGAAAACGATTTGATTATCCATACATTTTGCACAACACTGCGAGTAACAATCCAAGCATTCAGAGATGACTATGACCGTTACCCGTCCCCGTGCCGAGCGCGGCGCATTCCCACCTGGAACCGAACATTACGGACGTTCATTGTTAGGCGCACCGCTAATCTGGTTTCCTGCACTGGCAGCCGATCGTGAAAGCGGCCTGATACTGGCGGGAACGCACGGCGACGAAAACTCCTCGATCGTTACCCTTTCTTGCGCATTGCGTACGCTTAACCCTTCCCTGCGTCGCCACCATGTGGTGCTGGCCGTAAACCCTGACGGTTGCCAGCTTGGGCTGCGCGCAAATGCGAACGGCGTCGATCTGAACCGTAATTTTCCCGCCGCAAACTGGAGAGCGGGCGAAACGGTGTATCGCTGGAACAGTAGCGCAGAAGAGCGTGATGTGGTGTTGTTGACCGGAGAAAGTCCGGGTTCGGAACCAGAAACCCAGGCGTTGTGTCAGCTTATTCACCGAATTCATCCCGCCTGGGTAGTCTCTTTTCACGATCCACTGGCCTGTATTGAAGATCCCAGAAGCAGCGAGCTGGGTGCGTGGCTGGCACAGTCGTTTGAATTGCCTCTGGTCACCAGCGTAGGTTATGAAACGCCCGGCTCTTTTGGTAGCTGGTGCGCAGACCTGAATTTACACTGCATAACCGCCGAATTTCCGCCCATTTCATCGGATGAAGCGAGCGAAAAATACCTGCTGGCCATGTCCAATCTGCTGCGCTGGCACCCTAGAGATGGAGCTGCCCGGTCGTAAAATGCAGGGCTGGCTCCGCATCGCTGGCAAGCCAGGTAGGGCCATCAAGATCGGCAAAGTTAACCTGCGGCGTAAGCGGTAACGCCGCACCGATAGCCCGGGAGGTACACAGCATGCAGCCCAGCATCAGCGCAAATCCCTGCTCGCGGGCTTCCGTTGCCAGCGCCAGTGCTTCCGTCAGACCGCCTGTTTTGTCCAGTTTGATATTGACCATTTCATAGCGTCCGTGCAGCGCTTTCAGGCTGCTGCGAGTGTGGCAACTTTCATCTGCGCAGATGGGCAGCGGATGCACAAAATTCTCCAGCGCGGCATCATCCTGAGCCGGCAGCGGCTGCTCCAGCATTGCCACCCCTAAATCAGCCAACAGCTGACAGCGTGCCGCAAGGCCTTCTGCCCGCCAGGATTCATTGGCGTCGACAATAATCGTAGCGTCAGGAACAGCCGCACGAATGGCAACCATCCGCTCACTAATCAAGCGAGCATCCAGTTTAACTTTCAGCAGTTTTGCGCCATTTCCCCACAGCGCAGCCGCGCTCGCAGCCATTTGTTCCGGCGAGCCAATCACTACGGTTTGCGCCGTCGTCACCACTTCCGCCAGTTCACTTCCCACCAATTCCGCCAGCGACTTCTGCTGTTGACGCGCACTTAGATCCCACAACGCGCAGTCTACGGCATTTCGTGCAGCCCCTGCTGGCAGCAGCTTTTGCAGCTCTTCACGCGTCAGTCCGTTTTCCAGTTGTGGTGCAATGCTCATAATTTGCGCCAGGACAGAGGCATCGCTTTCACCGTAGCGTGGGTACGGTGTGCACTCGCCAATACCTGTGACGCCATTTTCTGTCAATTCGACGACAACCACATGCGCTTCGGTCCTGCTCCCACGGGCTATGACAAAGGGAGTGTGCAGCGGCCAGGCTTCCTCATATACCTTAACTGTTCTCATTTGTTTTCCTTAATGCAGTCCCTGAAGCGGATATCCGCAAATAGCGTTTGCCGTGTTAACTGTTGATGGCATAAACTAGCCTCGACGTTAACTATATGTAAACAGGAAGATAACCATGTCACAAACCGTTCATTTCCAGGGCAACCCGGTTGCAGTTGCCGGCTCCATTCCTCAGGCTGGAAGCAAAGCTCAGGCTTTTACCCTTGTGGCTAAAGACCTGTCTGACGTTACGCTGGGCCAGTTTGCAGGCAAGCGCAAAGTGCTGAATATTTTCCCAAGCATCGATACTGGCGTTTGCGCGGCATCGGTACGTAAGTTTAACCAACTGGCGACAGAAATCGACAATACCGTCGTACTGTGTATTTCGGCCGACCTGCCATTCGCCCACTCTCGTTTTTGCGGCGCGGAAGGTCTGAGCAACGTTATCACGCTGTCCACCCTGCGCAACGCAGAATTCCTGAAAAACTACGGTGTTGAAATCGCTGAAGGCCCGCTGAAAGGTCTGGCCGCACGTGCCGTAGTTGTTATCGATGAAAATGACAATGTTGTTTTCAGCCAACTGGTCAATGAAATCACCAACGAACCAGACTACACAGCAGCGCTGGACGTTCTGAAAGCGTAAGCTGCGTTTGCATACAAAAATGCCTCCGGATGGAGGCATTTTCATTTACGGCATTACTCTTCGCTTTTTTTCTGTTGGCTCAGGCCGTACTCGCGCAATTTATTGGCAATCGCGGTATGCGAAACGCCGAGGCGCTTGGCCAGCTTGCGCGTGCTGGGATAATTCATATACAGCTGCGTCAGCACGGAGCGTTCAAAGCGGCTGGTAATTTCATCCAGCGACCCTTCCATCACCTCTTCTCCGACCGCAACCGTTGCCGCATCATAATCCGGCAGCAAAATATCCTGTGGCCGCAGCTCATAGCCTTCAAGCTGGGTCAGCGCCCGGTAGATAGCGTTTTTAAGCTGACGCACGTTGCCTGGCCAACCGTAACGGGTTAACACCGTGCTGAGATCGGCGGACAGCTTCGGACGCGGCACGCCCTGCTCATCGGCAAAACGCGCCACAAACAGTTCGGTAAGCGGCATAATATCTTGTGGGCAATCGCGCAGCGGCGGCAGGTTTAACGTCAGTACATTCAGACGATAATAGAGGTCTTCACGGAAAAGTCCTTTCTGCACCAGCTCCACAAGGTTCTTTTGCGTCGCGCAAATCACACGGACATCAACATGAACTTCGTGATCTTCTCCCACGCGACGGAACGTACCGTCATTGAGAAAACGCAGCAATTTGGTCTGCATACGCGGCGACATTTCGCCAATTTCATCTAACAGAACCGAACCGCCATTCGCCTGCTCAAAGAACCCTTTTTTGCCTTCCGGCGCATGGCCAAACAGCTCGCTTTCAACCGCATCTTCAGGGATTGACGCGCAGTTCAGCGCCAGATACGGTTTCGACGCACGCGGGCTTGCCAGATGACATGCATGAGCAAAAAGATCTTTGCCGGTGCCGGTATTACCAGTAATCAGCAGCGGTGCGCTCAGCGTCGCCAGCTTGCGCGCTTGTTCTACGACGTGTTTCATTTTGGCGCTGACGGCAATAATCTGGCTAAACGCGCTGAGATCCTGCGTTGTCATATTTTGCAGCTGACGTCCCATTCGGATGGTGGAGCGCAACATCACCACCGCGCCGGTCAGCATCTGCTCCTGATTTTCGCCCTGCAAATGGACAGGCGTAATTTCCATCAGGAAATTCTGCCCGTTAATCACGACATGTTCGCTATGGGAATCCTGCGGATTGCTTTCCAGCCAGCGCTGGAAGTTAAACCCATTGATTAACTGGGCTGCGGTATGGTTGCGCATCCGCTCCTGGGTGTACGCAAAAAGTTGACAGCTCGCAGGGTTCGCCATCTCAACTTTGCTTTTCATATCAAGAGAAAGGACCGGTTCTGGCAACGCTTCAAGCAGAGCACTCAGCGCCAGATGTTCACGTTCGGAAGGCATCCAGGGTACGGTACGCACATCCGTAACCCCTGAAATACGGCGGATTTCAGCCATCAGACTGCTGAAGTTGGTGAACTCCAGCTCCGCAAAATTAAGGTAAATTCGCCCGATGGGGTCAATCTCGATACCGCGTAAATCAATGCTTCTCAGCACCAGTAAATCGAGCAATTCGCGGGTCAGACCAAGACGGTCTTCACAAAAGACTTCCAAACGCATAGGAACCTTCACCTGGACAAGGGATTATGTGTTAAATGATAAGACAGTATTTGGTTTGCAGGAAGAACTCTGTCAACAAATATTGACAGCGCGCTGGAAAATTAGGCGCCGGGGCGTAAAGTTATACGATCGGCGCCTGTTTTATAGCTAACTTTCGCGCGGAGATTTGTTCTTTTGTAAGGTCTCTTTCACCTGACCAATCAGTTGACGGCGAAAATCGCCCAGTCGTGGCTTATCATCATCGATCCACGGCAGCGGTCGGCAAAGCTCCATAGCTTTAATGCCCAGACGCGCCGTTAATAACCCCGCGCCAATGCCCTGTGCGGCACGCGTTGATAAGCGGGCGGCTAAATCCTGCGACATCCAGTCCATCCCTACTTCCCGCACCAGCTCACTGGCCCCGGCAAAAGCGATATTCAACAACACCAGGCGGAACAGGCGCAGACGGCTGTAATAACCAAGTTCAATGCCATACAGCGATGCAATGCGATTAATCAGCCGCAGATTTCGCCAGGCGATAAACGCCATATCCACCAGCGCCAACGGACTGACGGCAATCATCAGCGTGGACTCTGCTGCTGAACGACTGATCTCACGCCGGGCTTGCGCATCCAGCACCGGCTGCACCAGATGGGCATACAGGCTAACCACTTCGCGATCGTTCTGTGTTTCATGAATTGAGGCATACCAACGCTGCAATGCTGGATGAGACTGATCGATACCCGCCTGCTGCGCCAGTTTTTCACAAAATGCACGACCTTTTCCGGTTCCATGGCTGTGGAGCAAGTCTCGCGCTTCATCACGTTCGTGCGCGCGCTGACGCAATCGCCACAATCTGCGCCACTCGGTCGCCACCGATCCGACACCTGCGCCGATAATCAATGCGCCTGCGGCACATCCTCCCAGCGCGACCCAGTCCTGAGTCTGCCAGGCGTTCATGGTCCACTGCACACCCTGAGCAACAACGCTTACGCCAAACAGCGCCAGCCCGCCCCTCACCATCTTGCGCCACAGACTGCGTTTGGGGCGTAAGGCCGCATCAATGACGGCCTCCGCCTGACCTTCGTCTTCCAGGGGTTCATCCACTTTCGCCGGAGAAAAAGTCTGCGCCTCCGTTTCGTTGAACATTTGCTGCGCTTTAAACGCCGTGTTTTGTTCCACGTCCAGCGGACCTGAGAAATCGATACGCGGTTTTAACGGCTCGCTCATCGCAATTTATCTCCTATTAAAAACTCCAGCGCGGCATCAAGGCGGATATGCGGTAAGGGTTTATCGACATCCATAACCTGCGGGCGAAACGCCTCAAACTGAAAGCCCTGGCGGTCCCAAAATGCCTGTCCGGGCAGTCGCGCGGGAACCTCGCCCGGATAAACTGTCAGCGGTTCGCCATCGCTCAGACGATTACCTCGCAGCGCCGGGATCTTTTCACCTTTCACATCGATCAAGCCGCTGGTGGTTGCCTGCACCGATGCCAGCCCCAGACAATCCATGCTGATACCTTCGAACGCCGCGTTTTGCCATGCGTCCTGGATCAGCTGCTGCAATAACGACACCATATTGGCGTGCTGATCGACCGTGACGTGGTCGGCTTTGGTGGCGGCAAACAGCAGCTTGTCGATCACCGGAGAAAATAGCCGACGAAACAGCGTACGCTGCCCGTAATGGAAGCTTTGCATCAACTGGGTAAGCGCCAGACGCATGTCGTTGAACGCCTGTGGCCCGCTGTTGAGCGGCTGCAGGCAATCGACCAGCACAATCTGGCGGTCAAAGCGCAGGAAGTGATTCTTATAAAACCCTTTGACGACCTTTTCGCAGTAATAATTGAATCTTTCGCGCAACATGCCCGCGTTGGTGTGTTTGTCAGCCTGCGCCAGCTTTGATTCCCCCCAGGCATCGACATCCGGCCACGGGAAGAATTGCAGCGCAGGCGCGCCCGCCATATCCCCGGGCAGGACAAAACGGCCCGGTTGAATAAAATGCAGGCCCTGCTGTTTACACTGATGCAGATACTCCGTCCAGGCGGCAGCAATTTCCGCCAGACGGTTTTCATCAGCAGGCGCCAACGGATCCAGCCCCTGGCATAACTGCCGCCATTTTGCCGACCATTCGCCCCGCTGCCCCTGCAATAATCCGGTCATTTGCCGCGACCAGCTCAGATAATCCTGGGCAAGCATCGGTAAATCGAGCAGCCACTCCCCCGGATAATCGACGATCTCCAGGTACAGCGTGGAGGTGTCTTTAAAGTGGCGCAGTAAAGAGTCATTGGATTTATAGCGCAACGCCAGACGTATTTCACTCACGCCGCGCGTAGGGGTCGGCCAGGTTGGCGGAGAGCCGTACAGTTGCGCCAGTCCCTCATCATAGGTAAAGCGCGGAATGCCAAAATCGCGTTGAGGAACCCGTTTCACGCCGAGCAAACGCTCTTCGCGCACGCAGCTGAGCAACGGCAGACGCGCACCGGCATGAACATTGAGTAACTGATTTACCATCGCGGTGATAAACGCCGTCTTACCGCTGCGGCTAAGTCCGGTGACAGCCAGGCGTAAATGCCGGTCTACGCCGCGATTAACCAGCGAATTGAGTTCATTTTTAAGTCGCTTCATCGCCATCCCGTTTTGCTGAAGGAACCGAAGAAATTATAACAAACAGGAAGTAAAGATAGGGGTCAATTCTTACTTATCAACTACCTGGGCGGTACCTGGCGGCATTATTCTTACCGCCAGGAGCAGAAGAACTGCGTACGGCTTATTTATTCTCTACTTTAGGAAGCGAGATCTGGTTGATGCCACCTTCATTCGTCACCTGCGTATAGCCCATTTCAGTCAACATATCCTTCGCTTGTCCCGATTGACGCCCGGAGTTGCAGTACAGCTTCACAGTGTCGTTCTTATCAGGAACTTCAGCTGCAATACGTGCCTTCATCTCTTTTAACGGAATATTGACGGCCCCCTGAATATGCTGCTGTTGGTACTGTTCAGGAACGCGAACATCGATCCAGTGTTCGGCTGCGTAAACCGGCATGCCGATGACCAGAGCCAACGCTAATACACCTTTTTTCAACATAATATCTTCCTGACTGATAGTTGGATTTACCTCTACACTATACGCCAGTTCTTAAGAAAATATTGCGACCGCATTATCACCGTATGCAGGCGCGGACGATTAT
Organism: Citrobacter sp. Cpo148; assembly: GCF_030332375.1. Classification (NCBI taxonomy): domain Bacteria; kingdom Pseudomonadati; phylum Pseudomonadota; class Gammaproteobacteria; order Enterobacterales; family Enterobacteriaceae; genus Citrobacter; species Citrobacter sp. Cpo148. The sequence continues at coordinate 577,557 of NZ_JAOWHY010000043.1, forward strand.
TCCTCAGGTTACCCATGCTGCAGTTAGCCTGTTGATTTTTCTACCCGCATTTGATGTTCCTACCCAACAATTAGGTGAGCAAAGCTGTAATTTATTATTTAATCCGATTGCAGGTGAGAAAGGATTACAGAATATCACGATAGGAACACAAATATTGCTGACCGACTTCCTGATATAAAACCTGGGTATTAATGCTCTGCGAAATAGATTTTTTAGTTCACCCTCAATACCCGTGGTAACGACCCAAAAGAATTCTGACAGCCCCAAAATTATATTTGTGAGCTGCCGCAAATTAACTGAGGGAATGTTGATTAATTGTTGCTTGCATTTGCTGATTCAAATATCAGGGTTGATTACCTGAATAGCGTTTCGACAATTTTGCCGCAGCCCGACTCAACACCGGTTCCAGAACCAACGCCAGCAGCATTTTTAGCGGGCGTCGGGCGACGGACTTCACCGCCCACCCTGCTACACCCGCCGGGCCGTAGCGCAGCGCGGTCAGGAGCACCAGCTTACCTGCTATTTTAAAGCCCGGCTTAACCCTTTGCCCGGCACGTTGCCAGCGATTGTTCATTTCTGTCCTCACAATTGACGGAAGCGACTACGTAAGGAAAAAGTATCGGACGTCACATAACGCTCCATTTCACGTAAACGCTTTTCACTAGCCGCCAGCTCGCGATCGACGGCATCCAACAGCTCACCGCTTGATGGCTGCTGCTCGCCGGAAACCACATTATCCGGCATCGGATCCAACACAAAGGTCAGCACGATGTAGGCGACGAAGGTGAAAAAGGCCAGGCCAAAAAAGACTGACAACACCACCAGGATCCGTACCAGCTTCACAGGCACATCGAGATAATGCGCAATCCCAGCGCAAACCCCCTTCACCATGCCCTGCTGCGGAATACGCCACAGTTTTTTGTTCAGATTAACGCCTCCCATTAGCGGTCCCTCCAGTTTGGATGTTCAGCATCAAGAATGTCTTCCAGCGCCTGAATGCGCTCGCGCATCCGCTGTGCGTCATCGTTGAGTTCAACCAGGCGTTGCTGTTCACTTTGCGACAGTTCGCCACGGCTGGAACGGTTGCTGTAATGCAGCCAGAGCCAAATCGGTAAAACGAACAACACAAAGATGGTTAACGGGATGGCCAGAAATAGCGCGCTCATGAGTACTCCTTACAGGTGATGAGCGGCGGCGCGTTCGGGCGCCGCCAGATGTTATTATTGCTTGTCTTGCTGCATTTTGGCTTTAAGTTGCGCCAGCTGCTCGCTGATTTCATCATCTGCTTTCAGGTCAGCAAATTGCTGATCCAGAGACTTCTGTTTACCGAAGTTATGGCTTTCAGCCTCGGCTTCCATCTGATCGATTCGACGCTCGAAAGATTCAAAACGCGCCATCGCTTCATCAAGTTTACCGCTGTCCAGTTGACGACGAACATCACGCGAAGAACTCGCTGCCTGATGACGCAGCATCAGCGCCTGCTGACGAGCACGGGTTTCACTGAGTTTATTTTCCAGCTCACCGATCTCTTTTTTCATACGCGCCAGCGTATCGTCAACCAGTGTCACCTCATGCTCCAGAGAGGCAATTAAATCGGTCAGTTTCTGCTTTTCAATTAACGCAGAACGCGCCAAATCTTCTTTCTCTTTACGCAGCGCCAGTTCAGCTTTTTCCTGCCACTCTGCCTGTTGCGCGCTGGCCTGTTCAATACGGCGAGATAATTGTTTCTTTTCTGCCAGCGCACGCGCTGAGTTGGAACGTACCTCAACCAGCGTGTCTTCCATTTCCTGGATCATCAAACGCACCAGCTTCTGCGGATCTTCAGCCTTTTCCAGCAACGCGTTAATGTTGGCGTTCACGATGTCGGCAAAACGAGAAAAAATACCCATAATGTAATCCTCACTTACTGTTCTGATATCGGGCAATGCCCTGCTGTTTTCGTAATGCACGGGGCGTGCCAACTTTTTATCTAATTGATTCTAATAATTATATCTAATTTTACCTGTTGCGAAAATTAGGGTAAATTGGTGAATAACACTAACAAATGGTGAATTTCATCATGGCAGGATACAAAGATAATCTTCTGGGCGAAGCGAACAGCTTTATTGAAGTGCTGGAGCAGGTTTCTCATCTCGCGCCGCTGGATAAACCAGTACTGGTTATAGGTGAGCGCGGGACCGGGAAAGAACTTATCGCCAACCGCCTGCACTACCTCTCCACCCGCTGGCAAGGCCCGTTTATTTCGCTTAACTGCGCGGCGCTAAACGAAAATTTGCTTGATTCCGAACTGTTTGGTCACGAAGCGGGTGCCTTTACCGGCGCGCAAAAACGCCATCCAGGACGTTTCGAACGCGCCGACGGCGGTACGCTGTTTCTCGATGAACTGGCAACTGCCCCGATGTTGGTACAGGAAAAATTGCTGCGCGTTATTGAATATGGCGAGCTGGAGCGCGTAGGTGGTAGCCAACCATTACAGGTTAACGTACGACTTGTTTGTGCGACCAATGCTGACTTACCTCGCATGGTTAGCGAAGGCACTTTCCGCGCGGACCTGCTGGATCGCCTGGCCTTTGACGTGGTGCAACTCCCACCGTTACGCGAGCGTCAAAGTGACATTATGTTAATGGCCGAACATTTTGCCATTCAGATGTGCCGCGAGATCGGATTACCTCTGTTTCCGGGTTTTAGTGCCGAGGCCAGAGAAACGCTCCTCCACTACCGTTGGCCGGGCAATATTCGTGAACTGAAAAACGTCGTGGAGCGATCCGTTTACCGGCATGGAACCAGTGATTACCCGCTGGATGAGATAATCATTGACCCCTTCCGCCGCCACACTACGCAGCCGCAGGCGCCGGAAACTAAACCGATGTCTGTAGGGTTACCGCTGGATCTGCGTGAATTCCAGCAGCAGCAAGAGAAAGACTTTCTACAAACCAGCTTACAGCAGGCAAAATTTAACCAGAAAAAAGCCGCTGAATTACTGGGGCTGACTTACCATCAGCTTCGCGCTTTGCTGAAAAAACACCAGATTTAACGCACATTTGCAGATGTCATATTGGCGGATTTGACGCATAACCCCATCAGGGTTTACCATGACGCCATTACTGTATAAAAAAACAGGTACAAATATGGCTCTGGCACTCGTTGGCGAAAAAATTGACAGAAACCGTTTCACCGGTGAGAAAATTGAAAATAGTACATTTTTTAACTGTGATTTTTCAGGTGCCGACCTGAGCGGCACTGAATTTATCGGCTGTCAGTTCTATGATCGTGAAAGCCAGAAAGGGTGCAATTTTAGTCGTGCGATGCTGAAAGATGCCATTTTTAAAAGCTGTGATTTATCCATGGCGGATTTTCGCAATGCCAGTGCGCTGGGCATTGAAATTCGCCACTGCCGCGCACAAGGCGCAGATTTCCGCGGCGCAAGCTTTATGAATATGATCACCACGCGCACCTGGTTTTGTAGCGCATATATCACGAATACCAATCTAAGCTACGCCAATTTTTCGAAAGTCGTGTTGGAAAAGTGTGAGCTGTGGGAAAACCGTTGGATGGGTGCCCAGGTACTGGGCGCGACGTTCAGTGGTTCAGATCTCTCCGGCGGCGAGTTTTCGACTTTCGACTGGCGAGCAGCAAACTTCACACATTGCGATCTGACCAATTCGGAGTTGGGTGACTTAGATATTCGGGGCGTTGATTTACAAGGCGTTAAGCTGGACAACTACCAGGCGTCGTTGCTCATGGAGCGGCTTGGCATCGCGGTGATTGGTTAGCATTCACGGAGCGGTAAGTACCGCTCCCGCCCTTATACAATAGTGTCCGCCCTTGCCTTAAAAGTCACTTTCGACGCACAGAGCGTAAACGTTAGAGGGTTCCGGTCCCCCCATCAGAACACCAGACCTGACCAGACGTATAGCTGTTCTCCCGAGCGGCCAGGGTGACATAAAGCGGCGCGATTTCCACCGGTTGACCAGGGCGTCCCAGCGGCGCATTTGCCCCAAATTTCTCCACCTTTTCCTGCGGTTGACCACCACAGCACTGCAGTACAGTCCAGTATGGACCCGGCGCGACGGCATTGACACGGATCCCTTTCGGGGCCAGCTGTTTCGCCAGCGATTTAGTAAATGCCACGATAGCTGCTTTAGTCTGAGCATAATCAAGCAAGATTTCACTTGGCTCATAAGCCTGTACGGAGGAGGTATTAATTATCACGCTGTCTGGTGAAAGATGGGGTATGGTCGCTTTGGTGATCCAAAACATAGCGTAAACATTGGTTTTAAAAGTTGCGTCGAAATCTTCTGTGGTGAGTTCCTCAATTGACTCACAAAATTGCTGACGACCCGCATTATTGACGAGGATATCCAACCCTCCCAGCCCTTTTACCGCCTGTTTTACCAGATGGCCGCAAAAAGTTTCATCACGGATATCTCCGGGGATGGCCAAAACATTTCTGCCTGCTTTTTTTATCAGGTCGACCACTTCACGCGCATCATCTTCTTCTTCAGGTAAATAGTTAATCGCAACATCAGCGCCTTCACGAGCATAGGCAATAGCAACAGCACGACCAATCCCTGAATCCCCACCGGTAATTAATACCTTGCGCCCATTCAGGCGACCGCTTCCCTGATAGCTGTCTTCTCCATGATCGGGGCGCGGTTGCATTTTCCCCGCCAGCCCGGGAAAGGGCTGCTGCTGCTGTTGAAAAGGCGGCGCCGGAAAACGCGCAGAATTGGTTTTATTGATGGTCTTTTTTTCCTTGTTTAAGCCAGCCATTCAATTACCTCTCATTATTTATCACAAAGACTAATAAGCGTAGACCAAAATGAATGGCATGACCTATATTATCCAGCTGCACTTAATTTTCTCGGAATATTACCCCCCTACTTTCCTCTACCGTTACGCTTATATCCCCACCAACGTTAGATTTAATTTAAACAATATTATTTGAGACTTATCCAGTTCGCAGTATTAATAAATAGCAACCACACTTAACATCTCAACCTTGGCAAAAGGAGAACATATGAAATTATCCATAACGCCATTATTATGTTGTTTTTTATTGTCGCCAGCGCTTGCTGATGATAACGGCGGGTTGAAAAATGATACAGCTCCACCGCCAGCCCACGCTCTGGATGAAGGTTATCGTGGGACTGAAGATGCAAGAATCATGACTGTCGAACAGGCCAAAACGATGCATGACGGTGCGACCATTTCTCTGCGAGGTAATCTCATCGAGGATCAAGACGGAGACAAATTTGTCTTTCGTGATAAAACCGGCAGTATCCTGACTTTAATTCCACACGCGGTTTTCGATGGTCGAACGGTTAAACCCGATCAAATGATCAGTATTAACGGTAGCCTCGACGCTAAAATGCAACCACCAGTAGTACGCGTAAATAAGATCCAGAAGTAACGCAATAACCGGGAAGAAAGCCGCTCTTCCCGGTTGATTTTCTTTATTCCCACGATTTTGCGAATGCTCTCTTCTGCCCGTCATGGTCATTTCCCCCTCTTTCCCCTCACATTTTTCTTTCTACCCGCGAATCACACGTTTATAGCAAGTCAGATGGGCCATGAAAATGCTAAGATAGTTAACAGAGTAGATTCAAAGTGGATAGCAGGTATGAATTTTGACCATGTCGCGGTGTTGAACTCGAGCTTATCGAGCCTGTTACTCCCAAAAACAAACGGTAATGGCAAATGTCATTAAGTATTAGTAAGATAGCCTCTTTATATAATCCATTAAAATTATGCGCCTGGTTTTATCATCTCTGATCGTGATGGCTGGATTTCTGAGTGGTCAGGCTGCTGCTGCGCCTGAGCAAGCTCCGCACGCTGATATCCGTGACAGTGGGTTTGTCTATTGCGTCAGCGGGCAAGTCAATACGTTCAACCCACAAAAAACGAGCAGCGGTCTCATCGTCGATACGTTAGCGGCCCAATTGTATGACCGACTGCTTGATGTAGATCCCTACACCTATCGGCTGGTGCCTGAGCTTGCTGAAAGCTGGGAGGTGCTGGATAACGGCGCAACCTACCGCTTCCATCTGCGTCGTGACGTTCAGTTTCAGAAGACGGCCTGGTTCACCCCCACCCGCAAACTGAATGCAGACGATGTGGTGTTTACCTTCGAGCGCATCTTTGATCGCCACCATCCGTGGCACAATGTGAACGGCAGCAGTTTCCCCTACTTCGACAGCCTGCAGTTTGCCGATAACGTCCAAAGCGTGCGCAAACTGGACAACAACACCGTTGAATTCCGCTTAACGCAACCGGATGCCTCCTTTATGTGGCACCTTGCCACACACTATGCCTCCGTAATGTCGGCGGAATATGCCGCTAATCTGGCAAAACAGGATCGCCAGGAGTTGCTCGACAGACAACCCGTCGGCACAGGCCCGTACCAGCTTTCGGAGAATCGTGCCGGCCAATATATTCGGTTGCAGCGACATGAAAAATTCTGGCGTGGTACCCCCCTGATGCCGCAGGTCGTAGTGGATCTCGGTTCTGGTGGAACCGGACGCTTATCGAAATTACTCACTGGCGAATGTGACGTCCTTGCCTGGCCTGCCGCCAGCCAGCTCAGCATATTGCGTGATGACCCTCGCCTGCGTTTGACGCTGCGCCCGGGGATGAACATTGCCTATCTGGCGTTCAACACCAATAAACCGCCGTTGAATAACCCTGCCGTGCGGCATGCGCTGGCGCTAGCGATCAACAACCAGCGCTTAATGCAGTCTATCTACTACGGGACGGCAGAAACCGCGGCATCTATTTTGCCTCGCGCCTCGTGGGCTTATGATAACGAAGCTAAAATTACAGAATACAACCCGGCAAAATCGCGCGAGCAGCTAAAAGCGCTGGGGCTGGAGAATCTGACGTTACAACTTTGGGTCCCTACCAGCTCTCAGGCCTGGAACCCCAGTCCGCTGAAAACCGCCGAGCTGATTCAGGCAGATATGGCTCAGGTGGGTGTGAAAGTGAAGATCATCCCGGTAGAAGGTCGTTTTCAGGAGGCGAGATTAATGGATATGAACCATGATCTGACGTTATCCGGCTGGGCGACGGACAGTAACGATCCTGACAGTTTTTTCCGGCCGTTGCTCAGCTGTGCCGCCATCAATTCACAGACCAACTTTGCCCACTGGTGTAATCCGCAGTTTGACAGTATTCTGCGCAAGGCTCTCTCTTCGCAGCAGCTTTCATCGCGAATTGATGCCTATGACGAAGCGCAAAATATTCTTGCCCAAGAGTTACCGATCCTGCCACTGGCCTCTTCACTGCGTCTACAGGCTTACCGCTACGACATCAAAGGGTTGGTGCTCAGTCCATTCGGTAATGCCTCTTTTGCCGGCGTGTCCAGGGAAAAGAAAGATGAGGTGAAAAAACCATGATTATCTTCACCTTGCGTCGATTTTTATTGCTACTGGTAACCCTGTTCTTCCTGACCTTTATTGGCTTCAGCCTGAGCTACTTCACGCCTCATGCGCCGTTACAGGGTGCATCGCTGTGGAACGCATGGGTATTCTGGTTCAATGGTCTCATTCACTGGGATTTCGGCGTATCCAGTATCAACGGCCAGTTGATCTCAGAGCAGCTGAAAGAGGTGTTCCCGGCCACAATGGAGCTGTGCATTCTTGCCTTTGGTTTTGCACTAATGGTTGGGATCCCCGTTGGTATGCTGGCCGGTATCACGCGGAACAAATGGCAGGACCGCTGCATCAGCGCATTGGCTCTGATGGGGTTTTCTATCCCCGTTTTTTGGCTGGCGCTGCTGCTGACATTGCTCTTCTCGCTGACCCTCGGCTGGTTACCCGTTTCCGGGCGTTTTGATCTTCTCTACGAGGTGAAACCTGTTACCGGTTTTGCCATTATTGATGCGTGGATCTCCGACTCGCCCTGGCGCGATGAAATGCTGGTCAGCGCTATCCGTCATATGGTGCTCCCGGTGCTGACGCTCTCCGTTGCGCCCACCACAGAAGTTATCCGCCTGATGCGTATCAGCACCATTGAGGTCTTTGACCAGAACTACGTCAAAGCGGCGGCCACGCGCGGTCTGTCACGATTAACGATTCTGCGTCGTCACGTCCTGCACAATGCCCTTCCGCCAGTGATCCCGCGTCTGGGATTACAGTTTTCCACCATGCTGACGCTGGCGATGATCACCGAGATGGTCTTTAGCTGGCCCGGTCTTGGTCGTTGGCTGATTAACGCGATTCGCCAGCAGGATTACGCGGCGATTTCAGCGGGCGTGATGGTGATTGGCTCACTGGTTATTATCGTTAACGTCATCTCTGATATTTTGGGTGCTATGGCTAACCCTCTGAAACATAAGGAATGGTATGCCTTACGATAGCGTCTACAGCGAAAAACGCCCGCCAGGTACGTTGCGCACCGCATGGCGCAATTTCTATGGCGATGCGACTGCGATGATCGGCCTGTACGGCTGTGCGGGACTGGCTATTCTGTGTATTTTTGGTGGTTGGTTTGCCCCTTACGGCATCGATCAGCAATTTCTCGGCTATCAGCTTTTACCGCCGTCATGGTCGCGCTATGGCGAAGTCTCATTCTTCCTCGGGACTGACGATCTGGGACGTGACGTTTTAAGTCGTCTGCTCAGCGGTGCGGCCCCGACCGTTGGCGGCGCGTTTGTCGTTACTCTTGCCGCCACGCTGTGTGGTCTGGTATTGGGTGTAGTTGCCGGTGCGACGCACGGCTTGCGCTCTGCGGTGCTGAACCACATTCTGGACACCCTGCTGTCGATCCCTTCTCTGCTGCTGGCGATTATTGTGGTGGCGTTTGCCGGGCCGCATCTGACACACGCCATGTTTGCCGTCTGGCTGGCGCTGCTGCCGCGCATGGTGCGCTCCGTTTACAGCATGGTGCATGACGAGCTGGAGAAAGAGTACGTCATTGCCGCTCGCCTGGACGGTGCAACCACACTGAATATTCTGTGGTTCGCCGTTCTGCCCAATATTACCGCTGGCCTTATTACTGAAATCACCCGCGCACTGTCGATGGCGATTCTGGATATCGCCGCGCTGGGTTTTCTCGACCTTGGCGCACAGCTGCCGTCCCCGGAATGGGGAGCCATGCTCGGCGACGCACTGGAGCTGATTTATGTCGCACCGTGGACGGTGATGCTGCCAGGCGCGGCAATTATGATAAGCGTGTTGCTGGTTAACCTACTGGGTGACGGCGTGCGCCGCGCAATTATTGCGGGGGTGGAGTAATGCCATTACTGGATATCCGCAACCTGACCATTGAATTCAGGACCGGTGACGACTGGGTAAAGGCTGTTGATCGTGTCAGCATGACCTTGAATGAGGGTGAAATCCGCGGGCTGGTCGGCGAATCTGGCTCCGGCAAAAGTCTGATCGCTAAGGCCATTTGTGGCGTCGCTAAAGATAACTGGCGCGTAACCGCAGACCGTATGCGTTTTGATGATATCGATCTGCTACGCCTTTCGGCGCGTGAACGACGCAAACTGGTCGGTCATAACGTCTCCATGATCTTTCAGGAGCCGCAGTCATGTCTCGATCCGTCCGAGCGTATCGGACGTCAACTGATGCAAAATATTCCGGCATGGACCTACAAAGGTCGCTGGTGGCAGCGCATCGGTTGGCGCAAACGCCGTGCGATTGAACTCTTGCACCGCGTCGGGATAAAAGACCATAAAGACGCCATGCGCAGCTTTCCATATGAGCTGACCGATGGCGAATGCCAGAAGGTCATGATCGCTATCGCATTAGCGAATCAGCCGCGTTTGCTGATTGCCGATGAACCAACGAACGCGATGGAGCCAACCACCCAGGCGCAAATTTTCCGTCTGCTAACCCGTCTGAATCAAAACAGCAATACCACCATTTTGTTGATTAGCCATGACCTGCAAATGCTCAGCCAGTGGGCTGACAAAATCAACGTGATGTACTGCGGGCAAACGGTCGAAACCGCGCCAAGTAAAGATTTGGTGACCATTCCTCATCATCCTTACACTCAAGCGTTGATTCGCGCTATTCCTGATTTTGGTAGCGCAATGCCGCACAAAAGCCGCCTGAATACCATGCCAGGAGCTATTCCATTGCTGGAACAATTACCCATCGGCTGTCGTCTGGGGCCACGCTGCCCTTATGCACAACGCGAATGTATTGAAACCCCAAGACTGACCGGAGCAAAGAATCATCTCTACGCCTGTCATTTCCCGCTGAACATGGAGAGAGAGTGAGATGGTAGAAACCCTGCTCGAAGTTCGTAATCTGAGCAAAACCTTTCGCTACCGGACAGGTTTATTTCGCCGCCAGACCGTTGAGGCCGTTAAGCCCCTGAGTTTCACCCTGCGTGAACGTCAGACGCTCGCCGTCATTGGTGAAAACGGTTCGGGGAAATCTACGCTAGCAAAAATGTTGGCGGGTATGATTGAACCCACCAGCGGTGAGCTGCTGATTGACGATCATCCGTTAAAATATGGCGATTATTCATTTCGTAGCCAGCGGATCCGTATGATTTTCCAGGATCCGTCAACATCGCTTAATCCGCGGCAACGTATCTCGCAGATCCTTGATTTTCCGCTACGTCTGAATACCGACCTCGAGCCTGAGCAGCGTCGTAAACAGATCGTGGAGACCATGCGCATGGTCGGGCTGCTGCCCGATCACGTAAGCTATTACCCACATATGTTGGCCCCAGGGCAAAAACAGCGTCTGGGCCTTGCCCGTGCGCTCATTTTACGCCCCAAAGTCATTATCGCCGACGAAGCCCTGGCCTCTCTGGACATGTCGATGCGTTCACAGCTCATCAATCTGATGCTGGAATTGCAGGAAAAACAGGGGATTTCGTATATCTATGTGACCCAACATATTGGCATGATGAAGCACATCAGCGATCAGGTATTAGTCATGCATCAGGGCGAAGTGGTAGAACGCGGCAGTACAGCGGATGTTCTGGCGTCCCCGCTTCATGAGCTTACCCGCCGCCTGATTGCAGGTCATTTCGGCGAAGCGCTCACCGCTGATGCCTGGCGAAAAGATCGTTAGCAAACGGCTGCCCTCCTCAACCGGGGGGCAATCTGTCATCAGTGACACAACGTGGGTAAGAGCAGCGTATCAACTTCGGTAAACGCGACTGACGGGTAAAGGGCACCACCTTGCATTGCCCAGACACCTGCGGTACTGGCCTCGTCGATAAGTCGTACTGTTTCTACTCCCTTCACCACAACACGGTCGCAATATTCCCTGATATTTTTGATCAGCACCGGGAACATCGGTTTTTCTACCTGTTCCAGGAAGAAACCGCGATCCAGTTTCACAACGTCAAAATGACCGCAAACCAGCGGACTGGCCCCTACGCTGCCGGAGCCAAGATCGCCCAACCACAATGCGTTTGGGCCGTCGCGAAGTGAATTAATCAGCAGATTATTCAGGCACACGGTATTCGACAGAAAACGTTCTGAAAGTTCCAGTGCAATAAATGGTAGAGCATGTAAGGCCGACTTGATGGCTGGATCACCAATCGCCAGCAGTGCCATTTCGTCAATGAGGTTCAGGGTGCAAATAAGGCTGTTGCGCTCAAACCAGTCACGCTTTTCGGCAATTAGTCGAATTTGCTCGAGCATGAAATTACGCTTTTGTTCGCTATCCCACGCTGAAATGATGAAATCTGGATGCAACGGGTGAACCGTATCTGAAGTAAACCGGGCGTTAATCTCTACACCCAGTAATTTATCTGTTGTGTCTCTCATCGGTTCCGCGATGAAATGATAGTGCATAAGACCACTCCAATTGATCATAACATCCTGATAATGCACTTCTAATCACAATCAATCAATAATATCGATCAATGAATCGATATTGATCGATAAAAACAATATATCATAACAAGCTGAATATTGTCATGTTTTATGTTTTAAGAAAGTTCCTACCTTGCTATGTTTATTAACATCAGCTAGCAATGAAATAATACCATTTCAATGCCTTTGAAACCTCGTATTTTCTCTGATTCACCGACGTTAGATGCCTGAACGAAGCATAAGCGGAGGGGGATGATATACTCCTCACATGTAATAACGTGACAGGTCACGTGAGGCGGATAACCATTCTCAAGGGAAAAAGCGTGGGATATAATTTCAGGCCAATTTCGAGTGTGTTTGATGCGTCAATCATAACTCATTGATTGATAAAAGATAAGTGTTAACCAAAAGGATTAAAGCCATGGGTTTTTTATCAGGTAAGCGCATTCTGGTGACAGGCCTTGCCAGTAAATTGTCTATCGCATGGGGAATCGCTCAGGCGATGCATCGCGAAGGTGCCGAACTGGCGTTCACCTACCAGAACGACAAGCTGAAAGGTCGTGTGGAAGAATTTGCAGCGCAATTAGGCTCCAACATTGTTTTGCAGTGTGATGTAGCTGAAGATGCCAGCATTGACGCCATGTTTGCTGAACTGAGCAAAGCCTGGCCGAAATTCGACGGTTTCGTACACTCCATCGGCTTCGCACCTGCTGACCAACTGGATGGTGATTATGTGAATGCAGTTACCCGCGAAGGATTTAAAATTGCGCATGACATTAGCGCTTATAGCTTTGTTGCGATGGCAAAAGCATGTCGTTCTATGCTAAACCCTGGCTCTGCGCTATTGACGTTGTCCTATCTGGGCGCAGAGCGTGCAATCCCTAACTATAACGTGATGGGCCTGGCGAAAGCCTCATTGGAAGCAAACGTCCGTTATATGGCTAACGCAATGGGGCCTGAAGGCGTACGCGTAAACGCAATTTCCGCAGGTCCAATCCGCACCCTCGCCGCTTCCGGTATCAAAGATTTCCGTAAAATGCTGGCCCATTGCGAAGCTGTTACGCCGATTCGCCGCACTGTTACCATTGAAGATGTGGGCAACTCTGCGGCATTCCTGTGTTCCGATCTTTCTGCCGGTATCTCAGGTGAAGTTGTACACGTTGACGGTGGTTTCAGCATCGCTGCAATGAATGAACTAGAACTGAAATAATCATCCACTCTTCTCTGGGCGGCCCACCGTCGCCCGTGATGCTCGTTTTTAATTCCCCTCTACCCTGTCCCATATATGCTTTTCTGATATTTATTATCACGTAACAATCTTTCATCCCCTCTTCTGCTTACGTCAGGATATTGCAGCGCAAACGATCCGGCGTAGTGGTATGACGACGTGTCCGGGTCGCCACTTTTTAGACCAAGGACCGCCCATGGAACAACGCCGAATTGAAGGCAAAAGCCACTGGTATCATGAGACGCAATCCAGCATGTATCCACAAGATGTTCTGCCGCTGGTGCCGGAAGCCGCTCATGTCGACGACTGCTTTTTACTGGATCTGGCGATATCTGATGACGCCCTTTTACCTTTTCAATCCTGGTTAATCCCTGCCCGTAAACTTGCACAGATCCTCTTCCCGACCCACGTAAACCTGAGTCAGATGCACACATTCAGCGCCTATGAACGGATGAGTACGGCGTTAACCGTCGCTCAGGTATATGGCGTCCAGCGATTATGTAATCACTATGCCGCGCGTCTAACACCGCTTCCTGGGCCGGACTCCTCGCGGGAAAGTAACCATCGACTGGCGCAAATCACCCAATATGCTCGTCAACTTGCCAGCTCTCCTGCCGTGATAGGCGCGCGCGATCGCCAGCATCTGGATGCAGTCGGGCTGACCACCAGCGATAGTATTCTGATGAATCAAATTATCGGATTCGTCGGTTTTCAGGCCCGTATCGTGGCCCTGTTTCAGGCCTGGTGTGGACATCCGGTGCGCCGAATTCCGGGTCTCGATATACAACAATTCGCTCACGCTTCACCATTTAGTGCAGCAAACGCTACCTGGCACGCTTCGCCATTTCCGATTGAAAAACATCTTAATCATGATGAGTCGATAGACAGACGTTATCCCGAGGAACTGCAAGCGTTACTGCCATTACTGATACATTCCCCCGTCATTTTGGATTTACTCGGGTCGCTCATTTCCAGCACGCAACGTAGCGGGATACCGGTACAGGCATTTTCATTGGCGACGCTGATGACTTCACGGATTAATGGCAGCGTGGCCTGTTTTAATGAACATGCGTATTCAACTCATGAATTAACCGAGGCCATTACCGTTCTTCGTCAGGATGAACGTGAATTACAACGGTGGGAACAACGACATCCGGTTGAGCGCGTCACCCTACAGGCGGTACAATGGCTGACCCGGGCGCCCGACCGCTTTAGCACCGCACTGTTAACGCCTTTGTTCGATCAGGGAATCTCTTCAGAGCAGGCCATTAACCTGCTAGCCTGGAGTGGATTGTGCGGATGGTTGAATCGCTTGAAAATCGCGCTGGGCGACACTGATTAACCGATCCACTTACTGAAAGAGCGCTTGCTGCAACTGGCAGAATCGCGTAAAACTGTCAGCCGCTCTTTTAGCCACGAAAATAGACAATTATGCTTCAGGACAACCCGCTGCTAGCGCAGCTTAAACAGCAACTACATTCCCAGACGCCACGTGCTGAAGGGGTGGTAAAAGCCACGGAAAAAGGCTTTGGCTTCCTGGAAGTCGATGCACAAAAAAGCTATTTCATTCCACCGCCGCAGATGAAAAAAGTGATGCATGGCGACCGTATTGTTGCGGTTATCCATACAGAAAAAGATCGTGAGTCTGCTGAGCCGGAAGAACTGATCGAACCCTTCCTGACGCGCTTCGTGGGTAAAGTTCAGGGCAAAAATGACCGTCTGTCCATTGTGCCGGATCATCCGTTACTGAAAGATGCTATTCCTTGTCGTGCAGCCCGCGGCGTTGAACATGAATTTAAAGAAGGCGACTGGGCTGTTGCAGAAATGCGCCGCCATCCGCTGAAAGGCGATCGCACCTTCTACGCCGAGTTAACCCAATTTATCACTTTTGCTGATGACCACTTTGTCCCGTGGTGGGTCACACTGGCACGCCATAATCTGGAAAAAGAAGCCCCAGACGGTGTAGCAACCGAAATGCTGGACGAAGGCCTGGTTCGTGAAGATTTAACCGCCCTCAATTTCGTCACCATCGACAGCGCCAGCACCGAAGATATGGACGATGCGCTGTATGCTGAAGAACAAGCTGACGGCACGCTACAATTAACCGTCGCCATTGCCGACCCAACAGCCTGGATTGCAGAAGGCAGTAAGCTGGATAAAACGGCAAAAATTCGCGCGTTCACCAATTATTTACCGGGGTTCAATATCCCGATGTTACCACGTGAATTGTCTGACGATCTCTGCTCTCTGCGCGCGAACGAAGTGCGCCCGGTTTTAGCTTGTCGTATGAGCATTACCGCCGATGGCACGATTGAAGACAACATCACCTTCTTCGCCGCAACCATCGAGTCTAAAGCGAAGCTGGCCTATGACTATGTTTCCGACTGGCTGGAAGGTACTGGCGAGTGGCAACCAGAAAACGACGCGATTGCGGAACAAATCCGTCTGCTGCATCGTATTTGCCTGAGCCGAGGAGAGTGGCGTCATAACCACGCGCTGGTCTTTAAAGATCGCCCGGATTACCGTTTCGTTCTCGGTGAAAAAGGTGAAGTACTGGACATCGTCGCTGAGCCACGCCGCATCGCAAACCGTATCGTGGAAGAATCCATGATTGCGGCAAATATTTGCGCCGCCCGTGTGCTTCGCGACAAGCTGGGCTTCGGTATTTATAACGTCCATATGGGATTCGACCCGGCCAACGCCGATGCTCTGGCCGCGCTGCTGAAAACCCACGGTATGCACGTCGATGCCGAAGAAGTACTGACACTGGAAGGTTTCTGCAAACTGCGCCGCGAACTGGATGCACAGCCATCCGGCTTCCTCGACAGCCGAATTCGCCGCTTCCAGTCTTACGCTGAAATTAGTATTGAGCCAGGTCCACACTTTGGGTTGGGTCTGGAGGCATATGCCACCTGGACTTCCCCAATCCGTAAGTACGGCGATATGATCAACCACCGTCTGCTTAAGGCTGTCATCAAAGGCGAAACCGTCGCTCGACCTCAGGATGATACCACCGTGCAAATGGCAGAACGTCGTCGCCTGAACCGGATGGCTGAGCGTGACGTGGGTGACTGGCTATACGCCCGTTTCCTGAGTGATAAAGCCGGAACCGACACCCGCTTTGCGGCCGAGATCATCGACGTCAGCCGCGGCGGCATGCGCGTACGTTTGGTTGATAATGGCGCTGTTGCCTTTATTCCTGCCCCCTTCCTGCACGCCGTGCGTGATGAACTGGTCTGCAGCCAGGAAAGTGGTACCGTACAAATCAAAGGTGAAGTGGTTTACAAAGTCACTGATGTGATTGACGTAACTATCGCCGAAGTTCGCATGGAAACCCGTAGCGTTATCGCGCGTCCAGCAGCGTAAACTGACAAATCCAACGACCTTTCTCTTTTTTGAAAGGTCGTTTTCTTTTTTTAGCGGCCAAATTTCAACCACACACTACACTTCTCTTATCCAGTCAAAATTTTTTTTTACTATTTTTCAGTTCGGCTGGCTTTGCTTTTTATGGATTCTGGATTACATATAAATATATAAATAAAACAATACGTTCAGCCATAATCACCCTGAATGAATCATGGCTACCCTTACTTTTGAGGCTTTATGCGCTTTAAACGGGATAGTACACATCATGAAAGACGTCCGGGAGCTGGTTACGTTGTATAGCTATGTGGGCACTCATAACCCCTACTGGCGTTTGTCAGAGGATTGCAACATCCTGCATTTCTCTATTGACGAAACAGCAGACGCTGAGCAGACCATCGAATTATCACCCGAGCAGGCCGACCGCATTCGCGAGATGACGGTAATTACGTCAAGCCTGTTGATGACGTTACCCATTGAAGATGACGATATTCCGGTACATTTGGTCGGGCGGAAAATCAATAAGCGCGAATGGGCCGGCAGCGCATCAGCCTGGGATGACACCCCTTCCGTCGCACGCGACCTGGCTCAAGGTCTCTCTTTTGCCGAACAGGTGGTTTCAGAAGCCAATTCCGTTATTGTCATTCTTGACCGCATGGGCAATATTCAGCGTTTTAACCGTCTGTGCGAAGAGTACACCGGACTCAGAGAACGTGAAGTCATTGGCCAAAGCGTATTCACACTGTTTATGAGTCGACGTGAAGCCGCAGCCTCCAGACGCAACATCGAGGTCTTTTTTCGCGAAGGCAACTCATATGAAGTCGAACGTTGGGTGAAGACCTGCAAAGGTCAGCGCCTGTTTCTTTTTCGCAATAAGTTTGTACATAACGGTAGCGGCAAGAACGAAATATTTCTGATCTGTTCCGGCACCGATATCACTGAAGAACGCCGCGCGCAGGAACGCCTGCGTATGTTGGCTAATACCGACTCCATCACCGGATTACCGAACCGTAACGCCATTCATGAGCTGATAAGCGACGCGATTGAGAACGCAGGTGATACTCAGGTTGGGATTGTATATCTCGATCTGGATAACTTCAAAAAGGTGAACGATGCCTACGGGCATATGTTTGGCGATCAGCTATTACAGAGTGTGTCGCTTGCAATCCTCAGTTGTCTTGACGACAACCAGCTATTGGCTCGGTTTGGCGGTGATGAATTTATCGTCCTTGCCACCGAAACGTCCCAGAGCACTCTGGAAGCTACCGCATCACGCATTCTGACACGCCTGCGTCAACCCTTTCGCATTGGCCTGATTGAAGTCTATACAGGCTGCTCTATTGGTATTTCCCTCGCTCCACAGCATGGTCAGGACTGCGAGAGCGTCATTCGTAACGCCGATACGGCCATGTACACCGCGAAAGAAGGCGGCCGCGGACAGTTTTGTGTTTTCTCTCCGGAAATGAATCAGCGGGTATTTGAATACCTGTGGCTGGATACTAACCTGCGCAAGGCGCTGGAAAACGATCAACTGGTTATCCATTATCAGCCAAAGATAACCTGGCGAGGCGAAGTGCGCAGCCTGGAGGCGCTGGTACGCTGGCAGTCTCCGGAACGCGGCCTCATTCCACCACTGGAATTTATCTCCTACGCCGAAGAATCAGGGCTTATCGTTCCGCTGGGTCGCTGGGTTATTCTGGACGTTGTGCGTCAGGTCGCAAAATGGCGCGCCAAGGGAATCAATCTGCGCGTGGCGGTAAACGTTTCTGCCCGCCAGCTCGCCGATCAGACGCTATTTACCGATCTCAAACAGGTGCTTCATGAACTCGACTTTGAATATTGCCCCATCGATGTCGAGTTAACGGAAAGCAGTTTGATTGAAAATGAGCAGTTGGCACTGTCCGTCATTCAGCAGTTTAGCCAGTTGGGGGCGCAAATCCATTTGGATGATTTTGGTACTGGATATTCGTCACTGTCTCAACTGGCCCGCTTCCCGCTTGATGCAATTAAACTGGATCAGACCTTTGTCAGGGATGTACACAAACAACCTATTTCGCAGTCGCTGGTACGTGCCATTGTTGCGGTCGCACAAGCACTCAATCTGCAGGTCATCGCCGAAGGTGTTGAAAGCGCGAAAGAGGATGCCTTTTTAACCAAAAATGGCGTCAACGAACGTCAGGGTTTTTTGTTTGCCAAACCAATGCCAGCGGCTGCATTTGAACGTTGGTATCGACGACATCTGAATAAAAAAACGCGCTAATGCTGTGGGATCAAACGTCATTAATAGCCATAAATGGACATTACGTAACGATCCTATCTGCATGTAATAACAGAATATATAATATTCTTCTATCATTGATAGTTAATACTATTTTTCCCTTCTCTTTTGCCATGAAATTCTGCATCATGAAATTCAAACTCTATTGCTATTAGGATGATAACCATGTCTGATATCGACGCTCAGCGTCTGGCCGAACGCATTGATACCGTGCTGGATATCCTCGTTGCAGGTGATTACCACTCAGCCATCCACAATCTCGAAATTCTGAAGGCTGAGCTGCTAGACACGGCCAAAGAAGATGCCGAGTCTTTGCCCAAAAAGCACAAGGCTCCCTGGGAGATCTGATGACATTAACCCTTTAATATCGCTGCTATAAGCAAACTGCATATGAGGCAGTTTCCGTTTAATTTCCGATACAATATTGCAATAAAATTAATATTATGAATTCCCGACAACAATCTATTTTGCAGATGGTGACTGATAAAGGTCAGATGAGCGTTGCCGAACTGGCAAAAATCACCGGTGTCTCAGAAGTGACGATTCGACAGGATCTGAACACACTGGAGAAACAGAGCTATTTACGCCGTGCGCACGGTTTTGCTGTTTCATTGAACAGTGATGATGTGGAAACGCGCATGATGACTAATTTTACGCTGAAGCGTGAACTGGCAGAATTTGCCGCATCTTTGGTAAGCCCTGGCGAGTCCGTATTCATTGAAAACGGCAGCAGCAATGCGCTCTTGGCCAGAACGCTGGCGGAGCAAAAAGATGTCACCATCATTACCGTCAGCAGTTATATAGCCCATCTGCTGAAAGAAACCCCCTGCGAAGTGATTCTCCTTGGCGGGATCTATCAGAAAAAAAGCGAAAGCATGGTGGGGCCCTTAACTCGCCAGTTTATCCAGCAGGTACACTTCAGTAAGGCCTTTATCGGCATTGATGGCTGGCAGGCTGACACCGGCTTCACCGGACGTGACATGATGCGTTCTGATGTGGTTAACGCGGTGCTGGAAAAAGGTGCAGAAGTTATTGTGCTTACTGACAGCTCAAAATTCGAAGCCATTCACCCTTACACACTAGGTCCATTAGAGCGATTCAGCCGCGTAGTCACGGATTCCAGACTCAGCGCCAGCGTACAAATGCAGCTTGAGCATTCAGGATTAACCGTCAATATCATTGATGCGAACGCATAAAATCTTCAGCAGATGATTTGTCAGTCGGCAAATCATCTCCTCTCTGAGAGTTATCTGACAGTCCAATTAAGACTTTTTACCTGTCGTTAATAGGATTAAGTCGTAAAATTAATGTTAGCGATATAACAGGAACGAACCTCCAATCTCAGGATAGTGTTTGTCATGCCTTCGCTAAACGGTTTCACGGAAATATCTTCGTTAGCCTAAATTTAGCGCTATTCTTAAAGAACACTGGATTCCGTGAATCAATAATTCAGGAGAAAGTATTATGTTAGTAACGAGCAAAAAAATGACCGCTGCCATTTTGGCGATTACTCTGGCAATGTCGCTGAGTGCCTGCTCTAACTGGTCCAAACGTGACCGTAACACCGCAATTGGTGCTGGTGCTGGTGCAATCGGTGGTGCAGTCCTGACTGACGGCAGCACGCTAGGCACGCTGGGTGGTGCTGCAGTAGGTGGTATTATTGGCCACCAGGTGGGTAAATAATTTACGGTTAAACGGCTCGATATAATAATACGTTTACTTTTTCAGGTCTGTATTATTAAAAAGCCACGGAAAAATTCCGTGGCTTTTTTTATTAACCGCCAGCCAATTTAACTTTCATTCCTTTGGCTTCCAGCAGCGATTTAATCAGGTCGCGTTTATCACCCTGTATCTCAATCACGCCATCCTTCACTGCCCCGCCGCAACCACATTTTTTCTTCAGTTCCGCAGCTAATTTGGTCAGTTCAGCATCGTCCTGATCTATTCCAGTAATCAGGCACACGCCCTTACCTTTGCGGCCACTGGTCTGTCGCTGGATACGGACAATGCCGTCGCCTTTGGGACGCTCTGGGACGGCTTTCGGTTCATCAATACGCCCGGTGTCAGTTGAGTAGACCAGACGAGAATTTGAGTCGTTCATTTACGCACCTCGTTTCAGGGAGGCATTGATCATCTTCAGCGTCTGAGCCGGATCTGCCGACTGTGTGACCGGACGACCAATAACCATATAATCCACGCCAGCTGACTGTGCCTGTTCCGGCGTCATAATGCGACGCTGGTCGCCTGCCTCGCTGCCTTCAGGGCGAATACCCGGCGTAACCAGTTTAAATGCCTGGCCAAATGCCTGCTTGAATCGCACTGCTTCCTGCGCGGAGCATACGACGCCATCCAAACCACAATGTTGGGTTAAGCGCGCCAGCCTTTCCGCATGCTCCGCAGGTGACAACGTCACGCCTAGGTCGGCAAGATCGCTGGCTTCCATACTGGTCAGAACTGTTACTGCAATCAGCAGCGGCGCATCCTTGCCAAAAGGCGCCAGGGCTTCACGTGCAGCGGTCATCATACGCGCCCCACCTGAAGCATGAACGTTAACCATCCACACGCCAAGCTCGGCAGCTGCCGCAACGGCATGTGCGGTAGTGTTGGGAATATCATGAAATTTCAAATCAAGAAAAACGTCAAAGCCACGCTGTTGTAAATCGCGAACCAACTGAGGTCCAAAAAGCGTGAACATCTCTTTGCCCACTTTCAAACGGCAATCACGAGGATCAATTCTGTCGACAAAAGCTAATGCTTTATCACGATTGGAATAATCGAGAGCGACAACGACAGGAGAATCAGTAACAGCACGAGAAGAAGATGAAGCAGTAAACGTCATGACCAGACCTTCCTGAGGATGGGCGCCATCGGCGGCGCAAAATGGGTAAACGGCGTGCATTCTACCTGCGGCAATAGAAAATTAACAGGCGCGATTACATTTCTGCCAGGCGAATTTGGCAACGGTGGCTGAGGATGGATTGGTTACAGTTCATTAGTATGTTGTAACTAAAGTGAAGTTTTTTTTAAAAATTACAGCCCATCAAGTCCGCGAATAGGCTTAATGGTTGACCATGAGCGACAGGATGGGCAGTGCCAGTACAGTGTATATGCGGTAAATCCGCACTTCTGGCAACGATACCGAGGCTTGCTGCGCACCTGCTCCCCGACCATATCGCGCAGAACCATCAGGCTCTCTTTCGCGCGCCCTTCTTCTGCTTCGTTAAGATGGTAATCCATCAACTTGTGGAACACGCGCATCGTAGGATGGCGTTGTAGCTGGCGGGTAATATAAACCTGAGCGGTATCAGTCCCCTCACGCGCTTCAAGAATATCGGCCAGCATCAGCTCTGCGGCGGCGCCAGTATTCTCCTCAACGGCCCGACGTAAAAACTCGGCCCACTCATCGTTTTTCCCCAGATGCTGGTAGCAGCTTTGCAGCATTTCCAGCGTTTCGCTGACCAGTTCTTTATCCTGAGAAATCACGCGTTGCAGACTTTCAACGGCCTTCGCGTAATCGCCTTTCACCATGTACACACGGCCCATCATGATGGAAACACGTGCACTGTTTTTGTCTGCCGCAGCCCCTTTTTTCAACAGCGTCATGGCGCGATCCATATCGTCGCTGCCCATCTGCTGTAAGGCCAGTTCGCAGTAAAAGTGAGCTATCTCGATACGTTGTTTATCTTTACCGAGCTTCACCAGGCGTTCTGCAACATCAATCGCTTTCTGCCATTCGCTGGTCGCCTGATAAATTTGCAGCAGTTGCTGTAATGCACCGACGCGAAAATCTGTTTCATCGGTAAGCTGATTAAACATGTCTTCCGCGCGGTCGTACAGACCTGCGGCCATGTAGTCGCGCCCCAGCTGTTGTACGGCCAACAAACGCTGCTCGTAGGTTAGCGAAGCACTTTCCATTAACGTTTGATGGATGCGGATTGCACGGTCGACTTCACCGCGCGAGCGAAACAGGTTTCCGAGGGTGAGATGAGCCTCAACGGTGCCCGTATCCTCTTTTAGCATATCGAGGAACAGATCCACCGCTTTGTCTTGTTGGTTGCTCAGGAGGAAGTTAACCCCGGCGACATAGTCACGGGAAAGACGGTTAGCTTCATCCTGCTTGGTTTGTTGCGCACTTCTGCGACCCATATACCACCCATAGGCAGCGGCTACAGGCAAAAGCAGAAACAACAACTCCAACATAAATAATTATTCCTTCACAACCGACGAATCGGCAGAAACCGCAACGTCGGTCGCAGGCGTAAGCTGGTTTTCCAGTCGTTTGATTTTACGTTCGGCACGCGCAAGAGACACACGAACCTTCAGCCAGAAAAGGCCGCAAATTAACCAACCAATCGCGAAACCTGCGGCAAACAATACAGCAAGCAGCGTAGAGATACGATACTCGCCCTGAGCCAGCAGGTAATTAAACGTAACCTGTTGATCGTTTTGCGCACCTAATGTCACCGAAATAACAAAAATCGCCAACACCAGTAAGAAAATGAGTAAATATTTCACATTACTTCCCGTTATGTGGTTTGAGCGAATAAATCGTGTACAACTTACCGCGTTGAGCCCTTTAAATTACCATTTTCACAACGAGTGCGAAACGGAAAAGCGCTTTCCCCTTTCTGATTTAAGGGCAAAATTCGAAAAATCAATCATGGCTAACTTTCTTGTTCACGCTGAGCGATTTCTTTTTCCTCCTGCACAGGCGGCGTTAATGGTCCGCATACCCGCTGCGCAAGCCATGTCGCCAGTGTTACCAGCAACCATGAAATCAGTGTTGCAACGACCAAATCACGGGGCCAGTGCATGCCTAATAGCAAGCGGCTGCCCATAACGCCCGTAGCCCAGATAAGTAAAAACACAATCGTCAGCGTACGTCGGCGTGGCCATAACAGCCCTACAGCCAGTAAAGCCCAACTGGCGGCAAACATCGTATGCCCTGACGGAAAGGCAAACCCTGTTTCTTTTTGCCAGTGCTTACGTAGAAACGTCGGAATATCCTGTTGTTCGGCCAATTGCTCTTTAACTAAGTGACCACGATCTTTACGTTTTAAAGTGTAGAACTCATCAACAGGGATATGGTGCGTTTTTTCCAGCCACACGACAAAGGGCCGAGGTTCCTGCACCCTGTCTTTAACCCAGGACTTCACGCCCTGACCGACTAAAATTGCCGCAGCCAGGATCGCAAACAGCATTACCGCAGCTTTCAGACGAAAACGCAGACACCACAGAAACCATGCACAGAGAACAACGTGAGTGATAATACCCCACGGCTGCGTCACCGTTTCCGTTATCCAGTACAGAGATTTTAGCCACCAAACGTTATGTCCCGGCTGCCAGCTCCAGCCCGATACCCATACGGCAACCGGCATAATAAGTAGCAGCCCGGCCCCGACCGCAGTGCGCTTTGCAATTGACAGCATTGCCTCTCCTTTCGTCGATAAGTCTCACAATCATAACTGAAAAAAGCGCATGCCGGGGAAATTGACAATTTTGTGCCATTCCAAAAGCGAATCCGTTGTCGCGATTAGGTGAACATCGTTGCCTTATGGCAAAATAGTGCAATATAGAACAGAAGCCAACAGGCGACGGCACGACAGTGCCAGCATAATCTGGAGAATTACATGCAGCTTAAACGTGTGGCAGAAGCCAAACTGCCAACCCCCTGGGGTGATTTCCTGATGGTGGGATTTGAAGAACTGGCAACCGGACACGATCACGTCGCACTGGTTTTTGGCGATATCACAGGCCAAACGCCTGTCCTGGCGCGTGTCCACTCTGAATGTCTGACTGGCGATGCATTGTTTAGCCTGCGTTGCGATTGCGGTTTCCAGCTCGAAGCGGCTCTCACCCATATTGCTGAAGAAGGGCGCGGTATCCTGCTTTATCATCGTCAGGAAGGACGCAATATCGGCCTGCTCAATAAAATCCGCGCCTACGCGTTGCAGGACCAGGGTTATGATACCGTTGAAGCTAACCATCAGTTGGGCTTTGCGGCAGATGAGCGTGATTTCACGCTGTGTGCGGATATGTTCAAGCTGCTTGGTGTGGACGAAGTTCGTTTGCTGACCAATAACCCGAAAAAAGTGGAAATTCTGACCGAAGCGGGAATCAACATTGTTGAACGCGTGCCGCTGATTGTGGGTCGTAACCCGAACAATGAACATTACCTGGACACCAAAGCCGCCAAGATGGGACATTTGCTGGGCAAGTAATAATTGTTACCGTCGATAAAAAAGCCTGCTCTCGCAGGCTTTTTACTTCTAGCTCAACATATTACGAATCACGTAGTGCAGAATGCCATCGTTTTGGTAGTACGTTAGCTCCGTCGCGGTATCGATACGGCAGCGGCATAAAACAACTTCTTTACGTCCATCCGAGCGAACCATACTCACCGGCACTGTTGCACCCGGTTTGATGTTTTGCAGATCCGTAATATCGATCGCTTCCTCACCGGTTAGTCCCAGCGTTTTACGCGTGACGCCCTGTGGGAATTCCAGCGGCAAAATCCCCATACCAATCAGGTTAGAACGGTGAATTCGCTCAAAGGATTCAGCAATAACCACGCGAACCCCCAGCAAGCGCGGGCCTTTCGCCGCCCAGTCGCGGCTGGAGCCGGAGCCATACTCTTTCCCGGCAATAACCGCCAGAGGGATATTCTCCTGTTGATATTGCATAGCCGCATCATAGATAGCCACTACCTCAGTTCCCGGCAAATGACGCGTCATCCCACCTTCCACGCCGGGTACCATCTCATTGCGAATACGAATATTGGCAAAGGTGCCACGCATCATCACTTCATGATTCCCGCGTCGTGAACCGTAGGAGTTAAAATCTTTACGCTCCACGCCGTGGCTTTGCAGATAACGACCTGCCGGGCTATCCGGCTTGATACTGCCGGCAGGAGAAATATGGTCGGTGGTGACGGAATCTCCAAGCATTGCAAGGATACGCGCACCATGAATGTCCTGGACCGGATCCGGCGTCGCCTGCATACCATCGAAGAACGGCGACAAGCGGATATAGGTTGAGTCAGACTGCCAGCCATAGGTATCAGCCCGATCAACCTGGATTGCTTTCCATTCCGGCGTGCCTTCAAACACTTCAGCATACTCTTTATGGAACATGGCGGTAGAGACCTGCTCCACGGCACGGGCAATTTCCTGAGCCGTCGGCCAGATATCTTTCAGATATACAGGATCGCCCTTTCTGTCATGCCCTAACGGATCTTTCGTCAGATTGATATTCATATTCCCCGCCAGCGCATAGGCCACCACCAGCGGCGGAGACGCTAACCAGTTGGTCTTCACGAGCGGATGGATACGCCCCTCAAAGTTTCGGTTGCCGGAAAGCACAGCACCAACGGTGAGGTCGCCTTTTTTGATAGCAGTCTCGATAGGATCGGGTAACGGACCCGAGTTACCGATACAGGTGGTACAGCCATAACCTACAAGGTTAAATCCCAGCTCATCAAGGTACGGCGTGAACCCTGCCTGCGCCAGATAATCAGACACCACCTTCGATCCTGGCGCCAGCGAGGCTTTCACCCATGGCTGACGTTTCAGACCCAGCGTCACTGCTTTTTTCGCCAGCAGCCCCGCCGCCATCAATACGCTTGGGTTAGAGGTGTTGGTACAGGAAGTAATCGCTGCAATAACCACAGCACCATCCGGCAGCTGGTACTGGTGACCGTTCATTGTATAGTCCACTGGCTGGCGATCTTTCAGTGAGCTATTCACTTCGAGTTCATTACTCGCCGAAAACGCTTTCGGGACATCAGCCAGTGCCACCCGATCCTGCGGACGCTTCGGTCCGGCAAGGCTAGCTTCTACACTGCCCATATCCAGCTCCAGTGAACTGGTAAATACGGGTTCATCCCCAGGATTACGCCACATGCCCTGCGCTTTGGCATAGGCGCTGACCAGCTCAACCTGCTCCTCACTGCGCCCACTCAGACGCATATATTCAAGAGTGATGCTATCGATCGGGAAGAAACCGCAGGTTGCGCCGTATTCCGGTGACATATTCGCAATGGTTGCCCGGTCGGCCAGCGGTAAGGTGTCCAGGCCATCACCGTAGAATTCAACAAATTTACCGACCACGCCGTGCTTACGCAGCATCTGGGTGACGGTCAGAACCAAGTCAGTCGCGGTGATACCTTCCCGCAGCTTGCCCACCAGTTTAAAGCCCACAACATCCGGGATAAGCATAGAGACGGGTTGACCCAGCATTGCTGCTTCGGCCTCAATGCCTCCAACGCCCCATCCCAGCACACCGAGACCATTAATCATTGTCGTATGGGAATCGGTTCCGACCAACGTGTCAGGGTAAGCCACCCACTCACCGTCCTGTAACTCGCTCCAGACGGCTTTGCCGAGGTATTCAAGGTTAACCTGGTGGCAAATCCCCGTTCCCGGCGGCACAACGCTGAAGCGACTAAATGCCTGCTGTCCCCATTTCAGGAACACATAACGCTCATGGTTACGTTCCATTTCCAGGCGTACGTTTTCTTCGAAAGCATCATCATCACCAAAACGGTCCACCGTTACCGAGTGGTCAATGACAAGGTCCACTGGCGAAAGCGGATTCACTTTTGCTGTATCTCCGCCCAAACGTTTCACCGCTTCGCGCATGGCGGCCAGATCGACCACCGCCGGCACGCCGGTAAAATCCTGCATCAGAACACGAGCGGGTCGATAGGCAATTTCACGATCGGCATGGGCAGTCTTCAGCCAATGCGCGAGCGCATGAATATCATCTTCGGTTACGGAATTACCATCCTGCCAACGAAGCAGGTTTTCCAGTAACACTTTCAGCGATTTTGGTAGTCGGGTGATATCACCCAGTGATTTAGCGGCCAGAGGTAAACTGTAGTAGCGGTAGGTTTTATCTTTAACCTGCAATGTGTCCTTACTGGCTTCTCGTAGGGTCGACGACATAGCTCCTCCTTAAATGACAGGGTTGGATCCCCTGATTTCCTCAGGGTTAGTATTAAAGATAACACAAACAAAATGTAACGCTTTGATAACAACTCAAATTGATAAAAGTAGCGCGCGATACAAAAGCGCGAAGTGAGGTCAATGGTAGGGAGTAAGGTCTAGCCGTGTAGATGAATAGGATGAATATTCAGCAGGCAATAGCGCAATCGATAATACGTTGATTAGGTGGCTGATGGTGAATACATGGGATAAACGATTCGATATTTAAGGCCACTAGGTAATCGTTATTATTATAAAATACGTACGAATTATTGTTTCTGTTTATCATCATCGGTTAACAGATCAATAAACGCCCGTTGTTCAGGAGAAAGATTCCAGGATTCGGGTATCTTTGGATCTTTCTCGGCTACGGTTTTGCTCTCTTGCTCATGGTCATGAGACGCTGGCGTCACGGTAGAGTGCTGCTCCGGTGCGGACATACTTACCCCCACACGTTCCAGGCCACGAGTGCGACAATAATCCAGAATATCGCAGAGCCAAGAAACACGGCGAACCAGGCTTTACGTTTCATCGCGGGATCCCGGCGTGCAGGCTGGTTTCCTGAAGGCATCGCTAACCTCATACTATCGAAATCACTTATCATTTAGGCACCAAACAATTGGTACAATTAATCATCAGATAGGAGAAATCCTAATAAAAAAGGCGAAAAAAAGCCAGTTAATTTTCGGATTCGATCTGATAAATAAATCAATTGTTTGATCAATTATGAATATTTGAGAGTGATTTTTGGCAAGCTGACTAATTTGAAACTACTTTAGAGAACTTTTTCCATAAATAATATATGGTTAATATATAGGAGGAGAAATAATGAATAAATTCAGACTCTCCCGTCGGTATCACTTTATGCTTACGGATACCGACGAGGTAACAACCGTTATTATTTCTCAGGCAATTTAATATCTTTAAACATGGCTTCAATATCATCGTTGGAACGCAGTGCCACCGCCGTGTCCACCACATCACGCGTCAGATGCGGCGCGAAACGTTGAATGAAATCATACATGTAACTACGTAAGAAGGTGCTGCGACGAAAACCAATTTTGGTGGTGCTATGGCTGAAGATATCGTGCGCATCCACACGTACCAGGTCAGGATCGGAAACAGGATCAACCGCCATACTGGCAATTACACCCACGCCGAGACCCAGACGGACATAGGTTTTAATAACATCGGCATCGGTCGCGGTAAAAACAATACGCGGCTCCAGACCCGCACGGTTAAACGCGGTGTCCAGCTCCGAACGCCCGGTAAATCCAAAGGTGTAGGTCACCAGTGGATACTGTGCCAGTTCCTCAATAGAAACCGAAGATTTTCCCGCCAGCGGATGATCCGGCGTGACGACAATCGAACGGTTCCAGTGGTAGCAAGGTAACATCACCAGATCGTCATACAGATGCAGGGCTTCCGTCGCGATGGCAAAATCCGCATTCCCTTTCGAGACGGCTTCGGCAATTTGCGTCGGCGATCCCTGATGCATATGCAATGAAACACGAGGATATCGCTCAATAAAACCTTTAATCACGTTCGGCAAAGCGTAACGTGCCTGGGTGTGCGTGGTGGCGATATATAGCGAGCCTTTATCCGGCCAGGTATGTTCGCCAGCAACGGACTTAATAGCATCTACCTTAGACAGTACTTCGCGCGCAATACGGATGACTTCCTGCCCCGCTGGCGTAACCTGGGTCAGATGCTTACCACTACGGGCGAAAATCTGGATGCCAAGTTCATCTTCCAGCATACGAACTTGCTTACTGATACCGGGCTGAGAGGTATAAAGCCCTTCCGCCGTTGAGGAGACATTAAGGTTGTGGTTCACCACCTCAACAATGTAGCGAAGCTGCTGTAATTTCATGTTATGCCATCCCGATTCGCGCCATCAAATCATCGTTTCAGTGCAGGCTCGTGGGCGCTGCTAATACGATTTAATAATAAAAAGACTGTTAACTATAACCACTATATCATTTATATGTCCGCTGTATAGGTATGACAAAAAATAATATGCCAGAAACAAAAAGGGCCGCTTTCGCGACCCTTTGAGGAGAAATTCAGCCGAAACGCTGTTATTTCTTCCCTTCTACCCATTTACCGTCAACGAAGAACGCGGACCAGCCTGTCGCCTTACCGTCTTTCTCAGCGGCAACGTATTGCTGCTTGGTTTTACGGCTGAAACGAACCATAGACTTGTTACCATCCGGGTCTGTTTGCGGCGCATCTGCCAGATAACGCAGTTTTTCCGGCAGGCGATCGCGGAAGCGGTACAACTCTTCCACCAACGGCGCACGAGTCTCACGTGATTTCGGGAACGTATTGGCCGCCAGGAAGATACCTGCAGCACCATCACGTAACACGAAATACGCGTCAGATTTTTCACACGGCAGTTCCGGCAGCGGAACCGGATCTTCTTTCGGCGGAGCAACTTCACCGTTACGCAGGATCTTACGGGTGTTTTTACACTCGTCGTTAGTACACGCCATGTACTTGCCGAAACGTCCCATTTTCAGGTGCATTTCAGAACCACATTTTTCGCACTCTACGATAGGACCGTCATAACCCTTGATACGGAATTCACCCTCTTCGATCTCGTAGCCGTCGCAGGTTGGGTTATTACCACACACATGCAATTTGCGCTTAGGATCGATGAGATAACTGTCCATTGCCGTACCGCACTTCTGGCAGCGGCGTTTGGCGCGCAATGCGTTCGTTTCCGCGTCATCGCCTTCCAGCACGTTCAATACTTCGTTTTCCGGCACCAGGTTAATGGTGGTTTTGCAACGCTCTTTCGGGGAAAGTGCGTAGCCGGAGCAACCAAGGAAAACGCCGGTACTGGCGGTACGAATACCCATCTTGCGTCCGCAGGTCGGGCAATCAATGCTGGTCAGCACCATCTGGTTCGGACGCATACCGCCTTCTTCAGGATCTTTCTCGGCTTTATCTAACTGCTGAGTAAAATCAGTGAAGAAGTTGTCGAGTACGCCCTTCCATTCGGCTTCGTGATTCGCCACCTGGTCGAGGCTGTCTTCCATCTGCGCGGTAAAATCGTAGTTCATCAGTTCGCGGAAGTTTTCTTCCAGACGATCGGTGACGATTTCACCCATTTTTTCAGCGTAGAAACGACGGTTTTCAACGCGAACATAACCGCGATCCTGAATCGTAGAAATGATCGACGCATAGGTGGATGGACGACCAATGCCACGCTTTTCAAGCTCTTTAACCAGCGAAGCTTCACTGAAGCGTGCAGGCGGCTTGGTGAAGTGCTGCGCAGGTGTCAGCTCGATAAGCGTCAAGGTATCGCCTTTGTCCACCGCCGGTAAGATGCGATCTTCATCGCCCTTACGCAGCGCTGGCATCACTTTGGTCCAACCATCGAAGCGCAGAATACGACCACGCGCTTTCAGACGGAAATCACCCGCACCCACGGTCAGGGTGGTAGAGTCATATTTCGCTGGCGTCATCTGACAAGCAACAAACTGGCGCCAGATCAGCTGATACAGTTTTTGCGCATCGGCTTCCATATCTTTCAGCGACTCCGCCAGTACGGCGACATCGGAAGGACGGATAGCTTCGTGTGCTTCCTGCGAGTTCTCTTTGCTGGCGTACTGGTTCGCGCTCTCCGGCAAATATTTTTTGCCAAAATTATCACTGATGTAATCGCGAACCATGGTGACAGCATCCTGGCTCAGGTTGGTTGAGTCAGTACGCATGTAAGTGATGTAACCCGCTTCATACAAGCGCTGCGCCATCATCATGGTTTTCTTCACACCAAAGCCCAGACGAGTGCTCGCAGCCTGCTGTAGCGTGGAGGTAATGAACGGTGCGCTCGGCTTGCTGCTGGTCGGTTTATCTTCACGTTCCAGGACGCTATAGCGCGCTTTTTCCAACAGGCTAACCGCGGCAAGCGTTTGTTCCCGATTTACAGGACGGAACGGTTTATCATTTTGATGCGTCACCTCAAGCGGCAACGCGTCACCGCCCGGCGTGGTCGTGTTAGCATCAATTTCCCAGAACTCTACTGGAACAAATGCTTTGATTTCGCGTTCACGCTCAACCACCAGACGCACAGCCACAGACTGTACGCGACCGGCAGACAGACCACGCGCAATTTTTTTCCACAGCAGTGGCGACACCATATAGCCCACAACACGGTCCATAAAGCGGCGCGCCTGTTGCGCATTAACACGATCGATGTTCAACTCGCCCGGTTTTTCAAACGCCTGGCGAATAGCATTTTTGGTAATTTCGTTAAACACCACGCGGCTGTAGCGGGTGTCGTCGCCACCGATGACTTCCCGCAGGTGCCATGCAATGGCTTCCCCTTCGCGGTCAAGGTCGGTTGCGAGATAGATGTGGTCGGCTTTTTCAGCCAGTTGCTTCAGTTCAGAAACAACTTTCTCTTTACCAGGCAGCACTTCATAGCGCGCATCCCAGTTGTGCCACGGGTCAACACCCATACGGTTGACGAGAGCGCCACGTTCATCCTTTTTGGGCTTTTTAGCCGTTTTGGTGGAGGTTGAGTCGGCGCTCTTTTTAGTTGCTGAGCCACTGGTCGGCAAATCACGGATATGACCGACGCTGGATTTCACCACGTAGTCATTACCCAGATACTTGTTGATCGTTTTGGCTTTTGCCGGGGACTCAACGATGACAAGAGCTTTACCCATATTCACCTTTACCTAATTTGATTCTTCCAGAATGCGTCGCACGTTGATTCACCTTCCACTGGCGACGAGACATCGATATGGTCTCTGCGTCGGCGGATATCAACCCCTTAAACTGTTTCGCGCTTGTAATGTAACTCTCATGTAACTGAGTTAACAGGCTTTTTTTCTCACAAACGCTCTAGCACGACGAAGTATTGGTCGAATGTCAAGCAAATCTGTTGCCAGATTGACGAAAGCGTCACACTGTACCTGATAAAATGCGTTACGCAACTTTATTAGCATGCAAAAACAAATCTCGCCAGTTGTAACACTGTCGTAAAACCTTCATTTATGTCAGGGAATATTTGCCCATAAGGCGGGCTCAGCGTAGACTAATGTCCTTGTTTAAGGAGTAAATCATGCATAAAGACACTCAACCCATCGATCGCGAAACACTGCTGATTGAAGCCAACAAAATCATTCGTGAGCATGAGGACACGCTGGCGGGGATTGTCGCCACCGGCGTTACGCAGCGAAACGGCGTGTTGGTTTTCAGCGGAGATTACTTTTTAGACGAGCAAGGGCTACCAACGCCCAAAAGTACGGCTGTGTTTAATATGTTTAAACACCTGGCGCACGTACTTTCTGAAAAGTATCACTTGATCGATTAACTCGAGAAATAATTTGCCGGATGGCGGCAACGCCTTATCCAGCCTACATTGATGCCTATTTGTAGGCCGGATAGGATATGTGAGCATCGCTATCCGGCAATGACAATTTTACATCAGTGGCTTCTGCCCCCGCTGCCACCAGCGCATCAGCAAACGATCGGCGCTCTCCGCCGCACTACCGGTAAAACGATCCATCAGCTTTTTACGCTGCAGATAGCGAACGTTCAACACTTCACGACCTTCCATCAGCCCGAGGATCACCTCATCGCTGGTATTGATCTCATCCACCAGCCCATTTGCCAGCGCCTGTTGACCAAACCAGTGTTCACCCGTGGCAACCTGCTCAATGTCCAGAGTCGGGCGCATACGATGGACAAAATCTTTAAACAAATGATGCGTTTCGTTCAGATCTTCACGGAATTTCTGCCGCCCTTCTTCCGTGTTCTCGCCAAGCAGCGTCAGCGTACGCTTGTACTGTCCGGCGGTGTGCAGTTCGATATCAATATCTTTCCCTTTCAGAAAGCGGTTAAAGTTCGGGATCTGCGCTACCACGCCAATTGAGCCGACGATAGCAAACGGCGCCGAGACAATTTTATCTGCCACGCAGGCCATCATATATCCGCCGCTCGCAGCGACTTTATCTACCGTGACGGTCAGCGGGATCTGCTTATCGCGCAGGCGTTGTAACTGGGACGCAGCCAGGCCATAACCATGTACCACACCGCCCGGGCTTTCCAGACGAACCACCACCTGATCCTGAGGTTTAACAACCGCCAGCACCGCCGTCACCTCTTCGCGTAATGCGCTGACCTCATGGGCATCCATACTGCCTTTAAAATCAAGCACCC
Source organism: Citrobacter sp. Cpo148 (assembly GCF_030332375.1). Classification (NCBI taxonomy): domain Bacteria; kingdom Pseudomonadati; phylum Pseudomonadota; class Gammaproteobacteria; order Enterobacterales; family Enterobacteriaceae; genus Citrobacter; species Citrobacter sp. Cpo148. Next base: position 611,372 of record NZ_JAOWHY010000043.1, read on the forward strand.
ATACACGGGGTTTATCTGATGACGTACTGTCACCCAGTTTCGCTTTTGCCTTGGCGGCCTTCGCCTCCAGCTTCTGTTTCTTTTTCTGCGCCTTATGCCAGAATTTTTGCTGATGCCCATCCAATAAGGCCAGCGACAGGTCTTCCTTCATCTCTTTATATTGATCGCTGAGGTTAATAACCCGCAATTCCCCACGCTGACGTTTGCGTTGTGTCGCGTTTACGATCAGCATCACCACCACTGCAATAGCCACCACGACAGTGACAATTTTTGCCAAAAACAACCCATATTCAGACAACAATTCCACGAGACCCACCTTGGTTAAACAACGCGACTTCCGCTCAGTGTACAACAGGCGTGTCACCTCGTCTTGCTTCATACATCCAGTGCTGAATCAGTAAAAAGCATGACAAAGCGTTCATTTTGCGGTGTTATTGCCTTTGGCTGATTGAAAAAGAACAGGGTTTAAGGCATAAAGCCCAAAAGTTATTGCGAACGAGATGGCCAGGGCGTCGCCGAGGAGTAGCCGTGCATTACCAACCTAAACAAGACCTTTTACAGGACCGCATTATTCTTGTCACCGGTGCCAGCGATGGTATCGGACGCGAAGCCGCGCAGACCTATGCACGCTATGGCGCGACCGTTATCCTGCTTGGGCGTAACGAAGAAAAACTGCGTCAGGTTGCCCGCACTATCGCCGATGAAAACGGAACACAACCACAGTGGTTTACACTGGATTTACTGACCTGTACCTCTGAAGAATGTCACCAGCTTGCACAGCGCATTGCCGCACATTTCCCACGTCTGGATGGCGTACTGCATAACGCCGGATTACTCGGCGATATTTGCCCAATGAGTGAACAAAACCCGCAGGTCTGGCAGGATGTGATGCAGGTAAATGTGAATGCCACTTTTATGCTGACTCAGGCATTGCTGCCGTTGTTACTCAAATCCGATGCCGGATCGCTGGTCTTTACCTCTTCCAGCGTCGGCCGCCAGGGACGCGCCAATTGGGGGGCGTATGCCACCTCAAAATTTGCTACCGAAGGGATGATGCAGGTTCTGGCTGATGAGTATCAAAACCGTCATCTGCGCGTAAACTGTATCAATCCTGGTGGAACACGAACTGGCATGCGAGCCAGCGCATTCCCCACGGAAGATCCACAAAAATTGAAAACTCCCGCCGATATTATGCCGCTCTACCTGTGGCTGATGGGCGATGACAGCCGCCGTAAAACCGGTATGACTTTTGACGCCCAGCCGGGCCGTAAACCAGGAATTGCCCAATGAGTGAAGAACGCTATCAGCAACGTCAACAGCGCGTAAAAGATCGGGTTGACGCACGCGTTGCCGCCGCTACGGACGAGCGCGGGATCATCATCGTATTCACCGGAAATGGTAAGGGTAAAACTACCGCCGCATTCGGTACCGCCACGCGCGCGGTGGGCCACGGTAAAAAAGTCGGCGTCGTACAATTTATTAAAGGTACGTGGCCAAACGGAGAACGTAACTTACTTGAACCCCACGGAGTAGAGTTTCAGGTTATGGCGACAGGATTTACCTGGGAAACGCAAAACCGTGAGTCCGACACCGCGGCCTGTATGGCCGTGTGGGAACATGGTAAGCGGATGCTGGCCGACGATGAACTGGATATGGTGGTGCTGGACGAGCTGACCTATATGGTGGCATACGACTATCTGCCGCTTGAAGAGGTCATCACTGCCCTAAACGCGCGCCCTGCCCATCAAACGGTGATTATCACCGGCCGTGGATGTCATCGCGATATTCTGGAGTTAGCGGATACGGTCAGCGAGTTGCGCCCGGTCAAGCATGCGTTTGAAGCGGGCGTAAAGGCCCAGATAGGGATCGATTACTGACAGTAGGCCGGATAAGGCGCTTGCGCCGCATCCGGCTCCACGCTAACGCCTGATGGCGCTTTGCTCATCAGGCCTACTCATAATTAACCGTTGTTGCTACGACCACCCGGACGACGGCTGCTACCGACCTGTGAGTGGCGCTTCACCGCACGACGGATCTGATTTGCCTTCATGCGACGACGATCTTTCTCGACGGCAACTTTAGAGGTCGTTTCCGGCTTCAGCTCCACCAGTTCACGCAGATAGTTGGTCTGCGCGAGGTCAAGCTCGGTCCAGCCACCACGCGGCAGGCCTTTCGGCAGCGGGATATCACCGTAACGAACACGAATAAGACGGCTTACCTGTACACCTACAGCTTCCCACAGGCGACGGACTTCACGGTTACGCCCTTCGGTCAACGTGACGTTATACCACTGGTTGATCCCTTCACCACCGCTGAACTTGATCGTTTTAAATGCCGCCGGACCATCTTCCAGCTGTACGCCACGACTCAGATCGCGCAGTTTTGCATCATCAACCTGACCAAACACACGTACCGCATATTCACGTTCAACTTCACGGCTTGGGTGCATCAGACGGTTAGCCAGTTCACCATCGGTGGTAAACAGCAGTAAACCGCAGGTATTCACGTCCAGACGCCCTACGGCAATCCAGCGCGCATCACGCAGTTTTGGCAAACGATCGAACACGGTCGGACGACCTTCCGGGTCGTTGCGGGTACACAGTTCACCTTCTGGCTTGTAATAGGCCAGAACGCGGCAGATTTGCTCTGCAGACTCTTTAACCGAAATCAGATGACCGTCGATACGGATTTTCAGACCCGGAGTGACTTCAACGCGATCGCCGAGCGTGGCAATTTTGCCATCAACGCTCACGCGACCCGCGGCAATAATAGATTCGATTTCACGGCGAGAACCGTGGCCAGCGCGCGCCAGCACTTTTTGTAACTTTTCGCTCATAGAGCTTCCTTTAGATGTCGCCTTCACAGGCGTCGAACAGGAGAATCAACGGCGCCAGTCAGCGCCATTTTAAGGCCGCGTAGTATAGCGGTTCGCGCCCTTATAAGAAAGGTTTAACGTCGCCGACGCCTTCACGCAACACCACCGGGGAATCGTCGGTTAAATCGATGACCGTGGTCGGCTGCTGACCGAGATAGCCACCGTGAATAATCAAATCCACCAGTTTTTCCAGACGGTCTTTGATCTCTTCCGGGTCTGACTCAGTAAATTCACTGCCCGGCAGCATCAGCGATGTAGAGAGCATCGGCTCGCCCAGTGCTTCCAGCAGCGCCAGCGCAATCGGATTCGATGGCACACGCAGGCCGATAGTCTTACGTTTTTCCTGCAACAAACGGCGCGGAACTTCTTTCGTCCCTTTCAGGATGAAGGTGTAGTTACCCGGCGTGTTGTTTTTAATTAAACGGAATGCCACGTTGTCGACAAACGAATAGGTCGACAGTTCGGACAGGTCACGACACATCAGCGTAAAGTTGTGTCCGTCCGGCAGGTGACGGATGCGGCAAATGCGCTCCATGGCGCCTTTATCTTCAATTTTGCAGCCCAACGCATAGCCGGAATCGGTTGGATAGACGATCACCCCACCTTTACGCACGATTTCAACGGCCTGATTGATCAGTCGCTGCTGCGGGTTTTCGGGATGAATATAAAAAAACTGGCTCATACTTTCCTCTCTGTGGTCTCGGGCTGCTCCCAAAGTTGCCAGACGCCTTCTACACCTGCGGGCAACCAAAGTTTACGACCCAACTCAATCCATGGGCAGGGTAGATGAAAATCAGACCCTTGCGATGCCCACAGTTGATGCGAACGCGCAAGCGTCGCCAGATGGGTGCGTTCATTGGGAGACTGCTGGCACTGTGCTACTTCCATCGCGTCGCCGCGATGTTCAGCAAAATGCGCAACCAGTCTTTTCAGCCACTTAGCGCTAAGATCGTACCGCCCTGGATGAGCCAGAACAGCCTTACCGCCAGAATGATGAATGACATCAATAGCTTGTTCTATTGTACACCACTGTGGCGGAACGTAACCGGTTTTCCCACGGGCAAGATATTTTTTAAAGACATCCGCCATGGTTGTGGCTTTTCCACATTCCATCAGGAAACGCGCAAAATGGCCCCGCGTAACCGCCCCGCCATCGGCCAGGCGTAACGCCCCTTCCCAAGCGCCGGGGATATGCGCTTTGTCGAGTCGTTCGGCAATCAGGCGTGCACGCTGCTGACGACGTTCCGTTTGTTGCGCCAGAAACTCGCACATCATGGGATGGGCGATATCAATGTTCAGACCCACTATATGGATCTCATGGTTTTCCCAGACCGTTGATATCTCGACGCCAGGGATCAAATTTAAGGCTAAACCTGAACGTGAAATTTCTTCTCTTGCCGCCGCAATGCCGGCCGTGGTGTCATGATCGGTGATCGCCAGTGTACCGACTCGCATTTCTACCGCACGGTGTACTAAGGCTTCTGGCGTTAATCGCCCATCGGAGGCTGTAGTATGACTGTGCAGGTCATAAATCACTGCGTAATTCGTGTCGCTCAAGGCGGCTCCCGTTTCAATAAATGTCGTATCACGCCCATCATAGCGGTTTCGACAAATATACTGAAATCAGGTGTTGACTTTATTCCATCGAACTAGTTAACTAGTACGCAAGTTCACATGAAGAAGGTATCTGAGATGAAAGCAACATTTGTTCTGCACGGTTGGTGGCGCACTTCCTGATTTCGGGCAGTGTCTTACGTCTGCAATATGCAACCAGATACCCGGCCCGCCAAATGAGCGGGCTTTTTTTTGAACAAAATTAATGAGAATAACGATGCAAACTCAAAAACCGACACTCGAACTGCTTGCCTGTGATGCCGCCTACCGTGAGAATCCGACGGCGCTGTTTCATCAAGTGTGTGGCGCACGTCCAGCAACACTGCTGCTGGAATCTGCAGATATCGACAGCAAAGACGATCTGAAGAGCCTGCTGCTGGTCGACAGCGCATTACGCATTACCGCTCTCGGTGACACTGTCACTATTCAGGCATTGTCCGCAAACGGCGCATCGCTGCTGTCGCTGCTGGATGTTGCCCTGCCCGCTGGCGTTGAGAACGAACAACAGCCGAATGGTCGTCATCTGCGATTCCCTGCCGTCAGCCCACTGCTCGATGAAGACGCCCGCTTATGCTCCCTGTCCGTATTTGATGCATTCCGTTTATTGCAGGAGCTGGTTAATGTTCCAGCGCAAGAACGTGAAGCAATGTTCTTCGGCGGTCTGTTTTCTTACGATCTGGTTGCGGGTTTTGAAGAGTTGCCACAGCTTGAAGCGGGCAACCGTTGCCCTGACTACTGCTTCTATCTGGCAGAAACGCTGATGGTTATCGACCACCAGAAAAAAAGCACCCGTATTCAGGCCAGTATTTTTACCCCCAATGATGCGGAAAAACAGCGTATTAACGCTCGTCTGGCGCAGTTGAGCCAGCAGCTTACCGAGCCTGCGCCGCCGTTGCCGGTCACTGAAGTCCCGCAGATGCGCTGCGAGTGCAATCAGAGCGATGAAGAGTTTGGCGCCGTAGTTCGTGGCATGCAAAAAGCGATTCGCGCGGGCGAAATTTTCCAGGTGGTGCCATCCCGCCGTTTCTCGCTGCCCTGCCCATCTCCGCTGGCGGCCTACTATGTGCTGAAGAAAAGTAACCCCAGCCCATACATGTTTTTCATGCAAGACAACGAGTTCACACTGTTTGGCGCCTCCCCGGAAAGCTCGCTGAAATACGATGCCACCAGCCGCCAGATTGAGATCTACCCGATTGCTGGTACTCGCCCGCGCGGTCGTCGTGCGGACGGTTCGCTTGATCGCGATCTCGACAGCCGTATCGAGCTGGAGATGCGTACCGACCATAAAGAGCTTTCTGAGCACCTGATGCTGGTTGACCTTGCGCGCAACGACCTGGCGCGCATCTGTACGCCTGGCAGCCGCTATGTTGCTGACCTCACAAAAGTCGATCGTTACTCCTTCGTTATGCACCTGGTTTCGCGCGTGGTCGGCGAATTGCGTAGCGATCTGGATGTGCTGCACGCTTACCGCGCCTGTATGAATATGGGCACGTTAAGCGGAGCGCCAAAAGTTCGCGCCATGCAGCTTATCGCCGAGGCCGAGGGTCGTCGCCGTGGCAGCTACGGCGGTGCGGTAGGTTACTTCACGGCGCATGGCGATCTGGATACCTGTATTGTCATTCGCTCCGCCCTCGTGGAAGACGGTATTGCCACCGTACAAGCCGGTGCTGGGATTGTTCTGGATTCTGTACCGCAGTCTGAAGCCGATGAAACCCGTAATAAAGCGCGCGCGGTTCTGCGTGCTATCGCTACCGCGCACCACGCACAGGAGACCTTCTAATGGCTGACATTCTGCTGCTTGATAACATCGATTCTTTTACCTATAACCTGGCGGATCAGCTGCGTACTAATGGTCACAATGTGGTGATTTACCGCAACCATATTCCGGCCCAGACGTTGATTGACCGCTTAGCAACCATGAAAAATCCGGTGCTGATGCTTTCTCCAGGACCAGGCGCGCCAAGCGAGGCAGGTTGCATGCCGGAGCTGTTAACCCGTTTGCGCGGCAAGCTGCCAATCATCGGTATTTGTCTGGGACACCAGGCCATTGTTGAAGCCTATGGTGGATATGTGGGTCAGGCCGGAGAGATCCTTCACGGCAAAGCGTCCAGCATTGAACACGACGGTCAGGCGATGTTTGCCGGTCTGGCGAATCCGCTGCCGGTGGCACGCTATCATTCACTGGTTGGCAGCAACGTACCTGCTGGGTTGACCATTAACGCCCACTTTAACGGCATGGTGATGGCGGTACGTCACGATACCGATCGCGTCTGCGGCTTCCAGTTCCATCCGGAATCAATTCTGACCACCCAGGGCGCGCGTTTGCTGGAACAAACGCTGGCCTGGGCGCAACAGAAGCTTGAACAAACCAATACGCTGCAACCCATTCTGGAGAAACTGTATCAGGCCCAGACGCTGTCCCAGCAGGAAAGTCACCAGCTGTTTTCCGCAGTCGTTCGCGGTGAACTGAAGCCGGAACAACTGGCTGCGGCGCTGGTGAGCATGAAAATTCGTGGCGAACACCCGAATGAAATTGCCGGTGCGGCAACCGCGCTGCTGGAAAACGCCGCCCCGTTCCCGCGCCCTGATTATCTGTTCGCCGATATTGTCGGTACCGGCGGCGACGGCAGCAACAGCATCAATATTTCTACCGCCAGCGCCTTTGTTGCGGCGGCTTGCGGACTGAAAGTTGCCAAACACGGCAACCGCAGCGTCTCCAGCAAGTCTGGCTCTTCGGATCTGTTAGCGGCATTTGGCATCAATCTGGATATGAACGCTGATAAATCCCGTCAGGCGCTAGACGACCTCGGGGTGTGTTTCCTGTTTGCGCCGAAATATCACACCGGTTTTCGCCATGCCATGCCGGTACGTCAGCAGTTGAAAACCCGCACGCTGTTTAACGTGCTCGGCCCGTTGATTAACCCGGCGCATCCGCCGCTGGCGCTGATCGGTGTTTACAGCCCGGAACTGGTGCTACCGATTGCTGAAACGCTGCGCGTGCTGGGATATCAACGAGCAGCCGTGGTGCACAGTGGTGGCATGGACGAAGTTTCGCTGCATGCGCCGACCATTGTGGCAGAGCTGCACGATGGGGAAATCAAGAGTTATCAACTGACGGCAGAAGACTTTGGTTTGACGCCTTACCACCAGGAACAGCTGGCTGGCGGCACGCCGGAAGAAAACCGTGACATTCTTAGTCGCTTGTTACAAGGTAAAGGTGAAGCCGCTCATGAAGCTGCTGTTGCCGCGAATGTCGCCATGTTAATGCGCCTGCACGGTGAAGAAGATTTAAAAGCCAATGCGCAAACCGTGATTAATGTACTGCGTAGCGGTGCGGCCTATGACCGCGTCACTGCACTGGCAGCAAGAGGGTAAATGATGCAAACCGTTTTAGCGAAAATTGTCGCAGACAAGGCGATTTGGGTAGAAGCCCGCAAACAGCAACAACCGCTGGCCAGCTTTCAAGATGATGTTCAGCCTGGCTCACGTGATTTCTACGATGCGCTGCAAGGTGCACGCACCGCCTTTATTCTGGAATGCAAAAAAGCATCTCCATCAAAAGGCGTGATCCGTGATGACTTCGACCCTGCACAGATTGCGAGCATCTATAAACATTATGCTTCCGCGATCTCCGTACTGACCGATGAGAAGTATTTCCAGGGGAGCTTTGATTTCCTGCCTATCGTCAGCCGCATCGCACCGCAGCCGATTCTGTGTAAGGACTTTATTATCGATCCTTACCAGATTTACCTGGCGCGTTTCTACCAGGCGGACGCCTGTTTGCTGATGCTGTCGGTGCTCGATGATGAGCAATATCGTCAACTCGCCGCCGTCGCCCACAGCCTGAAAATGGGCGTACTGACCGAAGTCAGTAACGAAGAAGAGCTGGAGCGTGCTATCGCACTGGGCGCCAAAGTCGTTGGTATCAACAACCGTGACTTACGCGATCTGTCGATTGATCTGAATCGCACCCGTCAACTGGCACCGCGACTGGGTCATGGTGTGACCGTCATCAGCGAGTCCGGCATCAATACTTACGGTCAGGTGCGCGAGCTCAGCCACTTCGCTAACGGTTTTCTGATTGGCTCCGCGCTGATGTCGCATGCTGATCTGCACGCCGCCGTGCGACGCGTACTGCTCGGCGAGAATAAAGTCTGCGGTTTAACCCGGGCTCAGGATGCAAATGCGGCATACGAAGCGGGTGCCATTTACGGCGGCTTGATTTTTGTCCCCACATCACCGCGCGCGGTCAACGTTGAACAAGCGCGAGAGGTCATGACCGGCGCGCCGCTGCAATACGTCGGGGTGTTTCGCAACTCAGATATTACCGACGTGAGCGCAACAGCGGCGGAGCTGGGACTAACTGCCGTGCAACTGCACGGTAACGAAGACCAGTCCTATGTTGACGCCCTGCGCGACTTACTGCCCGCACAGGTGCAAATCTGGAAGGCACTCAGCGTCAGCGAGACGTTGCCAGCCCGTGATTATCAGCATGTCGATAAATACGTCTTCGACAACGGCCAGGGCGGCAGCGGTCAACGCTTCGACTGGTCACTTTTAGGCGGACAATCGCTGGATAACGTTTTACTGGCTGGCGGACTCGGCGCAGATAACTGCGTTGACGCGGCAAAAACCGGCTGTGCCGGTCTCGATTTCAATTCTGGCGTAGAGTCACAGCCGGGCATCAAAGATGCACGTCTTCTGGCTTCGGTCTTTCAGACGCTGCGCGCATATTAAGGAAAAGGACATGACAACATTACTCAATCCGTACTTTGGTGAATTTGGCGGTATGTATGTGCCACAGATTCTGATGCCTGCCCTGCGCCAGCTGGAAGAAGCTTTTGTCAGCGCACAAAAGGATCCTGAATTTCAGGCGCAGTTTACAGATCTGCTGAAAAACTATGCGGGTCGCCCAACCGCACTGACCAAGTGCCAGAACATTACTCAAGGCACCAACACGACGCTGTATCTCAAGCGTGAAGACTTACTGCACGGCGGTGCGCACAAAACCAACCAGGTGCTGGGTCAGGCGTTACTGGCGAAGCGTATGGGGAAAACGGAAATCATCGCCGAAACCGGCGCGGGTCAGCACGGCGTTGCATCTGCTCTCGCCAGCGCACTGCTGGGGTTGAAATGCCGTATTTATATGGGTGCGAAAGACGTTGAACGTCAGTCGCCTAACGTTTTCCGTATGCGTTTGATGGGCGCTGAAGTTATCCCCGTTCACAGCGGTTCCGCAACGCTGAAAGATGCCTGTAACGAAGCGCTTCGCGACTGGTCTGGCAGCTACGATACCGCGCACTACATGCTCGGTACGGCGGCTGGTCCGCACCCCTTCCCGACCATTGTGCGTGAGTTCCAGCGCATGATCGGTGAAGAAACCAAGGCGCAGATTCTGGAAAAAGAAGGTCGTCTGCCGGACGCCGTTATCGCCTGCGTAGGCGGCGGTTCTAACGCCATCGGGATGTTCGCCGATTTTATTAATGAAACCAGCGTAGGTCTGATTGGCGTAGAGCCAGGCGGTCACGGGATTGAGTCTGGAGAACACGGCGCACCGTTGAAGCATGGTCGTGTCGGGATTTACTTCGGCATGAAGTCCCCAATGATGCAGACTGAAGAAGGACAGATTGAAGAGTCTTACTCTATTTCTGCAGGGCTGGATTTCCCATCGGTCGGGCCACAGCATGCATACCTGAACAGCATTGGTCGCGCCGATTATGTTTCAATCACCGATGATGAAGCACTGGAAGCCTTCAAAACGCTGTGTCTGCACGAGGGAATTATTCCGGCACTGGAGTCCTCCCATGCCCTGGCGCACGCGTTGAAAATGATGCGTGAGAATCCAGAAAAAGAGCAGTTGCTGGTGGTTAATCTCTCCGGTCGCGGCGACAAAGACATTTTCACCGTACACGATATTTTGAAAGCGCGAGGGGAAATCTGATGGAACGTTACGAAAACCTGTTTGCACAGCTGAAGGACCGCAAAGAAGGCGCTTTTGTCCCCTTCGTAACCCTGGGCGATCCGTCTGTTGAGCAGTCACTGAAAATCATTGATACGCTGATTGAAGCCGGTGCCGACGCGCTTGAGCTCGGCATTCCGTTCTCCGATCCGCTGGCAGATGGCCCAACTATTCAGGAAGCCACCCTGCGTGCGTTTGCCGCCGGCGTTACACCGTCGCAATGCTTTGAAATGCTGGCGCTGATTCGCCAGAAGCATCCGACGATTCCCATTGGGTTGCTGATGTATGCCAACCTGGTCTTCAGCAAGGGCATTGACGAGTTTTACGCCCAGTGCGAAAAAGTGGGTGTGGATTCTGTGTTAGTGGCCGATGTTCCCGTTGAAGAGTCTGCACCATTCAGAACTGCAGCGCTCCGTCACAATATTGCACCAATTTTCATCTGCCCGCCGAACGCTGATGAAGAACTGCTACGCCAGATTGCCTCTTATGGTCGTGGCTACACTTATCTGCTTTCACGTGCAGGCGTGACCGGTGCCGAAAATCGTGCGGCATTACCGCTGCATCATCTGGTTGAAAAGCTGAAACAATATGATGCTCCACCTTCTTTACAGGGCTTTGGTATTTCTGCGCCTGAACAGGTAGCCGGTGCTATTGAAGCCGGTGCTTCCGGTGCAATTTCCGGCTCGGCAATTGTGAAAATCATTGAGAAAAATGTTGCGGCACCGGAACAGATGCTGGCTGAGCTGAAAGCGTTTGTCAGCGCGATGAAAGCCGCCACCCACCAATAAGCTAAATCAACCGCCAGAAATTTCTGGCGGTTTTATCCTTCTTTCGTGTGCTTCATTCTATACATAGCGCTATCCGCATTCTGAATGGCCACATCAAGTTCACCATTCACCTCTGCAATCCCCCACGATACTGACAATGGCACGGTATGGCCATCCACCACAAACACATGGCTGGTCACCTGCCCACTAATACGTTGCGCGATTGCTATAGCGTCAGTTGCCTGCGATCGAAACAGCAGGATCATAAATTCATCCCCGCCGGTACGAATCACAATATCGTGACTGGTGCGGGTGTTTGACAGCATTCTGTTGGCGATAATTTGCAGCGCACGATCGCCTGCCGCGTGGCCCCAGGTGTCATTGACGGCCTTGAACTTATTACAGTCAAGTAGCACCACCGAGCAGTGTGATAAATCCCGACGCTTGATGATGTCGAGAATTCGGCGGTTAAAACAGCCGGTCAGAGTATCGATATAAACTTTTAGGTCGCTTTCGTTTAGCCATGACTTTAACGAGAAGCTAATGATGATGAAAAAGAACGGCGCCAGCAGGATAACAATCCCGGCATGTGCGTCGCGCGCCATAAAACGGCCTAATGAAAGCGAATAGTGCAGCGCATATTTCTCCGAAAAATTGCGCACCATAAAGCGGGATTGACCGGTACATTTACCGGATAAACAGAGACTCTCATGGTTTGTTAAATTCACCAACTCCACATTCAGCTCCGGTGGAATTTGGTTGTCAAATGCCTGGGCTAACGCTTCCTGCAATTCGGGCTTTGAATGGTCATAGACCAGATAGGCTACGATTTGGTCTGATATCTCTTTGCCAGACAGATCGTAGATATAACTCACCACGCTATAAGCTTTTTCACCGGTAATTTTATCGGTATAAAAATTCGTCGAACTAAGGGCTTTGTTTTTGACGTTTTTTTGCAGTAATCGAGTATAGAAATCGACCGGAGGATAGAAAAAGTTGGTGATATCCCGTGCCATTTCAGAATTAGAGAAACTGAAATTGCGCGAATCGGAAGCCATAAACCAGTAAAAATAATCTGAGTTTTTGGCGATAATATAACGATGTGCATCAAAACTGCCCGGGTTTAGCTCATTGACCATACCACGAATAAATTCAGCCGCTGTATACATACACAGCGCATTGTGGCTGGTTTGCTGGGCAACCATTGTCCCGGTCGCTGAATGCAGCCGCTTTGGGTCGGCGTTAATTCCCCATTCCTGATCATTCCGAGGAACAAATCGAGACATATCGCCACATTGCTCGCCATTTTTGATGTGGTGATAGCGCTCACCAATCGCATCAGCGATCAGCTCATTATCGTTAAAAATGTCCATCATGCGCGCTTGCAGGCGGTTGACACCTTCGCTGGCAGCGGCCATTCGCTGTTCATAAATAATAAACAGAAACAACGACGTAAATACCAACGTAATGAGCCCTGATACCAGCAGTGCCTGCCTGTTTCTGAGCTTATCCTGCACAATCTTCACGAGTCCACCCTGATAGTTAACAGTATTGCCAAATCGGTTACCCGTTTATGTTGTTGCATAACAGCGTTGTACGTTGATAGAGAATGTTCGCCACCCCGAAGCAGGTAAGTTGATGCAGCCCGCAGTCGCGCGCTTAGGTTACAGTTTTATACAACAAAAGCACATATTTGTTAACATACTCGCAAACTAATCATCACCTTCAATAGGATACCCTGCCCGTCGAATGGCCTCGCGGCAGTCGTTTACGCCTGCGGCATAGCCCGCCTCAATCTCACAAACCGGACTGGCGCTGCAATAAGGTAGTGTAACCGGAGTCGCAATAAGTTTCTCCAGCGCCTCAATTTTATCCATGCAAAGCAATAACTCACGAGCAGCACTCACGGCAAACGCTGCCGTTTGATCTTCGGAGAACGGTTCCAGAAGTGTGATTTTTTGCTGTAGCAGATGACGGGTCAACATCATCAGCAATACCCTCAAAGTTGTTTTGCTTAAAGAGTAGCACTACATCAAAGGGAGAAAGGTAGGATGGGATTGTTTAAACGATGGGTCGAGGTAAGGATATTGTCTGAAAACGGTAACAGACAGCTCCGTGCGAATCTCTGGCGAAGATCAGAAAATTTAGTTGATGACGATGGAAAATATCCGAGTTTGTAATAATGGTGCACTCATTTTTTCCATACTGTCTGAGACTGTCAATCATTGGACTATTCTGAGCAAGAAGCGGACCACATAATCTGATGTAAAGCTTCACTGATAATGTCGGGACAGTGATGAGTGAGAAACTCACGTTGTGCTTACACCAGGATTATCTGGAATGATGGAGTTAACATCTCAATTGTTCATAGCGGCGCTGAGTGGATGCAGGATATCGCGGGGCATATTGGACGTATAACGTTTATCGCGTACCTAAGAAGTTAAGACCAGAGGTTTTAATTATTACATTTTTTAAGATAGTGGTTTTTATCTGTTTTTTAGAATTGCCATACCTGGCCAGACATTCTTATCCATAACAACTTTATGAGTTAAAAAAATCTGCCATATTGACAGATTCTTTTAATCTATCATTAGAGATTTGCAACGTTATGATATACTTTTTGAACATCATCGTCATCTTCAAGGGCATCAACAAGCCCTGCGAAGACTTCTAAATCTTCTGGTGAAAGTTCAATTTCTGATTGAGCAATCATCTCTAATTCTGTGGTAGAGAATTCAGTAATCCCTGCGGCTTTTAAAGCTGCAATGCCTTTGTGAAGATCTGTAGATTCTGTATAAATAACGATGTTTCCTTCTTCTTCGGTTACATCACGAACATCTACTTCAGCATTAAGCAAAATTTCAAAAATGTGGTCAGGGTCTGTCCCTTCAAAAACAATCACTCCGGTATTGTCAAACATATAGCTGACAGAACCAGCCGCTCCGATATTCCCGCCTTTTTTATTAAAAATTGAGCGGACATTAGCAATCGTACGGTTAACATTTGAAGTCAATGTTTCAGCGATAATCAGTGAGCCACTGGGACCAAAGCCTTCATAACGCCCTTGCACGAACGTTTCATCACTGCCGCCTTTGGCTTTATCAATGGCTTTATCAATAACGTGTTTTGGAACCTGCGCTTGTTTAGCACGTTCAATAACGAATTTTAAAGATGTATTTAATTCTGGGTCTGGTTCGCCTTGTTTAGCAGCAGCATAAATTTCGACACCGAATTTTGCATATACATTAGACGTTGCACCGTCTTTAGCTGTTTTTTTAGCAACAATATTTGCCCACTTACGTCCCACTGGAATGATCTCCTCAAAAATTCATTTACATAGCCGACAGGTAAATAACCTAGCATTACATTATATCATGACGTATAAATCCTCGTCTATTAAAAATAAAAATATTCGAATTTTACGATATGTTACTTTAAATTTATCAATAGTTAACATTATTGATAAATTATCCTCTGGTTCTTTTTTGTTCTTAATAAATGGTCCGCAGCAATAATGCATAAGAAAAGAGAAACAAAAGTAATATTCCAGACAAACACTTCTACTATTAAAGTTGCTACTGCACTGCTTATAGCGAGGTATCGACACACAAATTTTGTCAGGCCAGATGAGCAAAATAATGGCCGATCAAGACAACGATACGCGAGGAAAAGAATGGAAAAAAACTGGCCATTTGACGACCAGTTTTGCAGAAGTGTTTTACAGTAAATATCAGAAACGATAACCCGCAGAGAACATAAACACCCACGGATCGAGGCGTACACTGTCTCGCTGCTGGACGCCACCCATTTTATAGCTTGCGGTGGTATCGATATCCATGTACCAGACCGACATGTTAATCAGCCAGTCGCGGTTAATCAGATAGTCCATACCGACTTGCCCTGCTGCACCCCAGGAATCTTTCAGGCTCAGGTCCGATAACCCCGTTTTTTTGCCGTTATCGTTAAAGCCTTCATCGAAGAAGGTCGTGTAGTTCACCCCAACACCTACGTACGGACGCAGTTTACTGCTGGAGTCACCGAAGTACCACTGCGCCATTAACGTCGGCGGTAAATGATGTACGGTGGCAATATCACCCGTTGCAGCAGTGCCGATTTTATGGCGGAACGGCGTAGCTGCCAGTAATTCAACACCGATATTGTCGGTTGCCATGTAGGTAAATGTCAGACCCAACTGCGTGTTATTGCTGACATCAAAGCCACCTAAGCTGCCCAGCGTACCACCTGCACCTTCCGTCGGCCTGACGGTGGCTGAACCTGCACGAATAAAGAATTCTCCAGCTTCATGCGCAAATGCGTTACCAGAGAGAAGAGTTGTTAAAGCCAATGCTGCAACTGTTAATTTTTTCATGTCCGCTCCATCGTTATGGTTATAAAAGCGGAACGAATATACCCACATTGGAGTAATAAGTGATCTAACATGGATCACATTGACTTTGATAATTTAACATTTATTGATCCAGATTAAGTTAGAACTTGCATTCAAAATCTAGGTTAAATTAATTCAGATCAATTTTGATATATTTTCAATGTGCAAGTACCTCCAGCACATTGCTGATGGGTGATGGATATCTGCGCGTGATGTGCAGATAACAAACAGCGTTCATGCACGACGCTGAAGTCGTAGCCAAAAATTACTGCAGCTTTACAAAGATATGCTTTTCCATACATCGCGCGATGCTGCCACTGTAGAGTTATCCAGGGTACAATTGCCCGCAAATGAACACCTGCAAAACTCAAGGAGAGTGCATGTCTATCACGGCGAAATCCGTTTACCGTGACACGGGAAACTTTTTCCGTAATCAATTCATTACCATCTTGCTGGTATCGTTGTTGTGCGCGTTTATCACAGTGGTGTTAGGGCATGCCTTTTCCCCCACTGACGCACAAATTGCGCAACTCAGTGAAGGCGATCAGTTAACCAGCAGCGTGGGGCTGTTCGATCTGGTGCAAAACATGACCCCGGAGCAACAGCAAATTTTGCTACGCGCTTCCGCGGCGTCGACGTTTTCCGGTCTGATTGGTAATGCCATCCTCGCCGGGGGCGTCATCCTGATGATTCAGCTGATTTCAGCAGGTCATCGCGTCAGCGCATTACGTGCTATCGGCGCCAGTGCGCCAGTGTTACCGAAGCTGTTTATTCTGATTTTTTTGACTACTCTGCTAGTGCAAATCGGTATTATGCTGGTTGTTGTTCCCGGTATTCTGCTGGCGATCCTGCTGGCACTCGCACCGGTGATGTTGGTACAGGACAAAATGGGTGTCTTTGCCGCGATGCGCAACAGTATGCGTTTGGCGTGGTCGAATATGCGACTAGTTGCGCCGGCAGTGATCGGTTGGTTGCTGGCAAAAACGTTGCTGTTGCTTTTTGCGCCAAGTTTTGCAGTACTTACGCCGAATGTAGGCGCGGTATTGGCGAATACGCTGAGCAATATGATCTCCGCCGTGTTGCTGATCTATTTGTTCCGCCTGTACATGCTGATTCGCCAATAAACCCTGAACGCATTCCGGGCTTGTACCCGGTGCTTTTGATTACGGAATCGAAGAATGAAGCAGTTTCTTGATTTTTTACCGCTGGTTGTCTTTTTTGCTTTTTATAAGCTTTACGACATCTATGCGGCGACCTCGGCGCTGATTGTCGCGACGGCTGTGGTGTTGATTTACAGCTGGGTTCGCTATCGCAAGGTCGAGAAGATGGCGTTAATCACCTTTGTCCTGGTGGCCGTATTTGGTGGTTTGACTATTTTTTTCCACAACGATGAATTCATTAAGTGGAAAGTAACGGTGATTTACGGGCTGTTTGCTGGTGCTCTGCTGGTTAGCCAGTGGGTGATGAAAAAGCCGCTGATTCAACGCATGTTAGGTAAAGAGCTGACCCTGCCGCAGCCGGTGTGGTCGAAACTTAATCTAGCCTGGGCCGTCTTTTTCATCCTGTGTGGCCTGGCGAATATCTATATTGCATTTTGGCTACCGCAGAACATTTGGGTCAACTTCAAAGTGTTCGGCCTGACCGCCCTGACTTTATTCTTTACGCTGCTGAGTGGAGTCTATATTTACCGTCATCTGCCGCAAGAAGATAAATCGTAATACATGCTCGCCAGATCTGCGGATCTGGCGAATTTTTATCCCCTCGCGTTCCATTGTGCTGACAACCTGACTTACATCTGCTCTGCACGCCGCATCCCCTCTGTTCTCAACGCACAAATTCTAGTAGCATCGCGCCTGTAATCATTCTCTATAGTCGGTTCTACAATGACAACAACGAATAACACTCCCCAGGGTGAACTGGTTTTACGTACTCTGGCCATGCCTGCAGATACCAACGCGAACGGTGATATTTTTGGCGGTTGGCTGATGTCGCAAATGGATATAGGTGGCGCGATTCAGGCCAAAGAGATCGCACATGGTCGTGTGGTAACGGTGCGGGTTGAAGGAATGAGCTTTTTGCGCCCGGTCGCCGTAGGTGATGTAGTGTGTTGCTATGCGCGCTGTGTGAAACGCGGGACAACCTCAATCAGCATCAATATTGAAGTTTGGGTGAAGAAAGTCGCTTCTGAACCAATTGGGCAGCGCTATAAGGCCACCGAAGCTCTGTTTATCTACGTTGCCGTTGATAAAGACGGGAAACCGCGTCCAATTCCCACTTTGGCCTGATAGCACACGCCAGTAATGCTATCCGGCAATCATCACTCTTGATCATTGCCGGACGGCCTGATGCTTACTCGATCTGCGTAGTGCCGTTTAATTTGAAAACAATATTCACCACGAGTCCGGAACCGGGTTTACCTGCCTCATAACGCCACCTACGCATCGCGTTTTTCACTTCACGTTCAAACATATTGGCAGGCTGTGCAGACAGGATCTCCACATTTTCAACCCGACCATCCGGCGTTACGTTAAATTTGACCTTTACCCGGCCTTCAATGCGCAGCGCCTGAGCTCGCGCCGGATACTGAGGCTGATTACGGCTTAAAGCGCGTGGACCCGATGGCGCACTGACCACCGGTTTGCTGGTAGTTGCCGGCGCGGTATTGGTCATTGTGCGCGTAGGTGCCGTATTTTCCACTGGGGAGGCCGGGCGCGGTTCTGCTGGTTTAACATCGCGTTTCGGTTGCTCTTCCACCTTTTTCACCGGTTTTGGCTTCGGTTTAGGCTTGGGCTTCGGTTTTTCAATCACCACCGGCGCCTCTTTTGGTGGCTCTGGAATCGGTTCAGGTTCCGGTTCAGGCTCGACAACGGGTTCCGGCGGCGGCTGAACGGCCTGAGGCGGTTCGAGATCGGCAGGCGCGACCATCGTGACAGAGATCGGCTGCGCTGGCGCAGGTAGTTCAATAACCTGATGTACCGAGGTATACAGCAAACCAGCCACTACGGCACCATGAATGCCGACAGACAGTAACGTTGGCCAGGGAAAGCGACGAGGTAAATCAAGGGTCATTGAAGTCATAATCGTTTCAGTAAAAAAACCAGACCCTGATTTTAAATGCAAATAGCAATCATATTCAATAAGCCCGTGATGCTAACTGACATTTAAAACGCGATTTTATGATAAAAAACCACTTTCAGAGTATGGCCTTAACATATCAGTTATCTTTCCGTTGCAGTTGTTAGGCCTTTCCAATAACGTTATTAACGACTTTTACCGTTCAAGGAGCTCTACCCGTGCTGTATGTTATTTACGCTCAAGATATCGCAGACTCTCTCGAAAAACGTCTTTCCGTGCGCCCTGCTCATCTGGCTCGCCTGCAACTCCTTCATGACGAAGGTCGTTTGCTCACGGCAGGCCCCATGCCAGCGGTCGATAGTAACGATCCCGGTGCGGCGGGTTTTACCGGCTCGACGGTGATTGCCGAATTTGAATCTTTGGAGGCGGCACAGGCGTGGGCAGATGCCGATCCGTATGTTGCGGCGGGCGTTTATGCGCAGGTTTCAGTAAAACCTTACAAGAAAGTATTTTGACAAAACAAAAAGCCATTTTCATTTATAAAAATACTGAACAGTAAGCAAAATACATAGCCATTGAGGGCGCATTTAGGTGCACATTAGTCTAAACGCCCTCACTTCTCGTATCTATGCATTAATTCAGCATATCAAAGCAATGATAAGTACCCTTATAAAAGGTAGCTACGACCGTTTATTAGCGTGTCATTGATTGTTTCTTACTCAACCTCAGTGTATTTTATTATCTGTCGAGATTAATTTGTCACAATGCAGACAGGCTGCGTTGTCACGATATACGGGATTTTAGTCAATTATGGCTTTTGATTCGTTCCGTCCCGCCTCTCCCTCTCCTAAAACATTCCGCCATGATATCAATGGACTGCGAGCATGGGCTGTATTAGCGGTCGTATTTTATCACTTTGGCGTACCCGGATTTAGCGGTGGCTTTATCGGCGTTGATGTTTTTTTTGTTATATCAGGTTTCCTGATGACCGCCATCATCGTGAACGGCCTTGAACGTGGCAATTTTTCATTATGGAGTTTCTATCTGGCACGTGCCAGACGAATTATTCCTGCCTTAATTGCATTTTGCAGCACGTTACTTTTCTTGGGTTGGTTTTGGTTGCCCACCGCTGATTATCATGTGCTGGCAATCAATGCGATCACAGCGCTTACTTTTGTTTCCAATCTCAAGTTTTGGCGTGAAGCGGGTTATTTCGATATCACTTCCAGAGAAAACTGGTTGCTGCACACATGGTCTCTTTCGGTGGAGTGGCAATTTTACATTTTGTTGCCTGTTGGCTGCATTTTACTCTGGCGCTGGTTTGGCCGGCAGGGTGTTAAGTTTGCACTTATCGCCGCAGGCGTACTGTCATTAGCTCTATCAATTTACGTGAGCCCTCGACTCCCAGGTAGTGCGTTTTATCTACTCCCCACCCGCATTTGGGAATTATTAGCTGGAGGAGGTGTATGGTGGCTAACTCGTCGGCATTCTATGTCGCAACGCCCAGCCCGGATACTAGAGTTGGTGGGTTTTATTTTAATTGCCCTGTCAGTCACACTCCTGGATGCGACACGACCATGGCCGGGAAGTTATGCCGTGGTCCCTGTGCTGGGGACCGTGCTGGTTCTTGCGGCTAATCGCCAGCGATCATTTTTTACATCTACGGCAATTTTTCGCCAGATAGGTGCCAGTTCTTATTCAATTTATCTGTGGCACTGGCCGCTTGCGGTGCTGCTTAGTTATGCCGACAAACATCACAATCCCTGGTGGATTGCTACTGGCATTGTAATGAGTGTGCTATTGGGAAAGATCTCTTTATTGCTCGTAGAGATTCCGACACGCAAACAGCTTGCGCTAACCCCTGCACGCAAACAGAGCTGGGTACTATTACTGTTAATTTTGAGCACTGGTGGAATGGCCGCAGGGGCTCGTTATCAGCAAGTCGATGGCAGAATTAACCCGGCAATTGAATTAGCGATGATCCCGAAACTTGATTACGCAGTCCGATTTGAAAAATGTCTGCTCGCGCCGGGTAAAGGAAGCGAGTCTCCTATGTGCAGATATGGCAAAGGAGAGTTAACGGCCATTGTCCTGGGAGACAGTCATGCAAGCATGCTGGTTTCAGCTGTCGCAGAGGCTGCACCCGGTGCGGTTGTTGAGATGACCTATGCGAGCTGTCCGACAGTGTTAGGCATGAAACGAAGAGAAGATATTAATGATGACTGTAAACTATTTAATGATCGAGCTATTAATTTACTAAATAATGAATATAAAAATAAACTCGTCTTTATCGCCAACAGAAGTAGCCTCGCTATCCTGGGACAAAATGAAAAGGACGATTTTTTTAATATTCCTATGGGATTTTTTGATACACCGAATGAACACCCCAATCAGAATTTAACACAGCAGTTTAGCCAGCAACTCGTAAAAACTCTGTGTTCCATAGAGAATAGTCAGAGGGTATTTCTGGTCCGCCCTATTCCTGAAATGGCAGTCGATGTGCCTAATACAATGGCTAGGGCACTGATGTTTGGTAAGTCAGACAGTACAGTATCTATTTCTCTCGATGAATATTACCAGCGACAAACAGCCATTTGGGCAGCACAAGATGAGGCGGCCCTGCGCTGCGGCGTCAATATTCTCAATCCGTTACCCTATCTTTGCAAGGATGGGCGGTGTTGGGGAGATGCTGGTGGACGTCCACTTTACTCAGACAGTAACCACCTAAGTGCATTTGGCAGTACGCTTTTACTCCCCATGTTTCAACGCGCATTTAAACAAGCAGAACATACCGAGGCAACTAACGCCCTGCAACTTTGATGCTTGACCAGAAATATGGGAATCATATCCATTCGGATACTAATATTCACTCAAGTAAAAAAGCCGCAGATAGCGGCTTTGGTTGTTACTTTTTCTCGTCAGTGTAGCGACGAGCGTTGTCAAAAAGATTTGTACACATAATGGCTTCCCTCAAAAGACAATAAAATAACAGAATAGGATAACGGGTAATACCTGACCACACTATTATGAACCATTAGCCCCAGAAAGTAGAATCATCGCATTGATAATAAAAAGAAAAGTATAATCAGCGAGAAATTTACGCTGCCGTTTTTTCAACAGTTCTTTCTTGAAACAACGGTGCTTTATTCATTACGTCTGGGATGCACCCGGTTTTAACAATCACACCAGGATTACCAACAACGACAGAAAAAGGCGGGATACTTTCGGTCACAAACGCCCCGGCAGCAATTTTACTCCCTTGCCCAATGATAACCCCGCCGACGATGACAGCATTTGGACCAATCCAAACTTCATCTTCAATAATGGGATAACCCGTGATGCGGGTTCCTGCTCCCTGAATAGTATCTCGCTGACCGATAGTTACACCATGAAATAAGGTAACGTTCTTTCCAATTCTTGCACTCGGCGATATCACTATCCCCCAGCCATGAGTGATAGCCAACCCGGCACCAACCTGTGTGCTCGATGGAAAATCCATCGAGCCCATGTGAGCAGCACACCGATGCAAGATCTTAAATGGATAGAGCATGATACGCAGCGGTGTGCGCGAAACCGCACAGTATTGGCATAAACGCATCATCACAATGATACGGAATGTTCTGCTAATTACTGTACCAATTATTAGTTTACTCCATGAGAAATAACCAAATTCACGGTGGGTATCGGCTTTAATTTTGTCGAATGCCATCATACTGTCTCGTTGTTTAATCGTTAAAATGTATCAGTTCTCACTGAAATAAAAACATATTTTCTTGTCACCAGCATTCTTCTTTTCGAGTAGATACGGCACCTGAAAGATGACAATAATATAAATAATGAAATGGTTATCTCTTACCTGGACCAAAAACAATAATGACGGCAGGAAAGTATTTAAGAATCAATACGGGAAAACAGACATTGGGCACCGCCAGCGGTGCCCTTTTGGGATCAGATGCTGTGGATCGCAAACAACAACGAGTTACGCTGGTGGTTGAGAACGCATTTCCTGATGGTATGGATACGCATATTACGACGCGATTGTCCTTCAAGCCAACGTGCTTTACGGCGGCTAGCCTGACGCAGCATCCGCCAGCGTCCCACTTCCGTTCTACTACGCTTCATGTTAACTACTCTTCCAGTCACTGAGCGGCCATTATAACGCCAGACCGAATGCAGACCAGTGGTTTTCCCGTGTTTTTATTTGCCAGATTAATCCTGATGCGTAAACTCTTAACAATACGCTTTCAAAAGGATTTTTAAATTTATGACAACCTTCTACACCGTGGTGAGTTGGCTGGTCATTCTGGGTTACTGGGTACTCATTGCTGGCGTAACGTTACGCATTCTGATGAAGCGACGCGCAGTGCCCTCCGCAATGGCCTGGCTGTTGATCATCTACATTCTGCCATTGGTAGGAATTATTGCTTATCTGTCCTTTGGTGAACTTCACCTGGGCAAGCGACGTGCCGAACGCGCCCGGGCGATGTGGCCTTCAACCGCCAAATGGCTGAACGACCTCAAGGCCTGCAAGCATATTTTTGCCCAGGAAAACAGCAGCGTCGCCTCTTCGTTATTTAAACTGTGCGAGCGTCGTCAGGGTATAGCTGGCGTAAAGGGAAACCAGCTGCAGTTGCTCACCAGTTCAGATGACGTGATGCAGGCGCTGATCCGTGATATTCAGTTGGCGCGCCACAACATCGAAATGGTGTTCTACATATGGCAGCCAGGCGGTATGGCCGATCAGGTAGCCGAGTCGTTAATGGCTGCCGCGAGGCGTGGCATTCACTGTCGCCTGATGTTGGACTCCGCCGGCAGCGTGGCGTTTTTCCGCAGCCCTTGGGCGGCGATGATGCGTAACGCAGGTATCGAGGTTGTAGAAGCGCTGAAGGTGAACCTGATGCGTGTATTTTTACGCCGTATGGACCTGCGTCAGCACCGCAAAATGATCATGATCGATAACTACATTGCTTATACCGGCAGCATGAACATGGTCGACCCGCGTTTCTTCAAACAAGATGCGGGCGTCGGGCAATGGGTTGATTTAATGGCGAGAATGGAAGGTCCTGTCGCCACTGCTATGGGCATTGTCTATTCCTGCGACTGGGAAATTGAGACCGGAAAGCGCATTTTGCCTCCGCCACCGGACGTCAATATCATGCCGTTTGAGCAGGCCAGCGGCCACACCATTCACACTATCGCCTCGGGTCCTGGTTTCCCTGAAGATTTGATTCATCAGGCGCTGCTAACCGCTGCTTATTCAGCGCGTGAATATTTAATTATGACCACCCCCTACTTCGTCCCCAGCGACGATCTGTTGCACGCGATCTGCACGGCAGCGCAGCGTGGGGTTGACGTCAGTATCATTCTTCCACGTAAAAATGACTCCCTGCTGGTTGGCTGGGCAAGCCGGGCCTTTTTCACCGAGCTGCTGGCGGCTGGCGTTAAAATTTATCAGTTCGAAGGTGGCTTGCTGCACACCAAGAGCGTACTGGTCGATGGCGAGCTGAGCCTGGTCGGTACGGTTAACCTGGATATGCGCAGTCTGTGGCTCAATTTTGAAATCACGCTGGTCATTGATGATGCCGGATTCGGTGGCGATCTCGCGGCAGTGCAGGATGATTATATTTCGCGTTCCCGCCTGCTTGATGCCCGTTTGTGGGTAAAACGACCACTCTGGCAGCGGATAGCAGAGCGACTGTTTTACTTCTTTAGTCCGTTGCTGTAAAACGTGCCCATCAGACAGTAAACAGGTAGTCATTATGGATATGGATTTGAACAATCGCCTGACCGAAGACGAAACGCTTGAGCAGGCTTACGACATTTTTCTCGAACTGGCTGCGGACAATCTGGATCCAGCCGACATCATTCTGTTCAATTTGCAGTTTGAAGAGCGTGGCGGTGCCGAGTTGTTCGATCCGGCAGAAGACTGGCAGGAGCATGTTGATTTTGACCTGAACCCTGACTTCTTTGCCGAGGTGGTGATTGGTCTGGCAGATACAGAAGACGGCGAGATTAACGATATTTTCGCGCGCGTTTTATTATGTCGCGAAAAAGATCATAAGCTCTGCCATATTCTCTGGCGCGAATAATCAAACAAAAAAGCTGCTCTCGCAGCTTTTTTCATTTTTAACCCGGCAGTTTACTTCCACAGCGGTTACAAAATTGCGCACTATGTTCGTGCTGCGCCTGCTGGCACTGCGGACATTTTCGTTGGTGCCCGCGCTGCTGGAACGCACTGCTCATGTGCGTGGTAATCAATCCCGTCGGTATTGCAATCACCGAGTAACCAATCAGGATAAGCACAGACGCCACCATGCGCCCCAACGGTGTGTGCGGCGTGATATCACCATAGCCGACGGTGGTTACAGTAACAATCGCCCAATACACCGACGCATTCAGCGTAGTAAACCCATATTTTGGCCCTTCAATCAGATACATCATCGCGCCAAAAACCACCATCAGGATGGCGATAAAGGAATAGAACAGCATCAGCTGATGTCGGGCGCTTTTTAACGCATTCCAGAACACCCGTAGAGAAGGCATAAAGCGCAGCAGCTTGAGAATACGCAGGACGCGCAGGACACGCATCGCTCGCCAGGCGAAAACATAGCTCAGACTGATTTCCGGCCATAGCCACATCACATACAGCGGCAGAATGGTGGCAAGGTCAATTATCCCCCAGAAGCTGAACACATATTTAGCAGGGTTAGCCCAGCAACATAAGCGCAGAAGATATTCGAGGGTGAAGACCAGAGTAATAAAGATCTCCAGCCAGACAAAAACGCGCCATTCCTCAAAGGTTAAATGGTATTGCGTCCCTACTCCGGACTCAATGAAGATAACGATAACGCTGAGCAAGGCAAATAGCGCACACATACCTTCAAAGCGACGCCCTGAACGGGTGTTTAAATCAAATAATTTGCGATAGAGCGCACGGCGGACAGAAGAGACTAAACCTGGCACAGATACCTCACCAAAAAAAGGGCTGACCTTTGTCAGCCCTCAGGATTATAGCGGGTCTACTTTCAGGCAGGAAACTGCATGTCGGAAACTTCCTTCCAGAACCGGGCGCGTTTTTGCGCATTCCGGTCCAGCAATCGGACAGCGCGTACGGAACACGCAACCGGAAGGAGGATTAATCGGGGACGGTAATTCGCCTTCCAACAACTGGATAACCTTGTTCCTTTCCTGATCCGGATCGGGGATCGGCACCGCAGACATCAGCGCTTTGGTATAAGGATGCAGCGGGTTATGGTACACCTCGTCATAAGTCCCTAATTCCACCGCATGTCCGAGATACATAACCAGCACACGGTCGGAGATGTGTTTAACCACCGCGAGGTCGTGAGCAATGAAGATTAACGATAATCCCATTTCGCGCTGAAGCTGTTGCAGCAGATTAACCACCTGGGCCTGGATTGATACATCCAGCGCCGAAACCGGTTCATCGCAGATAATCAACTTTGGTTCAAGGATCAGCGCGCGGGCAATACCGATACGCTGACACTGGCCACCGGAAAACTCATGTGGGTAGCGGTTAATCAGGTTGGGCAGTAATCCAACCTTCATCATCATCGCCTTCACACGGTCGCGGACTTCCTGACCAGGAAGATTCGGATGATAAGTTCGCAGCGGTTCGGCAATGATTTCACCAATGGTCATGCGCGGGTTTAACGATGCCAGAGGATCCTGGAAAATCATCTGGATATCGCTGCGCACTTCCCGCCACTCATCGGGTTTCATACCCAGTAAATCTTTACCCAGCCAGGCAACCTTTCCATCGGTGGCCTTCACCAGGCCGATAATCGCACGGGCAAAGGTCGATTTCCCGCAGCCTGATTCACCGACCACGCCCAGGGTTTCGCCCTCATACAGTCGCAGGGTTACGCCATCAACCGCCTTCAGGGTTTTAGACGGTTGCCAGAACCACTGTTTGCCATCTTTAATATCGAAATGGACTTTAAGGTCGGCAATCTCAAGGAGCACTTTACGTTGTTCGGTCACCGTATTCATACCAGTTCCTCCACCGGCTTAAAGCAGGCACGCAGACGGCCTGGGCTAAATTCCTCCAGTGGCGGAGCACTGCTACAGATTTCCATCGCATGCGGGCAACGCGGCTGGAATGGACAACCTTTTGGTAGACGCAGTAGGTTCGGTGGGTTGCCAGGGATAGTGAGCATCTCTTCCCCTTCGGCATCCAGACGAGGTACGGCATTTAGCAAACCAATCGAATACGGATGAACGGGTTTATAAAAGACATCCCGTGCACTGCCGTATTCCATAGTACGTCCGGCATACATCACCAGGACTTTATCGCAAATACCGGCAACAACCCCCAGATCGTGGGTGATCATGATAATCGCGGTGTTGAATTCACTTTTCAGTTCATTCAGCAGCGTCATAATTTGCGCCTGTACCGTCACATCGAGCGCAGTGGTTGGTTCATCGGCAATCAGTAATTTGGGCCTGCACAGCAGCGCCATGGCGATCATTACGCGCTGACGCATACCACCGGAGAATTCATGAGGATACATTTTCATACGCTTACGCGCTTCCGGCATCTTCACCGCATCCAGCATTCTGACCGACTCTTCAAAAGCTTCCGCTTTGCTCATGCCTTTATGCAGCATCAGAACTTCCATCAACTGCTCCCCGACCCGCATGTACGGATTGAGAGACGTCATCGGGTCCTGGAAAATCATCGAGATTTGCTCGGCGCGCAGTTTGTTCAGTTCACGTTCCGGTAAATTCAGAATTTCACGCCCGTTGAACGTTGCGGAGCCCCCGATACGACCATTCGCCGCCAGCAGCCCCATCAGGGCAAAGGCCGTCTGCGATTTACCCGAACCGGATTCCCCGACAATACCCAGCGTTTCTCCGGCTCGCAGAGAAAAGTTTAAATCGTTGACCGCAGTTACATCGCCGTCGGGGGTAGCAAACGTCACGCGCAGATCTTTTACGTTCAGCAGTGCGTTAGCCTGTTGTTGCGCGAGCGGCGCGGTTGAGGTTTCAATTACGCTCATGGCTGCACTCCTTAACGGTCTTTCGGGTCGAGGGCATCACGCAGGCCATCGCCAATAAAGTTAAAACAGAACAAAGTGACCACCAGGAAACCAGCCGGGAACAGCAGCAGCCATGGTGAGACTTCCATAGAGTTGGCACCATCACTGAGCAGCGCGCCCCAGCTACTTAACGGCTCCTGCGTACCTAGTCCCAAAAAGCTCAGGAAGGATTCAAACAGGATCATGCTCGGCACCAGCAATGAAGCGTAAACCACCACCACACCCAGCACGTTCGGCACAATATGGCGGATAACGATACGCACGGTAGACACCCCACCCACTTGCGCCGCTTCAATAAACTCTTTGCGCTTGAGACTCAGCGTTTGCCCACGCACGATACGCGCCATATCCAGCCAGGAGACCATCCCGATAGCGACAAAAATCAGCAGGATATTTTGCCCAAAGAAGGTGACCAGCAGGATCACGAAGAACATGAACGGGAAGGAGTTGAGGATTTCCAGCAGACGCATCATTACCGAGTCAATTTTTCCGCCGAGGTAGCCCGACAGAGAACCGTACAGCGTACCAACAACTACCGCGACCAGCGCCGCCGCAATACCGACCATCAGCGAAATGCGCCCGCCAATTGCCACGCGCACCAACAGGTCGCGTCCCGACGAGTCAGTACCGAAATAGTGGCCTGATTCCGTATCCGGCGCACTGGACATCATGCCCCAGTCAGTATCGAAGTAGGTAAACTGCGACAGCATCGGTGCCAGCGTCACGAACAGCGCAATAATTACCAGCACCACCAGGCTTGCTACCGCCGCGCGGTTATGCATAAAGCGTCGACGCGCGTCCTGCCACAGGCTGCGGCCTTCGACCTCCAGCTTTTCACTGAAATTCTCCAGCGCCTCGCTGTTTTTCTTACTTAACATCATAGCGAGCTCCAGTATCAGTAACGAATTTTCGGGTCGATAACGGCATACAGCACATCGACAATCGCGTTAAACACGATGGTCAGCGTACCCACCAGTATGGTCAGACTAAGAACCAGCGAATAATCGCGGTTTAACGCCCCATTGACGAACAACTGGCCAATACCCGGCAAACCATAAATGGTTTCAATAACCATCGAACCGGTGATAATGCCGACAAATGCCGGTCCCATATAGGACAACACTGGCAACAGCGCTGGTTTTAACGCATGACGGAAAATAATCCGCCGCATCGGCAGCCCTTTAGCGCGTGCGGTACGAATAAAGTTAGAGTGCAGTACTTCAATCATCGAACCGCGAGTAATACGGGCGATACTGGCGATGTAGGCCAGTGACAAGGCTACCATCGGCAGGATCATAAATTTCAGCGCCCCGCCGTTCCAGCCCCCGCCGGGTAGCCATTTCAAGGTTATGGCAAATATCATGACCAATAAGGGAGCGACCACGAAACTGGGGATAACCACCCCGGTCATTGCCACCCCCATCACCGTATAGTCCCAACGTGTATTTTGCTTCAGCGCGGCTATCACTCCGGCGCTAACACCGACGAGCACCGCCAGAATAAAGGCTGCCGCACCCAGCTTCGCAGAAACCGGGAAGCTCGAGGCAACGAGGTCGTTAACCGTGTAGTCTTTATATTTAAAGGATGGTCCAAAATCGCCGTGCGCCAGCTGTTTCAGATAGCTGAAGTACTGCGTCGAGATGGGATCGTTGAGATGATATTTCGCTTCAATATTCGCCAGCACTTCTGGCGGCAATGCGCGTTCCCCGGTGAATGGGCTACCCGGCGCAAGGCGCATCATAAAGAATGAAATCGTAATAAGAATAAACAGCGTCGGAATCGCTTCCAGACAGCGACGTAATATAAATTTTAACATTGCCCGTACCTTCTGGCGTGTGCCTTTATACCCGTCATACTTCAAGCTGCAAGTGCGTTGGCTTTGCTCGCTCACGCCAGTCACTTACTTAAGTAAGCTCCTGGCGATTCGCTGCGTTGCCGCCTTCCTGCAACGTGAATTATTTAGGGTATACCTCTCTTTGTCTAAAGAGGTATATATAGTTCGAAGAAAAAGACACTGTGGGGCAATATGATTGCCCCACGTCTTGCCATTAATGCTTGATAATATACAAGTCTTTAACGTGGATATTATCCATCGGGTCTTTACCGGAGTATCCGCCAACCCATGGTTTCACCAGGCGGGCGTTAACATAGTAATAAACCGGTACAATCGCAGAATCTTTATCCAGCTGCTGTTCCGCTTTCGAATACAGTTCGCTGCGCTGCGCTTCATCCGTCACTTTCAGCGTATCCGCAATCAGCTTATCAAATGCCGGGCTCTTATAGTGGACGGTATTATTGGAGCTGTCGGACAGCACCATATTCAGGAAGGACGTCGGTTCGTTATAGTCCGCACACCAGCCCGCACGTGAAACATCATAGTTGCCCTGATGGCGCGTATCGAGGAACGTTTTCCATTCCTGGTTTTCCAGCTTCACATTAGCACCCAGATTTTTCTTCCAGATAGATGCCGCGGCAATAGCCAGCTTCTTATGCAGGTCTGAGGTGTTATACAGCAGATCAAAGGTCAGCGGTTTCTCAGCGGTATATCCGGCCTCAGCCAGCAGTTTCTTCGCTTCTTCATTACGTTTTTCCTGAGACCACTTGAACCACTCTGGCTCAACCAGTTTCGCACCATCGGTGTATGGAGGAGTAAAGCTATATGCTGGCAGGTCACCCTGGTTTTTCACTTTATTGACGATAATGTCACGATCCAACGCCAGCTTCAGGGCGGTACGAACACGAACATCGTTGAACGGTGCTTTCTGGTTGTTGATTTCGTAATAATAGGTGCACAGATACGGGTCAACGTGGACTTCGTTCGGGATCTCTTTTTTCAGTTTCTGGAATAACTCAATCGGCATGTTGTTATAGGTCATGTCGATTTCACCGCTGCGATAGCGGTTTACGTCAGTCACTTCAGAAGAAATAGGCAGGTAGGTTACCTGGTTAATAACCGTTTTGGCGTTGTCCCAATAGTTGGTATTACGCTCAAGCACAATGCGCTCGTTCACAACCCAGTCTTTCAGTTTATACGCACCGTTAGTAACGATGTTAGCGGGCTGGGTCCACTTCTCGCCGAATTTTTCAACAGCCGCTCTGGGAACCGGTGAAACGGAAGAGTGCACAAGCAGTTTGTAGAAATAAGGAACTGGTTCGCTGAGGGTAACTTCAAAAGTATGATCGTCGAGAGCTTTTACGCCCAGATCGGTGACCGGTTTTTTACCGGCGATAATATCATCAATGTTGACAATATGACCGTACTGCAAATAACTGGCATACGGTGATGCAGTATTTGGATTAGCCAAACGTTGCCAGCTATACACGAAATCTTGCGCAGTAACAGGCGTGCCGTCAGACCACTTAGCATCTTTACGCAGATGGAATGTCCAGACTTTAAAATCTTTATTTTCCCATTTTTCAGCCACGCCAGGCGATGGTTTGCCATCGACATCACTGATTAATAAACCTTCAAACAGGTCACGGTTAATGTTGGATTCAGGTACACCTTCGATTTTATGGGGATCGAGTGATTGCACTTCCGAACCGTTATTACGCACCAGAGTCTGCTTTTCAGCAAGCTGCACACCCGCTGGCACTACTGCCGCCGTGGCAACATTTCCTGTGACTAGCGCAGTTAAGATCCCCGCAGCTACTAAACTTTTTTTAGTGATGTTAGTCATTGTGTTGTACTCCCTCATTATTATGGCTGGTTTTTTAACCAGACTGTTAATCCTGTTAGGATCCCTGTACGGCACCGGAGATTTTCTGCCGTCAGGTGGTTTATTGTTTTACTGCTTGCTATCACCGACTTTATTTATTCTGGCGATTCGTATGATCGCCTTGCGTCGATTCTCTACGTGCCTCCCCTGCCGGAAACACGCTATTACCCTGTTGAGAGAAACTAACTGCAAATGATTCTCATCAACGTGAATTCTTCTGCATAATACTTGGCCGGAAAGTATCAAATGCGTTTCTTAACCGCCAATACATTTTACAAATTTGTTAACCAATTCTCTTTTATTGGAAATAAATCTCACTTAAAAAGTCTTACGAATGAAGATTTATTATGGGAAGTTCACAAAAATCAATGCATTATGTCGACCATGGTGTTAACCATCCTTTCCTAAGTCAACGCCATGTCAAAATGCACATAAATTTAACAATTGGTTATTAATTAGCACATTCATCTGAAATAAAGGCTGAAATAACTAATAACATTTCGATAATCCTTCAGCAAGCCCCAGAGTATGATGTTAATAAAATAACAGCAGTATCGGTCTTCGCCGGGCGTACTGGGACGTGTTATATCTTTAGAATCAATGGCTAACAGGAGAGTTAATCATCAGCATTTTTTATTATTGCTCTGCTGATTTTCAACTTTAGTGAGAAGTTTTACTGATAATGAAAGGAAACGGAGCCGGACACGACTCCGTTTGCACAGAAGAGAGGTTTCAGGCCAGCAAACCAGGGAAAATGGATTTGATGCCTGTAACGATAAATTCGATACCCAAAGCCATTAACAGCAGCCCCATAATACGCGTAATGACGTTGATACCGGTTTGGCCCAACAGGCGCACTAACCATGGTGCCATGCGGAACAGCCCCCAGCAGCACAGGGCAAACAACGCAATCGCTACAAAAAAGCCAAACAGGTTAATCGCACTATGATATCGCGTACCCCAAACAATAGTTGAGCTTATCGCCCCCGGCCCCGCCATCAACGGCAATGCCAACGGCACAACGCCGATACTTTCACGGATTGCGGTTTCTGATTTTTCCTGTTTGTTTTGTTTATCTTCCCCTAGTTTTCCGCTAATCATTGACATCGCGATAGTCACAACCAGAATGCCGCCAGCGATCCTGAACGAGTCAATTGAGATGCCGAAGAGTTGCAGAATACCATCACCAAGAAACAGCGAAGTCCACAGGATGATTGCGACTGATAGGTTTGCCGTGAGGTTGGTTTTGTTTCGTGCTGCGGCAGTTTGATAGCTGGTCATACTGATAAAGACGGGGATGATCCCTACCGGGTTGACCAACGCAAATAACCCAATGAAAAATTTAAAATAGACAGGAAAATCAAATAGCGTTTGGATCACGGTTAGCTCCGAAGCGTTAGCCGGATAAAATGAGTCATAAAAATTGATAAAATCCGCGCTGAAGATACGCCTTTTGTCAGCATACTTCACCTTCTATCTTCGTATATCAATGTAAATACGCTACCAATACTCAGTGTTATTAATATGTATTAAATATGCTAATGTTATTAGCATTCATTACGTCAATTTATTAACACTTAACGAGAAACGCTAAAAGGGCCTGCTGAAAGGTGTCAGCTTTGCGAATTTTTGATCCAGATCACGCAATTACTACTCAGAAGTGAGTAATCTTTCTTACGCCACCTGGAGGTAACGCGTTAGAGTTAACTGGCGCTAGCGTATAAGCTCTTTTAGTAAATCAAAGTAAAGTGGACGTTAACTAACCGTTTGATTTTCAAACCATTACACAAATTTTCGTCGGTCTGTCTATACTCTCGTATCGAGCAGATGATTTACTAAAAAAGTTTAACATTATCAGGAGAGCATCATGGCTGTTACTAATGTCGCTGAACTTAACGCACTTGTAGAGCGCGTAAAAAAAGCCCAGCGTGAATATGCCAGTTTCACTCAAGAACAGGTTGACAAAATCTTCCGTGCCGCCGCTCTGGCTGCCGCAGACGCTCGAATTCCTCTCGCGAAAATGGCCGTTGCCGAATCCGGCATGGGTATTGTCGAAGATAAAGTGATTAAAAACCACTTCGCTTCTGAATACATTTACAACGCTTACAAAGATGAAAAAACCTGTGGTGTGCTGTCTGAAGACGACACTTTTGGTACCATTACCATTGCTGAACCGATTGGTATCATCTGCGGTATCGTTCCAACCACTAACCCGACTTCTACTGCAATCTTCAAATCACTGATCAGCCTGAAGACCCGTAACGCCATCATCTTCTCTCCGCATCCGCGCGCAAAAGATGCAACTAACAAAGCAGCTGACATCGTTCTGCAAGCAGCAATCGCTGCTGGCGCACCGAAAGATCTGATCGGCTGGATCGATCAACCTTCCGTTGAACTGTCTAACGCGTTGATGCACCACCCGGACATCAACCTGATCCTTGCGACCGGTGGTCCAGGCATGGTTAAAGCGGCATACAGCTCCGGTAAACCGGCTATCGGCGTAGGCGCAGGTAACACCCCTGTTGTTATCGACGAAACCGCTGATATCAAACGTGCTGTTGCATCTGTTCTGATGTCTAAAACATTCGATAACGGCGTAATCTGTGCTTCTGAGCAGTCTGTCGTCGTGGTTGACTCTGTATATGATGCTGTACGTGAGCGTTTTGCAACTCACGGCGGTTACATGCTGCAGGGTAAAGAGTTGAAAGCTGTTCAGGACGTTATCCTGAAAAATGGCGCGCTGAACGCAGCTATCGTTGGTCAGCCGGCATACAAGATTGCTGAACTGGCAGGCTTCTCCGTACCAGAAACCACTAAGATTCTGATCGGTGAAGTGAAGGTTGTCGACGAAAGCGAACCGTTTGCTCACGAAAAACTGTCTCCGACGCTGGCAATGTACCGTGCGAAGGACTTCGAAGACGCAGTCATTAAAGCTGAAAAACTGGTTGCGATGGGCGGTATCGGTCATACTTCTTGCCTGTACACTGACCAGGACAACCAGCCAGAACGTGTTGCTTACTTCGGCCAGATGATGAAAACCGCACGTATCCTGATCAACACCCCGGCTTCTCAGGGTGGTATCGGTGACCTGTACAACTTCAAACTCGCACCTTCCCTGACTCTGGGTTGTGGTTCCTGGGGTGGTAACTCCATCTCTGAAAACGTTGGTCCTAAGCACCTGATCAACAAGAAAACCGTTGCTAAGCGAGCTGAAAACATGTTGTGGCACAAACTTCCGAAATCTATCTACTTCCGTCGTGGCTCTCTGCCAATCGCACTGGATGAAGTGATTACCGATGGTCACAAACGTGCGCTTATCGTGACCGACCGCTTCCTGTTCAACAACGGTTATGCAGACCAGATCACCTCCGTTCTGAAAGCTGCTGGCGTTGAAACCGAAGTGTTCTTTGAAGTTGAAGCTGACCCGACTCTGACCGTTGTTCGCAAAGGTGCTGAGCTGGCTAACTCCTTCAAACCAGACGTAATCATCGCACTGGGTGGTGGTTCCCCGATGGACGCCGCGAAAATCATGTGGGTTATGTACGAGCACCCGGAAACTCACTTCGAAGAACTGGCACTGCGCTTTATGGACATCCGTAAACGTATCTACAAGTTCCCGAAAATGGGCGTAAAAGCGAAGATGGTTGCAGTTACCACCACTTCCGGTACTGGTTCTGAAGTGACTCCGTTTGCGGTCGTTACCGACGATGCAACTGGGCAGAAATACCCGCTGGCAGACTATGCGCTGACTCCGGATATGGCGATTGTTGACGCCAACCTGGTTATGGATATGCCGAAGTCACTGTGTGCGTTCGGTGGTCTGGATGCGGTCACTCACGCTCTGGAAGCTTACGTTTCAGTACTGGCGTCTGAGTTCTCTGACGGTCAGGCTCTGCAAGCGTTGAAATTGCTGAAAGAAAACCTGCCAGCGTCTTACCATGAAGGTTCTAAGAACCCGGTAGCGCGTGAGCGTGTACACAGTGCAGCAACTATCGCCGGTATCGCGTTTGCTAACGCCTTCCTGGGTGTATGTCACTCAATGGCGCACAAACTGGGTTCTCAGTTCCACATTCCTCACGGTCTGGCGAACGCCCTGCTGATCAGCAACGTTATTCGTTATAACGCGAACGACAACCCGACTAAACAGACTGCATTCAGCCAGTACGACCGTCCGCAGGCACGCCGTCGCTACGCTGAAATCGCAGACCATCTGGGTCTGAGCGCACCGGGTGACCGTACTGCCGCGAAAATCCAGAAACTGCTGGGCTGGCTGGAAGAAATCAAAGCTGAACTGGGTATTCCTAAGTCTATCCGTGAAGCTGGCGTTCAGGAAGCTGACTTCCTGGCACACGTGGACAAACTGTCTGAAGATGCGTTTGACGACCAGTGTACTGGTGCTAACCCACGTTACCCGCTGATTTCTGAACTGAAACAGATCCTGCTGGATACCTACTACGGTCGTGAGTATAGCGAAGGTCAGACCGCCGCTAAGACTGAAGCAGTAGCTGCACCGAAAGCAGAAAAGAAAGCGAAGAAATCCGCTTAATTTGCTCAGATAAGTTTTAGTTTCATCATAAACGGTCCCAATTGGGGCCGTTTTTTTCGTCTTGTGTTATGAAAATCGGGGAGTACACAATTTAACCATGTGAATAGAATGGCAGTGTAGGAGATGTATTCAGGAAGATGTGAGACTAGCCGCAGAAGAGAGTCTGACAGGGTAGAGAACATTGACGAAGGTTCCGGCCTACCCTGTGTTTATAAGCGCTCAGAAGCGTACAGGGTTAATCGTGGCTGTGTCGTTCTTGTATCGCCGTCAGAGAGCCCTCAGACTGCGCTTGTTTGTAGTGTTTACGACATACCGACACATAGCGTTCATTCCCGCCGATAACCACCTGCTCGCCCTCGTTATAAGGTCTTCCAGCCTGATCAAGGCGTAATACCATGCTGGCCTTACGGCCACAGAAACAAATGGTCTTTAATTCAACCAGTTTATCTGACCAGGCAAGCAGGTATTCGCTGCCACCAAATAACTCACCACGAAAATCAGTGCGTAAGCCGTAACACAAAACAGGAATATCCAGTTGATCGACAACTTCAGATAATTCATAAACCTGTTGTCGGGTCAGAAACTGAGACTCATCGACCAGTACACAGTGAATTCTTTGCTGCGCATTCTCGGCGCGAATCTCTTCGAACAATGATGAATTTTGGTTAAACAATTTTGCAGGTGACGACAGACCTATACGTGAACTTACTTTTCCAGCACCAAAACGGTCATCAATTTCCGCTGTATATACAACGGCACGCATCCCACGTTCCTGATAATTGTACGAAGATTGCAACAATGCAGTTGACTTACCTGCGTTCATTGCAGAATAGTAAAAATATAGTTGTGCCATTGACCGAAGGCCCTCACCAGGGGAAATAAATATGGGCTGGATTGTATCATATTTCACGAACATGTCGGTGTAGCGTTGGCCACAAAGGCGTATAAATGAGCGGGCAAGCTCGCACAGTGCCGCCTGAATTTAAGTAACGGATAGTGAGAGAGCATACAACCATCGACCAAACAGCCTGAGCTCGGACGCGTATATACACACTCTTTCACAAATAGTGCTCATGAAATTTATCAATGTCACTTATCATCATACGGCAATAAAGAAACCCTTCCCATATTGTTATTGAATCTACCCACTGTCGCCATGTATTAGCGAATTCACGTAAGCAAAACTAATACAAAAGGTTGAAATCACTGCAAAGAGATACTATTTGTACACCATAAAATGTGACCTGAATCTTGAATTTTTACTCTCAGCCGCTGAGAAGCCCCCTCGCCAATAAGCCTTTTTTATGCCCAACATCATGGGGAATTTAAGACAGGAGAATTAATTCTGATACTAAATAAAGCGCAATTTTGAATTCCTTACATTCCTGGCTATTGCACAACTGAATTTATCGCTCTATTATTAGCTCAACAAACCCCCCCAATATAAGTTTGAGATTACTACAATGAGCGAAGCACTTAAAATTCTGAACAACATCCGTACTCTTCGTGCGCAGGCAAGAGAATGCACTCTGGAAACGCTTGAAGAAATGCTGGAAAAATTAGAAGTTGTAGTTAGCGAGCGTCGCGAAGAAGAAAGCGCTGCTGCTGCTGAAGTTGAAGAACGTACTCGTAAACTGCAACAATATCGTGAAATGCTGATCGCTGACGGCATTGATCCGAACGAATTGCTGAATAGCATGGCTGCTGTTAAATCTGGCACCAAAGCTAAACGCGCTGCACGTCCGGCTAAATATAGCTATGTTGACGAAAACGGTGAAACTAAAACCTGGACTGGCCAGGGTCGTACACCGGCAGTGATCAAAAAAGCGATGGAAGAACAAGGTAAACAACTGGACGATTTCCTGATCAAGGAATAATTCAGAAATAGTTTGCTTAAAATCCCGCCACTGGCGGGATTTTTTTTACCGGTACTTCGTTCAACCCTACCCGGATTAGGTATAAAAAAAAGGCGCTGTTAATACAGCGCCGTTCTGACCAGATAATACCAGAAGGTTACTTCTTAATACCCATCTCGTCTTCCAGCCAGGCTTTAAATTCGGCGCCGAGAGTATTATGGCGAATACCATATTCAACGAACGCCTGCATATAGCCCAGTTTATTACCACAGTCATGGCTTTTGCCCTTCATGTGATAAGCTTCAACCGTCTCTTTTTCAATCAGCATATCGATAGCATCTGTCAGCTGAATTTCATCACCCGCTCCCGGAGGGGTTTTAGCCAGCAGAGGCCAGATATCGGCACTAAGAACGTAACGACCCACAACGGCCAGATTAGAAGGCGCAACATCAGCTTTTGGTTTTTCAACCACGCCAACCATCGGAACGCTTTCGCCCGGGGATAATTCAACGCCTTTACAATCAACAACGCCATAAGCCGTAACATCTTCTACCGGTTCAACCATAATCTGGCTGCTACCTGTTTCATCAAAACGATGAATCATTTCGGCAAGGTTGTCACGGGATAAATCAGATTCGTATTCGTCAAGAATTACGTCCGGCAGGATTACAGCTACCGGTTCATCGCCAACCACAGGGTGCGCGCACAATACCGCGTGGCCCAGACCTTTAGCCAGCCCCTGACGCACCTGCATAATAGTCACATGTGGCGGGCAAATAGATTGCACTTCTTCCAGAAGCTGGCGTTTTACACGTTTTTCCAGCATCGCTTCAAGTTCAAAGCTGGTATCAAAGTGGTT
Organism: Citrobacter sp. Cpo148; assembly: GCF_030332375.1. Classification (NCBI taxonomy): domain Bacteria; kingdom Pseudomonadati; phylum Pseudomonadota; class Gammaproteobacteria; order Enterobacterales; family Enterobacteriaceae; genus Citrobacter; species Citrobacter sp. Cpo148. The sequence continues at coordinate 650,091 of NZ_JAOWHY010000043.1, forward strand.
TTCAATAGAATTTTTAGACGAGTGAGTTACAAGTACAATTTCAGTGATGCCCGCAGCAATACATTCGTTTACGACGTACTGAATTAATGGCTTATCAACCAACGGTAGCATCTCTTTCGGGATTGCTTTCGTAGCCGGTAACATCCTGGTTCCTAATCCCGCAACCGGGATAACGGCTTTTTTGACTTTTGAATTAAGGGCAGCCATTTAAAACTCTCCTGGACTGTTCATGTATTGAACGTGTTCATCATTCTGTATCGCATCCGAGTATATCAGTACAGCGACAAGCTTCTGGTCTGAAAAGGACGCGCGTCGGTATAATTAAGATAAATACGAATAAAACTGGCGCTGATAGTAGCACTCACAGCATGGGGAGGGTGAACCAATTTCATTTACACGCCTCTCAATTGTTCATTCTGCAGACAACATCAAGCGCAGGCGACCTCCCGCCCCCCAAATTTGGCATTGCCATGACTCACAATGTTGGCTCAGCTGATTAAGATACGTATTACCTAAGGTACCCAGCGGAACGCCATTGCTGATTTGCACTTGGTGGGAACCTGTATTTAATGTCGCATTCAGCCCTGCCGATACCAGAATCAGATTTTTTAATCCGCTGTGGTAATACCCCACCAGCAAGGGAAACTGCCCTGGTAAATTGGCTTGCCGCAACAGATGATTTACCTGTTTCAATAACGTACCTAGCTCTGGCAACCGTTGATTTTGTTGTGTCAGTTGCTCCTGCAGTAAACCATTAAATAGCGCTCGCAGTAATAATGCAGCCAGCACGCCATTATCCCCTGCCCGCGTCACATCAAGGCAATAGAATGCAAGGTCATGATCCGACAGCGGCGCAATATCCAACACCAGCCCCGGTTGGTCGGCTGCCACCAATTGTCGATAGTTAATGCGACAGTGCGAGATCACTTGCGACACTGGAGGCTGTAATTCTTTTAGCAGCTTCGCAGCAGCAGCAGGATCGTCCACCATCGCATCCCAGTCGCGAAACAGCCGTTCTTCTTCTTCCACGCGTGAATTAAACATGTTCGGATAAAGACATGCAAAGACGGTTTCTCGCAAGCGATTAAGGTCTTTCACCGGCTTCAACAGGACGTCATCCACACCGAGTCGTAGCGCTTTGGCTATGTCGGACATATTTTCCGTCGCAGAAATCACCAGTATCGGGGTCTGATCGCCACGATTGCGTAAATACTCAACCAGTTTGAGACCGTTCATTCTTGGCATAGCCAGGTCGCAGATCATCAGGTCGGGTTTAAAATGCCCAAGCAAGTCCAGTGCTTCAAGTCCGTCACCAGCTACCGCCGTTGTCGCTCCCAAAGAGGAAAACCATGAGTCCATGAGTGAGCGAAATACCGGCTCATCCTCAACGATAAGAATCTGTTTTCCGACCAATGGCTGCGTCATATTCTCCCCCCTGACTGGCTTTAATAAATAGTGGCATGCTATTGCCACTCACGCCTGTCAGAATTAGCTTAAGTGTTGATAAAAAATGCGTTAGACGTTGGTTTTCACCAGGGGTAGAAGCTCATCCATTTTCTTCTCGACCGCTAACTGCCCGGCAGCAATTGCCGCACTGGCGCGGTGAAAATCCAGCGTGGATATTTGTGGACAAAACGGCTGAATCAGAATGTCTGGAGGGTCACCGGCCATGCGGTTACGTTTCAGTCGGTTTTCCAGAACCTGAATAGACGTCGTCATAATCTCCATCGCCGTGGGTGCAGTTACTGCACGCCTGGCCGTAATATTGCTCAAGCGTTCTTTCAAACGGGCATGCCATGAGAGTTCGTCAGCATCATCACCCGATTCGGCATCGCTATTGACGTTGAAGGAGAGTAAATCTTGTTGCATGAGATGCGCATCGTGTTGCAGGTCGACCGCTATAACAATATCGGCCCCTAACGCGCGAGTCAGGGAGACAGGGACAGGATTCACCACCGCACCATCGACCAGCCAGTAACCATTGTGCGCCACAGGTGACATCAAGCCAGGAATACTGCAGGAGGCCCGGACAGCCAGATGTAAATCACCTTCGGTGAACCAAAGTTCCCGACCCGTACTCAGATTGGTAGCCACTGTTGCGAAACGGCGAGTACATTGCTCAATTGCTTCTACCGGCATCACATTACGGTACTGATTGAATACCCGTTCACCGCGCAGTAAACCTCCCCTGCGCCACGAGAGATCCATCAACCGTAAAACATCCCAATAGCTGAAAGAACAGACCCACTTTTCGAGAGCAGGCAGCTTATTGCAGGCGTAGGCAGCGCCAACCAACGAACCGATGGAGCACCCTGCCACGATATCAACATCAATGCCCATATGCTTAAGGGCTTTAATAACGCCAATATGCGACCAACCTCGCGCCGCGCCGGAACCTAGCGCCAGCCCAATTTTTATTTTTCTCATTATACGTACAAACTTCCCCTGGCTTGCAGACGTAGCAACATCGCTACCGCTCAGTTAACATAGTGCCACTCTGGCGTTTTTACGCCGTTTTTATATTCCAGGGAGTACTTTGTGTCTCAGCTTTGTCCCTGTGGTAGCGCTGTCGAGTATAGCCTATGTTGCTACCGTTATGTGTCCGGCGCGCAAGTAGCACCTACGCCGTCACACCTCATGCGTTCTCGTTACTGTGCTTTTGTGATGAAAGACGCAGATTACCTTATCAGGACCTGGCATCCGGATTGTCATGCGGCCGAGTTTCGCGACGACATTATCGCAGGATTTACTCATACCGAATGGCTTGGACTGACCGTTTTTGAACAAGAGACGGCAGACACAGAAAATATCGGCTACGTCAGTTTTGTCGCACGGTTTTCTGAACAAGGTAAAACAGGTGCAATTATCGAGCGCTCTCGTTTTTTAAAAGAAAACGGTCAGTGGTACTATATAGACGGTACACGCCCTCAAATTGGACGAAACGATACCTGCCCTTGTGGCTCAGGTAAAAAATTTAAAAAGTGCTGCGGCTAATCAACGCCCGACAGTATCAATTTTGCAAACATTCTCAACAGGATCACCGCTGCAAATGCATTCATTACAACGAAAAGTGCTGCGTACTATTTGCCCGGACCAAAAAGGTCTGATCGCGCGCATTACAAATATCTGTTACAAGCATGAACTGAACATCGTGCAGAACAATGAGTTTGTGGACCACCGTACCGGACGCTTTTTTATGCGCACCGAACTGGAGGGCATTTTTAACGACGTCACGCTGCTTGCCGATCTGGACAGCGCCTTACCTGAAGGCTCGATTCGTGAATTAACCCCAGCAGGCCGCCGCCGTATCGTCATTTTGGTCACCAAGGAAGCGCATTGCCTGGGCGATTTATTAATGAAGGCCAATTATGGCGGGCTGGATGTTGAAATCGCCGCTGTGATCGGCAATCACGAGACCTTGCGTCCTCTGGTTGAACGGTTTGATATTCCGTTTGAGCTGGTGAGCCATGAAGGTTTAACACGTGACGAACATGATCAGAAAATGGCTGATGCTATCGACGCCCACCAGCCGGACTATGTCGTGCTGGCTAAATACATGCGCGTTCTGACCCCGACATTTGTTTCACGCTTTCCGAATAAAATTATCAATATTCACCATTCATTCCTGCCAGCATTCATTGGTGCTCGTCCATACCATCAGGCTTATGAGCGTGGCGTGAAGATCATCGGCGCGACGGCCCACTACGTGAATGATAACCTCGATGAAGGCCCAATCATTATGCAGGACGTGATCCATGTTGATCACACCTACACTGCCGAAGATATGATGCGCGCGGGTCGCGACGTTGAAAAAAATGTATTAAGCCGTGCGCTGTATCAGGTTCTGGCTCAACGCGTCTTTGTTTACGGTAACCGAACGATTATTCTGTAATCGATTGATAAGTTAATTGGTTACCTTTACATCTTTACGTGTAAAAATCAGGCAACCAGTTCTTTTTTATCAACGGAATGCTTTACAGGGGCGCATCATTTGATATGATGCGCCCCGCTTCCAACGGAAGCAGGCCAGTAATTAGCATTACCCCGTGGTGGGGTTCCCGAGCGGCCAAAGGGAGCAGACTGTAAATCTGCCGTCATCGACTTCGAAGGTTCGAATCCTTCCCCCACCACCATTCATTCCTGTAGATTCATAAAATTAGTATACCCCTGGTGGGGTTCCCGAGCGGCCAAAGGGAGCAGACTGTAAATCTGCCGTCATCGACTTCGAAGGTTCGAATCCTTCCCCCACCACCATCACTTCATAAAGCACCAACAGTAAATCAATCTCTAATGCCCCATATTCCGCCCATGCGGGAAGGATGAGAAGTTTCGACTAAGGTTCGATTCGAGCGTAGCGAGAAAGCGTTGCCACAGGCAACGACCCGAAGGGCGAAGCGCGTAGCGCTGAGTAATCCTTCCCCCACCACCATCACTTCATAAAGCAACACACTCAATTCCTCAGCAATGCCTTTTATTTGCCTGATGCGCTATGCTTATCAGGCCTACTAACTCGACATGTGCCCGTAATTTGTCTGCTGCGCTGCGCTTATCAGGCCTACAAACTCGACATGTGCCCGCAATTTGTCTGCTGCGCTTATCAGGCCTACGAACTCGTCACGTGCCCGCAATTTGCCTGATGCGCTGCGCTTATCAGGCCTACGAACTCGATACGTGCCCGCTATTCGTCTGATGCGCTGCACTTATCTGGCCTACGAACTCGATACGTGCCCGCTATTTGTCTGATGCGCTGCACTTATCAGGCCTACAGCGCTCGCTGATACCTTCGTAGGCCGGATAAGGCGCTTGCGCCGCCATCCGGCAAACAGGCATAAAAAAACCCCGCCGAAGCAGGGTTTTGTCATTCTCAAATATACGATTAGTGACGCGCGCGAACAATCTGGTATTTGCGTGTCAGATATTCGACCGGGACGCTCCAGATGTGTACCAGACGAGAGAATGGGAACAACAGGAATAGCGTCATACCCAGCACCAGGTGCATACGGAAAATGAACGCAACACCATCGAGATATTGAGACGCTCCGCCCTGGAAGGTCACCACTGTCTGCGCCCAGTTCACCAGCTTCATCATCTCGCTACCGTCCATATGCTGGGCGGAAAACGGAATGGTCAGCAGGCCCAGCGCACACTGGATCACCAGCAGTGAGAGGATCAGAATATCCGCCCCGGTGGTGGTGGCCCGCACGCGCGGGCTGAACAGACGACGTTTCAGCAGCAGTACACCACCAATCAGACACATCAGGCCACTGGCACCGCCCGCAAACATTGCCATCTTTTGTTTCACTTCAAGCGGTAGCCAGGCTTCATACATCCAGTGCGGCGTCAACATGCCAAGGAAGTGCCCAGCAAAGATACCCAGGATCCCGATGTGAAACAGGTTTGACGCCAGGTTCATCCCTTTGCGATCCAGCATCTGACTGGAAGCTGCACGCCATGTATATTGCCCATAGTCATAACGCAGCCAGCTGCCGATCAGAAAGACAGAACCCGCGATGTACGGATAGATGTCAAAGAAGAACGTATTCAGGAAGTGCATTATTGCTGTCCTCCGGTGGTGATATTCAGATACTGCGGCGCAACGGCCCCGGCAAAACGACGCTGGTGAGCGGAGATTTCCGACTCGCCACACCCCTGATCGGCGAAGAATTTCACCTGCTCTTCTTCCCAGACCGCATCCAGCGCTTGTGGAGTATCGTCACGGGCTTCATCCGCAATTTTTTCAGCCACTTTATCGCTGTCGATAACGGTATTCGCCAGTTTTAACAGCAAATCGAACAGCACCGCATAACGGCTTTCACGCTGTTGCAAACGAGCGCTGAGCAGCGCCAGAATCGGCGCAATATCCTGTAAGCCACCTAGCGCTTCGCTTTTCGGCAGTTGCGCAAGGTATTCCAGATACAGCGGCAGATGATCGGGAAGTTCGCGGCTGTCGAGCTGTAAACCGTGCTGCTCATACTGTGCCATCAGGTCAACCATAGCCTGACCGCGATCGCGGGATTCACCGTGAACATGTTCAAACAGCAGCAGCGATGTCGCGCGGCCACGGTCAAACAGTTCGCTGTAGGCGGCCTGCACATCCAGCATGTCCTGCGCGGTTAGATCGCGCAGGAAAACGCCCAGAGTCTGGGCATCCTCTTTATCCAGGTTCTCAGATGACGCGAGTGCATCGAAAAGTTCCTGCTGATGCTGCCACAAGGCAGCATCCGGGTACTCGAGCAGACGCGAAACAATGACGAGTTCAATCATTGGTGCGGCTCCGTTTTGCTGGTCACATCGACAGCGTCGATGCGGCGGCTGTTGAACAGATTGAATTTAGTATCAGAACCGTGGCAACCGTCGCCGAAGGTAAAGCCACAACCGCTTTTCTCCGGGAACGCGTCACGCGCCAGTTCACGATGGCTGCTCGGTACCACGAAACGATCTTCGTAGTTCGCGATTGCCAGGTAACGATACATTTCCTGTGCCTGTGCTTCGCTTAAGCCCACCTCTTCCAGCGCACGGGTATCAACTTTGCCGTCAACAGTTTCCGCACGTTTGTAGTGACGCATCGCCAGCATACGTTTCAGCGCCAACAGTACCGGCTGGGTGTCACCTGCAGTCAGCAGGTTCGCCAGGTACTGAACCGGAATACGCAGGCTGTCAACATCCGGCAGAATACCGTTGCTACCCAGCTCGCCCGCATCAGCAGCTGACTGAATCGGTGACAATGGCGGCACGTACCAGACCATCGGCAGTGTGCGGTATTCCGGATGCAGCGGCAGCGCCAGCTTCCAGTCCATCGCCATTTTGTAAACCGGAGACTGCTGTGCGGCATCAATGACGCTCAGCGGAATACCATCTTTCAGCGCCTGTTCAATAACAACCGGATCGTTCGGATCGAGGAACACGTCCAACTGACGCTGGTACAGATCTTTCTCGTGCTCGGTGCTTGCTGCACTTTCGATCGCATCTGCGTCATACAGCAGTACGCCGAGGTAACGGATACGACCTACACAGGTTTCGGAGCAAACGGTCGGCTGACCAGCTTCAATACGCGGGTAGCAGAAAATGCACTTCTCAGATTTCCCGCTCTTCCAGTTGAAGTAGATCTTCTTGTACGGGCAGCCGGTGATACACATACGCCAGCCGCGGCACTTGTCCTGGTCGATCAGCACGATGCCATCTTCTTCACGCTTGTAGATAGCGCCGCTCGGACAGGTCGCCACACACGCCGGATTAAGGCAGTGCTCACACAGACGCGGCAGGTACATCATGAAGGTGTTTTCGAACTGACCGTACATCGCCTTCTGCATGTTTTCGAAGTTCTGGTCTTTGGCGCGTTTTTCGAACTCGCCGCCCAGAATTTCTTCCCAGTTCGGACCGCTGGTGATTTTATCCATTCGCTGACCGGTGATCAGCGAGCGCGGACGAGCAATCGGCTGCGCTTTGCTGTCTGCCGGGGCGTTATGCAACGTCTGGTAGTCAAAATCAAACGGCTCGTAGTAATCATCCATGCCCGGCAGATGCGGGTTAGCAAATATTTTACCCAACAGCAGCGCTTTGTTACCCATGCGCGGCTGCAGTTTGCCGTTGATTTTACGGATCCAACCGCCCTTCCATTTTTCCTGGTTTTCCCAGTCGTTCGGGAAGCCAACGCCAGGCTTACTTTCGACGTTGTTGAACCAGGCGTACTCCATACCTTCACGGCTGGTCCAGACGTTTTTACAGGTCACTGAACAGGTGTGGCAGCCGATGCACTTATCGAGATTCAGCACCATGCCGACTTGTGAACGAATTTTCATTTTACGCTCTCCTGTACCTGGTCATTGCCTTCGCCATCCAACCAGTTAATGTTCTTCATCTTACGTACAACTACGAACTCATCACGGTTTGAACCGACGGTGCCGTAGTAGTTAAAGCCGTAGGCCAGCTGCGCATAGCCGCCGATCATATGGGTCGGTTTCGGTGTAATACGGGTCACCGAGTTGTGGATCCCACCGCGCTGCTGGGTGATTTCTGAACCCGGCAGGTTAACGATACGTTCCTGCGCGTGGTACATCATGGTCATCCCGGCCGGTACACGCTGGCTGACAACTGCACGTGCCGTCAGCGCACCGTTGCTGTTGAAGACTTCGACCCAGTCGTTATCTTCGATTCCCAGATCCTTCGCATCGACTTCGCTCATCCACACAATCGGGCCACCGCGTGACAGCGTCAGCATCAGCAAGTTGTCGCTGTAAGTGGAGTGGATACCCCATTTCTGGTGCGGCGTCAGGAAGTTGAGCGCTTTTTCCGGGTTACCATTAGATTTCTCGCCGATCACCGCTTTCACCGAACGGGTGTCGATTGGCGGACGGTAAACCAGCAGGCTTTCACCAAAGTCACGCATCCACTGATGATCCTGATACAACTGCTGGCGACCAGACAGCGTACGCCATGGGATCAGCTCGTGAACGTTGGTATAGCCGGCGTTATAAGACACGTGTTCATCTTCCAGTCCTGACCAGGTCGGGCTGGAGATAATTTTGCGCGGCTGCGCCTGAATATCGCGGAAGCGAATTTTTTCGTCTTCTTTATTCAGCGCCAGATGCGTATGGTCACGACCGGTAAATTCACTCAGCGCAGCCCAGGCTTTAACGGCTACCTGACCGTTAGTTTCCGGCGCCAGCGTCAGGATCATCTCGGCTGCATCAATTGCGGTATTAAGCCAAGGCTGGCCTTTTGCCGGACCTTCAGCCTTGGTGTAATTGAGCTTACGCAGCAGATCCATTTCGCTCTGGGTATTCCAGGCAATCCCTTTACCGCCGTTACCGATTTTTTCCATCAGCGGGCCGATGGAGGTGAAACGCTCGTAGGTTGCCGGATAATCACGCTCAACGGTCATGATGTGCGGTGCGGTAACACCAGGAATCAGGTCACATTCACCTTTTTTCCAGTCCTTCACGTCCAGCGGTTGTGCCAGTTCTGCGGCAGAGTCGTGCTGAATTGGCAGCGTAACGACGTCGGTTTCTTTACCGAGATGGCCCACGCAAACTTCAGAGAATTTCTTGGCGATGGCTTTGTAGATTTCCCAGTCGCTCTTCGATTCCCAGGCCGGGTCAACGGCCGCAGACAGAGGATGAATAAACGGATGCATGTCCGAGGTATTCATATCGTCTTTTTCATACCAGGTTGCGGTCGGCAGCACGATGTCGGAATACAGGCAGGTGCTCGACAGGCGGAAGTCCAGTGTGACAACCAGATCCAGTTTGCCGTCCAGGCCGTTATCCTGCCATTCCACTTCTTCAGGCTTCACGCCGCTCTGCTGGCCGAGATCTTTGCCCTGAATACCATGTTCAGTACCCAGCAGATACTTGAGCATGTACTCGTGGCCTTTACCGGAAGAACCGAGCAGGTTAGAACGCCAGATAAACAGGTTGCGCGGATGGTTTTTACCGTTTTCCGGCTGCTCTGCAGCAAAGCGAATAGAACCTTCTTTCAGGGATTTAACGGTGTAATCCACTGGCGTCATACCTGCTTTCTGCGCTTCTTCGGCGATACGCAGTGGGTTAGTCCCTAACTGCGGCGCAGATGGCAACCAGCCCATACGTTCAGCGCGAACGTTAAAATCAATCAAATGACCGCTGTAGCGGGATTTGTCTGCCATCGGGGACAGCAGCTCCTGCGCAGTAACCGTCTCATAGCGCCATTGGCTGGAGTGGTTATAGAAGTAGGAAGTGCTGTTCATATGACGAGGCGGACGCTGCCAGTCAAGAGCAAACGCCAGCGGCTGCCAGCCGGTTTGCGGACGCAGTTTTTCCTGGCCGACGTAGTGGGCCCAACCGCCGCCGCTCTGACCGATACAACCGCAGAACACCAGCATATTGATCAGGCCACGATAGTTCATATCGAGGTGGTACCAGTGGTTCAGGCCCGCACCGACGATGATCATCGAACGACCGTGCGTTTTATCGGCGTTATCCGCAAATTCACGGGCAATGCGCACGATCTGAGAGCGTGATACGCCTGTAATTTTTTCTGCCCATGCCGGCGTGTACGCTTTCACGTCATCGTAGCTGGTCGCGCAGTTTTCGTCGTTCAGACCACGTTCCAGGCCATAGTTAGCCATGGTCAGGTCGTAAACGGTGGTCACCAGCGCGGTAGAGCCATCGGCCAACTGCAGGCGTTTAACCGGCAGTTTGTGCAGCAGAATATTTTCCAGCTCTACTTTACTGAAGTGCTCGGTACCTTCGCCGCCAAAGTACGGGAAGCCCACTTCAGCGATATCGTCCTGGCTACCCAGCAGGCTGAGTTGCAGTTCGGTTTCATCACCGGACGTACCGTCGCGTTGCTCAAGGTTCCATTTGCCCTTTTCGCCCCAACGGAAACCAATTGAACCGTTTGGCGCAACCATTTCGCCGTTGCTGTTGATAGCGACAGTTTTCCATTCTGGGTTATTTTCCTGGCCCAGAGAGTCGACCAGATCCGCCGCACGCAGCATACGACCAGCAGCATAGTAACCGTCACGCTCTTCGAGCATCACCAGCATTGGCATGTCAGTATAACGACGAACGTAGTCGGTGAAGTACTGGCTCGGGTTATCGAGGTGGAACTCGCGCAGCATGACATGGCCCATCGCCATTGCCATCGCCGCATCGGTTCCCTGCTTCGGTGCCAGCCACAGGTCGCAAAGTTTGGCGATTTCTGCGTAGTCCGGAGTAATCGCTACCGTTTTGGTGCCTTTATAGCGAACTTCAGTAAAGAAGTGCGCATCCGGAGTACGGGTCTGCGGTACGTTAGAGCCCCATGCAAGAATATAGCTGGAGTTATACCAGTCGGCAGATTCCGGTACGTCGGTTTGCTCGCCCCAGGTTTGCGGGGAAGCCGGCGGCAGGTCACAGTACCAGTCGTAGAAGCTCAGGCAGGTACCACCAATCAGCGACATATAGCGTGCGCCGGAAGCATAAGAAACCATCGACATCGCCGGAATCGGAGAGAAGCCTGCAACGCGGTCAGGGCCATAGGTTTTGATGGTGTAAACGTTAGATGCAGCAATCAGTTCATTCACTTCCTGCCAGGAAGAACGAACAAATCCACCACGACCACGCGCTTGTTTGAAGCTTTTTGCTTTGTCGGCGTCTTCGATGATGGATGCCCATGCGTCTACCGGATCGCTGTGCAGTCTTTTTGCTTCACGCCACATCTTCATCAGACGTTTGCGCATCAGCGGGTATTTCAGACGGTTAGCGCTGTAGAGATACCAGGAATAGCTTGCACCACGTGGGCAGCCGCGAGGCTCGTGGTTAGGCATATCTGGACGCGTGCGTGGGTAGTCAGTTTGCTGGGTCTCCCAGGTCACCAGACCATTTTTCACATAGATTTTCCAGCTGCATGAGCCCGTGCAGTTTACCCCGTGGGTTGAACGCACGATTTTGTCATGCTGCCAACGCTGGCGGTATCCGTCCTCCCAGTCCCTGTTGGTATTGAGAAGCTGGCCATGCCCATCGGCAAAGGTTTCGCCCTTCTGCTTGAAGTAGCGAAACCGGTCCAGGAATTTACTCATCGGTTTTCTCCTGTAGGAGCCTGACGGCTCTCTGATAAATCGACATTGCTTGATTGAGAGCGAAGGTAACGCTCTGAAAGGGCGTGAGAATTGATAACGATCAAGGCATACAGGGATGAAAAATGAAGGTTGGTTTTTACATACCCCCAAAGTGGGATATTGTTTTTTAACGTAATATTCTGAATTTAAAGGATTTTAAATAATTCACTTATCATACATATGTTAAATTCTTTATAAGTGGGTATTAAGGGGTATCCCCCCTGCCAGGCATATTACCAGCACCGTTTTCGCAGACTTTCGTCATGAGCTCACATATAAGTATGTTGTAACTAATTTAGAGCAAAAAAAAGCGCGGTCTAACACCGCGCAATGGATAATCAACTGCTACTACTTTTTTACTTTTTAGAATGACGTCCGTATACCGCCCAGGTGATGACCACACAAGCGACATAGAAGATCAGAAAGACTTTCATCGCATCGACCGGCGAACCAGTTAACGCCAGAGACGTACCAAATGCTTTCGGGATAAAGAAGCCGCCAATCGCACCAATGGCTGAGATAAAGCCCAACGCTGCCGCGGTGTCGGTTGCTGCTTCGCGCATTGCTTTCTCTTCTGAACCACCTTCAGCTTTCACTCTGTCCATCGTCAGCTTGCGGAAGATAACGGAGATCATCTGGAAGGTTGAACCACTCCCCAGACCAGCCGTCAGGAACAATGCCAGGAACACCGCGAAGAAGGCGATAAAGTTGCCGCCAACGCCGTTTGATGGCAACGTCAGGAACAGTAAGGCACTGAAAATAGCCATCAGCACAAAGTTCACCAGCGTTACACGGGTTCCGCCCAGACGGTCAGAGATTGCGCCACCCGCTGAACGAGCCAGCGCGCCAATCAACGGTCCAAAGAAGGCGTAATGCAGGATCTGTACCTCAGGAAACTGCGTTTTTGACAACATGGCAAAACCGGCAGAGAAACCGATGAATGAACCGAAGGTTGCCAGATACAGCAGGCTCATAATCCACAGATGCCCACGTTTCAGCACCGGCAATTGCTCTTTCAGCGACGCTTTTGAGGTTGCCAGTTCATTCATACCAAACCATGCAGCCAGCGTTAACACCGCAAGGAACGGTACCCAAATCCATGCGGCGTTTGCCAGATACAGCTGCGTACCATCAGGTTGTTCAACCCCGTGGCTACCAAATGCGGCAAAGATTGACAGTGAAACCACCAGCGGCGCAACCAACTGCATCACGCTGACGCCCATGTTGCCCAGGCCACCGTTCAGACCCAGCGCACCACCCTGTTTCTGTTTTGGAAAGAAGAAACTGATGTTTGCCATGCTGGACGCAAAGTTCGCACCGGCGAAACCGCACAACAGAGAGATAATAATAAAGGTACTAAACGGCGTGGAGGTATCCTGCACCGCAAAACCTAACCATACGCAAGGAATGATCAGGATACCGGTGCTAAACGCTGTCCAGCGACGTCCACCAAACAGGGGAACCATAAAGGAGTACGGTACACGCAGCAGCGCGCCGGACACCGAAGGTAATGCCGTCAGCATGAACAGCTGTTCAGTGGTGAAATCAAATCCGACTTTCGGTAAGTTCACCGCCACGGCGCTAAATAACATCCACACGCAAAACGCCAGCAGCAAGCAAGGGACGGAAATCCACAGGTTACGGCTGGCGATTCGTTGACCACGCTGCTGCCAGAAGGCGGGATCTTCCGGCCGCCATTCGGTAATTACAGCTCCAGATGCCCTTTCCGGGGCAGATGAGTGACTCATAGACACCTCTGATACTTGTTTCGATGCCTGCAACATTAGGGTTTACAGCTGGGGGTAAGTTGATATAAATCAAAGGAAAAGGTGTCATTATTCATGCCTAAAATTTATCATTACCCTAAATGAGTACATAACTTCGGTAAAAAAGATGTGGTTTTTCACGCTTCTGTCGCCCCCTACTCCCCCTCGCCCAGGATCTCTCCCTCCACTGGCAATTAAGAGGTAGCCCGTTTGAGGTATGGGTATACTCCAGTGTATCGCCGAGAATAACGCCACTGCCTGCAGCAGAATCGTCATTCAATAAGGTTTTCTGTTCGACGAAAACCCGAAGGAACAAGTCACCATGTTTAAACGTTGTCTCTCCCCGCTTACGCTGGTCAACCAGGTGGCGCTGATTGTTTTATTGTCCACAGCCATCGGCGTGGCGGGTATGGCTGTCTCCGGCTGGCTGGTTCAGGGCGTTCAGGGTAGCGCCCATGCAATCAACAAAGCGGGATCGCTGCGCATGCAGAGTTATCGCCTGCTGGCAGCCGTACCGCTGGACACTAGCGATCAACCGCTTCTGGATGAAATGGAGAAAACGGCATTTAGCCCGGAGTTGACGCGTGCCGCAAAGCGAGACGGACAACAGGCGCAGTTAAAAGCACTACAGGATTACTGGCACACTGAACTGGCGCCGGGGCTTGCGCATGCGCAAACGCCTGATGCGGTAGCGCAGGATGTGACGCGCTTTGTAGGCGGTCTGGATAAGCTGGTTACCGCTTTTGACCATACCACCGAATTACGCATTGAACGCGTCGTCCTGCTGCATCGCCTGATGGCCATATTTATGGCATTGCTGCTGGTTTTCACCATTATCTGGCTGCGCGTGCGCCTGTTAGAGCCGTGGAAGCAGCTGCTGGCGATGGCGCGAGCCGTCAGCCAACGTGATTTTACCCAACGCGCGCGTATCAGCGGGCGTAATGAGATGGCCGCTCTGGGCTCGGCACTGAATAATATGTCGGAAGAACTGGCCGAAAGTTATGCCGTGCTGGAACAGCGGGTGCAGGAAAAAACGGCGGGACTGGAGCACAAAAATCAGATCCTTTCTTTTCTGTGGCAAGCCAACCGCCGCCTGCACTCTCAGGTGCCGTTGTGCGAACGCCTCTCTCCGGTGCTGAACGGTCTGCAAAATTTGACCTTGCTACATGATATTGAACTCCGGGTTTACGACCTGGAAGATGAAGACAATCATCAGGAATTTACCTGTCAGTCCAATGCCAGCTGTGATGAAAAAGGTTGCCATCTGTGTCCTCGCGGAACGCTGCCCGCGATTGACGGCGGGATCACATTGAAATGGCGGCTGACCGATGCGCATACCCAGTATGGTATTCTGCTCGCTACCTTGCCGAACGGACGCCATCTCAGCCACGATCAGCAACAGCTGGTTGATACCCTGGTTGAGCAACTGACCGCAACGCTCGCGCTCGACAGACATCAGGAGCGTCAGCAGCAGTTGATCGTGATGGAAGAGCGTGCCACCATTGCACGCGAACTTCATGATTCTATTGCACAATCGCTCTCTTGTATGAAGATGCAGGTTAGCTGTTTGCAGATGCAGGGCGATGCGCTTTCAGATAACTGTCGCGAGTTGCTCAGCCAGATTCGTAACGAGCTGAATGCTTCATGGGCACAACTGCGTGAGCTGTTAACCACCTTCCGTTTACAGCTCACGGAACCTGGATTACGGCCGGCGCTGGAAGCCAGCTGTCAGGAGTACAGCGCCCGTTTTGGATTTACGGTTAAGCTGGATTATCAGCTACCGCCACGCCTGGTCCCTTCGCATCAGGCGATTCACCTGCTACAAATTGCGCGCGAAGCCCTGAGTAATGCACTTAAACACTCTCAGGCCAATGAAGTGGTCGTGACGGTGGTGCAAAATGGCAAGCAGGTCAAACTAACAGTGCAAGATAACGGCTGCGGCGTACCGGAAAACGCCGAACGCAGTAACCACTACGGCATGATTATAATGCGCGATCGTGCGCAGAGCTTGCGCGGCGATTGCCGCGTACGCCGTCGCGAGACGGGCGGTACTGAAGTTGCTGTCACTTTTATTCCCGAAACAAACTTCACAGAAGTCCAAGGAGATACCCATGAGTAATCTGGAACCGGCAACCATCCTGTTGATCGACGATCATCCGATGCTGCGAACCGGTGTAAAACAGCTTGTCAGCATGGCGCCCGATATTACCGTTGTCGGCGAAGCCAGCAATGGTGAGCAGGGTATCGAGCTGGCTGAATCCCTTGATCCCGATCTGATCCTGCTTGATCTCAACATGCCCGGCATGAACGGTCTGGAAACTCTCGATAAGCTGCGTGAAAAGTCACTGTCGGGCCGTATCGTTGTGTTTAGCGTATCCAATCATGAAGAAGACGTAGTTACCGCACTGAAACGCGGCGCTGACGGTTATCTGCTGAAAGATATGGAGCCTGAAGATTTACTCAAAGCCTTACAACAGTCAGCGGCCGGTGAAATGGTGCTGAGTGAAGCCTTAACGCCGGTTCTCGCCGCCAGCCTGCGTGCTAATCGTGCAACGTCGGACCGTGATGTCACCCAACTGACACCGCGTGAGCGCGACATTCTCAAGCTCATTGCCCAGGGGCTGCCGAACAAGATGATCGCCCGTCGTCTGGACATCACTGAAAGTACGGTAAAAGTCCATGTGAAGCATATGTTGAAGAAAATGAAGCTCAAATCACGCGTCGAAGCCGCGGTATGGGTACATCAGGAACGCATTTTCTGATAACGCGTTGATGCTTCATTGCTAACGAGGATCATTTTCCGAAACGGTAATAAACGGTTCGGTCAGTGATAGCGTGATCTCATTGGAAGAGACACGCTGACCCTGCTCATCTTCTACCACCACAGACAACCGCCAGCGGTTTGCCGCGCCTTCGCTGCTGTCCCACTTCGGCATAATAATCGTCCAGCCTTGCGCGCTTCGGTTATCGCTACCCGCCGTTAAACTCAACGCCTGGGTATCACCCTGCCAGGTCAAATGGCGGATCCCATGCAAACTACGCACCTGCAGCTTCAGCGCCACCGTCTCACCAGACTTGAGATCCCAGGGCGGCGTGGCCAAAAATACCGACAATGTTTTACGCTGGCGATATTCCAGCGTCGGCAGATTGTTACGCTGCGGATCGTCATAACGACTGCCGCGCAGCGATCGGCTGTTTGCCACCTCGCTGACCATCAGCTGTTTTTTTAGCGGTACGCCAAAGCGGTAATTCAGCGTTAAGCCGAGGTTATTCTGGCTGACTCCGCTTTCGCCCTGCTTATGTTGTGCCGTCACGGTAATCAACGGCACCGGCGTATAGCTCAATCCCAGATTCACCGCCACAGGATTGTGGTACCCGGTTCCGGAATGAAACAAATCCACCCGGTCGCCAAAATACTGTTCCACGCTGACGCTGGTATTGAGGTGTTGATAGAACGGCATGCGCATTTGCGCAGTCAGGTCGTAGCCGCGGGCCATCCGTTGTTCCTGGGTTGTGGAACGCTCCTGCCAGGAGGACAACGGTTGGTAATAGTTAGCGGATAAGCGCAAGTATTCGCCCCACGCCTCGGCGCCAAGGCCTCCCCGGGGCAGATTTTCATCCAACAGGTTGTCATAAAAGGTGTTGTAACCCAGAAACCAGCCGTCGCGTACCCAGCGCTGCCCAATCCCCGCATTGCTGACTAAACCTTCGTCTTGTTGCGTCAGCCCCAACTGGCTCCAGGTTAAATATCGTTGATTGTCCTGCCATGGGATAAACCAACTTCCCCGACTTCCGGTAAAGCTGCCTTCGTTATCCACCTGCAATCCAACGCTGGCGTTTCCCCAGGGAGAGAGCCAGGATTCCAGTTGCTGATTAACCTGTTCGCTGACCGTGTCACGCACCTGACCAAACGCGAACTGCCTCGCCTGTTCACCCGTATCAAGCCCGTTATCGGTCATGCTGGCTTCACCAAACGCTTTGACCATTTCGGCAAAGTGCTTTTCGCCTGCCCGCGACTCCGGCGCCATACCGAGATCGGGCAAGCCATCACTATTGTTATCGAAAGGGTTTTCAGCCTGGTGCACAAAAGATGGCTGCGCGCTGGCAATACCGCCTGCCAGCGGCAAGAGTAGGAGAAGAGAAAATCTGCAGCAAACAAAACGACTCAAATCGTTACTGGCTTTTATATCATTGAATTTGGGGACCACAGCGTAAATCCTACCTGTCCGACGTCCCCTTTGCAGCTTTTTCTCAAATTTTCAGGAATATCCTTAATCATTGAGTGTGATTTTTTGTGCCAGTAATGTCTTCAGTTCCGGAATACACGATCCGCAATTACTCCCGCAACGTAACGCTTTTCCCAATGCCTGAACCGTATCACAACCGTTAGCGATAGCCTGGGTAATGGCCTTTTCTCCTACGCTATAACAACTACAAATAGTCGCGCCCTTATCAGCCGTAATACCACCGGGTTTCCCGCCCAACAGTGCGTGACGAGTCTGAGCATTTTCCGGCGTTTGCACGAATGCGCTGAGGATCGCCGCATCATCAATCTGCGGCAGCGTTGCCGCTGACCAGAGCCCAAGCATCAGCTTTCCTTCATGCCAGGCCAACAGATTCAGTCCCTGCTCCCATTTCGCCTGCTGAAGTTGCCAGCTTTGCGTCACACAATATTGTTGCAGCCACGTAGAAATATCGCTGTCGCCCGCCAGCGTATAACGCAAGGCATTGTCAGCACTTTTGCGCCACCAGTGAACGAACCCCGGAAACGTCAGCGCGGAGCGACAAAACAGCTCTCCCAGCCACCGGGGCTGCCATGCCATAATGCGCACCGCTGTCTGTTTGCTTTCCGGCTGTCCAGAGTCAGGATCACAAATCGGCGCCACCAATGCATTTACCCGCCCTTGACGGGCAAAATGATTATTCCAATGCATTGAAGTGAAGACGCTCCCTGGCCGCTGTCCACGGTGAATGGTCACCCTACCAACCATTACGCCGAGCGGGGAGTTAACCCGGCATAGCGCACCTTCATTCAGCTTGAAGCGATAGGCATCCTCTGGTGCAATTTCTACCAGCGGTTCATTGATGTGCTGCATCAGGCGTGAAATCGTCCCCGTCCGCGTCATAGTGTGCCACTGATCGCGAATGCGACCACTGTTTAGCACCAATGGATAGAGGGCATCACAGGCCGTTTTCATCCCCTGTGGTGTAACAGATACCAGGCGTAAACGTTGGTTACCACGCCACCCCTGCCAAAAATTTAGCGTTGATGAGCCGGTACTCACTGGCCAGCGAACCGGCGTCATCTCATCCCACTGTTGATGCGTCAGCTCCGCTAACGCGCCGATATCAAATGCACGTTCCCCCCTGTTTTCATAACCGGAAAGCGCCGCATGTTCACAAAATACCTCCCATGCGCTTTGCCAGCCAAACGCATGGGCAAAACCCAACTGTTTCGCCATTTGCGCAACGATCCACCAGTCCGCCCTCGTCTCACCCGGCGCAGGTAAAAATGCACGCTGGCGCGAGATCCGTCGTTCTGAGTTCGTCACCGTACCGTTTTTTTCGCCCCAGGCCTGCGCCGGAAACCGAATATGCGCGTAGCGGCTGGTGTCCGTGTCTGCCACGACTTCAGAGACGATCACCAGTGGACAGGCTGCCAACGCCTGGCACACGGCATGGCTGTCCGGTAATGACACCGCAGGGTTTGTCCCCATGATCCATACCGCTTTAACGTCGCCTTTACCGATCGCCTCAAACAAATCCACGGCCATCAAACCAGGCGTCTGCGCCAACCTTTCAGTCCCCCAGAAGCGGGACAGGCGGGCAAGATCCTGGGGTTCAAAATTCATATGCGCCGCCAGCTGCGTCGCCAACCCGCCAACTTCCCGGCCGCCCATCGCATTGGGTTGCCCGGTCAGCGAAAATGGACCGCACCCCTGTCGACCAAACTTACCGCTGGCCAAATGCACGTTAATAATCGCATTACACTTATCGCTACCGCTGGCAGACTGGTTAATGCCCATGGTGTATAACGTGATGGCTGTTGGCGCGCGCATAAACCAGTCATAGAAGGTGACAACATCGGCAACATCCAGCCCGCAAAACTGCGCCACACGCGCGAGGCTCCAGTCGTGCGCGATAGCAAACGTTTCTACAGCGTCATCAAATTCACTTTGCGCATTACCCTCAGCCACAATCGTGTTCAGTAAGCCGACAAACAGCCCAGCATCGCTACCGGGCAGCAGGGAAAGATGCAGATCGGCGATATCACAGGTTGCGGTGCGACGAGGATCGATAACCACGACTTTCATCGACGGATTAGCATTACGCGCCTGCACCAGACGCTGATACAGCACCGGATGCGTCCATGCTGCATTCGATCCCACCAATACCACCAAATCACTGCGTTCGATGTCCTCATAACTGCAGGGCACGACATCCGCTCCCAGCGCCCGCTTGTATCCGGTCACCGCAGACGACATACAAAGCCGCGAATTGGTATCAATATTGGCCGCGCCAATGAAGCCTTTCATCAGCTTATTCGCCGCATAGTAATCCTCCGTCAGCAGTTGCCCAGAGGCATAAAAGGCCACGGCATGCGGTCCATGCTGAGCGATGATAGCGCGCAGACGTTCACCGGCGGTGTCCAGCGCCTGCGACCAACTCGCCGTTTCGCCATCCACCATCGGTTGCAACAACCTGCCGCTAAGTCCTGTGGTTTCAGCCAGCGCCGCGCCTTTGACGCACAAGCGGCCAAAGTTTGCCGGATGTTCGGGGTCGCCTCTGACGGTGACGCCATTATCGTCTACCTGCGCAATCACGCCGCAGCCAACGCCACAGTACGGGCACGTTGTACGAGTCTCACTCATGATGCCTCCGCCCGCAGGATCAACGCCTGAGTTCCCACCCACACTTTGCCCGCCTCCACTTTCACCGGCCAGGCGCGTACCGCCTGTTCTCCGCTGTCATACTGGCGGCCATCGCGCAGACGGATACGTTGTTTATACAGCGGCGAGATAACAATCGGCTCACCCTGCACATCCCCCAGAATACCGCGCGATAACACCTGCGCAGCGCTACCGGGTTCAAGGTTATCAAGGGCATAAATCGTCTGCCCAAAGCGGAATAATGCAATTTGCACATCTCCCAGACGTGCGCCAATACCCGCCTGCTCAGGGATAGCATCAAGGGCGCATATCTCCTGCCAGGGTTTTGTCGGTAATGACTCACGGCCCCTGGATGCAGGTTTAGCCAACTGCGGTTGCCCGCGTAAAGGCGCACGGGCAACCGTCTCATCCGCCTCATCACTATTGATATATGAACGAAACAGCGCCAGACGCTGCGGGCTACTGAGCGTGGTTTGCCATTCGCACTGGTAGCTTTCCACAACCCGCGCCATCTCTTGTTCCAGTTCACTGGCAATCCCTAAACTGTCGTCGAGGATCACTTCACGCAAATACGCAATGCCCCCTTCCAGGTTATCCATCCAGGTGCTGGTACGTTGCAGACGATCCGCGGTGCGAATGTAGAACATAAGGAAACGGTCGATAGTGCGCATCAGCGCGGTATCATCTAAATCACTGGCAAACAAATCGGCATGGCGTGGTTTCATTCCTCCATTGCCGCACAGATAGAGATTCCAGCCTTTATCCGTCGCAATGACGCCCACATCCTTACTCTGTGCCTCGGCACATTCCCGGGTACAACCGGACACCGCCATTTTAATTTTGTGTGGTGCACGCAACCCTTTGTAGCGATTTTCAAGCATCACCGCCATTGCCGTTGAATCCTGTACGCCGTAGCGACACCAGGTCGATCCAACGCAGGACTTCACCGTTCGCAACGACTTCCCGTACGCATGTCCTGTTTCAAATCCCGCAGCCACCAGTTCGCGCCAGATATCGGGTAACTGTTCCAGACGCGCGCCGAAAAGATCCACCCGTTGCCCGCCGGTGATTTTGCTGTACAGCTGATAACGTTTCGCAATCTGTCCTATGGCGATCAGGCCGTCCGGTGTGACCTCTCCCGCAGGCATACGCGGGACCACAGAATAGGAACCGTCTTTTTGAATATTGGCAAAATAGCGATCGTTCGTGTCCTGCAGCGGTAAGTGCGCTGGTTTAAGCAGATACTCATTCCAGCAGGACGCCAGCACTGACCCCACCAGAGGTTTACAGATTTCGCAGCCGTGACCATGGCCGTAACGGCTAATCAACTGTTCGAAAGTATGGATATGGTTCACCCGTACAAGGTGATAAATCTCCTGGCGCGACCAGGGAAAATGTTCACAGATATCCTTTTTGACCTCAACGCCCTGGGCCGCAAGTTGGTGCTCCATCACCTGTTTCACCAGCGCGCTGCATCCGCCACAACCGGTCGCCGCTTTAGTGCACTGTTTGATGGCGCCAATGTCCGTCGCACCAGCACTTACCGCCCGGCATATATCGGCCTTACTGACGTTATGACAAGAGCAGATTTGCGCTGTATCGGGCAATGCCGCAACCCCAAGCGCTTTTGGCGCACCGCCCGCCAGCGCGGGCAGGATCAGCGATTCCGGCTGACCAGGAAG
Organism: Citrobacter sp. Cpo148; assembly: GCF_030332375.1. Lineage (NCBI taxonomy): Bacteria > Pseudomonadati > Pseudomonadota > Gammaproteobacteria > Enterobacterales > Enterobacteriaceae > Citrobacter > Citrobacter sp. Cpo148. Next base: position 672,007 of record NZ_JAOWHY010000043.1, read on the forward strand.
CGGCATCCCATTCAACATCATTTGCAATAGCGTGGCGTAATCGCCAGCATCGCCAACCAGCACTCCGCCCAACAGCGTTTTGCCCTCTGCGCTGACGACGATCTTTTTGTAGATCTGCTCGGGACCATGCGTCCATTGATAGCTTTTCGCGCCCGGCGTACGGGCATGCGCATCGCCAAAAGAAGCGACATCAACGCCCAGCAGCTTGAGCTTGGTGCTCATATCCGCACCGCTAAAACTGACATCTTCTCCGGCCAGCTGTGCGGCGACTACCCGCGCCATTTGATATCCCGGCGCGACAAGGCCAAAGACTCGCCCTTCCCACAGCGCACATTCGCCGATCGCAAAAATGGCGTCATCTGACGTGCGACAGTGGCTATCGATACAAATCCCACCGCGTTCGCCAATATCTAAACCACTGCGACGCGCCAGCGCATCCTGCGGACGAATACCCGCAGAAAAAACCACCATTTCGGTTTCCAGCTTTTCGCCGTCGGCAAAGTGCAGTACCAGTCCGTCAGTGGTGCTTTCAATTTCCGTGGTCGATTTTGCGGTGTGGACGCCAACGCCGAGCGCCTCTATCTTTTCTCGTAACATCGCGGCACCGGCGTTATCCAGCTGCACCGCCATCAGATTAGCGGCAAACTCAACAACATGCGTTTCCAGCCCAAGCTGACGCAGCGCGTTCGCAGCCTCCAGACCAAGCAGGCCACCGCCGATCACCACCCCGCGGCGCGCACTTTTCGCTTTCGCTGCAATGGCATCCAAATCGTCCAACGTACGATAAACAAAGCAGGCGGGTGAGTCCCCACCTTTCACAGGGGGGACAAACGGATACGATCCGGTGGCAAGCACCAGCGAATCCCAGTGGGTTTCATGTCCGTCGGCGTTGCGGATGACGCGCATCTCACGATCGATCTCGGTCACGCATTGCCCCAAACGTAGCTCTATGCCACTACGGGCAAAGAAATCATCAGCGACAAGCGAAAGTGATTGCGCGCTGCGCCCGGCGAAATACTCTGACAGATGCACCCGGTCATAGGCGGCATAACGTTCTTCGCCAAACACCACAATGTGATAATGCAAATGCAGATTACGGCTTACGCATTGCTCAAGAAAATGGTGGCCAACCATACCGTGTCCCACAACAGCCAGCGTCGGTTTTGTCATCGTCATCTGTCCTGCAGCCGATGGCTGCGTATCAAAGCGGTCGAAGAGCCAGTCGGAGTGGGCTGTCGCCCCCTGGGCCAGCAAATCGGTTAATGGCGCTGCGCTATGGCAATCGCCCATCAGCAGCACACCATGGAGTTTTCCATCACGCGTCAGCAAGCGGCGATAGTGCCCGCTGAGCGGATCGTATGTGCTCAGGGTGGCATCCGTCGCCGTCGTGTCCGTTACGCCTGCACTAAACAGATCAATTCCCGTCACCTTGAGGCGCGTTCCGCTCGCCTGCCAGCCAAATCCAGCACCGGTAAAACCCGCCAGTCGCGCAGCCAACACCTCAGCCTGTTTCAGGCACGGCGCAACCAGTCCCCACGTCTGGCCGTTAATCTCGCAGCATTCCCCAACGGCGCTAATGCCGGGCATTGAGGTGCGAAGCTGTTCATCCACCACGATCCCCTGCTGACAAACAACACCGCACGCCTGCGCCAGGGTGATATTGGGTTTGACCCCCGTGGCAATCACCACGCCATTCGCCGCAATACGCTGGCCATCGAGCAACGTTACGCAGTCGGCTTCGATACTGACGAGCCCGGAACTAAGCTCGCAGCGAATACCGCGTCCTGTTAGTTGTGCCTGCAACAGATCGCTGGCCTGTTGATCAAGCTGTTGTTCCATCAGCCGTCCCGCGCGATGAATCAACGTGACATCGTCACCGTGAAGACGTAAGGCTGTCGCGGCCTCCACACCGAGAACGCCACCACCCAACACCACCTTTGGCCCAGACCGTTGGAGAATCGCCTCGACATCCTGCATCGTGCGAAAAGCATGAACATGCGGTTGTTGGACGCCGGGAATGGGCGGAATAAACGGATACGATCCGGTGGCAAATACCAGCTCATCCCAGAACAAAAGCCGTTTTGTGGTGGTCAGGCTGCGGCTGGTGGCATCAACGGCCAACACAGCTTCATCGCTCAGAACCGTCACGCCGTGATCGAGATACCACTGCGCCGGATGAAGCAAAGTTTGCGCAAAGGGCTTTTCTCCCCCCAGCACCGGGGAAAGTTGGATCCGGTTGTAGGCAAGCTGCGGCTCTTCTCCAATAACGGTGACGGAAATGCCGCCGTTTTTGTACATAACAAGCGCCTCAATCAGACGAGTTGCCGCCATGCCATGACCCACAATGACCAGTCGCGTCATCTTCCCCTCCTTACGCCGCCTTCGGCTGTTTCTCATACAGAAAATGGAGAATGCGTTGTCGCAGGTGGTGGTATCGGCTGTCATCGGCAAGCTGGACCCGATTGCGTGGGCGCGGTAAATCAACCGTCAAGATCTCGCCCACCGTCGCCGCTGGCCCGTTGGTCATCATCAGAACCCGGTCGGAAAGCAGCACCGCTTCATCAACGTCGTGAGTGATCAGCACAATGGTGGTATTCAGCGACTGCTGGATGTGCATCACCGTATCCTGCAAATGCGCCCTGGTGAGCGCATCCAGTGCGCCAAACGGTTCATCCATAAGCAGGACTTTGGGTTTCATCGCCAGCGCCCGGGCAATGCCCACGCGTTGCTTCATCCCACCAGAGACTTCACCGGGGTGTTTGTGCATCGCGTGGCCCATCTGGACGCGGTGCAGGTTGTGTTCGATCCACTCACGTCGCTCGGCTTTACTCATGGTGTGGCGAAAGACCTGATCGACGGCCAGGGCTACGTTGTCGAAACAGGTCAGCCACGGCAGCAGCGAATGGTTTTGGAAAACGACCGCCCGCTCAGGCCCCGGCCCGGCGATTTCGCGGTTATCGCAAATCAGGCCACCTTCAGTAGGCAGCGTAATGCCGGCAATCAGATTCAAAAGCGTCGACTTTCCGCAACCGGAGTGACCAATCAAACTCACGGTCTCCCCTTCATGGATATCAAAAGAAACATTGTGTAGCGCGAGGAACTCACCGCTGGCGGTCGAAAAACGTTGGCTGACCGCCTGGACCTGAATAATGGGTTTCATGTTGTCTCCTTATTTTTCCTGCCAGCTATAACGACGCGCCACCAGCATTAGCCCCTGCTCAAGCAGCAGACCGACAACGCCGATGATGACGATAGCGATGAGAATGTTTTCGACATTAAGGTTGTTCCACTCATTCCAGATCCAAAAACCAATCCCCAACCCGCCGGTGAGCATTTCTGCTGCCACAATCACCAACCAGGCGATGCCGATCGACAGGCGTACGCCAGTGAGGATCGCCGGCAGCACGGCGGGGAAAAGTATCCGCCGCATCACCGTCCACTCAGAGAGTTGCAGTACGCGAGCAACGTTGAGGTAATCGTCAGGGATTCTCCGCACCCCTTCGGCGGTGTTGATCACCATCGGCCATATAGAGCAGATAAAGATGGTCCAACTCGATGCGGGTTCCGCTTTTTGAAACAACAGCAGTCCAATCGGCAGCCAGGCCAGCGGACTGACCGGGCGCAACAGCGCAATCAGCGGCGAAAACATGTGCGAAAAGAAGGTGAAACGCCCAATCAGAAAGCCCAGCGGGATCCCCACCAGCGCCGCTAATCCGAAACCGATCGCGACCCGTTGCAACGACGCCAGCACGTTCCAGCCGATACCCATATCATTCGGCCCGCCGTTATAGAACGGATCGGCAAACAACGTCAGGGCTGAATCCAGGGTGCTCAGCGGCGTCGGAAAGCCTTTGCTGTTGATGGCGGCCAGTTGCCAGCACACCACCAGCAAGGCAATCCCCAACAGAGCGGGTACGGCGCGTCTTAGCCATGTACTAAGCCACATTGACCATGGCATTTTGCGCTTTCTGACCTTCATCGTTGATAGCGTGATGACCTCACCGACTACCGGCTCAGGGGATTTAAGCTGCGTATTTTGTTTCATCTCAGGCTCCTGTACGGTGGAGGGTAAAACTGTTGGCATAGGCTTCTGGATTGCGGCCATCCCATACGGAACCGTCCATCAGCGTACTGGTTCGTAGCAATTTCGCAGGAGGTGTTATCCCTCCAACCGCCGCTGCCGCATCGCGCCAGATGTCGGTCCGGTTGATGCGCGCGGCAATGGCTGCATAATCCGGTTGCTGCTTCAACAATCCCCAACGGCGGAACTGGGTCAGAAACCACATGCCATCGGAATGCCAGGGGAAACTCACCTCGCCGTCGCGAAAAAAGCGGATGGCATGCGGATCCTGCCAGCGACGACCGGCACCGTTGTCGTACTCGCCCAGCATTCTCGCCGTCAGATAGCCTTCTTTGGTATTGAGCCAGGCCCGGCGCGCCAGAATTTGTGCTGTTTCGCGTTTATTGGCTTCACTGGCGTCTATCCAGCGCGATGCCTCAAGCAGCGCGCTAACCAGTGCCCGGGCAGTATGTGGATATTTTTCTACCCACTCCCGGCGCGTACCGAGTACTTTTTCCGGATGGTCGGGCCAGATATCCTGGGACGTCGCCGCGGTAAAACCGATGCGGTCATTGATCGCCCGCGCATTCCACGGTTCGCCGACGCAGAAGCCACTCATATTGCCAATGCGCATGTTCATCACCATTTGCGGAGGCGGTACCACAACGGTGCGAACATCGGTGAAAGGATTGATGTCAGCGCTGGCCAGCCAGTAATAGAGCCACATGGCATGTGTGCCAGTGGGAAAGGTGTGCGCGAAGGTATAGGTTCCAGGCGCCTGCGAGACGATCAGTTTCTTCAGCTCAGACGCATCGGTAATCCCCTGCTCCAGCAGCGTTGCGGAGAGCGTGATCGCTTGCCCGTTCTGATTGAGCGTCATCAGATTGGCCATGGGCTGCGCTTTACTGGCAATACCCAGTTCCAGGCCATACAACAGGCCGTACAGAACATGAGCCGCATCCAGCTCTCCAGAGACCAGCTTGTCACGCACTGCAGCCCAACTGGCCTCTTTGGTCGGCACCAGCGTAATGCCGTATTTTTTATCAAAACCTTTCAACGTGGCGATAACCAGCGGCGCGCAGTCGGTTAGCGGAATAAAACCGACCCGAACGGTAGCCATCTCCGGCGCATCAGACCCCGCCGCCCAGACCGAAGACATCAGTCCTGGAATCAGCGAGCTGACCCCCATCACGGCACTTGCCTGTAAAAACCGCCGCCGCGTTAACGAAACTGTTCTGTCACCCATACATGCTCCCCATAAAAAAAGGCGTCCAACAATGCCGAAGCATTGCGGGACGCCTTTATCCTCAAAACAGTCAGACCGCCGTTGGCCTGCTGCTAAATTGTATGTATGAGTGAATGCAATTCAGATGCCAGAATTACACTGGCGGTTTTAGCGGGTTCGACGCGTACCAGACGCCGCGGTGCACCCAAATATGGCAGACACTGCCCGCCTGTTGTGCAGTCGCTATCCCTGCATCAGGGATTTAACGGTAAGCAATGCCCGGGCGATATCGACCATCCGTTGGTTTTTATCCATCGCCATTTTTCGCAATAGCTGCCACGCCTGTTCTTCGCTGACCTGCTGGTAATTCATCAGGATGCTTTTTGCTTTATCAATCACCTTGCGCTCCTCTAAGGCATCCTGCAATGAGGCAAGTTGGGTGCTCATTTGCTCCAGCTGGCGAGCCTGCTGGCGAACAACCCACAATAATTGTTTATCCCGGCGCAGCGAGAGGGGTTCGTCAGCACGGTCGTCAAGCCAGTTGTCGAGCGGCAAGGCGTAGGTTTCTTCCGCCAGCCGACGCGCCACGGCGTTCAGCAATTCGGTAATCAACATCTCTTCGAGATGGCGTAATTGTTCAAGGCGCTGCGTCTGTAGGGTAAACCAGCGTAGCGCGTGTTCACCGTTATCAAGTTGAGGTTGTCGCGTACAGGCCTGGCGCCGCAGTTGTTCGATGGCGCCCGATGCCTCGCATTGCTGACGAAAATGCTGCACCAGTACAGGCGAAGCCAGGGAGATAAAGGTATCAAAGCACGGCTGCTGCCCATCTATTCTGTCCACCAGCTCCTGGCGCATTTGAGGGTTAAACTCGCCCTGGGTAAAGCCAATGGCCCCTAACGCCCGCTCTTGTCCTACCAGCTCTTTACCCTGCATAAAACTGTATAGCGCCACCAGCCCACCTGCGACATGGGGATAATCGATGCTGTCGTTAAGCTGCGGCACAATACCCAGCAGATGGCGTAACGTCCGGCTGTACTGCTCCATCGCCTGCTGAGCATCGATAGTCTGCCCGCTGACAGACTCACGCAGCGTCGTTAGCTGATCGAGGCACCAGACGGTGCCAGCAATGCGGTGGCACAACGCACTGCCCGCCACCGGCATAATGTGCTGGAAAAGGATATGCAGTTGCCGACACTCTTCATCCACCAGCGCCCGGCTGGCACGGACCTCCCGCTCATAAAGCGTACCCTGAGAACACAACCAGATATTGGATGCACCGCGTTCGCACTGTAGCATATGCACCAGATGGCTAATACGCATTACCAACTTACCGGACTGTGCCAGTTGGCGAAGCTGGGTGTTCTCAAGCTGGCGGGCATGGCGAAACCATTGCGTCGCGCCGGAATTTTGTGCATTTGTCATCATCTCTGCCCTCACCGATAACGGGTTATCCCTGAGGACAAGCAATATCCATGCCCCCCCCTGACAACAGGAGTAAAAATGCAAAAGATAGTGATCGTCGCGAACGGTGCGGCCTATGGAAGCGAATCGTTATTTAACAGCCTGCGTCTGGCAATCGCCCTGCGCGAACAGGAAGCGGATCTCGACCTGCGTCTGTTTTTAATGTCGGACGCGGTAACCGCGGGATTACGAGGTCAGAAACCTGCAGAAGGATACAATATTCAGCAAATGCTGGAGATCCTGACGGCGCAAAATGTGCCAGTCAAACTGTGTAAAACCTGCACCGATGGCCGCGGGATCACGACGCTGCCGTTAATTGACGGAGTAGCCGTCGGCACGCTGGTAGAACTGGCTCAATGGACGCTGGCTGCAGATAAAGTGCTGACTTTCTGATACACCGTTTTCAGGCAAGCACACTGAAAGTGTCGATAATTTCCGGATTTAATCGTAGATGGGCGCGGTTTCGTTGAACGTTAGCACGCCCTTTCAACCCTTTTGAGGGATTTTGTCACTTTTGTTTAATCGTTATACCATTTTTTGATCAAAATCAGCATCCTGTTGCTCCCCCTTTGGTGTTATGCAATGAGTGAAATGTGAACAACATCACGCAGCACTTTCGACAGAAAGTACGTTGTTTTCAAGAACGGGGTGAAAAATGGCATTAGTGAAAGCGAGTTTAAAGTTATTTGGTGGCGATACGGTGGTAGTGCGCTGTTCTGAGCGCTGCCACATCCACCTGATGAGCGAGAAAAATCACGTCAAAGACACGCAGTCCGACATCTTAAGCGTGCAGGATCGTGATAACGCATGGTTAACCGTACCGTATACCGGCGTCTGGAATGTGCTGATCGACAGCCATAGCCAGTCGCTCGAGCATTCGATAAGTTTTATTGCAGCCTAAGCGTTAAACGCCCGATAAGCACCTGGCTTATCGGGCATACAACATCGGGCGATATTAGGCAAATCCTGGACGCATAACACCTTCCGGCAGATTCTCTCCCAACAATCGTTTAACCGTGATCACCAGATCGTTAAGACAATCATCCTGCATTCCCAGCTTCACCAGTTCTTGTTCCAGTGAGAACAGATACTGGGCGTTGGTGCCTAAAGGTCCGCTCGCCGCGGCGATAAGCGGTGCAATCACCTGCGCGCGCGTGTCTGACTCAAACAGCGGATGACGCGGATCCATAATAAAGACCAGTGCGTTCACCGTCCTGCTGTCATCAAGCGCCAACTGACACCAGGTCGGCAGATAACAGCCGGTGATCATTTCTCGCTTCCACAGCAGTGAAAGCTCTTGTTCCAGGGACGCGTCCGGTAAACGGTAGGCCACACCGGTGGTGCGTCCGCCCTCTTTCAGGGCCAGCATACGTCCTGGCTGACACGCCGTTCCTCGCCCCGCCGTCAGGCGCAGGCAAAAGGCACGGTGCCAGCCGACTAACGTCCCGGTACAGGACTCTTCAAATTCTAAGGCCGGGTTCCACATCAACGATCCATAACCGAAGATCCACACCGGTCCATCATCTGGTCGGCATGCAAGCGTGGCGGCCAGTGAGGCTGCCCGTTGTTCCGCTGACCAGAGTAGTGATTCTTCAATAGCACCAAATGCCGTCTTACAGTCGGCATTCAATAAAAAATCACGCGTTAACACCTTACACCTCCGCCACTGCTGCTTCCCTGCGACAACTTTTTTGACGCCTTCCGGGCTTTTTTACTGCTCATTTTGAAACCAATAGCTGGACAATAGGCAATTCACCGCTCGCTTGCAAGCCAGCAACGGCGCGGCGTAGCACGATTCGCTAACGCCTGATGCTGGCTAGTTCATAAAGGCATTATAATTGATACTGTTACGCCTTTTTATGCCATTTATCATCATCACCTTTTTGATAATCATTTTTGACCGCGGCCCACGCCACCTTGTGTGCTGTCTCTTCACGGGTAGCATCATCACGACGGTCAGATTTATCTTTATACTGTTCCCAGGCGCTGTTGAAAGCTTCTTTGTAGATGTCCTGAGCATGGGCTGGCAGAACATGCCGCACGCTTTCAGGCAGATCGCTTTTGGATTTATATGGCATTGTGAACTCCTCTTTTTAGGCTAAACCTTAAGTGTGGTTAACAATGCGGCGATGCGCCAATAATGGACATTTATAGAAAATTTCTTCATGTAACCTTCTGTTAATTAAACAGTCTATAAACAATAATTTTGTTTTTGACCGCTTTGAGAGGAAAAATAAGCGATGTAGTAAAATTTCGTAAAATGTCACCTACAAAACCAGGTTTTCTGTTATTTTTTACATTCTTTAATACTTTTTATAATTATATACCCTAAATAATTCGAGTTGCTTAAAGGCGGCAAGGGAGTGAATCCCCAGGAGCATAGATAACTATGTGACTGGAGTGAGCGAACGTAGCCAACGCATAAGCAACTTGAAGTATGACGGGTATAAATACCTGCAGAGACGGAGAATTAATTCAATGACACACGTACATGAGGCGGTAAAAACCCGCCACAAGGAGACCTCTCTCGTCTTCCCGATTTTGGCGCTGGTAGTACTGTTCTTCTGGGGGAGCAGTCAGTCACTACCAGTGGTCATCGGTATTAATGCGCTGGCCCTTATTGGTATATTAAGCAGCGCATTCAGCGTTGTCCGTCATGCTGATGTATTAGCACATCGACTTGGCGAACCCTACGGGTCGCTGATCCTCAGCCTGTCCGTTGTTATTCTTGAAGTCAGCTTAATCTCCGCATTAATGGCGACCGGCGATGCAGCGCCTACGCTCATGCGCGATACGCTATATTCAATCATTATGATCGTAACCGGCGGCCTGGTCGGTTTTTCATTACTGTTAGGTGGCCGTAAATTTGCCACTCAGTATATGAATCTGTTTGGTATTAAGCAGTATTTAATCGCCCTGTTTCCGCTGGCCATTATTGTACTGGTGTTCCCGATGGCTTTACCGGGTGCAAATTTCACTACCGCCCAGGCGCTATTAGTGGCATTAATTTCTGCGGCGATGTACGGCGTATTTTTGCTGATACAAACTAAAACGCATCAGAGCCTGTTCATTTATGAGCATGAAGACGAGGGTGACGACGACGATCCGCATCACGGTAAACCGTCAGCCCACAGCAATATGTGGCATGCCGCCTGGCTTATCATTCATCTGATCGCTGTTATTGCCGTGACCAAAATGAACGCCAGCCCGCTGGAAACATTGCTGACTGAACTGAATGCGCCGGTCGCCTTTACCGGTTTCCTGGTCGCATTGCTGATCCTCTCCCCTGAAGGGCTAGGTGCGCTGAAAGCGGTTCTGAGTAATCAGGTACAGCGGGCGATGAATTTGTTCTTCGGTTCAGTATTAGCCACCATTTCACTGACCGTTCCGGTAGTGACCCTGATCGCATGGGCAACCGGGAATGATTTGGTCTTTGCGCTGGGCGCACCAGAGATGATTGTGATGGTTTCATCACTGGTACTGTGTCACATCTCTTTCTCCACCGGACGCACCAACGTGCTTAACGGTGCGGCGCATCTGGCGCTGTTTATCGCCTATCTGATGACGATATTTGCCTGATTAGTCTTTCTGATAGAACCCACGGCCCTTCTCAGGGCCGTTTTCTTTTACCGCTCACAGCTCCGGATAAACCTGTTGACCATCGACAAACGTTAATAACGACTCCGTTTGGTGCAATTTGTCTGCCGGAATAGCCATAATATCCTGATTAAGCACCGCAAAATCGGCGAGCTTACCTGCCTGCAAACTTCCCCTCTGCTGTTCTGCAAAAGCTATCCAGGCGGCATTGAGGGTATACATTTTTAATGCATCTTCTCGGCTTAACTGGCACGCATCATGGCGTACCGTGCCGTCGAGCGCTTTACCTGTTACATGATATTCAATGGCATGCCATACTCCTGCAACGCCAATCCGCGTCGCATCCGTACCACCTACAACGATACCCCCCTGCTCTGATGCGGGTTGATATGAGGCACCGCCTGATTAAGTTCCCATTTTCCCCATCATATTTATCTACCTTATCTTGTGATGATCATCTGGAAAGCTGATGCCGCACCGCTACGATGGCGATTCGTGCGCTGGCTAGCAGACGTTCGAACGAATGCCCGCAACGCGCTTTTCCCGACAGGCCAAGCATTGTGGTACTGACGTAATCAGTCAGGCTGTCAGCCTCTTTAGGATGCCGCTGTGCGATAAAGTCGTGAATTTTATGTTCGGCAGCCGAGTAGAAATTCCGCGCGACCTTCCGCGCTTGCGGATCGTTACTGTGCGTGCCCTCCAGGACCAAACATCCCGGCGTATGCGGATCTGCGGCATAACGTCGCGCCGCCTCTTCAAGCAGATCGGTAAGACATGCAGAAACGGGTTTGTCGGGGCGCAAAATATCATCAAACGGAATCGCCTCAGTTTGTACGTAGCGGTCAAGAACACGTTCATAAAGACCGATTTTGTTCCCAAAAGCAGCATAGAAACTGGGGGGGTTGATCGACAACGCCGCGGTGACATCCGCCACGCTAACGGCGTCATAGCCATGTGCGTGAAACAAGGGTTGTACTTTGGCAACGGCCATTTCTGGATCAAAATTACGTGGGCGTCCAGGTGCACGAGTGCATTTTGTAGTGCTCATTACAAATCCATTGACAGAAAACTGTGCACCAATTATATATCGATCACTACATAATTGTTCAAGGAGTACCTCATGTCTTCTTTTAACGGCAAGTCAGTTCTGGTTCTTGGCGGCAGTCGTGGGATTGGCGCGGCTATCGTGCGCCGTTTTGCCGCGGATGGCGCATCGGTTACCTTTACCTATTCAGGCTCCCCTGACGCTGCCAAAGCGCTTGCTGATGAGACGGGTACCCAGACAGCGCAAACCGATAGCGCCGATCGTAACGCCGTTATCAACCGGGTACGCGAAAGCGGCCCGCTGGACGTGCTGGTAGTTAATGCAGGCATTATTCTGTTTGGTGATGCGCTGGAGCAGGATCCGGATGACGTGGAGCGTCTGTTCCGGATCAACATTCACTCCCCATACTATGCGACCGTGGAAGCGGCACGACAGATGCCTGACGGCGGACGCATTATCATTATTGGTTCTGTGAATGGCGACCGCATGCCTCTTGCTGGCCTGGCCTCTTATGCGGTGAGCAAATCAGCGCTGCAAGGGCTGGCCCTGGGGCTGGCACGTGATTTTGGACCGCGGGGCATTACGGTAAACGTGGTTCAACCGGGTCCTATTGATACCGATGCCAACCCGGAAAATGGCCCACTGAAAGAGGTGATGCACAGTTTTATGGCGCTAAAACGACATGGCCGTCCAGAGGAAGTTGCGGGAATGGTTGCCTGGCTTGCAGGCCCTGAGGCTGGGTTTGTGACGGGGGCAATGCATACAATTGACGGTGCGTTTGGCGCCTGACGGCCACCCTTAACACTTTTCTCAAACAGCAGTCCGAAGAGATATCTCTCCGGACTGCAATACTTTCTTAGTTCTCGGTATCCAGCTCGTCGAAGCTTTTAACCAGGTCATCAATCGCTTTAATCTGAGTCAGGAACTGTTCCAGTTTCGCTAGCGGCAGCGCGGATGGACCGTCGCATTTCGCATTGGCTGGATCCGGATGCGCTTCAATAAACAGACCGGCCAGACCTACCGCCATACCTGCGCGCGCCAGTTCGGTAACCTGCGCACGACGACCGCCGCTTGCTGCGCCAAACGGGTCACGGCATTGCAGCGCATGGGTAACGTCAAAAATCACCGGCGAGTTGCCAGAAACTTTCTTCATCACGCTGAAGCCCAGCATATCCACAACCAGGTTGTCATAACCAAAGTTCGCGCCACGGTCGCACAGAATTACTTTGTCGTTGCCGCCTTCATGGAATTTGTCCACGATATTGCCCATCTGGCCCGGGCTTACGAACTGCGGTTTTTTCACGTTGATAACGGCACCGGTTTTCGCCATCGCTTCCACCAGATCGGTCTGACGAGCGAGGAAGGCCGGCAGCTGAATCACATCCACCACGTCAGCAACAGGCTGAGCCTGGCTGGCTTCGTGAACATCGGTGATCACTTTTACGCCAAAAGTCTGCTTCAGTTCCTGGAAGATTTTCATCCCTTCTTCAAGGCCCGGTCCACGGTAAGAGTGGATGGAAGAACGGTTGGCTTTATCAAAGGAGGCTTTGAACACGTAAGGGATACCCAGCTTTTGAGTAACGGTTACGTAGTGCTCACAAATGCGCATCGCCAGATCGCGGGATTCCAGCACGTTCATTCCGCCAAACAGCACGAACGGCAGGTCATTTGCCACGTTGATGTCGCCAATGCTAACCACTTTTTGTTTCATAGGATCGCCTTAAACGGTAGGTAAAGTGTCATTAATCAATGCAATACAATTTGCTTGTGCGAAATAGTATTAATCTGCGCACGAATCATTTCGCTGATCGGGTCTTCCGGACACTGTTCAACGAAATAACTTAAATCTGTCAGCGCAACATGTTCACATTCCAGTTGCGCGTAAATTAATCCACGATCGCGTATTTCATACGGATCTTCAGGATTAAACTGTAATAGTGCTTCGCTGGCACGCAACGCCAGCTCCATTTGCCGCTCTTCCATCAGCGATGATTTCAGCGTGTCGAGCAGCTTACGAATTACTTCTGCATTATCCGCCTCATCCAGGTCTTCGTTAAACAGCTCCGCGACCGGGCTGATATTCCCCTTCAGCCACACTTCCAGCGTGTGCTCATTTAACGTTTCGCCATTGAACGGATTGATTAGCCACATTTCGCCATCGAGCGATTCAATACGCAGGATGAGTTGTGTCGGGAAAATCACCGGCACCAGTGGCAGCTCCAGTCGGTTGGCAATCCACAATAAGATCGCACCCAGGGATACGGCGCTGCCCTGACGATTTTTCAGTACCTGATCAAGCCATAGTGCATCAGAAAGACGATAGACGCCGTGGGTATCCGTAAACCCCCATTCGCCGTAAAAAAGTGCCAGCAGTTTTTCCAGTTGCTCATCCTGAGACAGGAGCTGGCTAATTTCTTCTTGCGCCAGACTGACCAGACGTTCCAGTTCGTCATAGACAGTTTGTGTTGGAAAATCCAGACGGATAGACTCCGACGCCAGGATCATCCCATCACACAATGGCGCTTTATTAAATTCGAAATCAGCTAACGACCTCATGCTTACCCCAGTAACGGTATTTTTGTGGTGGCGAGTTTAATGATGATGTACAGCACCACCAACGCCAGCGGAAAAGCGATTAATCGCGCCTGCTGACTGCGCGCCCGACGATAATCGAGCGCAATAAAACCCAAAACGATGTAAATGATAACCCCAAACAGCTTTTCAGTCAGCCATGTCCCGTGCTCAGTGAATGGCAGGATGTGCGCTTTAACCATTAACGCTACGCCGCTGAGTAATAAAACGGTATCGACAACCGGCGGCACGATGCGCGTCCAGCGCGCGCAGACAAGGCGCGAGTCGGTGTAACGCCACCAAAATCGCAGCGTCAGCAAACCAACCGAAAGCGCAATGCTGATGAGATGGACGTTGAGTAACACACCGAAGATACTCATGATGGGATGCGTCCAAGCGTAATTCGCTCGTTGCCGCCATAGTCACGACAGGTTTCAACCGCCAGGTAACCCGCACGAGTAAAGGCATCACGGACGGCCTCGCCCTGCTGCCAACCATGTTCCAGCAACAGATAGCCGCCGGGCGTTAACACGCACTGAGACTGGTCAATGATATGCACGATGTCCGCCAGCCCCTGATCGCCCGCCACCAGCGCCGACAGCGGTTCAAAGCGAACGTCGCCTTGCGCCAGGTGCGGATCCTGTTCGTCGATATACGGCGGATTGCTGACAATCAAGTCAAACTGCTGTCCCTGCAATGCGCTAAACCAGTTACTTTGCAGCACGCAAACATTGTCGATGCCCAGTTGCTGCTTGTTGCGAATGGCCAGTGCCACGGCATCGGGCATGCGGTCTACGGCAGTCACTGCACAATCCGGACGCTCGGTTGCCAGCGCCAACGCAATGGCACCCGTGCCGGTTCCCAAATCAAGAATACGACACGCTGAGGCCGGCAGGCGAGCCAGCGCCTGCTCCACAAGACACTCGGTATCCGGACGCGGAATAAGCGTGGCTGGAGACACAAACAGCGGCAACGACCAGAACTCACGCACGCCGGTTAAGTGCGCCACCGGCTCTCCCCGCTGACGCCGCTCCAGTAGCGTATCAAGCTGTTGACGCTGCGCCTCGGTTAACTCTGTTTCGCCGAAAGCCAGAATAAAGGTGCGCCCTTTGCCAGTAACGAACTCGAGTAAAATCTCGGCGTCACGGCGCGGGCTTTCGCTTGCCTGTAATTGGCTAATCGCTTCACGCAGCCAGTGCTGATAATCCATTAATCCTGCTCGGACAATGCCGCCAGTTGATCGGCCTGGTATTCCTGGACAATCGGCTCAATGAGCATATCCAGTTTGCCTTCCATCGCTTCATCCAGACGGTAGAGCGTCAGGTTAATGCGGTGATCGGTCACACGACCCTGCGGGAAGTTATAGGTACGGTTACGATCGCTGCGATCGCCACTGCCCAACAGGTTGCGGCGTTCAGAGGCTTCCGCCTGTTGACGTCTTGCCACTTCGGCCGCACGAATTCGCGCCCCCAGCACCGACATCGCTTTGGCTTTGTTTTTATGCTGTGAACGTTCGTCCTGGCATTCCACTACGATACCGGTCGGTAAGTGGGTAATACGGATTGCGGAGTCGGTGGTGTTAACGTGCTGACCGCCCGCGCCTGATGAACGGAAGGTGTCAATACGCAGATCGGCCGGGTTGATGTCCGGCAGTTCGGCATCCGGCAGTTCCGGCATAACCGCGACCGTACAGGCAGAGGTATGAATACGCCCCTGCGATTCCGTCGCAGGTACGCGCTGCACGCGATGGCCGCCAGACTCAAACTTCAGTCTCCCGTAAACGCCTTCGCCGCTAATCTTGGCAATGACTTCTTTAAACCCGCCATGCTCGCCTTCGCTGGCGCTCATGATCTCAACCCGCCAGCGACGCGATTCAGCGTAACGGCTGTACATGCGGAACAGATCGCCGGCAAACAGCGCCGCTTCATCACCACCGGTTCCCGCGCGCACTTCGAGGAAGGCGTTACGTTCGTCATCGGGATCTTTAGGTAATAGCAGGACCTGCAGATGCTGTTCCAGCTGCTCACATTTCTCTTTTGCTTCGCGCAGTTCATCCTGCGCCATTTCACGCATTTCAGGATCGTCGAGCATCATCTGAGCCGTCTCGATATCTTCCTGAACCTGTTGCCAGTCCGTAAAACAGCGAGATACATCGCTTAATTGCGCATATTCGCGCGACAGCGCACGAAAGCGATCCTGGTCTGCGATAGTACCCGCATCACCGAGCAGCGCCTGAACTTCTTCATGGCGTTCATGCAGGGCTTCCAGTTTGGCAACGATAGAAGGCTTCATAGGCGTAAATGCACCCTGTAAAAATAAGATTGGTGTGCTGCTACTCCAGCCCGAGGCTGTCGCGCAGAATATTCAGGCGTTCACTATCCCCGTCACGGGCGGCCTGTTGAAGTGATTTGGTTGGTGCATGAATCAGGCGATTGGTCAGTTTCCAGGCCAGATCCTGCATAATGGCTTGCGCATCACCGCCCTGTTGAAGAGCGGCCAACGCTTTGGCGGTCAGTTCATCACGGATCTGTTCTGACTGACTGCGATACTCGCGGATAGTGTCGCTTGCGCCCTGGGCGCGTAGCCAGGCCATAAACTCGCTGGCTTCCTGCTCCACTATCGTTTCGGCTTCCACCGCCGCCGCTTTGCGCTGGGCCAGGTTATGCGAAATGATGCTTTGCAGGTCATCAACGCTGTACAGATAGGCGTTAGACAATTTACCCACTTCCGGCTCGACATCGCGCGGTACGGCGATATCCACCAGCAACATAGGCTGATTGCGGCGGTTTTTAAGCGCACGTTCCACCATTCCTTTGCCGATAATCGGCAGCGGACTGGCGGTAGAACTGATAATGATATCGGCATCCTGTAAACGCGCGTCTATATCACTCAGTGAAATCACCTCGGCGCCGACTTCATCCGCCAGCACCTGCGCACGCTCGCGAGTGCGGTTGGCGATGATCATCTTCTTCACTTTGTGTTCGCGCAAATGACGCGCCACCAGCTCGATGGTCTCGCCTGCACCGACTAACAGCACGGTTACCGTGGAGAGCGATTCAAATATCTGCCGCGCCAGCGTACAGGCGGCAAACGCCACCGACACGGCGCTGGCGCCGATGTCAGTTTCTGTACGTACACGTTTTGCGACAGAGAATGATTTCTGGAACATGCGTTCCAGCGCACTGGCGTTCAGGTGACCTTTTTGCGAATCCGCAAACGCTTTTTTCACCTGCCCAAGAATTTGCGGTTCACCGAGCACCAGTGAATCCAGACCGCTGGCAACACGCATCAAATGACTGACCGCGTCGTTGTCCTGGTGCCAGTACAAGCTGTTGCGCAGATCTTCTTCATTGAGGTTATGGTATTCACACAGCCAGCGAACCAGCGCTTCTTGCAGGTTATCCTGCTCTTCAACGCTGAGATACAGCTCCGTGCGGTTACACGTCGACAGCACTACCCCGCCCTGCACCATCGGCTGCGCGAGCAGGCTGTCCAGCGCCTGATCGAGCGTATCCGGCGAAAACGTTACGCGTTCTCGCAGCGATACAGGTGCCGTTTTATGGTTAATACCAAGCGCTAAAAGGGTCATGTGTGCGGGAATAGTACCAGCGTTGATAAGGTTAGACTGGGTGCATCATACAGGATGCGTGCGGTCAATAAAAGAGACTGACCCCTTTTGGAGTAATAGCTTAGTGCACAAATTTAAGCGATTTAAGATAACTTGAACGTAGACGATGTCTGATGGCGGCGCTAGCATTAAGAGTTATAACTGCAACGTATCTCAAGGATTTGTCATCATTATGACCCTGCCTGATTTTCGCCTGATTCGCCTGCTGCCGCTGGCGGCCCTGGTTCTTACTGCCTGTACGCTCAACGCGCCTAAAGGTCCCGGTAAAAGCCCCGATTCTCCGCAGTGGCGCCAGCACCAACAGGAAGTTCGCGCCCTGAACCAGTATCAGACGCGTGGTGCGTTTGCCTATATTTCCGATCAACAGAAAGTGTATGCCCGATTTTTCTGGCAGCAAACCGGTCAGGATCGCTATCGTCTCCTGCTGACCAACCCACTGGGCAGCACTGAACTGGAACTTAATGCGCAGCCTGGCAACGTCGAACTGGTCGATAACAAAGGCAAACATTACACCGCCGACGACGCTGAAGAGATGATCGGCAAACTGACCGGCATGCCTATCCCATTAAACAGCCTGCGCCAGTGGATCCTTGGACTGCCAGGTGACGCCACCGATTATAAGCTCGACGACCAATATCGTCTGAGTGAAGTGAACTACAGCAAAGACGGTAAAAACTGGAAAGTGGTCTATAGCGCCTACGACAGCAAAACCCAGCCAGCGATGCCAGCAAACATGGAGCTGTCCGACGGCTCCCAGCGTATTAAGCTGAAAATGGATAACTGGATTGTGAAATGATGACCCATTGGCCCTCTCCGGCAAAACTGAATTTGTTTTTATACATCACCGGACAGCGTGCGGATGGTTACCACACGCTGCAGACCTTATTTCAGTTTCTTGATTATGGCGACACGATAGATATTACGCCGCGTAGCGACGGCGAAATTCACCTGTTAACCCCAGTGGAAGGCGTTGCGCATGAAGACAATCTGATCGTCCGTGCGGCACGTTCGCTGATGAAAGCGGCATCTGAAAGCAATCGCCTTCCCAAAGGGAGCGGTGCTGACATCAGTATCGACAAACGCCTGCCGATGGGCGGCGGTCTTGGCGGAGGTTCGTCTAATGCGGCAACCGTTCTGGTGGCGCTGAATCATCTCTGGCAGTGCGGACTTTCGGTTGATGAACTGGCGGCACTCGGCTTAACGCTGGGGGCGGATGTTCCCGTATTCGTGCGCGGCCATGCGGCCTTTGCCGAAGGCGTTGGCGAAATTCTGACGCCGGTCGAGCCTGAGGAAAAGTGGTATCTGGTTGCTCATCCGGGAGTCAGTATTCCGACACCGGTGATTTTTAACGATCCCGACCTCCCGCGCAACACGCCAAAAAGGTCAATAAAAACGTTACTAAAATGTGAATTCGACAATGATTGCGAGGTTATCGCAAGAAAACGTTTTCGCGAGGTTGATGCGGCGCTTTCCTGGCTGTTAGAATACGCGCCGTCGCGCCTGACTGGTACAGGGGCTTGTGTCTTTGCTGAATTTGACACTGAGTCTCGTGCTCGCCAGGTGCTTGAGCAAGCCCCGGAATGGCTCAAAGGCTTTGTGGCGAAAGGCGTCAACCTCTCCCCATTGCACAGAGCGTTACTCTAAATCCTTCGGATTTCAGGAAGATGGCGAAATGACGAATCGCCAGGTGCATACAACTTCAGTATGTAACTGGTGTGAGGAATTGATGCCAGCGCAAATGAAACGCGAAAGATAAAGAGTAAGCCGGGCAAGCTGAGTTGCGGTGACAACGTCACCCTGTTCCAGACGTTGCATCGCGCTCTTTAATACACCGCATGGAGAGGATACTGCCTGGCCCGCACAGTTTTCGGCAGATTCTTTCCACCAATGGACGCATGCCTGAGGTTCTTCTCGTGCCTGATATGAAGCTTTTTGCTGGTAACGCCACCCCGGAACTAGCACAACGTATTGCCAACCGCCTGTACACTTCACTCGGCGACGCCGCTGTAGGTCGCTTTAGCGACGGCGAAGTCAGCGTACAAATTAATGAAAATGTACGCGGTGGTGATATTTTCATCATCCAGTCCACTTGTGCCCCTACTAACGACAACCTGATGGAATTGGTCGTTATGGTTGATGCGCTGCGCCGTGCTTCCGCAGGCCGTATCACCGCCGTTATTCCTTACTTCGGCTATGCACGTCAGGATCGTCGCGTACGTTCCGCTCGTGTACCGATTACCGCTAAAGTCGTCGCTGATTTCCTGTCCAGCGTTGGCGTTGACCGCGTCCTCACCGTTGACCTGCATGCTGAACAGATCCAGGGCTTCTTTGACGTACCGGTTGATAACGTATTCGGTAGCCCGATCCTGTTAGAAGACATGCTGCAGCTGAACCTGGACAACCCGATTGTGGTTTCTCCGGATATCGGTGGCGTCGTGCGTGCCCGCGCTATCGCTAAACTGCTGAACGATACCGACATGGCTATCATCGACAAACGTCGCCCGCGTGCGAACGTTTCTCAGGTGATGCACATTATCGGTGACGTTGCTGGTCGTGACTGTGTTCTGGTTGATGACATGATCGATACCGGCGGTACGCTGTGCAAAGCAGCAGAAGCACTGAAAGAACGTGGTGCTAAACGCGTATTTGCTTACGCCACTCACCCGATCTTCTCAGGTAATGCGGCAAACAACCTGCGCAATTCAGTGATTGATGAAGTCGTTGTCTGTGACACTATCCCACTGACTGACGAAATCAAAGCGCTGCCAAACGTGCGTACATTGACCCTGTCGGGTATGCTGGCCGAAGCGATTCGTCGTATCAGCAACGAAGAATCCATCTCTGCTATGTTCGAGCATTAATCGAGCCCGGCTCAAAAACCCGCTGCGGCGGGTTTTTTTATCTGCAATACTTATTTGTATGACTTATGCCTCCTTCACCTGCCATTTAGTTGACAGATGATGCGCTCATGGATGAAACATTATTGTGAACAGATTATTTTCCTCACATGTGATGCCTTTCCGCGCCCTCATCGACGCTTGTTGGAAAGAAAAATATACTGCCTCTCGCTTTACCCGTGACCTGATCGCCGGGATAACCGTTGGGATCATCGCCATTCCGCTGGCAATGGCCCTGGCAATAGGCAGTGGCGTTGCGCCGCAGTACGGCCTGTATACCTCAGCCGTCGCTGGGATTGTTATCGCCCTTACCGGGGGATCGCGCTTTAGCGTATCTGGCCCAACCGCCGCCTTCGTGGTCATTCTGTATCCGGTGTCGCAACAGTTTGGGCTGGCAGGCCTGCTGGTTGCCACGCTCATGTCCGGGATATTCCTGATCCTTTTCGGTCTCGCTCGTTTTGGCCGCCTGATCGAATATATCCCCGTGTCGGTAACGTTAGGTTTTACATCGGGTATTGGTATCACCATCGGTACCATGCAGATTAAAGATTTTCTTGGCCTGCAGATGGCCCATGTCCCGGAGCACTATCTGCAGAAGGTCGGCGCGCTATTTATGGCCTTGCCGACCATCAACGTTGGCGATGCCGCCATTGGCGTAGTGACGCTGGGGATCCTGATTTTCTGGCCGCGCCTGGGGATCCGACTGCCGGGTCACCTTCCCGCACTGCTGGCAGGCTGCGCGGTAATGGGTATCGTGAACCTGACCGGCGGCCATGTCGCCACCATTGGTTCTCAGTTCCACTACATTCTGGCTGACGGCTCACAGGGTAATGGTATCCCGCAGTTGCTGCCGCAGCTGGTCCTGCCGTGGAATATGCCGGAGTCAAACTTTACCCTGAGCTGGAGCTCGTTACAGGCGCTGTTACCGGCAGCCTTCTCGATGGCGATGCTGGGGGCAATTGAATCTCTGCTGTGCGCCGTCGTACTCGATGGAATGACCGGCACCAAACATAAAGCTAACAGCGAGTTGATTGGCCAGGGGCTGGGTAACATCGTGGCACCATTCTTTGGCGGTATCACCGCCACAGCGGCAATTGCCCGCTCTGCGGCAAACGTCCGCGCCGGGGCGACCTCGCCAATCTCTGCGGTTATCCACGCGATTCTGGTGATCCTTGCCCTGCTGGTACTTGCACCGCTGCTTTCCTGGTTACCGCTTTCCGCCATGGCCGCCCTGCTGCTGATGGTGGCATGGAACATGAGTGAAGCGCATAAAGTCGTGGATTTGCTGCGCCATGCACCGAAAGACGACATCATTGTCATGCTGATGTGTATGTCGCTGACGGTACTGTTCGACATGGTTATTGCCATCAGCGTCGGTATCGTTCTCGCCTCTCTGCTGTTTATGCGTCGTATTGCGCGCATGACTCGCCTGGCGCCGGTCAACGTAGACGTACCGGACGATGTACTGGTGCTGCGCGTTATTGGTCCGCTGTTCTTTGCCGCGGCGGAAGGATTATTTACCGATCTCGAGTCACGTATTGAAGGTAAACGCATCGTAGTCTTGAAGTGGGACGCGGTCCCGGTACTGGATGCCGGTGGTCTGGACGCTTTCCAACGCTTTGTAAAACGTCTGCCGGAAGGTTGTGAATTACGCATCAGTAATCTGGAATTCCAGCCGCTACGTACCATGGCGCGCGCGGGCATTCAGCCGATTGCCGGGCGCCTGACGTTCTTCCCGAATAAAGATGCTGCGCTAGCAGATATCCGCTGACGTGTAGCCCGGCCAGGCGAAACGCCGCCGGATTACAAATGACAGACAAAAAAATGGCTCCCGTACGTGGGAGCCATTTTTATAACAAGCTTATTGCTTACGCGTTCAGCAGTTGCTCAGCCGTTGCCTTCACGCTTGCCAGCAGGACTTTAACATCCTCCAGACATACCGTCGGATTGAGCAGCGTTAGCTTCAGGCAGGTGACACCATCTGCTTCGGTCACGCCGACGTTGGCGCTACCTGAAGCCAGAAGAACGTCGCCAATACGCTGGTTCAGCAGCGCGACAAATGCCACGTCGTCACTTTGCGGGCGGAAGCGGAACAGCACGCTTGCCAGCTGCGGCTCCATCACCAGTTCAAGATGCGGCTGGGTTTTGACAAACTCAGCAACATCACGCGCCAGCGTCACACCGTTATCAATGATCTCGGCATACTGCTTTTTGCCCAGCGCTTCGAGGCCCATCCACAGCTTCAGCGCATCGAAACGACGCGTGGTCTGCAGCGACTTCGATACCAGGTTTGGTACGCCAGCCTCTTCATCGAAATCAGAGTTCAGGTACGCCGCCTGGTAACGCATCAGCTCGTAGTGGCGCGCATCTTTTAACAGGAACGCACCGCAGCTGATAGTCTGGAAGAACTGCTTGTGGAAATCCAGCGTCACGGAATCTGCCAGTTCAAGGCCGTTCAGGAAGTCACGGTACTTATCAGAAAGAAGTAACGCCCCGCCCCATGCCGCATCCACGTGCATCCAGATCTGATGTTCTGCAGCCAGCGCTGCAATATCCGCTAACGGATCGATTGCGCCCGCATCGGTAGTACCGGCAGTGACGACGATTGCCATCACCTGCTCACCGTTGGCTTTCGCCTGGGCCAGCTTGTCTTTCAGGTCAGCCAGATCCATGCGTGAAAACGCATCGGTCTTCACCTGGGTGACGGAACGGTAGCCCAGCCCCATCAGCGCCATGTTCTTCTGCACGGAGAAGTGCGCGCTTTCAGAGCAGAACACTTTGATTTTACTCAGATCACCGGTCAGACCATCCTGCTGAATGGAGTGCCCCTGGCGAGCGAAGAAAGCATCACGCGCCAGCATCAGGCCCATCAGGTTACTCTGCGTACCGCCGCTGGTGAATACGCCCGCATCGCCTGTCGGGTATCCAACCTGCTCACGCAACCACTCGATCAGCTTGATCTCAATGATGGTGGCCGACGGGCTCTGGTCCCAGGAGTCCATACTCTGGTTGGTGGCGTTGATCAGCACTTCCGCCGCCTGGCTAATTACCAGGCTCGGGCAGTGCAGATGCGCCACGCACTGCGCATGGTGAACCAACAAGCTGTCTTTGAGGAAGTATTCAACCGCACGCTCAATAGCGGCCTGGTTGCCCAGGCCCTGAGACGTAAAATTCAGGTTGATACGTTCACGCAGTTGCTCAACGGTTTTACCCTGATACATCTCAGGCTGCTTCAACCATTCAACGACCGCTTGCGTACTCTGCTCGATAGCGTCCTGATAAGCTGCAATGCTTTGCGCCGAGCCGGACAGAATCGGGTTTACGTCTGACATTCGATCCAACTCCGTTTAAACCGGCTTCACGCCAGCGCCCAGCAGGGCGTTTTCGAATTTATCGAGGAAGATTTCCAGCTCAGCGTTGGTGATCAGCAGTGACGGCAGCAGGCGCAGCACGCATCCGTTGCGGCCACCACGCTCCAGAATCAGCCCATTTTCGAAGCATTTTTTCTGCAGCAACGCGGACAGCTCGCCATCGGCCGGGTAGCAGCCCATGTGATCCTGCGCTTCGTTCGGCTTCACGATTTCCAGGCCGATCATCAGCCCCAAACCGCGCACCTGGCCGATAACCGGGTAGCGTTTCTGCAGGTCAGCCAGTTTGCCTTTCAGCCACTCGCCCTGGGCAGCAACTTTATCGGCAATCTTGTCGTCTTTGAGGATCTTCAGCGTTGTCAGACCGGTCGCCATCGCCAACTGGTTGCCGCGGAAAGTGCCAGTGTGGTGGCCCGGAGCCCACGCATCGAACTGCTTTTTAATGCCCAGCACCGCCAGTGGCAGACCGCCACCAACCGCTTTGGACATCACGATGATATCTGGCTCAATACCGGCGTGTTCGAAGGCGAACAGTTTACCGGTACGTGCAAAGCCCGCCTGAACTTCATCGATGATCAGCAGAATGCCGTGCTCCTGCGTCACTTTACGAATGCGCTGCAGCCACTCGACCGGAGCCGGATTCACGCCACCTTCACCCTGCACCGCTTCGAGGATCACGGCTGCCGGTTTACGCACGCCGCTTTCAACGTCGTTGATCAGGTTTTCGAAGTAGTAGGTTAATGCTTTAACGCCAGCGTCGCCGCCGATACCCAGCGGACAACGGTATTGATGCGGATACGGCATAAACTGCACTTCCGCCATCATGTTGCTGACCGCTTCTTTCGGCGACAGGTTGCCGGTCACGGACAGCGCACCGTGGGTCATCCCGTGGTAGCCACCGGAGAAACTGATGATGCTGGAACGGCCGGTGACTTTCTTCGCCAGCTTCAGCGCCGCTTCAACAGCATCAGCGCCGGACGGACCGGTGAACTGCAGGCAATATTCTTTGCCCTGACCCGGTAATAAAGAAAGTAAATATGATGAGAATTCATCTTTTAACGGCGTGGTAAGGTCAAGCGTATGTAACGGTAAGCCGCTTGTGATGACACTTTGAATGCTCTGCAGCACTTCAGGATGGTTATGACCAAGCGCCAGGGTTCCGGCACCTGCCAGGCAATCAAGATATTGATTATTTTCTACATCAGTAATCCAGACGCCCTGCGCTTTAGCGATCGCTAATGGCAGTTTACGTGGATAGCTGCGGACATTAGATTCAAACTCAGCCTGTCTTGCTAAAAAGGTATCATTGCTCTGTAGTAATGAATTAGCACTTAAAGTATCAATACGGACTTTATCCGTCATCATATCACTCCTACAACCAGGTGTAGATTAACGCCTGATTGAATAAATGGTTATAAGGATTACCTGTAAAAAAGCGCGGCTAATATATGTTGTTTTAGCTTAGGACTCAATCATTTATTTTTCGGCATTGAAAATAACAACTTTTCCCTTTAAATTCAAAGCGTAACAACTATTTACCATTACTAAATCCTAAAGAAATATATCTATTTAATTAACAATGTTGTAGCTAATTGCAACGCAGACAATCTAATAAAAACCATGGAATTTTCGTGTTTTTATTATTTTTTTACACGTTTTTACCATTAATGATGCTCGCGATATCTTGTGATGCCATGATTTTTCACTTATTTGTCGATAAATCGAATAAAAAAGTCGATCCCTAAATATAAATCACTTAGTATGGCGCGCTTATTTGCAGGCTATGTAGATAAAATTAATGCGCAGCACCCGATAACGCGTACAGGCGACACGCGTTATCGACAACAGGTATTCCCTGGGTTGTCAGCAGAAATGTTCGCGGGCGGACATTTCGTAAGGCGAACGTCGTTCCCTTATGCCGAGAATGAAAATTTTCTAGCCATACTTTTATGGCGCCCTGATATGAGATTGTTATGACTCGCATTTATCCACCATCCGTCGTTGCCAAATTTGGCGGCACCAGCGTCGCTGATTTTGATGCGATGAACCGCAGCGCCAGCATTGTCCTTGCTGATCAAGATGTCCGTTTAGTCGTTTTGTCTGCTTCAGCAGGCGTGACAAACTTACTGGTTGAGCTTTCTGAAGGTCTGGAAACACATCAACAATTAGATAAGATTGAGACTTTACGCGCCATCCAATACAACATTATTTCCCGCCTGAAGCAGCCGTCCGTTATCAGCACGGAAATCGATAATCTTCTAAACAATATACGTCGTCTTGCACAAACGGCGATGGTTTCGCCGTCTGATGCGTTAAGCGATGAGTTAGTCAGCCATGGCGAGCTGATGTCCTCGCTACTGTTTACTGAAGTCTTACGTGAACGGCATGCCGAGGCCGGGTGGTTTGACGCCCGCAGCGTGATGCGTACTAACTCGAACTTCGGCTGCGCCGAACCCGAGCTTGGCACACTGCACCACCAGGTGGAGACTCACCTGCGCCCTCGTCTTGAGCAAGCGATTATGGTGACTCAGGGATTTATCGGGCGTGATGCCGCAGGACACACCACAACGCTTGGACGCGGCGGTAGTGATTACACGGCTACGCTTCTCGGTGAGGCGCTTCACGCCACACGCGTTGACATCTGGACCGACGTCGCAGGGATCTACACCACCGACCCACGCATTGCGCCGCGGGCCAAACGAATCGACCATATCTCATTTTCCGAGGCCAGCGATATGGCCGCCTACGGTGCGAAGGTCCTCCACCCGGCGACACTGCTCCCGGCAATGCGTAAAAGCATTCCGGTCTTTGTTGGCTCAAGTAAGGATACTGCCGCCGGAGGTACGCTGGTGCACAACACCACCGATAATCCACCTCGCTATCGCGCGCTCGCCGTGCGTCGTAAACAGACGCTGTTGCGGTTACACAGTCTGGAGAAGCAAACTGCCTGTTCTTTCCTGGCGCAGTCCTTCGCCATTTTAGCTCGCCATGCGGTCACGGTGGATTTGGTTACAACCTCAGAGAATAGTATTGCGCTGGCGCTGGACGCCACTCATGCAACCTCAGGTGAAGACCATGTGTTGACCACCGCATTGTTTACCGCCTTGTCCTCCCACTGTCGTGTGGAAGTGGAAACCGGGCTGGCGTTGGTCACTTTGGTGGGGAATCAACTCACACAGGCTGCGGGAGTTTGCAAAGACGTTTTTGCCTGGCTTGAAGAGCATACGGTACGAATGATTTGCCATGGGGCGTCAAACGACAACCTGAGTATCCTGTTGCCGGCTGACAATGCAGACAGCGCGATCAAAGCGTTACATTATCGGTTATTCGAATAACGCTTCTTTGTAGTATGCCACCAAAGGTAGAAGTCGTTTAATCCAGTACTGACGAACAAGCAGAGCCCTGGTTTTTAAACCAGGACTTTGTGTTCAAACAACTGCACTCCGAGTTGGGAGAGCTATTTAGTTATGCCGATGATTGGTATCACCGCGACGGCAGCGTTTGTCATAGTGGCGCACCCACCAGTAACGATCGCTGATTTGTTCGTGCCCCCCCACTCTGGCACCCGCCAACCAGAGGACACCACCAACAAAAATACTGAGCACGGCACCATGTGCGAAAAACTGTGGCAGATTAAATTGCGGCAGTTGGTTTAAAATAGAGTAACCAACACCACCCACCATCACCACCAACCCTAAAGCCATGAGCACGTTACCGAGTAACGAAGCGTTTTTGCGTTTCATGTGTCACCTCCGGAACTTTGGGTTGTTACAGGGAATACCCCTAATCCTTATGTGTAAAGTATAGACAACACTGCCGTTCGCAAGTGCGGGAGCGATCACAATTACAAACACTCATGCAACAAAACTTTACAAATAAGCCACTGAACACACTCATTTTCTAATAGTCCATTTGTGCAATTATTCAGCTTTTGGCGATAAGCACGCAGTTTTTTGTCAACAGCAGCGTCAGACAGTAAACTACACGTCGTTTATCGAAACACTCAGGACAAAACACGTGGCGATTAAATTGATTGTCGGCCTGGCGAACCCCGGCGCAGAGTATGCGGCAACGCGACACAATGCAGGCGCATGGTATGTCGATCTGCTGGCAGAAAGATTACGCGCTCCCCTGCGCGATGAGCCGAAATTCTTCGGCTACACCTCCAGAGTTACGCTTGAAGGTGAAGACGTCCGTCTGCTGGTGCCAACCACATTTATGAATCTGAGCGGCAAGGCTGTCGGTGCGATGGCCAGTTTTTATCGTATTAACCCCGATGAAATTTTGGTCGCACACGATGAGTTAGACCTGCCCCCTGGCGTGGCCAAATTTAAGCTTGGCGGCGGTCATGGCGGACATAATGGCCTGAAAGACATCATTAGTAAGTTAGGTAATAACCCCAACTTTCATCGTTTACGCGTTGGAATTGGCCATCCGGGCGATAAAAACAAAGTTGTCGGATTTGTTTTAGGCAAACCGCCTGTTTCAGAACAGAAGTTAATTGATGAAGCAATTGACGAAGCGGCACGTTGTACCGAGATATTGTTCAAAGACGGCC
Organism: Citrobacter sp. Cpo148; assembly: GCF_030332375.1. Taxonomy (NCBI): domain Bacteria; kingdom Pseudomonadati; phylum Pseudomonadota; class Gammaproteobacteria; order Enterobacterales; family Enterobacteriaceae; genus Citrobacter; species Citrobacter sp. Cpo148. The sequence goes on from NZ_JAOWHY010000043.1 coordinate 700,417, forward strand.
TGACCAAAGCAACGAGCCGGTTACACACCTTTAAAGCGCAATAAGCAGCGATGTGCGGCATTTTTCTCGCGTGCTGTGTATAATAGGCAAAGTTATTTACATTTCTACAATCTGTTTTCCATAACAGGTTGAATATCAAAAGATTAAGGTGATTTAAACATGGGATTCAAATGCGGTATCGTCGGTTTGCCAAACGTAGGCAAATCCACCCTGTTCAACGCGCTCACAAAAGCGGGTATTGAAGCGGCAAACTTCCCGTTCTGTACTATCGAGCCGAACACCGGTGTTGTCCCGATGCCCGATCCGCGTCTGGATCAACTGGCCGAAATCGTCAAACCGCAGCGTATCCTGCCAACAACGATGGAATTCGTCGACATTGCCGGTCTGGTAAAAGGGGCGTCCAAAGGTGAAGGCCTGGGTAACCAGTTCCTGACCAACATCCGTGAAACCGAAGCTATCGGCCACGTGGTGCGTTGCTTTGAAAACGACAACATCATCCACGTTAATAACAAAGTGGATCCGGCTGATGACATTGAAGTTATCAATACCGAGCTGGCGTTGTCCGACCTCGACACCTGTGAGCGCGCTATCCATCGCGTGCAGAAGAAGGCCAAAGGCGGCGACAAAGACGCTAAAGCAGAACTGGCTGCGCTGGAAAAATGCCTGCCACAGCTGGAAAACGCTGGCATGCTGCGCGCGCTGAAAACGCTGACTGACGAAGACAAAGCGGCCATCAAATACCTGAGCTTCCTGACGCTGAAGCCAACAATGTACATCGCCAACGTCAACGAAGACGGTTTTGAAAATAACCCGTACCTCGATAAAGTGCGCGAAATCGCGGCTGCCGAAGGTTCTGTTGTGGTTGCCGTTTGCGCAGCCGTTGAAGCTGACATCGCAGAACTCGATGATGCTGACCGTGAAGAATTCATGGCTGAAATGGGTCTGGAAGAGCCGGGCCTGAACCGCGTTATCCGTGCTGGCTACGAATTGCTGAACCTGCAGACCTACTTCACCGCTGGCGTGAAAGAAGTCCGTGCATGGACCATTCCTGTCGGTGCCACGGCTCCGCAGGCAGCCGGTAAAATCCATACCGACTTCGAGAAAGGCTTTATCCGCGCACAAACCATCGCGTTTGAAGATTTCATCACCTATAAAGGTGAGCAAGGTGCGAAAGAAGCTGGGAAAATGCGTGCCGAAGGTAAGGACTATATCGTCAAAGATGGCGATATCATGAACTTCCTGTTCAACGTCTAAATAAAATTTGTTGTCTTATGAGGTTTCATTGAATCTCATAACAATGAATAAACCCTATAAAATCCACGCAATTGCGTGGATTTTTCATTTCGTAGCATCTCAGAGGATCCCGCTGCTGCGCATCTGAAAGTTGGCAACAAACACGATGACCAAAAAGGCTGAGCTATTTTGGCAAAGCAGCAGTAGCCACGTGAGCGTACTCATATTGAGGCGCGCGGAAGCCAGGGGCTGTCTACCCGCACGGTATCCCGGTGATCGAGCCCCTGGATAAGATGCAGCGCGCTAAGACGACCGATTTCATAGTGCGGCAGCTGTACCGTTGATAGCGGCGGCAAAAAAAGCTCGCCGGTGCCCACCATATTGTCATAGCCCAGCACAGCGACGTCCTGCGGAATGCGCAGCCCTCGCCCCAGCAAGAGCTGGTAGATAACAAAAGCCACGCGGTCGTTACCACACACCACCGCATCGAACATCGGGCGCGCGGCGCTCAGGTAATGCCCTGCAATCTCCGCCGCATCAATATGGTGGCGCTCGCCCGGCGGAAGATAGTGGTGGAACATTGCATCAGGGTCGACACCCGCTTCACGACAAGCCCTCTCCATTCCCGCCCGACGGCGATCGGTCGCCACAATTCCTTTCGGCAGGTGGATGCACAGCAGTCGGCGATAGCCTGCGGCCAACAGCGCTTTCACACCAAGATATTGCCCTTGTTCATCATCCGGAATATAGGTGGGAAAAGGGCCGCTTGTGCTTTCACAGTTCGCCAGCACGCAGCGATACTTATGCAGCTTTTCCGGTACCGGTACCTGGCGCAATCCCATCGCGGTGTAGATAATACCGTCCGGGCGATGCGCCAACAGCAGATCAACCATTTTCTCTGGCTTGTCATTGCTGAACATATTCACCACAAAGCTATTCCAACCGTGTGCCCGCGCGGTCTCTTCGATAGAGAGCGTTATCTCCACGGAAAATGGCGTAGTCATGGTGTCCAGCGCCAGCACCCCAATCGTGTTAGCTGTGGTTTTCGCACCACGAATTTTTTTAGCGGAGAGATCGGAGACATACCCCAGCGCATCTACCGCTTCCATCACCTTTTTATAGGTTTCAGGCCGTAGTCGTTCAGGCTCGTTAATCGCCCGCGATACGGTCATTAACGAGACGTTAGCCCGCTGCGCCACATCCTTTAAAGATGCCATACCCTCTCCTTCGCCGATGTTCACTTTGCCGGGGTCTGAAAATGCGATCTCGATAACGCCCGCAAAATGTTAACGTTAACTTTTGTGATTAACATCGATATTACCATCAAATCTGCGAGAAAACCGAGAATGTTAACGTTATCTTTTGATCAATTCACTTACAGGGACAAGCAAATGACGTCACTACTTTCCAAAGCCAACGAAGCCTTAAGCCAGCAGAAAGACCTTGTAAACCCGCGCTGGTATCCACGCTATCACCTGGCGCCACCAACGGGTTGGATGAACGATCCCAACGGTCTGTCCTGGTTCGATGGTTACTACCATGCGTTCTATCAGCACTATCCGTGGCAGCCGGTCTGGGGACCAATGCACTGGGGCCATGCGCGCAGCCGCGATATGGTGAACTGGGAGCACTTACCCATCGCACTGGCACCAGAAGGGCCGGAAGATAAAGACGGCTGTTTTTCCGGTTCAGCGGTGGTTGAAGGCAATAAGCTGGCTCTGATCTACACCGGACATAAGTTTGACGGCGAGGCGAAAGAGGAAAACCTGTATCAGGTACAGTGCCTGGCCACCAGCACCGACGGGATTCACTTTGAACGCCAGGGCATGATTCTGGATACCCCGCGAGGTGTACACCATTTTCGCGATCCGAAAGTCTGGCAAGAGGGAGACAACTGGTACATGGTGGTGGGCGCCCGGGTCGATGACGTGGGCGAAGTGCAGCTCTATCGCTCGCAAGATCTACAGCACTGGCAGTTTGCCAGCACGCTCGGCAGGGCCGATGACGGCATGGGCTACATGTGGGAGTGCCCAGACCTCTTCCCACTCAACGATAAGCTCGTCTTCATGTTCTCGCCTCAGGGCATCGCCGCAGACGGATACGATTGCCGTAACCTGTTCCAGAGCGGCTATATGGTCGGCGAATGGCAGGATAATCTCCATTTTCACGTCACCCACGCCTTCCAGGAGATGGATCACGGGCATGATTTTTACGCCCCCCAGTCATTTACCACCCCGGATGGGCGCCGCATCGTGATTGGCTGGCTGTCGATGTGGGAATCGCCAATGCCAGAACAAGCCGACGGCTGGGCGGGCATGCTTACTCTCCCCCGCGAGGTGACGCTCGATACCGATCAGCGGCTGCGTATGAACCCGGTGAAAGAGCTGGAATTATTACGCGGTGAGCTTCATGTCTGGCCGGTCAGCGAACTGCACAATCGCATCCTGATGGTAGAGGAGCAGGCGCACGCTATTGAAGTCGAACTGAGCATCGATATCGCCCGCAGCAGTGCTGAAGAATATGGTATCGCGCTGGGTGGCGGACTACGGGTCTACGTCGATGCTCAGGCACAGCGTCTGGTGCTGGATCGTCGCTACCCGCAGCATGGTCTCTCTGGTTATCGCAGCGTGCCGCTGCCAGTTGGTGACCGGCTGGATCTGCGCTTATTTATCGACAGCTCCTCGGTAGAGGTATTTGTCAATCACGGTGAATATACCCTTAGCAGTCGTATTTATCCTGAACCGGACGATCGCCAACTGACCTTATTCAGCCTGAACGGACACGCCATTTTTAATCAAGGGCATGCCTGGCCGCTCAGCGCCAAATAAACACCCGTCTTACTGCTTTGGGGAAAAATAATGACTATCTGGACGCTCGGAGACGCTGTGGTGGATTTATTGCCGCGCGACAATATGCAGTTTGAAGCCTGCGCGGGAGGGGCTCCCTTCAATGTGGCAATCGGCGTGGCTCGCCTTGGCCGCGCCAGCGGTTTTATTGGCCGTGTGGGCAATGACACTTTTGGTCGATTTCTGCATCAGACGCTGGAAACAGCGCAGGTGGATACAGGAAGTCTGGAGTTTGATGCACATCAGCACACCAGTACCGTACTGGTTTCACTGGCTCCCAACGGCGAGCGGCAGTTTGAGTTTTTGGTCAATCCGTCTGCCGATCAATTTCTCAGCCCGGCGAGACTGCCCGGCTTTGGCGCCGATATTCTGCACTTCTGTTCGCTGGCGCTGGTTGCCCCTGACTGCCGCGCCACCCTCGCCCAGGCTATGGCCGCATTGCGACAGACCGGCGGTACTCTGAGCTTTGACATCAATCTGCGTCCGCAGATGTGGAGCAACGAGATGCAGATGTTTGACCTTGTCAACGAGTTTGCCCGGCGGAGCGACATTTTGAAGATGTCGGAAGAAGAGCTGCTGTGGCTAACACAGACCAACTGTCTCAGTAGCGCCTGCGAACGTCTGGTTGATTTTCCTGCACGCCTGAAAATCGTCACCTGCGGTGCCGACGGCGCTATCGCTTTCTGGCAAAACAGCAGGCTAACTTTAAGCGGCTATAACGTCGAAAGTATCGATACTACCGGCGCCGGTGACGCCTTTATGGCCGGGCTGCTGGCGGCACTCGCCGAGGAAGGCTGGCCCACATCGACGGCAACGCTACTTCCACTTATCGAGCAGGCCAGCGCTTGTGGTGCTCTGGCGACCACCCGGCGTGGCGCGCTAAGCGCGTTTCCCGACAGCCAACACCTGAGCAGCTTTATTCAGTCACAACCGTCGCTACGGAGAACGATTACCCCGTAATAAAGCGCACTCGTTACGTCGTATCAGAAAGACCTTACAATGACCTGATCTGGATTGGAAAAATCATGAAGATAAATATGCCGTTCAGTAATGACAAATATCGATACTCATCCGGGTATCTGCTCTTTTTCTTTGCCGCCTGGTCGTTGTGGTGGTCTTTTTATGCAATATGGCTAAAAAATAAACTTGGCCTATCCGGAACGGAGCTGGGAATGCTGTATGCCGTAAACCAGTTCTTTAGCATGCTGTTTATGCTGGTCTACGGTTTTCTGCAGGATAAGCTCGGCACCCGTAAACACCTTATCTGGCTGATGGGGATAGTCATCACGCTCAGCGGCCCGTTCCTGATTTATGTTTACGAACCGCTGCTGACCTCCAACTTCAAACTTGGTATGGCGCTGGGAGCCATTTTCTTTGGCCTTGGCTACCTCGCGGGTTGTGGTCTGGTAGAAAGCTTCGTCGAAAAAGTGAGCCGCAAATTCAACTTTGAATTCGGCACCGCCCGCTTGTGGGGATCGCTTGGCTACGCCGCAGGGACATTTGTTGGCGGTATCTTCTTCAGCATCAACCCACACATTAACTTCTGGTGCGTATCGGTAATGGGGGTGTTATTCCTGTTGATTAACGTGTTGTTCAAAACCAACTCACCCGCCCATCTTCTGTAAAAACGCGTTCTCCTGAACCCGACGCGCTGACCCGAAAGGATTTTCTCACTATCTTTAAAGATACGCAGTTCTGGTTTTTCGTTATCTTTATCGTCGGTACCTGGTCGTTCTATAGCATCTACGATCAGCAGATGTTCCCGGTATTTTACGCCAGCTTATTTGACGATCCCGAACTGGCACCACGCGTATACGGCTACCTCAACTCGGTACAGGTCTTTATGGAAGCCGTCGGTATGGCGCTGGTTCCATTCCTGATTAACCGCATCGGGCCTAAATCCGCATTGCTGCTGGGTGGCACAATCATGACCTGTCGAATCCTGGGTTCAGCACTGTTCACCGATATCTATATTATCTCCTTGATTAAAATGCTTCATGCGCTGGAAGTCCCACTGTTTGTTATTTCAGTGTTTAAATTCAGCGTAGCAAATTTTGATAAACGCCTGTCATCAACGATATATCTTATTGGCTTCAATATCGCCAGTTCCATTGGCATTATCGTGCTGTCACTGCCTGTCGGTAAGTTGTTTGATAAAGTGGGCTATCAGGAAATCTTCCTGATTATGGCCAGCATTGTGGTAATAACGCTAATATTTGGCTACTTCTCGTTGAGCAAAAAACATCATCAGCAGAAGATGGGAAATGAACTGGTGACAGAGTAGCGAAGTTTAAAATATATCGGACAGGGCCATTGGCCCTGTCGTATCCCCCAACAGTAAGTACGAACTGTCGATTTACTCAGGCATGTTCCAGCCATTTGCGGAATATTTTCGCTCGCAGTATTCCCTGAAAATCAATCAGCCCAGAACAACCAAGCTTCTTGATCAGATTCTGCCTGGCCTGGTAAATCGTTTTCAAATGTAGATTTAACAAGGCGGATATCTCAAAAATAGTTCGACCTTCTCCTAACTTCGTTAGAATATATTTATCTCGCGCAGTCAGCGAAATATTTAGTTCCGACTGATTGTCGTGTATACCGCCAGAACGAGTAATATCAATAATATAATGTTTGAAGGTGGCAACGCTAACATCTATTGGCAGTCTGTAAAGTGATAAATCATTGAGATATCTGTACAGATGGCCATCAATCAGCAGTACCAGACGATGCGTTTTCAGATCGTAATTTTGCCTTTTTACCGCCTCAAAGTGATTGGCGGTGAAAAAAACCAGATGCGTCTTATCATCTTCGAAAACAATATCTGCAAGAATATTCTTTAGCCCTTGTCTGATAAAAATATCATCTATCCATAACTCTGCGTTTCCAGTGTGTTCCTGAACGATGTTCATCATTATGGCCTCAATGAAAAATCACAATTGTTCTATAGAGGGTGCTATGTATAGTCTTAATCAAAAAAATGCTCAGCATGAGTGCTTTCAGCATATAACAAAGGTACTGTACATATTATATTAATATGAAGACTTTTTAGACGTCGTCAGCTGTGTAGCGCAGCACTATTTCCAGGGTTTTTCTGATAACATCTGCCTGGACAACATCAACTGTTGATTCCAGAGAACTAATCAGGCTTAAAATGATGTTTTTATTATTAACATTATCACCTGCCAGAATTACATTTGTTACCGCCTGTCCCAATACCACAGACTCATCTGCTAATAGCTCACCTGCATTATGGAAGTAACTTGATAAAGCTTTATCCGTCATTACACTGTGGACATTAATTTCATGAAGCATGGTAACCTCGCTTGTATAGTCTGGAAGATTATCTTTAATGTAATTTAGGGTTTTTGCTGGCACTGAAAGCACTCTCATCTCTGGTTTTATCCGGTTTTCTACTTATCTTCCCCGGATTGATGTTTGTAAAATCATTGATAACACTGTCAATTAATTGCTTGCGTGTGCCATCTATTTCACTGGCCTGCATAAGTCGCAATTGCTTAATCACTGCAGCTAACGAAACGTCTGTATGCATTCGCAAAATTTCTAGCACAGCCAAACCTGTAATTTCATGTTTCAGGCGTTCACTATCAGTTTTCTTCATAACTCCTTCACTACTTACCCCTATAAGTAAGGGGTTTATTTTATTCAAAAAGCAGGCCAATTAACGCATTGTAATGTTTCTGTTCTTTCTCCCCGGATGCTTTTTCAAGACGACACAGAAGCTTGGTGCAAAGTGATTTGCGGTTCAGATTTCGTCCATCCTTGAGTATCTCAGTGACGATTTCTCCCAATGTTTCCTGTTGAGTTGGCAGATGCGCCTTCGCAAAGTAACGAGAAATCGCGCTTGCAGTATCAGTGCGAACGGTATGCTGCTGCATGTCATGCTCCTGTAACAAAATGCTGGTGAATATTAAGTTTTATAACAGTAGCAAAGTTGTACTAAAAATGTGTACAACGCGAACCATCAATTTTTATCAAAAAGTGCTAAATCAATACAATCAGTAAGTTAGATAAGTATCAAACTACATAAAATCAAATTCAGTTGTACAATTCACTTCGTTTAACGAATGAATTCGATCTGTTTGAGGGTCTTTGTTTGTAAAAATAAAGTTAGAATAACGTATTAAAATCAGGACATAAGCTGGTTTGTTTGATACTGTCCATATCTCTTCCCTTCCCTTGATCCCGGACTGTCCATGCTCACGACCATTATTTACCGTAGCCATCTACGTGATGACGCCCCCCTCAGAGCGCTTGAGGATATGGTGACAGCCGCAAATCTAAAAAACCGGCGATCCGATGTTACGGGGATTTTACTCTTTAATGGCCGCCACTTTTTCCAACTGCTTGAAGGACCTGAGGAGCAGGTAAAAGAGATTTATCGTTGTATATGTAACGATCCACGGCACCACAATATCGTTGAGCTGATGTGTGATTACGCGCCTGCGAGAAGATTCGGAAAGGTGGGAATGGAGTTATTTGATTTACAAAAACATGAACGCAATGACGTCCTGCAAGCGGTACTTAACAAGGGAACATCAAAATTTCAGCTCACCTATGATGACCGGGCATTACAGTTTTTCCGCACATTTGTCCTTGCGACGGAAAAATCGAGTTATTTTGAAATACCTGCGCCTGATTACTGGAGTTTTATTGCCGACAACTCTTGTAATCTCCTGGATGAAAGCACACTCCCGTCCAATATCGATTTCAGCTTTGCTTTTCAACCCATTATCGATCCTATGTCGCAGCGCGTCATTGCTCTGGAAGCACTTATTCGTGGTAGAGACGGTGAAACGCCCGCAACTTATTTTGACAACTTAAATCCTGAAGAACTGTATACCGCGGATCTGCAGAGCAAAAAGACTGCTTTTGCAATGGCAAGCGCGCTGGGACTTAACGACAAAATGCTGTCAGTCAATCTGCTCCCCATGACCCTGGTAAACAAACCCGATGCAGTCAGCTTTCTGATAAACGAAATCGCGGCGCACGGACTGGTGCCTGAACAAATCATTGTAGAGTTTACCGAAAGCGAAGTTATATCGCGCTTTGATACGTTCGCGCAGGCCGTAAAGTCACTCAAGGCTGCGGGGATCTGTGTGGCGATAGATCATTTTGGGGCAGGTTTTGCCGGGCTTCAGCTTCTGTCTCGTTTTCAACCCGACCGAATTAAGATAAGCCGCGAGCTGATCACGGATGTGCATAAAAGTGGACCAAGACAGGCCATCATTCAGGCAATTATCAAATGTTGCACTTCACTGGAAATCATGATTTCCGCAGTCGGCGTTGAAAAACCTGAAGAGTGGATGTGGCTTGAGTCCGCAGGTATTGAAATCTTCCAGGGTAACCTTTTTGCACAAGCCTGCCTGAATGGTATTCCGTCTGTTGCATGGCCAGAGAAAAATGATTTCTCAGCGTCAAAATAACTAACGCATTGTTATAAATAAACAATCGCCACAACCGCCCTCATGCTGAACATAAAAATTCAGCATTTACTCCCTGCGTGATAGTAAAGTAAATCTTAATTTTGCTAGAATCCTCTGTATGTTTTGTACAATTTGATGCATGTTGTACAAAGTAACAGGAACCGCATATCGGTGACGGAGAATCAGGAGTGTCCGGGGGAACTATGGCTTATTACAGCATTGGGGATGTCGCAGAACGTTGCGGGATAAATCCTGTTACCCTTCGGGCATGGCAACGACGTTACGGTTTACTCAAACCTCAACGCAGTGAAGGTGGCCACCGACTCTTTGATGAAGAAGATATTCAGCGTATTGAAGAAATAAAACGTTGGATTAGCAATGGCATACCTGTTGGGAAAGTTAAGGCATTGCTGGAAACCAGTACCCGTCAAGCTGACGACGACTGGAATCAATTACAAGAAGAGATGATGAGCATTCTTCGCATGGCGCATCCACCGAAGCTGCGAGCCAAAATTACCGCACTCGGTCGCGTTCACCCCGTAGATGCGCTGATCGATCACGTTTATCTTCCCGTACGTCAACGGCTGATACTTGACCATAATACATCCCGCATAATGAACAGCATGCTTGATGGCGCATTGATTGAATATGTTGCCACACTGCTGTCTGAAACGCGGCGCAAGTCAGGAAAGGATGCCCTCCTGATGGCCTGGGATGTTGAAGACAGAACCCGTCTGTGGCTCGAAGCCTGGCGCTTATCGCTATCTGGTTGGCATATTGCCATTCTGGCTGAACCCATTGAATCGCCAAGACCTGAACTTTTCCCTGGGCAAACCCTTTTTGTCTGGACCGGTATTACGCCAACCCGCAGACAAAATGAACTGCTCCAACACTGGAATGAACAAGGTTATAAGGTCATTTTCCACAGCCCGTAACCTACACGTAATACGTGTAAGATAAATCATACAACTCTCATTTTTTGGCTGGTTATTTTGAGTACCACCCAAGGAATATGTTGCCCTCTATCCTCCTGACTTAACCCCGACCATAGCATATAAATAAAACAATATACTAACCCATTGGTATTATTTTTTTGCAGACGACATCACCTTTTTCCTAAGTAAAATTCATTAGATCAACTGGCGTACATCTAATACTTATTCTAGGGTTAAATTATGTCTTCTTGTGCCACATTATTGTTTTTCTAAAGTAATAAATGTGGTTATTTGAAAAAGGTAAAGGATATGGCTCTAGTCTTAGACAAACGCTTAATTCTTTGTTGCTGCGCCTTTTCCATTATTTCTGTGGCAAATGCAGCAACCGTTAACGGAACATTTCAGGTGCTGATGACGATTCAAAAGGCCTGTACCGTGACTGCCGGTTCGGCTTCAAATATTACACTTGGTCCGGTGAATACCACGGCGACAAATACCAGTGCAAGCAACACTATTTCAATTAATTGCTCAAAAACCACGCCCTATTTTATCGGTCTGGCACCGTCGGCTGCCAATGGAGGGACGACAACGGGATCTGGCGCCATGTCCTCCGTAGCTAACGCTGCCACCAATACCGATAAAGTGCCCTATCAGCTAAATCGTACGTCAGCAACAGGTCCGGTGTGGGGGAATACCGCCACCGACACCGCACCTGGAAATGGGGTAGCGGCGACGGGTACAGGTCTGGCGCAAACGTATACTGTTTATGCCACCGCACCGAGTGCCAACTTCACTCCTGATGACTATGCCGACACGGTAACGGTTAACGTTAACTACTAACTTCAGGAAGCCATATGAGAGTAAAACTGCCTGTAAAGCAGTGTGCCTGCGCATGCCTGCTAGGGATGGTTGCGAGCGTCAATCTTGCCACCGCCAGCGGACTGCAAATAGCCCCGGTCACGTTAACGTTGCAAGCGACGCAAAATGCCGATGGTATCTGGCTGAGTAACGCGGGTGAAAATGTGCTCAATGCCCAGGTTCGGGTTTTTCGCTGGAGTCAAAGCGCTTATGACGACAAACTTTCTCCCTCTCAGGGGCTGGTGATTAGCCCGCCGATGTTGGCATTGGCCCCTGGAGAACGACAGCTGATACGCGTTATTCGTACAAGCCCTCCCTCGGCACATGCCGAAGACGCTTATCGTTTGTCGATAGATGAGTTACCGCCTGCAAAAGTAGAAAAAAACAAGCTTCAGTTTGTGCTGCATTATTCTGTTCCCGTTTTCATTCAACCAACATCAGCGGCACAAACGCAGGCAAAACTGCAATGGAAATTACAGCAGCTGGATGGCAAAAAATTTATTGAAGTCAGTAATCAGGGAAATGGGCATGCACAGTTATCTGCTGCAACATTTATAAGCCCTGACGGTACTAAAAAAGTCATTACACCCGGACTATTAGGCTACGTTTTACCCGGATCAACAATGCGCTGGATAGTTTCCCCGTCAGCCAGGAATAATCATTACGGCGGGAAAGTTGAAGTCACAATCAATGGCCAAAAAACAGTACAAGATCTGTAACAGATCCTGGCTTCTGGTGAAATATTGCTTTCTCAATGGAGTATTAATATCGGGAATGGTTTGCGCACAAACGCTGAATAATAACCAGAACGAAAATGGTGTTATTAATAGCGCCTCACAGATTACGGGAGTCGATTTGTATCTCGACGTCACCTTAAATGGGAATCCCGTTGGGCTGGTACATTTTGGCTACGATAATGGAAAGCTTTATGCAGGAGCAGATACTCTGCGTAAAATGGGCTTTCGCTTTGCTCCAGACGTCACTAACGCCGTCTGCCTGAACGATATCCCCCAGCTAACCATTGACTACAACGTTCAGTTGCAAACGCTCTCGCTTACTGCGCCACTCAGTTCACTCGATCTTGCAACCACGCAGCTTAACTCGCCCACCGAAACCGCGCCAACGGCAACAACATCACGCGGGGCGCTGCTCAATTATGATATCTATACGCAACAGGGGGATGAAAGCGCAATCAATACCTTCAGCGAAATTCGCGCCTTCAATGCGACCGGCGTGCTCAGCACCACTCAGTTGACGCAGTACTCTACCGAGGAATATGCCGATAACAGCGTTGAGCGCCTCGACACCAGCTGGCGTACGTCATTTCCTGATTCGATGTTGGCGTTAACCGTTGGCGATACCCTGACTAGTTCACTCATCTGGTCCCGACCGACGCGAATCGGCGGCATTCAGATAGGCACCGATTTTGGGTTACAGCCCTATATGCCAACCACCCCGCTTCCAGCATATCTGGGATCCGCGACGTTACCGTCAAACGTTGAGCTGTACGTCGACGGCGTCAGGTACTACAACGGAGAAGTCCCCGCAGGTAGCTTTCAGATCAACACAATGCCTAACATCAGCGGCGCGGGAACGGGTCAGGTGATGATGACAGATGCGTTGGGCAGAACGAGCGTACAAAATTTCTCGTTCTACAACGATCAGCAACTCCTGCGGGAAGGATTAACCGCCTGGTCGGCAGAATTAGGCACGGTACGCGAAAATTATGGTTACTCCTCTTTTGATTATGCCAGCGCACCAGTATTGAGCGCTACGTGGCGTCGCGGGTTTAGCAATACGTTCACCGCCGGGACTCACGCGGAAACCAGCGATGGACTGATTAACGCGGGCTTCAGTAACGACTGGATCCCAGGAACCCGCAGCGGCACGTTTTCGACCTCACTTGCCGCAAGTACCGACTCAGGAAAGAACGGGTTTTTGTACAGTTTTGGTTACCGTTGGTCCGGCGAACGGTTTAATTTCAGTACCAGTACCACGGCAACTTCCGGCGATTATCGCGATGTCGCCACCCATTACGGTGAGCCGCCCCCCACGCTTAACAGCAACACTGTCATTGGCTATTCGCTGGAAGCAGCCGGTAATGTCAGCCTGAGCTATTTGCAGTTTCGATATCCACAAGAAAATGCGGTGCGCTACGCCAATGCCAGCTGGTTTAAGTCTGTTACAGACAACATCTCACTGAATGCCGGATTCAACCAGAACATTGACGACAACCGCGATCGCAGTCTCTATTTGATGGTGACGATCACGACCGACAACAATCTGAGCGCCAGCAGCACCCTACAACGTACCAACGACGAAACCGGTTACCAGCTCAACGCCAGCCTGACGCCCCCTGCCGACGGCGGCTGGGGCTGGAATCTGGCTGCCAGTCAGCAGGCTTCCCGGCAAAGTGGCCAGGGAGAAGTGGGATATCTGGGACGTTATGGTAAAGCGTACGCGGGATTCAGCCGTTTACCGGATAACCATTACGGTTATGCAGGCGCAACCGGATCGCTGGTGACCATGGGAGGCGGCCTGTTTGCAGCAAGAGAAATCAATAATGGTTTTGCCGTCGTCTCAACTGACGGCGTGCCTGATGTTCCGGTCAAATTGCAAAATAACCTGATCGGTCGTAGCGATGACCAGGGACTACTGCTGGTCACACCGCTCAACAGTTATCAAAAAAACCTGATCAGTATTGACCCGATGGATCTCCCTGCCAATATGCGGATCGCACGCGTTGAGACGAATGCCACGCCAGCCGATCGTTCCGGTACTTTGGTTAGCTTTGGCATCACCCCCGTCCGCGCTGCGCAGATTATCCTCGTCGACAATCAGGGTAAGCCAATTCCTGAAGGCAGCATGGCTTACGCCATCAACGAAAAAGGACAATCGTCTGTCGTTGGCTTTGATGGAATGACATGGTTCGACACTCTTGAGCAGCACAACACGCTGCGCGTTGATACGGACACCGGTAGTTGTCGCGTGCAATTTGACTATCCCGCGTCAGCAAAGGGGATTGTGCAAATAGGCCCACTGGTTTGTCGCCCACACTAACAGGAGTGCGCTCATGAGGTTAAGACATCTGCTACTCATCGCTGCCGTACTTTTTTGTCCGGCAATTAGCCATGCGGTAACCTGTTCGGTGAGCAATGTGCAACCCATAAATTTAGGTTCGGTCAATCCACTGTCTGCGACAGGCGCAACGTCATCAATGACGTTCAGTTACACTTGCACCAAAGAGCTTGGTGACGTGCTGGCAGGGATCAATCTCTGTTTTAATATTGGCGCCTCGGCCGTCAGTGGCCAGGTGACAACCCGAAATATGTCGTTAAGCGGAAACCCCGCCAGAACGCTGGCATACCAGCTTTACCAGGATAGCGGGCGCACCAAAGTCTGGGGCAGCCAGTATCAGTCAGGAACCACTTTTCCCATGGTACAGCTTAACCTGCTGAATCTGACGCCAGTGACGGGTTCACTCACGGTATCGGCGCAGATCGTCACGCCACAAACGGCAGCCGTCCCCGGAAATTATCAGGATAGCTATACGACGGCAACAGCCCTTGTCACCCTCAATCCCGGATTGCTTTTCCCGCCAACCACCTGTGGTGATACCGTTGCCGCCAGGTTTCCTTTCACCGTCACAGCTGCTGTCAGCAAACAGTGTAATATCACCTCCGCGACTAACATCAACTTTGCTCCCACCAGCGGAACGGGTCGTAATCTCACGGCGTCAAATAACGTAGGCGTAGCCTGTTCCAATAACACGCCTTATACCATCGGACTTCAACCCTCCAACGGCAATACGGCAGGCAGCGGCGTGATGGCAGGCACGGGGTCAAATACGGATAAAGTCCCCTACCAGCTTAGTTCGACGCCAGGTCCTTCCGGTATGGTGTGGGGCAATACATCGCTCAATACCGTTGCGGGCAGCGGCACGGGGACAACGACTACCTACCCGGTTTACGCCACCGTTCCCAGCGCGAACTACACGCCAGACAACTATGCCGATACTGTCACCATCGCCGTGACCTACTGACGCCCAGCTTAACAGCAATAAAGCAAACACATTTTATTATCATATTATTTACTTTTAGAGGTGCGTCATAAATCTGACAAATTGCTATTTTTACAAGTTATGCATATTAAATTACATAAACCGCAAAACAACCGCGATTACAGCCAAAATAAAGAATAACTATTCATCACCAAGCCAAAACCCACACTACTCATACCGATAATCCGTGTTAGCCAGGCAGGCTGTTCTATGAAAAAAATGTTAAATTTAGGTTTATATGGTGAGATTCACTGTATACCACGGCCAAATTAAGAACATATTACTTTTATAACTAAGGTTTATCATGGATAAGTTATCTTACGCTTCAGATAGCAGCACATCTGCCTGGAATACCTACCTGCAACAAATCGAGCGTGTGGCCCCTTACCTGGGCGAACTTTCCCATTGGGTGGACACCCTGCGCCACCCAAAACGCGCGCTGATTGTCGATATCCCGGTGCAGATGGATGACGGCACTATCCGTCATTTTGAAGGGTATCGCGTGCAACATAACCTTTCCCGCGGTCCGGGCAAAGGCGGTGTGCGTTATCATCCTGATGTTGATCTTAATGAAGTGATGGCCCTGTCTGCATGGATGACCATCAAATGCGCAGCGTTGAATCTGCCGTACGGCGGAGCCAAAGGCGGTGTGCGCGTCGATCCGTTCTCACTTTCTGAAGGTGAACTGGAGCGTTTAACCCGCCGTTATACCAGCGAAATCGGCATTATCATTGGGCCGCAGAAAGACATTCCTGCGCCGGATGTAGGTACTAACGGAAAAGTCATGGCCTGGATGATGGATACCTACTCCATGAACCACGGCACCACCGTGACCAGTGTGGTCACCGGTAAACCTATTCACCTTGGCGGCTCGTTAGGCCGTGATAAAGCCACCGGTCGCGGCGTTTTCGTCAGCGGTCTGGAAGTCGCGCGTCGTGCGAACATTGAAGTTGAAGGCGCTCGCGTGGCGGTACAAGGTTTTGGTAACGTCGGCAGCGAAGCCGCCCGCCTGTTCGCCGCAGCGGGTGCGCGTGTCGTCGCTATTCAGGATCACACCGCAACGCTGTTTAACTCCACGGGTATCGACATGACCGCGCTGTCTGCCTGGCAGTTAGAGCACAAACAGATTGCCGGTTTCCCGGGCGCTGAAACCATCACCAGCGAAGCCTTCTGGAGCGTGGAGATGGATATCCTGATCCCTGCCGCGCTGGAAGGACAGATTACCCGTCAGCGTGCAGAAATGCTGACCTGCAAACTGGTACTTGAGGGCGCTAACGGCCCGACTTACCCGGATGCCGATGATATGCTGGCAAGCCGCGGTATCATCGTGGTACCTGACGTCGTATGTAACGCAGGCGGCGTAACCGTCAGCTACTTCGAATGGGTCCAGGACATGGCAAGCTTCTTCTGGAGTGAAGAAGAGATCAACAATCGCATGGACAAAATCATGACTGATGCGATGGTGCACGTATGGGAAAAAGCAGCTGAGAAATCCTGCTCCCTGCGTACAGCAGCCTACATTGTTGCCTGCGAACGCATTCTGCTGGCACGTAAAGATCGCGGAATTTATCCGGGCTAATACGACGGCAGATACGCCAACGTTTTTGACCGACGATAAACGCCAGTCGTGAGTTACGCCAATAATGCTGCATTATTTGTGGCATTATTGGCGTGTAGTAGCCTGATTCATCTGCCCCGCTTTCTGCGTTTTACTTACCCAATATCTGCGCATTTTGTTAGCCAATAAACATTAAATTCCATCGCTGCAACCATAATTTGCGTTAAGAACCCATAGCAACGCATTATTGGTTGCAATGTCTACTACCAATATTACGCCCCCCATATATATTGACGAACTGATTAAAAATCCCGAATAATTGTCGAATTATGGCATTCTGGCTGCAGGGAAAGTTGCCTGACACAGTGCGATTAGATCGGGCCGGGAAAACTCAGCGAATAACCACGTGAGAATATAATGGTCGATCATTCATCTGCTTCTGAGTACAACGATTTTACTCGTTGCCTGTCTCTTTTCGACAGCGCATTTCCACAAATCTTATCCCTGCTGGGTATACCAGCCCCCACGCAACTTTCGCCTGATACGTTTTATTATTCACTTGATAAAGCCCGAGAGAGATTGGGCAACTGGAGCAGTGTAGCGGCCCGGTTTAACTATAATGAGCAGGAAATGGCGAGCTTTCTTGCGGCATTACGCACCTTGAACAAATGGCTCGGCAGAAATACAGATGGCCAGCCTGCCGACAGAAATCTGACCATTGCCGCGTTGCGTTTTTTGTGGCAGCTCGAATATTTGCGAGAAAAACAGCCTCAATTAACTTATTCAACGACGCTGCATAACGAAGGCGAAGAAAAGCAGTTACGTAGTTTGCAGCAGGTACGAGCATTAGAGCTGACCATTCGTAGTTTAATTAATGAAGCGTACAATAACCAACAAGCCCTACTTGAGCACCTAAACAAACTATTTGGTCAGGAACGTGTAAAAAAATGGCTCAACGTTGCCGATCGTGATGACGTATTGAGCGGTACCCTTTTCAGTGAACTCGCCTCACTATTTATTGATAAAGACGAATATCCCATCCACTACTCTCCACTTTATCAATATACCCCTTTGCTCAGCTTTGTTAACGATAAACGTAGAACACTGAATACCTTTCTTGACGATATTCGCGTAATTCGCAACCGTCTGGCGCATCATAAGCGGGTAACCTCCGTCCAAACAACATTGGTGAATTACTATTACCAAGAAATTACTGAGCCGGTACAGGAGGCCTTCGACGAAGGCCGGGTAAAAGTTAACCCTGATCGCTTTTTTGATGACAGCAATGCTGAGGTTGCTCACTATTTCGAACAGACAGCCAAAAAAATTGAAGATCTCGGCGGTGACGTTCAGGAAATAAAGGATGATCTGGTGGCTCAGGCTCAGGATATTGGAAAAATCAAAATTGATACGCGCATCATTCGCAATCGAGTAGCCTGGGTGCTGGGCGGTATCGTCGTCATTATTGTTGGCTCAGTACTGACTTTCGGAACCTCAACCAAGACGCTGGTGAATACGGAGTCCATCCGTAGCGATCTCGGGGAAGTGGGTAAAACGGTTGCTGGGGCGAAAAAAGAAACCAGTAACGATCCGCGTAAAGAACTGGCGAATATCGGCATTGCCTGGGATGAAAAAAATCTTCGCGCCGCTATCGATCGCGGTGATACCCAGGTTGTCAATCTGTTTCTTGCCGGAGGCATGCGCTGGAAACTGTATTATGCCGAAGCCGCATTACTGGAAGATCGCCAGGAAACGTTGAATGCCCTATTACAATCAGCATCGTTGATGGATGAAAAAAACGGCTGCCTCAGAATGGCCGGTAAATTACGTCAGCAAGCGGACCACAATGGCACGCTGACCCCCATACAGATTCGTTATTTAAAAACATTCTGTTCTTCTGCCAAGGATGTTCAGGGTATTAAAGCGGAACTCGACAGAGCGCTTAATTTTGAGAAAGCCCAGAAGAAAGCTTACGATGAAGAAATGGCCAAAAATGAACCTGCAGGTCGCTGTGAGCGCCGTCTGATGGCCGATAATGCGCGTGAGTTACTGGCTGACGCGGCGCAATTTTCACTGCAAAGACCGACCACTTATTCACTCCATGATGTGTTATTGAAAGAACTGAATACGCGTCTGATGTTCGGCACACTCAACGAGGCAGAGTTAAAAAGCCTGGTTAAGAACTACTGCGTAAAACAAGAAAACCATGAACCCAATATTGCGATTGGCGATAACTGGAGTCGCTCACAACGGGTCATTTATAACGTAGTCAAATAATGAGCGATCCAACAACACATTCATCGAAAGAGAATTATATGCTCGCATTCAATAATGCATGGCCGCTGTTTACTTTCGAGTTCAATCCGTCGCAGCGTGATGCACCGGCAGGCAGCCTACTGATCGGATTGGGCGACGGCAATGATACGGAAAGCCATAAGGGTGTCGCGCTCAATAACAAAGGATACCGTGCAGGTCACTACAATTCGGTGAGTGAACTGGTGGCAAATGCCGACGATCGTCAATGGTCTATATGGCGCAGTAAACTCTCAAGTGTCCAGGGAATACAACGAATCGTTATCGAAGATTTCTCTCTGGATACCTGTTTTACGCTGTTGCTGTTTTTGAACCATCTCGATGCCGCTGGTTCGCTGTCGCTATCAGCACATCCGTGGCTGGAATACGTCACCGCATGGGAAAGCGGTATTTATCTGGACGGTGATGATACAACTCGTTCTGCCGCTTGCTTGTTATCCGCACTCGCGCATAGCAGCCTGTGCGAGCAATCCATGGATGATACTGTCGTTGTTCGCCACAACATGCTGGCCTGCCTTCGCCTGTTGAGCGATATGATGATAGCCAACCCAGACCCCACCGCAGGCATTATGCCCATGCACACGCAATGTTATGCAAGTGCGGTCGCAAGTCTGGCGTATGAGCAACAGATTTACCAACACGTGATCAAGCGTTCGGTTACCTGCCAACTCCTGCTGGATCTCGGCACAGGCCGGCGGCAAACGGTGGTTGATGCATTGTTTATTACCGAAACGCTCCCTTCTGGGATGTTGAAAATTCTCGCGCGCTGCGATAAAGAACGCAGTTGGACGCACAATGGATTTGGGTTGCTGGCCATTTATCGACCACGAGAAGTGGGTACGGGAAATGATATCGTTATTTCGCTCAACCCGATTCAGGGGACACGCCTTGATGCCCTGTGGTCCGCTCTGGAACAACGTGAAGATGTGGCCTGGCAAGGACTACGCCCGCACGATACTCCGCGTTTTCTCGAAAGCTATCGCCTGGCCGGAAGCGATAAATTGATCCCAGGCGCACCGAACCAACCCTGGTACGACGATCAAGGCAGAATGACGCTAATTGCGGCACCGAAGCAGCTTGCTCCCGGAGAGCCCGGCTCGAAACTGACCTGGCAAAAAGACGTTTTGCCCGCAATCTGGGAAAATTATTTTACCCGTTATCTTGATAACGCCATTGTGCCAATAGCTTTACCCGAACTTGATTGCCGCACAAAAGGTAAATGCATTCGTGTCTATCAGCATCGCATCCCAGAGGGTGGTGATATTACGATCGTCCCGCTGATGCGAATGATCGATACCCCCACCTTTCATGCCTGGCTGGCAGCACAGAGCGATAGCACGCGCGTCGTTAGGAGTCCTGCGGATCTCCCCCCCACCAGCGAGTACCACTGCCAATGGTACAGCAATATTCTGGTTGTCGCTCACCGTCATGGCGTCACAATCTTCTGTCGCGAAGAAGAGGATAAACATCTGGCGATACTGATTAAAGCGGCCATTTCTGTAGCGGATGTAAGCCATGAGTATGAAAATTTTCTGGCGAACTCAGCCCAACAGATTGAACAGTGGCTCAAGGATCTGCTCGAGTCGCAGCAAAAACACAACCGAAAGGGAAAAATTCGTCGTCTATCTGACTGGTCCGAAATGATGCTGGAAACCAAAGCCCAGGCGCTAAAAGCCATGAATAAAGGTGCTTTAGTCGGCAACGATGCCCTACATAACCAGCTGAGTGAAGATCTCTCTCGGCAGTGGGGATTGTCTGAGCAACGTCAGGAGCTCATGACGCAGATAGAGCAATTGGATCAGCTCATGCGCCAGGCTATTAGTCAGCGCCAGGAAAAACGCCAACGTATTTACGGCGCACTGTTTTCTGCTTTAGCACTCGGCGCGGCGGCTAACCATATTTGGGAACCGATTAAAGAGATAAAAACAACAAACCTTTATGAATGGCAACTCATGCTATTCAAAGAGCAGCCAGCCCCGGCAATGGACAAGTTACAGACGATTGCTGCAGATGCCGCGCGATATGAAGTCTATACCCTGGCTATTCTGCTAATTTTTGGTTTTATTGGTTTTATCTTGTTCTGGTTTTTCGATTTTAATGGCAAAGAAGAGTAAGGAATAACGTTTTACTCATGATGCCGTCAGCATAAACTTTGCCGCATCTCTCACTTCCGCTGTTTTATGCACCACCACGTTTCAATATGGAACATTAAAAGATGCTAATGTTCCGTATTGAAACACCAATCACATCAATTTTCTTTTGACTACCCGTGTGCAAAATTACCTTATCGGCAGCGAGCGGTCGCCGTGACGTTGAACTAACCGATACCCTACATCAGATGCCTGCCCGAATTTGGCAGCCATCCAGGACTGTCTGCGGAGCATAAATAATGAAAAAATTGATTAACCGTGTTGAAGACGTACTGAATGAACAACTCGCCGGACTGGCGAAAGCGTATCCTTCCCTGGCACTGCATCAGGATCCGGTATATGTCACCCGCGCAGATGCACCGGTGATGGGCAAAGTGGCTCTGCTTTCCGGTGGCGGCAGCGGACACGAACCTATGCACTGCGGCTACATTGGTCAGGGCATGCTCTCTGGCGCCTGCCCGGGTGAGATTTTTACCTCACCCACGCCGGATAAAATGTTCGAATGCGCCATGCAAATTGACGGTGGCGAAGGCGTGCTGCTGATAATCAAAAATTACACCGGCGACATTCTTAATTTCGAAACCGCCACCGAGCTGCTGCATGAAAGCGGTGTCAAAGTCACCACCATGGTGGTGGATGACGACGTGGCGGTGAAAGACAGTTTGTATACCGCCGGTCGACGTGGCGTGGCGAATACCGTATTGATCGAAAAACTGGTCGGCGCGGCCGCCGAACGCGGTGATTCGCTGGAAGCCTGTGCGGCGTTGGGCCGTAAGCTGAATAACCAGGGCCACTCCATTGGCATAGCCATTGGCGCCTGTACCGTTCCAGCCGCCGGACAACCGTCGTTCACGCTGCAGGATAACGAAATGGAGTTTGGCGTAGGTATCCACGGGGAACCCGGCATTGACCGTCGCCCCTTCACCTCTCTCGATCAGACCGTTGATGAAATGTTCGATACCCTGCTGGAAAACGGTAACTACAGCCGTACACTCCGCCACTGGGACAACGTCCAGGGCGCGTGGCAGGAAGGTAAAGAAAGCAAGCGTGCGTTACAAAGTGGCGATCGCGTTATTGCGCTGGTCAATAATCTCGGCGCGACGCCGTTGTCTGAACTCTTCGGCGTGTATAACCGCCTGGAAAGCCGTTGTCAGGATGCAGGCATCGCCATTGAGCGCAACCTGATCGGTTCTTACTGTACCTCTCTGGATATGACCGGTTTCTCGATCACCTTGTTACAGGTAGATGACGAAACGCTGAGCTTATGGGATGCACCGGTTCACACCCCTGCCCTCAACTGGGGTAAATAAGGAGATTCATGATGTCCCTCAACAGAACGCAAATTGTTAACTGGCTCTATCGCTGCGGCGAGATCTTCACCACAGAAAGTGATTTTCTCACCGGACTTGACCGGGAGATCGGCGATGCCGACCACGGTCTGAACATGCATCGTGGTTTCAGCAAAGTCGTTGAAAAGCTGCCGTCAATCGCAGACAAAGACATCGGCTTTATTTTGAAAAACACCGGTATGGTGCTGCTCTCAAGCGTCGGCGGGGCCAGTGGACCGCTGTTTGGCACCTTTTTTATTCGCGCCGCCCAGGTGACTCAGGCTCATCAAAGCCTGACGCTTGAAGAACTGTATCAAATGATGCGTGATGGCGCAGAAGGTGTGATTAGCCGCGGTAAGGCTGAACCTGGCGACAAAACCATGTGCGACGTCTGGCTACCGGTGGTCGAATCTTTACGTCAGTCCTGCGAGCAAAAGTTAAGCGTACAGGCAGCGCTGGAAGCGGCAAGCCAGCAAGCGGAAGCCGCAGCGCAAAGCACCATCACCATGCAGGCCCGCAAAGGCCGTGCCAGCTATCTTGGTGAGCGCAGTATTGGGCATCAGGATCCCGGCGCAACGTCGGTCATGTTTATGATGCAAATGCTAGCTCAGGCGTCCAGAGAGTAAGGATAAAGCGATGGTAAACCTGGTTATTGTTTCTCACAGCGCCCAACTGGGCGAAGGCGTCGGTGCGCTGGCCCGGCAGATGTTAATGGGCGGTGATTGCAAAATCGCCATTGCCGCAGGCATTGATGATCCTGAGAATCCGATTGGCACCGATCCGATCAAGGTGATGGAAGCCATCGAGTCCGTGGCCGATACGGACCACGTGCTGGTGATGATGGATATCGGTAGTGCATTACTGAGTGCGGAAACCGCGCTGGAACTGCTCGACCCTGGCATTGCCGCCAAAGTGCGTTTGTGCGCAGCACCACTGGTTGAAGGCACACTGGCCGCGACGGTTAGCGCCGCCGCGGGTGCTGATATCGATCGGGTCATCCGTGATGCCATGAACGCCCTCGACGCCAAATGTGAGCAACTGGGTTTACCTTCGCCATCCGCAGCGAAACCCGCATCTGCTGCACTGTCTCCCGATGCAGATGCCCGTTCTGTTGCCATTGTGGTGAAAAACCCTAACGGCATCCACGTTCGCCCGGCTTCGCGGCTGGTTTCCGCGTTGTCTGGTTTTAACGCCGACATGTGGCTGGAGAAAAACGGCAAGTGTGTGGTTCCTGATAGCCTGAATCAGATAGCTCTGCTGCAGGTTCGCTGTAATGACACGCTGCGCCTGATTGCCAAAGGCGAACAGGCAGAGGATGCGCTGGCCGCATTTAAACAGCTGGCAGCGGAGAATTTTGGTGAATCGCTCGAGTCCGCTAATGCTGATAACAAGGCAACTCAGGCTCCCTCAAAAGTCATGGGGACGGCATTCTGTTACACGCCGTTCTCGCCCGAGGTAAACCCGCAGCCAGCCGCATCACTCCAGGCTGAGCAGCAGCTATTACAGACCGCCATCCAAAGTACGCTGAACGACCTGAGCGAACTCACTGCACTTGCTGAAGAACGATATTCCGCAGATATCGCCGCCATCTTCTCCGGTCACCATACGCTGTTGGACGATCCTGAACTGTTTGAAATGACCTGCGATGTAATGCGCGAAAAGCAGTGCAGCGCCGCCTGGGCCTGGCATCAGGTGCTGAGCGATCTCAGCCAGCAGTATTTACAGCTCGATGATCCTTATCTGCAGGCGCGATACATTGATATTGAAGATTTGCTGTCTCGTTCACTGCAGCATTTGACGGGAGAGAGCGCACAAATTCCCGCGTTCTTGCGCCCCACTATCCTGGTCGCTGATGTCATTTATCCGTCTACGGTACTGCAACTCGATCCGAAGACCATCAAAGGTATCTGCCTGCGGGACGGCAGCGAAGCCTCACATCCGGCGATTATCGCTCGTGAAATGGGCCTGTGCTGGATGTGTCAGCAAGGCGCGGCTCTCGATAGCATCAAGATGGGCGATACTCTGACCATTGACTGTGTCACACAGCGGATAACCCGCGCAAACTGATTCCGAAGCACACCCTTTCCAACAAAGGGTGTGCTTCTTCTCTATTCACGCCGGGAAATGTCTGTTTATTCGCAAAATGGGGAGCCGATCACGCGCAACGGTCATTCCTGAACTAAGGTTTTCTCATGGTAAATGCCGCTACTTCGGCACGCCGCTAAGGAGATTAACCGATGATAACGCCAGCAACTCGCCATCCTGGCCTGCTCTCTGTTGCAATAAAACTGACGCTCGCAAGCACCTTTTTTGCCCTTTCCTCTTTTGCCGTCAACGCCGAGGACGCACCAGCCGCTACGCCTGCGCCGCCTGATATTCTGCTTGGCCCCCTGTTTAACGATGTACAAACAGCCAAACTGTTTCCTGACCAGAAAACCTTTGCGGACGCGGTGCCAAACAGCGATCCATTAATGATCCTTGCCGATTACCGGATGCAGAAAAACCAGTCCGGATTCGACTTACGCCATTTTGTGCAAGTGAATTTCACCTTGCCGAAAGACGGCGAGAAATACGTGCCCCCGGCCGGGCAATCATTACGCGAACATATCGATGGCCTGTGGCCGGTACTCACCCGTTCGACAACCGACGCTGAAAAATGGGATTCGCTGCTGCCGCTCCCGGAACCGTATGTGGTACCTGGCGGGCGTTTTCGCGAAATATATTATTGGGACAGCTATTTCACCATGCTGGGGCTTGCCGAGAGCAATCACTGGGATAAGGTCTCGGACATGGTGGCAAACTTCGCTTACGAGATTGATTCCTGGGGACACATTCCTAACGGCAACCGCACCTACTACCTGAGTCGTTCGCAACCGCCGTTCTTTGCCTTTATGGTTGAACTACTGGCGCAGCACGACGGGAATGACGCGCTGAAAAAATACCTCCCACAGATGCTCAAAGAGTACAGCTACTGGATGGAAGGCGTCGAAACACTCCAGCCCGGTCAGCAAAATAAGCGCGTAGTTAAACTGGATGACGGCACCATTTTGAACCGCTACTGGGATGAGCGCGATTCGCCTCGGCCAGAGTCCTGGGTAGAGGATATTGCCACCGCTAAAAGCAACCCAAACCGCCCGGCCACAGAAATCTACCGCGACCTGCGTTCAGCTGCCGCGTCCGGCTGGGATTTTAGTTCCCGCTGGATGGACAATCCTAATCAGCTGGGCACTCTGCGCACCACCAGCATCGTTCCGGTCGATCTCAATGCGCTGATGTACAAAATGGAAAAAATGATCGCCCTCGCCAGCAAGGCTGCCGGTGATGATGCCAAAGCGGCGCAGTACGATGGCTTCGCTAATGCCCGACAAAAAGGGATCGAGAAGTACCTGTGGAACGACAAAGAAGGCTGGTATGCCGACTACGATCTGAAAAGCCACAAAGTACGCAACCAGCTCACGGCTGCCGCCCTGTTCCCGCTATATGTCAATGCAGCGGCAAAAGATCGCGCCAGTAAAGTCGCCACGGCCACCCAGGCCCATCTGCTGCAACCGGGCGGCCTTGCTACCACGTCGGTGAAAAGCGGCCAGCAGTGGGATGCACCCAACGGCTGGGCCCCGCTCCAGTGGGTCGCAGCATCCGGGTTACAGAATTACGGTCAGGATACTGTTGCCATGGACGTGACCTGGCGATTCCTCACCAATGTTCAACACACCTACGATCGCGAGAAAAAGCTGGTTGAGAAGTATGACGTGAGCACCACTGGAACCGGCGGTGGCGGTGGTGAGTATCCGTTGCAGGATGGTTTCGGCTGGACCAACGGCGTAACGCTGAAAATGCTCGACCTGATTTGCGCCAAAGAAAAGCCCTGTGACAACGTACCCGCATCACGACCTACCCCGGCAAGTACTGCGCCAGTCGAGTCTAAAAAACAGACTCAACCGACGCCATAACATCATAGCCTGAGCCGTTTTACTTCCTGAATCCGCGCTTCGTCGCGGATTTTTCTTTCTTATATTTCCCCCTTCCAGCTGTCTCTATGGCCTCTAGCCCTTATGGGGTATCCGGGGTTTTCATCCGTGAGAAATTGATTCTGAACATGTTTTTATTCGCTGTATATGTAAATATATAGCGATTTTGTAACCTTCAGGATAACAATAATGCCACTGACAAGACGGATGTTTGCCCAACTCGTGGCATCTGCACTGCTGCTACGCCATCTTCCCGCGTTTGCTCAAACCTCGCTGACTGTGGCCATTGGAGACTCTCCGAAGCCAGAAACGACCCAACGCGTGGTCAGCGCGGGCGCACCTGCTGACATGCTGCTGCTGGCCGTCGCACCGGAAAAACTGGTGGGACTTTCCTCCTTTGATTTCTCTCGCCAGACCGCTATCCCGTTTAACGATAACATTCGGACTTTGCCGAAACTCGGCAGGCTGGCGGGGCGCGCCAGCACACTCTCGCTTGAAGCACTCCTGGCGCTTAAACCTGACCTGGTTATTGACTGCGGTAATGCCGATGAAACCTGGCTTTCTCAAGCCAGACAAGTGAGCGCACAAACACACATTCCCTGGCTGCTGATTAACGGCGAATTGCGCCATACCCCAGAACAGCTGCGCGCAGTCGGTGAAGTATTGGGCGTCATCTCGCGAACCGCAATGCAGGCCGCTCTGGCCCGTCGATTTATCGATGATGCAATAGCTTTCTCGCATTCACCCGCGGCGAATCTGCGTTTTTATGCCGCGCGCGGTGCCAGAGGACTGGAGACTGGTTTACAAGGTTCTCTGCATACCGAAGCAGCAGAACTATTGGGGTTGCACAATGTGGCGCACATCCCCGGACGACAGGGGCTCACACAGGTCTCAATGGAAAATCTTCTCAGCTGGCAGCCGGATATTATCCTGGTGCAGGATGCGGTGACAGCGCAGTTCCTACGAGAAGATCCGGTCTGGCAAGGAGTCAAAGCGGTTGCTGACCGGCGCATTCTGTTTCTCAGCGGTCTGCCGTTTGGCTGGCTGGATGCACCTCCTGGCATCAACCGTTTACTGGGGTTACGCCGCCTGCATGCCTGGCTTGATCCTCAGGTTAACGCGAGCTTTAAAGCCGATATGCAACGCTACAGTGAATTGTTCTGGCACACCACGCTAAGCGACGCACAGTATCAAAGGTTGGTGGCAGTCTGATGAAAACATCAACCCTCGGTTTTCTGATGAGTGCTGCGGTGGTGCTTTGCGCGAGCGTCGCTGCGGTATCAGGCGCGTATCGCCTGGATGCACAGCAGGTTCTGAATCTCGTGGCCGGTACAGATGGCGTTCCAATGCAGGACAAAATCGTCTTCTGGCAAATCCGCCTGCCACGCATACTGGCTGCATTGCTGCTCGGCGCGGCGCTGGCGGGCGCAGGAACCACCTATCAGGGCATGTTCCGCAACCCGCTGGTCTCGCCGGATATTCTCGGCGTGGCGGCGGGTGCGGGTTTAGGTGCCTGTTTAGCAATCCTGTTAGGTTTACCGATCCTGTTTATTCAGCTGTATGCGTTCATAGGCGGTTTATTCGTGGTCGCCGGTGTCTGGTTAATTACCCGGCGAGTCAAGCGACACGACCCGGTGTTAACGCTGGTGCTGGTCGGGATTGCGCTGGGCACGGTATGCGGCGCGGGAATTTCACTCATCAAAACGCTGGCCGACCCGTATACCCAACTCCCCTCTATCACTTTCTGGCTGCTTGGCGGTTTATCGACGATCACGCCGCACGATCTGTGGTTCTCGGCACCGCTGATCTTCGCAGGACTGGTCCCGCTATTGCTGCTGCGCTGGCGCATGAACCTGCTCACCCTGTCGGATGATGAAGCACGATCGCTTGGGATCAACGTCTCCCGATTGCGACTGGGACTGATCGTCTGCGCAACGTTAATCACCGCCTGTACCGTTGCCATCGCGGGCATTATCGGCTGGATTGGGCTGGTTGTACCGCACATCGGCAGACTCCTCAGTGGCAATAACCACCAGCAGTTGCTGCCAGTTTCCATGGGGATCGGCGCCATTTTGCTGCTGCTCACCGATACTCTTGCCCGCACGCTGAGCAGCACAGAAATCCCGCTGGGGATCCTGACGGCATTTATTGGCGCACCGTTCTTTTTGCTGCTTTTGCTACGGGGAAATCGCCCATGACGCTTCTGACCCTCCGCCATGCGTCGTTGGGATACCACAGTCACCAGCCCGTGTTACGCGATGTCTCATTTCAGGTTTCGCCCGGCTCCGTCTGTTGTCTGATTGGGGCCAACGGCAGTGGAAAAACCACCCTGATGCGCACCATTCTCGGCGTTCTTTCGCCGCTTCACGGTGACATTCTGCTTGATGGCGTCGCTATAAATCATCTCAGCGATCGGCAACGCGCCGCCGCTATCGCCTGGGTTCCTCAGGCACATGACGGCGCGTTTGCCTTCACTGCGCTGGACATGGTGATGATGGGGCTGGCCCCGCAACTGGCGGCATTTGCGGTTCCCGGCGCTAAAGAGCGTGAAAATGCGCACCAGCAGATGACGATGCTGGGAATCTCTCACCTGGCGCCCCGACGCTGGAACACGCTGAGCGGCGGAGAGCGGCAACTGGTGTTAATTGCCCGCGCGCTGGCGCAACGCCCACGCCTTTTGTTGCTGGATGAACCCGCTTCCAGCCTGGATTTTGGGCATCAGATCCGTCTGCTCGACACGCTGGTGACGCTGAAAAATTCGGGTATGGCCCTGCTGATGTCGACGCATCATCCGTTGCACGCCCGGGCAATTGCCGACAGCGTGGTACGCGTTGAACCGGATGGCGAAGTGTCACAAGGACTTCCTGAACATCAGCTCGCCACCGATCGCCTGGCGGAACTGTATCGCGTTACACCGTCACAAATCGCTCACCATCTCTTTGGCTCACATAACTAAGGAATAAGAATGCTCATTGACGACATTGATTTTGCCGATCTTTACCGTAAACAGTTACAGCTGGCGAACAGAACCGAGAAAAAGCCGGAGCACTGGGATAAACGTGCGGAAAAAATGGCGGAAAATTGCGCCTCATTAACCGACAGCTATCTGCTGCAACTGCTGGGGAAAATCGACCTGAAAGGGGCGGAGTCGCTGTTTGACATGGGTTGCGGTCCCGGTACCGTCTCGCTGGCGCTGGCTAAAAAGATGCCAATAATTTACGGCGTAGATTACAGCCAGGGCATGCTTAGCGTAGCTGCCCGCCGCGCTGCGCAAATGAACGCCCGTCACGTGCAGTGGGTGCAGCGGGCCTGGGAGGAACACTGGGATGATTTACCCCAGTGCGATATCGCCGTCGCCTCGCGCTCTACGCTGGTTGCCGATATGCGCCAGGCGATGACCAAACTGAATAATCAGGCCCGACTGCGGGTTTACACCACTCATCTCGTCAGTTCATCTTTCGTTTCCCCCACCATTCAGCGTGCACTGGGCCGCGAAGTGATTGAGCTTCCCAACTATATCTATGCGCTTAATGTCCTGTATCAGATGGGGATCCACGCGCATGTTGATTTTATCCGCGGACCCAACTGCCAGCAGGACAACAGCACCTGGACGCGTTTTCTGGAAAACGTGCGCTGGAGTATGGGTGAACTGAGCGCCGACGAGGTCGAACGTCTGGAAAGCTGGTATCAGCAGCAGGATCCACGCGCGATTGCCCCCGCCAGCCGTGACTGGGCGCTTATCTGGTGGGACAGCGTTCCGCGGGAGGCGCTGCGATGATCTACTTTTCGCAGGCGCAAACCGACGCGCTGCTGCTGGAAGATATTCAGGGCGGCGACCTGACTACCCGCGCGTTGGGGATCGGCGCACAGCCGGGCGTTATGGAATTTTACCATCGCCAGGGCGGGTGCGTTAGCGGCACCGCCGTTGCCAGGCAAATGCTCGCCTCATTAGGGCTGACCATCAGCGACATGGTTGCCGATGGTGAACAGGTAAGTGCAGGACAGCGATTGATTTGCGCACATGGGAATGCGGCGGCGCTGCACCAGGGCTGGAAAGCGGTACAAAATGTCCTGGAATGGAGCTGCGGGGTTTCGGGCTATCTTGAGTGCATGTTGAGCCAACTGCGCCAACGCTATCCTGATGGGCAGATTGCCTGTACCCGCAAAGCCATTCCCGGCACGCGTTTGTTGGCGACTCAAGCAATACTCGCCGCGGGAGGCATTATCCATCGCGGAGGATGCGCCGAAACGGTACTGCTGTTTGCTAATCACCGCCATTTTCTTACCAATCCAAACGACTGGTCAGGTGCGATTGCGCGCTTACGCAGCCATGCGCCAGAAAAAAAGATTGTGGTTGAGGCAGATACGCCAGATGAGGCATTAGCCGCGCTACGCGCCGCGCCCGATGTCCTGCAACTCGACAAATTTACCCCTGAGCAAGCAACAGAAATTGTTCGCCAGGCCCCTTCTCTGGCCCCCCATTGCACGCTGGCGCTGACTGGCGGCATTACCCTCGCCTCGCTGGCGAGTTATCTCGACTGTGGCATCAGACTTTTCATCACTTCCGCGCCTTACTACGCTCCGCCCGCGGATATCAAAGTTAGCCTGAGCCCGGACGCACGTGGCATATAACATTAATAAATGGACTAAAAATAATGAATTTCAACAAAAGTTGTCTTTACACAGCCCTGTCGTTTGCTTTCGCGCACAGTGCTTTTGCTGGGCAGGAAAGCGAAACCATGACCGTCTGGTCAAGTCCGGCCTCCGCCGCAACCACCACGGTTCTCGGCCAGGAAACGATGCAGCAACTGGATAAGCAAAACGTGGCGCAGGCACTGAGCGTTGTCCCCGGCGTCGTGCTGCAAAAGTCAGGCAACCGCAATGAACAGCAGGTGAAAGTCCGCGGTTTTGACAGCCGTCAGGTTCCCGTCTATTTTGACGGCGTGCCGGTATACATCCCCTATGATGGCAACCTCGATTTAGGCCGTTTTCTGACCTCCGATATCGCTTCGGTTGAAGTCTCCAAAGGCTACTCGTCGCTGTTACAAGGGCCGAACCAGATGGGCGGCGCCATCAATATCACCACCCAAAAGACTACCAAACCGATTGAAGGCAGCATTGGCTATCGCCAGGGCTGGAGTCGTAGCAAAGGCAATGCCCACGATATGCACGCTTCATTTGGCGCCAGCAATGATCTCGGCTACATCCAGCTCAGCGGCAGTCAGTTGAAGCAGGATTTCCTTGGCTTACCGCACGGTGTGGACAACCCTATTGCGGGCAGCAACGGCAAGATGATTAACTCCTCCGCCGATGACAAACGCGGTATCGTGAAGCTGGGCTTTACCCCACGTGGTAATGACGAATATGTGCTGACCTATATTAATCAGGACGGTGAAAAAGATAACCCGCCGTACGCTGGAACCAGCAGTCAGAAATCACGCTACTGGCAATGGCCACAGTACGATAAAGAGAGCTATTACTATCAGGGCACCACCCATCTGGGCGATCGTTTCACCCTGAAAAGCCGTCTGTATCGCGATACCTTTGAAAATACGCTGATGATGTACAACTCACTTGCCGATCTGAAAAACAAGAAAGGCAACTACAGTCATTATTCAGACTATAGCGATGGCGCTGGCCTGCAACTTGCTGCGGATATGCGTGAAAACGACCTACTATCTTTCGCCGTGAACTGGAAAGATGATGTTCACCGCGAGAAAGGCGCTCCGAATGCAGCTTACGACCGTTACGAAGACCGCACCTGGTCCGTTGCCAGCGAATACCAGTGGGCAGCGGCGGATAACGTCGATGTAGTAGCTGGAATAAGCTATGACTGGCGCGACAGTCTGGAAGGCATGAAGCACGAAAAAAATGGTAGCGTCACCCACTATGATGACAACAATCAGTCGGCCTTCAACTGGCAGATGATGACCAAATATCACTTTGAAAATTCAGACACATTAGCGCTGTCCTACTCTGACAGAACACGTTTCCCGACTTTGAAAGAGCGCTACACCACCTCGAAACCGGCCTATAACCAGGTGGCGCTGGTCAATCCGCAGCTTAAACCGGAACGCGCCCGCAGCGTGGATCTGACCTGGAATGGTTCACTTGGCAAAGACTGGGGATTCGAAGCCAGCGTCTATTACAACCGCATCAGCGATGCCATTCTTTCACACAATATTGATGCCGATACCATCCAGAATCAGAACAGCGGCCGGGTGGATTACACCGGTCTGGATGCAGGCGTTAAAGGTAAAGTCTTTGATATGCTGGATGTTGGGCTGAGCTATGGCCTGATTCATGCGGACGTCAAACGCAGCGACATCGGCAAAATAACCGATTTGCCGACGCAAACCCTCACCGCATGGATGACGCTGAAACCGTGGGATCCGCTGAGCATTACGCTGTCTGAAGAGGCCCGCTCATCGAGCTATAGCAATAGCGACGGCTCGCAGAAAGCCGCAGGTTTCGCCATTACCCATTTACGCGCCGACTACGCCATCGGTCACGGGCTTAGCGTCAACGCTTCGGTCAATAACCTGTTCGATACACAATACGTGTACAGCGAAGGATTTATCGAAGAAGGCCGTAATTACTGGGCTGGGATTGAGTATCAGTTCTGACTTAGCGACATAGAGAAACGGCCCCCACAGGGGCCGTTCGATTAATCTCGTCGTACAAGCCGGAAGACACCCAGCACAACAATCGCGCCGACCACGGCCACCAGGAAGCTATGGAGATTAAATCCGCTGACATCGCCGCCAATACCAAACATCGTTGCCAGCCATCCACCGACCACAGCACCGACGACACCCAGGATACAGGTCAGGATAAATCCCCCGCCATCGCGCCCCGGCATAATCAGTTTGGCGATAACCCCCGCAATCAGACCAAAAATAATCCAGGCAATAATTCCCATTTTCAGGCCCTCTTTCCAGTGAACGCACGCGCAAGACATTCCTGCGCCAGCACTTAAAGTATAGGCAAGCCATCGCGACATGCTTTTATCACTCAGACTTAATTCATTGGGTTTGGTAAAAAATTTCATCCATTTGTATTAAGTTCCGTAGATTAATGCCGATAACCCAACGACAAACCAGGCATCCAGGAGTCATTAGGTGTGAGTAACTACAATGAGCAGTTCCTGAAGCAAAATCCGTTAGCGGTGTTAGGTGTACTTCGGGACTTGAAGTCGCAGCAGGTTCCACTGCGTATCTCCTGGTCAGGCGGCCAGTTCATCAGCAAAATTCTGACCGTCAGTCCCGATGAACTGATCATGGATTTTGGCAGCCAGGAATATGAAAACCAGGCCGTACAGCGGGCCAGCCAGATCTCAATTATCGCCGAAACGCAGGGAGCCAAAGTAGAATTCACCCTGCCACAGCTGAAAAAAGGTGAGTATCAGCAACTGCCGGCCTTTATTTCATCCTTGCCGCCTTCTCTGTGGTTTGTGCAGCGTCGGGAATATTTCCGCATTGGCGCTCCGCTGCATCCTCCCTATCGCTGCACGGCAAAAATGCCGGACAACAGCATTCTGCATTTTCGCTTATTCGATCTGTCTCTCGGCGGCATGGGCGGGCTGTTAGAAGTGGCAAAACCAGAGGGGTTGGCAGAAGGTATGCGCTTCTCGCAGGTTGAACTAAATATGGAGCAATGGGGGGTGTATCACGTTGACGCCCAGCTTATTTCCATTAGTGAGCGCAAGGTTATCGATGGGAAAAACGAAACGATTACCACTCCCCGCCTGAGCTTTCGTTTTCTCAACGTCGGCCCGGCGGTGGAGCGGAACTTACAGCGGATTATTTTTTCCCTTGAACGCGAGGCCCGGGAAAAGTCGAACAAGGTGCGCGATTAGCATCACCTGAATTACATCACATCCAGCGCTTGTTGAAGCTTCCAGATATAGCGCGGGGCCTGCGGCGCCGGATGATTGTCCGCAACATGTTCAATAAATTCATCCGGGCTGAGGTCGTTGATTTTATTGATCGCTTTTTTCCTGTCGGAGGAGAACGTGCGTAGCAGTGCGCCCGCACCGTTGGCGTACGATACTACCAGCGCGTACTGCATCACCTGCGGATCTTCAATCCCGGCCAGCGGCCCGGTTTCGAGAATACTCAGGTATGCGGCCCCCATCGAGATATTGCGCTCGGGGTTTTTCAACTCGCTGGTCGACGGCTCTCCGCTCCAGCCCATGCGGCGATAAACATCGCGTCCTGAAGTTGAGGCTTTCAACTGCATCAGACCAATCGCATTGGACTTACTGACCGCATTCGGATTTCCGCCTGATTCAATGGCGATAATAGCGGTAATCAATTGTGGACTGACACCCCAGGCCGCACCGGCTTTTTCACTGATTGGCATCCATTGCATTGCGCGTTTAACCGGAACTTCAGCATTCCACGGCGGGTTTTTGTAATCCTGTTTTGAACTACAGCCTGCAAGTAATACAACCAAAAAAGCAAACCATCTCAATTTCACGTCATCTATCCTTATAGCCGGAACCTGTCGCTGAGGTGACAACGACATACCTAAGCGGCATGATATACATTTGGTTTTAGTTGTAGCAAGGAAATGCCATGTCCCGGTTTCACTTAATTGCCCCATCGGGCTACTGTATCAATCAGCAGGCTGCCTTACGTGGGCTTGCGCGTCTTATTGAGGCCGGTCATCAGGTCGACAATTCAGCGGTCATTGCGCGCCGCTGCCAGCGTTTTGCGGGGACAGAGGCAGAAAGGCTTGCTGATGTGAACTCGCTCGTTAATCTGAAAACCCCCGATACCGTTGTGATGGCGGTACGCGGCGGCTATGGCGCGAGCCGTTTACTGGAAGAAATTGACTGGCAGGGGCTGGCAGCCCGCCAGCAACAAGATCCGCTGCTGCTGTGCGGACACAGCGATTTTACGGCGATCCAGTGTGGTCTGCTGACACAGGGGAATGTGATTAGCTTCAGCGGCCCGATGCTGGCGGCGAACTTCGGCGCCGAAGAAATGAACGCATTCACCGAGCACCATTTCTGGCAGGCTTTGCGTAATGCCCAATTTACCCTCGAATGGCAGGGTGACGGTCCACAGTGCGCAACTGAAGGTACACTGTGGGGCGGAAATCTGGCGATGATCATTTCGTTGATGGGTACACCGTGGATGCCGGCCATCAAAAACGGCATTTTGGTGCTGGAAGACATTAACGAGCATCCATTCCGTGTCGAGCGCATGCTGCTGCAGCTGTACCACGCCGGAATACTGGCCCAGCAAAACGCCATTATTCTCGGCAGTTTTAGCGGTAGCGCACCCAATGATTACGATGCCGGTTACAATCTTGATTCAGTTTGTGATTTTCTACGCGCCAGATTGTCAGTACCGTTGATCTGCGGCCTCGATTTTGGCCATGAACAACGCACTGTCACCCTGCCTTTGGGAGCCAATGCGGTGCTGAAAAATGATAAAAACGGCACTCAGCTCACCTTAAGTGGGCATCCGGTACTAAAATCGTAAAAAAAGCGGCTAATGGGGCTAAGCAAAACGCTGTTTCTGTCGTTATTATGGTAGGGTTTATTAATACGAAACAGCGTAATTCAGGAGTAACCGAACGTTGGATGCCGCAGCAATTATTAGCCTTTTTATTTTGGGTTCCGTTCTCGTCACCTGCAGTATCTTACTCAGTTCATTCTCATCACGCCTTGGTATCCCTATCCTGGTGATATTTCTCGCTATCGGTATGTTAGCGGGCGTAGATGGTATAGGCGGCATACCTTTCGATAACTATCCATTCGCCTACATGGTGAGTAACCTGGCACTGGCAGTTATCCTGCTCGACGGCGGGATGCGCACCCAGGCCAGCTCTTTTCGCGTTGCGTTAGGCCCGGCGCTATCGTTGGCGACGGTCGGTGTGCTGATTACTTCCGGACTTACTGGCATGATGGCCGCGTGGCTGTTTCATCTGGATCTTATTGAAGGACTCCTGATTGGCGCGATTGTTGGTTCAACCGACGCCGCGGCGGTCTTTTCTCTGCTTGGCGGTAAGGGGCTTAACGAACGCGTTGGCTCTACGCTGGAAATTGAATCCGGCAGTAATGACCCGATGGCCGTATTTTTGACCATCACGCTCATCGCCATGATCCAAAACCACGAAACCGGTTTAAGCTGGATGTTCGCGGTGCACATTATCCAGCAGTTTGGCTTAGGCATCGTTATCGGTCTGGGCGGTGGATATATGCTCCAGCAGATGATTAACCGCATTTCTCTGCCTGCCGGACTGTATCCGCTATTGGCGTTAAGCGGTGGGATCCTGATTTTTGCCCTGACCACTGCGCTGGAAGGCAGCGGTATTCTGGCGGTTTATCTGTGTGGTTTCTTGCTGGGTAATCGCCCTATTCGCAACCGGTTTGGCATTCTGCAAAACTTCGACGGTCTGGCCTGGCTGGCGCAAATCGCCATGTTCCTGGTGCTCGGACTGCTGGTTACGCCGTCCGACCTGCTGCCTATCGCAATCCCGGCACTGATTTTGTCTGCGTGGATGATATTCATTGCCCGCCCGCTTTCGGTTTTCGCCGGACTGCTGCCGTTTCGCGGCTTCAATCTGCGCGAGCGCATTTTCATCAGTTGGGTGGGTCTGCGCGGTGCGGTACCCATCATCCTCGCCGTCTTCCCAATGATGGCGGGTCTGGAGAACGCGCGCCTGTTCTTTAACGTCGCGTTCTTCGTGGTACTGATCTCGTTGCTGTTTCAGGGAACCTCTCTTTCTTGGGCCGCTAAAAAAGCCAAAGTGGTGGTCCCTCCTGTTGGCTGGCCCGTGTCGCGCATTGGCCTGGATATTCATCCGGATAACCCGTGGGAGCAGTTTGTTTATCAGCTCAGCGCCGATAAGTGGTGCGTAGGAGCCGCATTGCGCGACCTACATATGCCGGAAGAAACGCGAATAGCCGCCCTGTTTCGTGACAACGTGCTGTTTCACCCCTCCGGCAGCACACGTCTGCGCGAAGGCGACGTATTGTGTGTTATTGGCCGCGAGCGCGATCTCCCAGCTCTTGGCAAGCTGTTCAGCCAGTCGCCACCTGTGTCGTTAGACCAGCGCTTCTTCGGTGATTTTATTCTTGAAGCCAGCGCAAAATATGCCGATGTGGCGCTGATTTATGGCCTGGAAGATGGCACCGAGTATCGTGATAAGCAGCAAACGTTGGGTGAAATTGTCCAGCATCTGCTTGGTGCCGCGCCGGTCGTCGGTGACCAGGTGGAATTCGCTGGCATGATCTGGACCGTAGCCGAGAAGGAAGATAATGCGGTGCTGAAGGTCGGTGTTCGCGTTGCTGAAGATGAGGATGAGTAAAGCGGATGTTTTGCCGGGTGGCGGCTGCGCCTTACCCGGCCTACAAAATGCACTGACTCTGGAGGCCTGATAAACGCAGCAGCATCAGGCAATGCTATATAAAGTTACACCGTCACAACTGGCACGCGTAGCGCCAGAGAACACATTAACTCGTAGCCTACCGTACCTGCGGCGGTGGCCACATCGTCAATTTTAATCTCTTTGCCCCACAGCTCTACCGGCGTCCCGATCCCTGCCTGCGGGCATGGTGTCAGATCTACCGCCAACATATCCATTGAGACTGTCCCCACCGTCCCGGTACGTACACCGTCCACCAGCACCGGAGTACCACTTGGCGCATGGCGTGGATAACCGTCTGCATAGCCGGTCGCTACAATGCCAATGCGCTGCTCGCCGCTGGCAGTGTAGCGTCCACCGTAGCCCACCCGATCGCCAGCTTTCAGCGTCTGTATGCCGATGATCTCACTGCTCAGCGTCATCACTGGCTTCAGGCCGGTGTTAGCGATGTCCCGCCATTGTCCTGAAGGCGACGCACCATACAAAATAATGCCCGGACGAACCCAGTCATAATGCGCTTCAGGGTGCCACAGCGTGGCTGCCGAATTCGACAGCGATCGTCTGCACTCCAGCTCTTCAGTCGCCTGCGCAATACGCGCCATAGCCTCCTGGATACCTTCCGGGTGCTCTGCATCGGCAAAATGCGACATCAGCGTCATTTCACCGACGTTGGGCATCGCCCGCAGCTGTTGCCAGACCGTGGGAACTCTTTCCGGTAAAAAACCAAGGCGGTTCATACCACTGTTCACCTTCAGGTAAACATCGAGCGGCGCCTTCAGGCGCGCATTCTGCAATGCTTTTAGCTGCCAGTTACTGTGTACACAGGTGGTGAGTCGATAATTGTCATATACCGTCAGGTCTTCGGCGTGGAAAAAACCCTCCAGCATGAGTATCGGGCCTTTCCATCCGCGCTCGCGTAGGGTTATCGCCTCTTCAAGATTGAGCATGGCAAAACCATCGGTTGTGCCCAGCGCATTCCAGACGCGTTCAATACCGTGTCCATACGCATTGGCTTTCACCACCGACCAGACGCGGGCGTCCGGTGCGGCCTGGCGGGTAATGGTCAGATTTTGTTTCAACGCCTGCAGGTCAATGCTGGCCAGTATCGGGCGGGTCATCTCACGTCCTTATCAGTTATGTGCGCCATGTAAATGCCGTGGACGAGATGGGGTAAACCCCGGACTGTAACGCGCCACGCTCAGATCGTCATAAGGTATGGCTGGCGTGCGGCCAGAAAGGATATCGCTCAGCAGCTGACCGGAGCCGCAGGCCATGGTCCAACCCAGCGTGCCGTGGCCGGTATTGAGCAGCAGATTCTTAAAGCGGGTGCGCCCCACCACCGGCGTTCCGTCCGGCGTCATCGGACGCAGTCCGGTCCAGAAGGTTGCCTGCTCCACATGACCGCCGCGCGGGAAGAGATCGCGTACGACCATTTCCAGCGTTTCACGACGAGGTTGTAGCAATTCTGTATTAAAGCCGACAATCTCCGCCATGCCGCCAACGCGAATACGATTGTCAAAGCGGGTAATAGCGATTTTGTAGGTTTCATCAAGGATAGTAGAAACCGGCGCACCGTCGTCTTGCGCCACCGGAATAGTCAACGAATAGCCTTTGAGCGGATAGACCGGGATATCAACGATCCCTTTCAGCATTGCCGTGGAGTACGAACCAAACGCCATCACATAGGCATCGGCTTTAACTATCTCTTCGCCGCACTGGACGCCATAAATCTGCTCACCATCGCTCAGCAGCTTATCGACCGGGGTGTTAAAGCGAAACTTAACGCCCGCCTGCTCCGCCATCTGAGCCAGACGCTGGGTAAACAGCTGGCAGTCGCCGGTTTCATCATTCGGTAAGCGCAGACCACCGGTCAGTTTGTGCGCTACTTCTGCCAGTGCGGGTTCGACTTCCGCCAGACGGTTTGCTTCCAGCAGTTGATATGGCACGCCAGCGTCTTCGAGCACGGCGATGTCGCGGGTAGCGTTCTCATACTGTTGAGCGGTACGGAAAAGTTGCAGGGTTCCGCCCTGGCGCCCTTCGTACTCGATACCGGTAGAGGCGCGCAGCGCTTTCAGGCAATCACGGCTGTATTCCGCCAGTCGCACCATGCGTCCTTTATTTTCCATATAGTGGCTGGTGTCGCAGTTGCGCAGCATCTGCCACATCCATTTCAACTGGAACTGGGTTCCGTCAAGACGGACGGCCAGCGGAGCGTGGCGCTGAAACATCCACTTAATTGCTTTTAGCGGTACGCCTGGTGCCGCCCATGGTGCTGCATAACCTGGAGAGATTTGCCCCGCGTTCGCCGCACTGGTTTCCAGTGCCGGACCGGGCTCACGATCAATGACGGTGACATCGTGTCCAGCCTGACTTAAGTACCAGGCGCTGGTCACGCCAACGACACCACTTCCCAGTATGACAACTCGCATAGCCACTCCGTTAACAGTAAAAGAACAATCATCTAATTACATCTTGATAACTCAGTTGAAAATATTATTCAACATATGGCTTTTTTATGGTGACTTACCTCACATATAGCGGTGATGGCTGGGGACTCTCCGCTTTGGCATCTCCTGCTGTGCGTTATTTTTATCCAGCATAAAATTTTGCGGCCATGCCATTTTTCGACGCCTCGCTAACGTGAAATCGCAAAGAAAAAATTTCTGCCGCAGCACGTTTTTTAACACCATGATCTATGCTTGACATGAGGTACTCCAGACAGAGAGTGCCGCCAACAATGAGGGTGCGCGAATGGCTACGATTGATTCCATGAACAAGGACAGCACACGGTTAAGCGATGGACCCGACTGGACGTTTGATCTGCTGGATGTCTATCTGGCAGAGATAGACCGCGTGGCGAAACTCTACAGACTGGATACCTACCCGCACCAAATCGAGGTGATCACCTCCGAACAGATGATGGACGCTTATTCCAGCGTCGGGATGCCGATCAACTATCCTCACTGGTCGTTTGGTAAAAAGTTTATTGAAACCGAGCGCTTGTATAAGCATGGTCAGCAGGGGCTGGCCTATGAGATCGTTATCAACTCCAATCCGTGCATCGCGTATCTGATGGAGGAGAACACCATCACCATGCAGGCGCTGGTGATGGCGCATGCCTGCTACGGACACAACTCCTTTTTCAAAAACAACTACCTGTTCCGAAGCTGGACGGATGCCAGTTCCATTGTCGATTACCTGATCTTCGCGCGAAACTATATTACCCAGTGTGAAGAGCGTTACGGCGTGGATGAAGTCGAAAAGCTGCTCGACTCCTGCCATGCGCTGATGAACTACGGCGTTGACCGTTACAAACGCCCGCAAAAAATCTCCCTACAGGAAGAGAAAGCCCGTCAGAAAAGCCGTGAAGAGTATCTGCAAAGCCAGGTGAATATGTTGTGGCGCACGCTGCCGAAGAAAGAGGAAGAGAAAACCGTGGCGGAAGCCCGGCGTTATCCCTCTGAGCCACAGGAGAACCTGCTGTACTTCATGGAGAAGAACGCCCCGCTGCTGGAGTCCTGGCAACGTGAAGTCCTGCGCATTGTACGCAAGGTCAGCCAGTATTTTTATCCGCAGAAACAGACGCAGGTGATGAACGAGGGCTGGGCCACTTTCTGGCATTACACCATCCTGAACCATCTTTATGATGAAGGTAAAGTCACCGAACGGTTTATGCTGGAGTTTCTGCATAGCCATACCAATGTGGTATTTCAGCCGCCCTACAACAGCCCATGGTATAGCGGGATAAACCCGTACGCTCTGGGGTTTGCCATGTTCCAGGATATCAAACGTATTTGTCAGTCGCCGACCGAGGAGGACAAATACTGGTTCCCGGACATAGCGGGTTCCGACTGGCTGGAAACCTTGCATTTCGCGATGCGCGATTTCAAAGATGAGAGCTTTATCAGCCAGTTCCTGTCGCCAAAGGTGATGCGTGATTTCCGTCTGTTCACCGTGCTGGATGACGATCGTCACAACTATCTGGAGATTTCTGCGATTCATAACGAGGAAGGATATCGTGAGATCCGCAACAGGTTGTCGTCGCAATACAACCTCAGCAACCTGGAGCCGAATATTCAAATCTGGAATGTCGATCTGCGTGGCGACCGTTCGCTCACCTTACGCTATATTCCGCATAATCGCGCACCGCTGGATAAAGGACGCAAAGAAGTGCTCAAGCACGTACACCGGCTTTGGGGTTTTGACGTGATGCTGGAGCAACAGAATGAAGATGGTAGCGTGGAGCTGTTGGAGCGTTGCCCGCCAAGGATGAACGGTCTGTAAATCTTATTACCGGAGGCGGTGTAAACACCATATCCGGCCTACGAAGTGCACGTATTGTAGGCCGGATAAGACGCTTTGGCGTCGCCATCCGGCTTTGAGCAATTA
Organism: Citrobacter sp. Cpo148; assembly: GCF_030332375.1. Lineage (NCBI taxonomy): Bacteria > Pseudomonadati > Pseudomonadota > Gammaproteobacteria > Enterobacterales > Enterobacteriaceae > Citrobacter > Citrobacter sp. Cpo148. The sequence goes on from NZ_JAOWHY010000043.1 coordinate 742,881, forward strand.
ACGGCCCTGAATCGCCAAATCGCCCGGCAGGCTCTTTTGCATGCGATGCCAAATTTCGCCACTGTCATGACCATAGCGACGCACCGTTTCATACACTTGCTCATGAGCGCCCTGCTCGCAGAGTTCTGACAGTTTACGGTAGAAGCTCAGCGCCAGCGCGCGCGCTTCCGGATTGGCAAAATAATGACGACCAATGCGGGTATATAATCCTTTCATACCGTTGAGGATCAAACCGTAAATCGGATTGCCGGAGGCAAATGCCAGGCCGCGGAAAATGTTATAGTCCAGATCGGCAAATGCGTCAGCGTGGTCGGCCACCTGATTTGCCGTCGCCAAAACCTCCTGTGCTTTATCAGGATGCTGGCGAAACGCAGTGCGAACAAAGATCGTCGAAATATTGGTACGCACGGACAGCAGATTATCAATCAACTGCGGGACACTCTCGTGATCGAGACGCGCCAGCGTTTCAAGAATATTCAGCCCGGAAGTTTCCCAGAAGTTATTCACCTTCGTCGGTTTGCCGTGTTGAATGGTCAACCAGCCATCTCGCGCCAACCGCTGCAATACTTCGCGTAGCGTGGTACGTGTCACCCCAATAAGTTCGGAGAGTTCACGTTCAGCGGGCAAAATAGTGCCAGGTGGGAAGCGGTTATTCCAGATACTTTCAATGATGTACTCTTCCGCGAACCCAGCCGGGCTTTGCGCCTTAATGACCATAGTAAAAATTCCATTACACAGCAAAACATAGTTACACACATCATACCAGATGGGTATCTTAGCTGATAGCTGACGCAATGAAGAAAAAGTGGATCAAGGCTTCATTTTCCAAATAACGCTACAGCACAGCCAACCTTGCCAGTCTCGTGAATAGCTTGCCTGTACTCCCTCCTCCCGCTAAGCTTTGCGGTCAAACATAAAAACATGATTTCATTTTTAAAGGTAGGGAAATCACCATGGAGCTATCATGGGGCCGCGCTATGTGGCGTAATTTTTTAGGTCAATCACCAGACTGGTACAAACTTGCACTGCTTGTCTTCTTAGCCGTTAACCCGATTATTTTTTTCATCAACCCTTTTATCGCCGGCTGGTTGCTGGTGGCCGAGTTCATTTTCACGCTGGCGATGGCGTTAAAATGCTACCCACTGCTGCCAGGCGGGCTGTTGGCTATCGAAGCTGTCATTATTGGCATGACCAGCGCCACGCATGTGCGTGAAGAGGTTGCCGCAAATCTTGAGGTGTTATTGCTGCTGATGTTTATGGTGGCAGGCATCTACTTTATGAAGCAGCTATTACTGTTTATTTTCACTCGTCTGCTGCTCACTATTCGCTCCAAGACGCTGCTGTCACTGTCTTTTTGTGTTGCAGCCGCTTTTCTCTCGGCGTTCCTCGATGCGTTGACCGTCGTTGCCGTGGTAATCAGCGTTGCGGTCGGGTTTTATGGTATCTACCATCGCGTTGCATCTTCTCGCGCGGAAGACAACAACATGCTTGATGACAGCCATATCGATCAGCACAATAAAGTCGTACTTGAGCAGTTCCGCGGTTTTCTGCGTAGCCTGATGATGCACGCGGGTGTCGGTACGGCGTTAGGCGGCGTGATGACCATGGTGGGCGAGCCACAAAACCTGATTATTGCCAAAGCGGCTGGCTGGCATTTTGGCGACTTCTTCCTGCGCATGTCGCCAGTTACCGTCCCGGTACTGATTTGCGGCCTGTTAACCTGTGTACTGGTCGAGAAATTGCGCTGGTTTGGCTATGGCGAAACGCTGCCGGAGACCGTCCGTGATGTCCTGCAACAGTTTGACGATCAGAGCCGCCAACAACGTACCCGCCAGGACAAAATCAAACTGATTGTCCAGGCGATTATTGGCGTCTGGCTGGTCGTTGCTTTGGCCCTGCATCTGGCAGAAGTCGGATTGATCGGTTTGTCGGTCATCATTCTGGCAACCTCGTTGACCGGCGTAACCGACGAACATGCGATAGGTAAGGCCTTTACCGAGTCGCTACCCTTCACCGCGCTGCTGACCGTGTTCTTCTCTATTGTCGCGGTGATTATCGATCAACAACTCTTTTCACCGATTATTCAGTTTGTGTTGCAGTCGTCTGAACATGCACAACTGACGCTGTTTTATCTCTTCAACGGCCTGCTGTCTTCGATCTCTGATAACGTTTTTGTTGGTACGATTTATATCAATGAAGCCAAAGCCGCGATGGAACATGGGACCATCAGCCTTAACCAATTTGAGCTGTTGGCAGTGGCGATCAATACCGGGACCAACCTGCCTTCGGTGGCCACGCCAAACGGCCAGGCTGCATTCCTGTTCCTGCTGACCTCTGCACTGGCGCCGTTGATTCGCCTCTCTTATGGTCGCATGGTGTGGATGGCCCTGCCTTATACTCTCGTCCTGACGCTCGTCGGCCTGCTTTGCGTCGAGTTCACGCTAGTTCCGGTGACCGAGTGGATGACCCAAACGGGCTGGTTAGCTACACTTTCATAACAATTAACCGGGCAAATCACTGCCCGGTTTGACTTTTTGCATGATAAATATCCGATTACGCAAATTTTCAATTCCCGCTAGTGGCGCATAAAGTGAATTGGTTTAAACTGCGGTCTCTACGCATGTTGCAGGGAAATGATTATGTTGCGATTTTTAAACCAGTGCTCCCGAGGTCGTGGAGCATGGTTATTGTTGGCGTTAACCGCCTTTGCGCTGGAGCTCGTCGCGCTGTGGTTCCAGCACGTCATGCTGCTAAAACCTTGCGTGTTGTGTATTTACGAACGTAGCGCATTATTTGGCGTGATGGGTGCAGGGCTGGTGGGTGCTATCGCACCAAAAACACCGCTGCGCTATGTGGCGATGATAATCTGGATTTACAGTGCCTGGCGCGGACTTCAGTTAGCGTATGAGCACACCATGATTCAGCTGCACCCATCCCCGTTTATGACCTGTGATTTTGCCGCACGCTTCCCAAGCTGGCTGCCGCTGGACAAATGGCTGCCGCAGGTGTTTTTAGCGTCCGGTGACTGTGCTGAGCGCCAGTGGTCTTTTTTAACCTTGGAAATGCCGCAGTGGCTGTTGGGGATCTTCGCCGCCTACCTGGTGGTCGCCGTGCTGGTAGTGATAGCACAGCCGTTCAAACCGAAAAAACGTGACCTCTTCGGTCGCTAACAGAGACGCTCCTTCGGGAGCGTTTTTTTTGCCTTAAATTCATTGCCTGCTGGCATCTATAAGATGTATATTAAATACATCTTATAGATGCCACACCAAGGAGATGTCTTATGTCCCATTTACGCATCCCGGCAAACTGGAAAGTTAAACGCTCTACTCCCTTCTTCACGAAAGACAACGTCCCGGCAGCACTTCTTTCTCACCATAACACTGCAGCAGGCGTTTTTGGCCAGCTTTGTGTGATGGAAGGTACGGTAACGTATTACGGCTTTGCCAATGAAGACGCAAAAGAGCCTGAAGTGAAAGTGGTGATTAATGCCGGTCAGTTTGCGACCAGTCCACCGCAGTACTGGCATCGCGTTGAATTAAGCGACGACGCCCAATTCAACATCAATTTCTGGGTTGAAGATGACAACCATGGCGATGAGATGTATCAGGCGAAAAAGTCTTAAGCCTTAACGCCTGCTAATCGATGGGCGGTTTAGTCCGCCCATGAAGGTTTGTTCAAAATATGATCCTGCCAATCACGCACTTCCGATTCTTTCACCGCAATATGACGTACTGAAATACGTTCACCGTGCATCGCCGCTTTTGATCCCGTCAGCAGTGGATGCCACTCCGGCAGCCCTTTACCTTCCGCTAGCAGACGATACGCACAGGTCATCGGCAGCCATTCAAAGGTGGGCAGATTATCGCGCGTCAGTTTGATACAGTCAGGCTCGTACTCGAATCGGCGTTCATAATTACGGCACTGACAGGTTTTGATATTGAGCTGCTTACACGCGACGTTAGTAAAATAGATTTCGTCGGTGTCTTCATCCATCAGCTTATGCAGGCAGCATTGACCACACCCGTCACATAATGACTCCCACTCGGCATCGGTCATTTCATCCAGGGTTTTACTTTGCCAGAAAGGTATGTCGCTCATCAGGGTATCCGCTATTGCAATAAAGCTGCACCTTATAACCAGTCTGGCACGCTGATGCAAGTTTTGCCGCCCGAAAAGGCGGCAAGAAGAGATTACAGCACGCGTGTCGTCAGCGTTTGACCATGAAAACTAATAGCCAGTTCATCACCGCTGTTTAACGGCCCAACTCCTGCTGGCGTCCCCGTCAACACAACATCGCCCGCTTTGAGGGTAAAGAAACGACTCATATAGGCAATCAAAGGCACGATTTGATGGATCATATCCGCCGTGGTGCCGTGCTGGCGCTGCTCACCGTTAACCGTTAACCCGAGCATCGTATCCTGAGGATCACCATTAAATTCCGCTACCGGAATAAACCCTGACAGCGGGCAAGAGTTATCAAAACCCTTCGCTTTTTCCCACGGCTGCCCCGCCTTCTTCATTTTACCCTGAATATCACGCAGGGTCAGATCCAACGCGACGCCATAGCCCGCAATGGCTTTGCGCACATGTTCTTCCGTCGCCTGACGTAGGGTCGCGCCAATCAAAACAGCCAGCTCAACTTCATGGTGAACCGAACCCATATCAGATGGGATCACCAGCGGCTGGCGTAAATCGCACAGCGCGGTTTCCGGTTTAATAAACAGCACCGGTTCTTCCGGAGGCGTTCCACCCATCTCTTTAATATGGTTGGCATAGTTACTCCCTACGCAAACCACCTTACTCACCGGATAATCCAGCAGAGCACCATGCCAGTTATGATGTTGATACATTACTTTCCCCTAACGTAGTTATCAATTTCAGGTACTGCATCGATGGGGCGTGCTGCTGCCGGATGCAGTTTAACGTTTATCGTCTGGTGTATTTTGTTTCGTCGCGGCCAGATGCTGTTTAAGTAAATCTTCTGGCGGCGGTGGTATTTGTAAATAATAGCCCTGCTCGGTGAGTGCCTGTTTTACTTTTTCCAGATCGGCATTAACCAGCTTTTTACGGCCATCAAGCGGCAACATCATTGCCAGCGTCGGCTGACCAAATCCTTTCATCAGTTCTTCAGGAACTCGCGAGAAATCGTCTTTTTTTTCGACATATAAATAGGTCTGGTCACGTTTACTGCTTCGGTAGATCACACAAAACATATCTTTTACTCTGAATTCACGGAATGGTGGCTTGCCTCAATATAATACTGACTATAACATGCCTTATAGTCTTCGGAATATCACCCCGCGCTGGGGATGATAAATAGCAAATTGAGTAAGGCCAGGATGTCAAACACGCCAATCGAGCTTAAAGGCAGTAGCTTCACCTTATCAGTGGTTCATTTACATGAAGCAGAACCCGAGGTTATTCGTCAGGCGTTGGAAGACAAAATCGCGCAGGCACCTGCTTTTTTAAAACATGCTCCCGTAGTGGTTAACGTGAGTGGTCTTGAAAGCCCGGTAAACTGGTCAGCGCTGCAGAAGGTTGTCGCGTCTACCGGATTGCGCATTATCGGCGTTAGCGGATGCAAAGACGCCAGACTCAAGGCAGAAATCGACGAAATGGGTCTTCCTTTACTGACTGAAGGTAAAGAAAAAGCTATTCGTCCTGCGCCCGTTGAGGCCCCGGCTCCCGTCGCTCCGCCACAAAACGTTACTCCCATCACAAAAACACGATTAATAAATGTGCCGGTTCGTTCCGGTCAGCGCATTTATGCACCACAATGTGATCTGATTGTTACAAGCCACGTCAGTGCAGGCGCAGAGCTTATCGCTGATGGCAATATTCATGTTTATGGAATGATGAGAGGCCGTGCGTTGGCAGGCGCAAGCGGTGACCGGGAAGCGCAAATTTTTTGTACCCATCTGACGGCAGAACTGGTGTCTATCGCAGGTGTTTATTGGCTGAGTGATAAAATCCCAGCAGAATTTTATGGCAAAGCGGCACGTCTGCAATTAGCAGAGAACGCTTTGACAGTTCAACCGTTGAATTGATCCCTTTTTAACAAGGAATTTCTATGGCACGCATTATTGTTGTTACTTCGGGTAAAGGGGGCGTTGGCAAAACCACCTCCAGCGCGGCCATCGCTACAGGTTTGGCCCAGAAGGGAAAGAAAACTGTCGTTATTGATTTCGATATCGGCCTGCGTAATCTCGATCTGATTATGGGTTGTGAACGCCGCGTCGTTTACGACTTCGTCAACGTTATTCAGGGCGATGCGTCGTTAAATCAGGCGCTAATCAAAGATAAGCGTACCGAAAATCTCTTTATTCTTCCGGCCTCACAAACTCGCGATAAAGACGCGCTGACGCGTGAAGGCGTCGCGAAAGTTCTGGACGACCTGAAAACGATGGAATTCGACTTCATCGTCTGCGACTCTCCGGCGGGTATTGAAACTGGTGCGCTGATGGCCCTGTATTTTGCCGATGAAGCGATTATTACCACCAACCCGGAAGTCTCCTCTGTACGTGACTCTGACCGCATACTGGGTATTCTGGCGTCGAAATCTCGTCGCGCGGAAAACGGTGAAGATCCAATTAAAGAGCATTTGTTGCTGACGCGCTACAACCCTGGCCGCGTAAATAAAGGTGACATGCTGAGCATGGAAGACGTACTGGAAATTCTGCGAATCAAGCTGGTTGGCGTGATTCCTGAAGATCAGTCAGTCCTGCGCGCGTCTAACCAGGGTGAGCCGGTTATTCTCGACATCAATGCTGATGCCGGTAAAGCCTATGCTGATACCGTAGACCGTCTGTTGGGAGAAGAACGTCCTTTCCGCTTCATTGAAGAAGAGAAGAAAGGTTTCCTCAAACGCCTGTTCGGAGGATAAGTTATGGCATTACTGGATTTTTTTCTCTCGCGGAAAAAGAGCACAGCGAACATCGCTAAAGAGCGACTGCAGATTATTGTTGCGGAACGTCGTCGTAGTGACGCCGAGCCACATTATTTACCGCAGCTGCGCAAAGATATTCTCGACGTTATCTGCAAGTATGTACAAATTGATCCCGAAATGGTCACAGTACAACTTGAACAAAAAGACGGCGATATTTCGATCCTCGAACTTAACGTGACATTACCTGAAGCGGAAGAGTCTAAATAAGCTCTTTTGTCGCTAAATCATGGTTACGAAAAAGGCAGATTATTCTGCCTTTTTTATTTTCTGTCTCTGACTAACCTATCGAGCATTTATTCCAAAGTAAACTTTGGGTAGTTTTCGGCAAAATAGCGGCGTAAATACTCAACCGTAATACGGATTTTTGCCGACGTCGCCAGCCGGGAGACATAAACCGCCCATATATTGGCGGGTTGATAATACTCAGGCAATATATGCACCAGATGTCCGCTGGCAATGTTGTCGCAAACGTCCCACCACGAACGCAAAGCAATTCCCTGCCCATCCAGACACCATTGATGTACCACTTCGCCATGGTTAGACGACAGCGGCCCCGTAACCTTTATTGAGTGTGCGCCCTCTTTATTACGCATTTGCCAGATACCAAACGGATGGTCACGTTCTTTAATAACCAGGCAGGGGAAAGTAGAAAGATCGTTCAGTTGTTTCGGCACTCCATGCCGCGCCACAAATTCCGGCGAGGCGCACAGAATACGATAGTTAGTCGCCAGCTTGCGGGCAATCAGGTTCGGCGCGATATCATCCCCGATACGAATATCGAGATCGACGCCCTCATTGACCATATCGACCAGACGGTCTTCAACATCGAACCTCAGTTCTAACTGCGGGTACTCTTTTGCCAGCGCAGACAGCGCCGGAGCGACCACCCGGCGGCCAAAACCAAAGCTACTGATAATTCGTAGCATCCCCTGCGGGATCTGCCTGGCATCGGACAGCTCGTCCATCATCTGATCGACATCCTGCAGGATCCGCTGTGCCCATTCGTAGATCCGCTCTCCCTCTTCCGTGATGGTTACGCGCCGCGTTGTTCGGTGCAACAGCACCACGTTCAGCGTTTGCTCCAACAGGGCAACGCGCTTACTGATAAAAGCCGGAGATACGCCCAGCTCTTCGGCAACGGCGGCAAATCCCGCACGACGGGCAACCAGCATAAAGACGCGTAAATCATTTAGCAGCGGCAGATTATTCATGATCTGTGTTTTATGTTTCACCAGTTAGGGGGATTAACTATTAATCAGTCAATTATAGGATACGGGGAAAGTCAATTTTGATGGCGTACAAGTGAGAGCTGCTATGAAGAAAACCTGTCGTATTGCCGCTATCCCCGGAGATGGCATTGGTAAAGAAGTCCTGCCTGAAGGCATTCAGGTGTTGCAGGCAGCCGCCGAGCGTTGGGGGTTGTCACTCAGCTTTGAGCAAATGGAATGGGCCAGCTGCGAGTACTACGCCCATCACGGGAAGATGATGCCGGATGACTGGCACGAGCAGTTACAATCCTTCGATGCTATCTATTTTGGTGCCGTTGGCTGGCCGGACACCGTGCCGGACCACATCTCATTATGGGGCTCGCTGCTTAAGTTTCGCCGCGAATTCGACCAGTATGTCAACCTGCGCCCGGTACGTCTGTTTCCAGGCGTACCTTGCCCGCTGGCAGGCAAGCAGCCAGGCGACATTGATTTCTATGTGGTGCGCGAGAACACCGAGGGAGAATACTCTTCACTCGGCGGACGCGTAAGCGAAGGTACAGAACACGAAGTGGTTATCCAGGAGTCGGTCTTCACCCGTCGCGGCGTCGATCGTATATTGCGTTACGCTTTCGAGCTGGCACAACATCGCCCGCGCAAAACCCTGACCTCGGCGACCAAATCCAACGGCCTGGCCATCAGCATGCCGTACTGGGACGAGCGCGTGGAAGCAATGGCGGCTCACTATCCCGAGATCCGTTGGGATAAACAGCATATTGATATACTTTGCGCCCGCTTTGTGATACAGCCGGAGCGTTTTGACGTGGTGGTTGCCTCCAACCTGTTTGGCGACATCCTCTCCGATCTCGGTCCAGCCTGTACCGGAACGATTGGCATTGCGCCTTCAGCCAACTTAAACCCGGAACGCACCTTCCCGTCTCTGTTCGAGCCAGTACACGGTTCGGCCCCCGATATCTACGGCAAGAACATCGCCAACCCTATAGCGACTATCTGGGCTGGCGCCATGATGCTCGACTTCCTTGGCAACGGTGATGCTAACTATAAAGCCGCCCACGACGGTATTCTGGCGGCAATTGAGCAGGTTATTGCCAGCGGCCCGAAAACACCGGATATGAAAGGCACTGCCACCACCCAACAGGTTGGTGAGGCCATCTCTCGGGCATTGCGTTAGAGGTCAAACCACGGAATATGAGCCGCGTCACTGACGCGGCTTTTTTATGCTTTTTATGGCGCCAATAACCTGCGCCAATTCACCTTTTATTATTTCCGTTCCGTGTTTTATTGCTTCACGCATCGAGCAATTGTTTAATTCATGTAAAGAACAAATAATAAAATTGTTAAATACAAAGTCACTGATTCCCTACAGCATGATAACAACGACAGGCTAATGCCATACGCGGGCAACTGTGCCCAGGAGATCCCATGTTGAGCAACGTTAAGAAAAAAGACATGCCGCTGATAGCCATCAGTCTGGTGGCTATTCTTTTCATCGCCGCCACACTTAGTCTCTTCCCTCAGCAGTCTGCACAAGTCGCAAATACCCTTTTTAACGGCGTTACCCGGATGCTGGGTTCCGCCGTGCAGATCCTCGTTCTGATGGCGATGGGTCTGGTCGTCTGGCTGGCCACCAGCAAATACGGCAACATTCGTCTGGGAGAAGGAAAAGCGGAATACAGCACGCTGTCCTGGCTGTTTATGTTTATTTGTGCCGGACTAGGATCCTCCACGCTCTACTGGGGCGTTGCTGAGTGGGCCTATTATTACCAGACCCCGGGTCTGAATATCGCTCCGCACTCGCAAAAAGCGCTGGAATACAGCTTACCCTACTCTTTTTTCCATTGGGGAATCAGCGCCTGGGCGACCTATACGCTGGCTTCATTAACCATGGCCTACCACTTTCATGTGCGGAAAAACAAAGGGCTGAGCCTGTCCGGAATAATCGCCGCTATCACCGGCGTGCATCCGCAGGGCGTCTGGGGCCGGCTGGTTGATTTGATGTTCCTGATCGCCACAGTTGGCGCGTTAACCATCTCTCTGGTTGTCACCGCCGCCACCTTTACCCGTGGTTTATCTGCTCTCACGGGTTTACCGGATAACTTCACCGTACAGGCGTTTGTTATCCTGTTCTCTGGCGGCATTTTCTGTCTGAGCTCCTGGATTGGCATCAACAACGGCTTGCAACGTCTGAGCAAAATGGTCGGCTGGGGGGCGTTTTTACTGCCGCTGTTGGTGCTGATTGTCGGCCCGACCGAGTTCATCACCAACAACATCATTAACGCCATCGGTCTGACGACACAAAACTTTTTGCAGATGAGTCTGTTCACCGACCCGCTCGGCAACGGTGAGTTCACCCGCAACTGGACGGTGTTCTATTGGCTGTGGTGGATCTCCTACACCCCTGGCGTGGCAATGTTTGTCACTCGCGTATCCCGTGGTCGCAAAATCAAAGAGGTTATCTGGGCGTTAATCCTGGGTAGTACCGTTGGCTGCTGGTTCTTCTTTGGCGTGATGGAAAGCTACTCCATTCACCAATTTGTGAACGGTGTGATCGACGTACCGCAGGTTATGGCCACGTTAGGCGGCGAAACAGCCGTACAGCAAGTGTTGATGTCGTTGCCTGCCGGGAAACTGTTCCTGGTGGCGTATCTGGCAATCATGATTATTTTTCTCGCCTCGCATATGGATGCCGTCGCCTACACCATGGCGGCCACCAGCACGCGTAACCTGCAGGAAGGGGAAGATCCGCAACGTAGCTTACGTCTGTTCTGGTGCGTGGTCATCACCCTGATCCCATTATCGATTTTGTTCACCGGCGCGTCCCTGGAAACCATGAAGACCACGGTGGTTCTGACCGCACTTCCCTTCCTCGCCATTCTGTTGGTGAAGGTTGGCGGTTTTCTTCGTTGGGTACGGCAGGACTATGCCCACGTTCCTGCACATCAAATTGAAGGTCATCTCCCCGAAACGCCAGTGGACGTCCCCGTCGCACCACCGGCCGCGACATTACTCAAAGGCGACAATTAAGCGCCAGTAAAAAATCCTCTTACTCACAAATTAAAGGTATTCCAATGAGCAATCTGAGCCCTGAGTTTATTCTGCCGCAAAATTTCTGTGCCAACCCACAGGACGCCTGGACTATCCCTGCCCGGTTCTATACCGACCATCAGGCCTTCGAGCACGAGCAGGAGAAAGTGTTCGCTAAGAGCTGGATTTGCGTCGCCCACAGTAGCGAACTGGCGAAACCCAATGACTATGTAACCCGGGAAGTGATTGGCGAGAACATCGTGCTGGTACGTGGTCGCGATAACGTGCTGCGCGCGTTCTACAACGTTTGCCCGCATCGTGGTCATCAGCTGTTGAGCGGCGAAGGGAAAGCGAAAAATGTGATTACCTGCCCTTACCACGCCTGGGCATTCAAGCTTGACGGTAACCTGGCGCATGCACGTAACTGCGAAAACGTTGCCAACTTCGACAGTGAGAAAGCACATCTCACCCCGGTACGGCTGGAAGAATATGCCGGATTCGTGTTTATCAACATGGATCCGAACGCGGGCAGCGTGGAAGAGCAACTCCCAGGTCTTGCAGACAAAGTTATCGAAGCCTGCCCTGATGTGCATGACCTGAAGCTGGCGGCGCGCTTTACGACCCGAACTCCAGCCAACTGGAAGAATATTGTCGATAACTATCTGGAGTGCTACCACTGCGGCCCGGCTCACCCTGGTTTTTCCGACTCGGTTCAGGTTGATCGTTACTGGCATACTATGCACGGCAACTGGACGCTACAATACGGTTTCGCCAAACCGTCAGAGCAGTCATTTAAGTTCGAAGAAGGTGTTGATGCCGCCTTCCACGGTTTCTGGCTGTGGCCGTGCACCATGCTCAACGTTACGCCAATCAAAGGCATGATGACCGTTATCTACGAATTTCCAGTGGATGCAGAAACCACGCTGCAAAACTATGACATCTACTTCACCAACGAAGATCTGACCGAAGAGCAGAAACAATTGATCGAATGGTATCGCAACGTCTTCCGCCCTGAAGATTTACGTCTGGTTGAAAGTGTCCAAAAAGGGTTGAAATCGCGCGGGTATCGCGGTCAGGGCCGCATTATGGCCGACACCAGCGGCAGCGGTATCTCCGAACATGGCATTGCCCATTTCCATAATCTGGTCGCTCAGGTGTTTCAGGAATAACCAGAGGCTGTAACGACAGGTTCCGGCGCATCGTTAAGCCGCGCCGGACAGATTTTTTAGGGAGTGCCGCAATGTCTGATTATCAAATGCAAGAAGTCCGGGTCAGCCGGATTGAGACGATTACCGCGCAGGTAAAACGCTTTACTTTAACGGCGACATCAGGCGAGCCGTTGCCCGCGTTTCAGGGTGGCAGCCATATTATCGTGCAGATGCGCGATGGCGAGAATCTGTACAGCAATGCATACTCGCTGATGAGTTCACCCTTTGATACGAGCGCCTGGCAAATCGCCGTACGACTGGAGGAAGCATCCAAAGGCGGCTCACGATATCTGCATCAAAACGTGAAACCCGGCGACACGCTCACGATCTCCACACCAAACAATCTGTTCGCCCTCGCTCCTCAGGCACAACAACATCTGTTGATTGCTGGAGGTATCGGCATCACACCGTTTTTATCGCATATCCCGGAGCTGGAACATTCTAAGGCGCAATGGCAACTGCATTATTGCTCTCCCAGTCAGGACAACTGCGCGTTTTATGACGAACTCCTGCAGCACCCCAGCGTCGATCGTATTCATCTGCATCTGTCAAGAGCAGGGACCCGCCTTGATTTATCTCGCCTGCTGGCCGATGTCGAACCCGGCACACATATTTACACCTGCGGGCCAGCAGTGCTCAACGATGCCGTCAGAGAAGCGGCTTCCCTCCATAGACTGGACAGCAATACGCTACATTTCGAACAATTTGCGCTGGAAGATAAAAGCGGTGATGCCTTTACCCTGATTCTGGCGCGTTCCGGACGCGAGTTTGTGGTCCCGGAAGAGATGACCATTTTGCAGGTTATCGAAAATAACAAAGCCGCGCGCGTTGAGTGCCTGTGCCGGGAAGGTGTTTGCGGCACCTGTGAAACGACGATTCTTGAAGGGGAAGCGGATCACCGCGATCAGTATTTCAGCGACGACGAAAAAGCCAGCCAGCAAAGCATGCTTATTTGCTGCTCACGCGCCAAAGGTAAGCGCCTGGTGCTTGATTTGTAGCGTTGCGCAGGCCGGGTTAGCAATGGCGCAACCCGGCGAGCCTGGTGACTTACTGCGGATATTCCTGCAGCAGCGCGTTGAGACGATCGGACATCAGTTCGCCACGCCAACCGGAAACCAACTCCGGCAGGGTCTGCTGCGGCTTTAATTTCCAGTGCCAGTTGAGTAGCTGGTTGATTTGACGGCGTGAAGCCAGCAGTTCGACGCTAAGATTATGCTCAGTACTCACCTCGGCAACCAGCGCCTTAATAGCTTTAAACGCTTTGCGGTATCCAGGCATATCCATCAAATTCAGCAGCGGCTGTGGCAGTGATTCTTCCGGTAAAGCCTGCGCTTTTTCTACCAGAGAAATCAGCGTTTTGCCGTGGAAGCGAATTTCACTACCGGAAAGGCCGAGGCTGTCCAGCTCACCCAGACTCCCTGGCATATAACGAGCGACCGCCCACAGGTGTTCTTCACGCACCACAAAGTTCACCGCCAGATCGCGCTCACGCGCTTTACGCAGTCGCCAGTCGGCAAGCAGTTGCAGGCAGGCCAACTGACGAGTACGCAACTGCCAGGCGTTAGTGATATCGCGCCATGCGTCTTCAGGCGCCAGAACCTCCTGGCGACGCTGCTGCATTAAGCGACATTCGTCCAGTGCGGCTGGCAGCCAGCCGCTGGCTTCAGTTTCAACCATCAGTTTTGTGGTGATCGGTAATAGATACCAGACATCAGCCGCCGCGTACTCACACTGACGCTCGGTCAGCGGTCTGGCCAGCCAGTCGGTGCGGGATTCGCTTTTGTCCAGCGCCACCCCCGTAAACTCTTCCACCATCGCGGCAAACCCCCACGACAGCGGACGACCACAAAAAGCAGCCAGAATTTGTGTATCAATCAACGGCTGCGGCAGTTCGCCAAAAGCGTTGAGAAACACTTCCAGATCTTCGCTACCTGCATGCAGGAATTTGGTGATGGCAGTATCACGCAGAATATCGCGCAGCGGCGACCAGTCGGTGATCCCCTGCGGATCAATCAGAGCAACGTGTTTGCCATCAAACAGCTGGATCAGCCCCAACTGCGGATAATAGGTACGCGTGCGAACAAATTCTGTATCCAGGGCTATCGCCGGAAATTCACGGACGGCTTCGCACAGCGTGGCCAACGCGTCGTCCGTGGTGATCATTTGATAATTCAAATCGTGCTCTCTTAGGTTTGCGCCAAAAAAAACGCCGGGTTTCCCGGCGTTTTCTACTGGCTGACTTAACGCTCAGCCTTTATTGTCCACTTTGGCACGCGCTTCGTCACGTAATTCTCGTCGCAAAATTTTACCAACGTTAGATTTCGGCAACTCATCGCGAAACTCCACCAGCTTTGGTACTTTATAGCCCGTCAGGTGACGACGACAGAAAGTGACCAGCGCGTCATCGGTTAACGAGGCATCTTTCTTCACCACGAAAATTTTCACCGCTTCACCGCTGCTGCCGGACGGAACCCCAACAGCAGCCACTTCCTGCACGCCAGGGTGTTGCATAACCACGTCTTCAATTTCATTAGGGTAGACGTTAAAGCCGGACACCAGGATCATATCTTTCTTACGATCGACAATACGCAGGAAGCCTTCATCATCCATCACCGCAATATCGCCGGTGTGCAGCCAGCCGTCTTTGATGATTTCGTCAGTGGCGTCTGGTCGCTGCCAGTAGCCCAGCATCACCTGTGGACCTTTCACACACAGCTCACCCGGTTCTCCCGGCGGCACTTCGTTGTCGTCGTCGTCCACCAGCTTGACCTCAGTGGAGGGAACCGGTAAACCGATACTTCCGCTGTGGTAGTCAATATCGTGAGGGTTGACACTCACCAGCGGGGCGCACTCCGTCAGACCATAGCCTTCCAGCAGATACTGCCCCGTCAGCTTCACCCAACGTTCAGCTACCGCCTGTTGAACCGGCATTCCGCCACCTGCTGAAAGGTGCAGTGACGAGAAGTCCAGTTGCTGAAACTCTTTGTTATTTAGCAGCGCGTTAAACAGCGTATTGACGCCGGTCATCGCGGTAAACGGATACTTCGCCAGCTCTTTGACCAGTCCTGGGATATCACGCGGGTTAGTAATCAGCAGGTTTTGACCACCCAACTCAATAAACAGCAGGCAGTTCATCGTCAGCGCAAAAATGTGATACAGCGGTAGAGCCGTTACCACCAGTTCTTTGCCCGGATGCAACAATGGGCCGTAGGTGGCGTTAACCTGCTCCAGGTTAGCCAGCATGTTGCGGTGCGTGAGCATCGCGCCTTTCGCCACGCCGGTTGTCCCGCCGGTATATTGCAGAAACGCCAAATCTTCCGACACCACTTCGGGCTTCACATACTGCATGCGATAGCCGTTTTGCAGCGCACTGCGAAATGAGATGGCATCCGGCAGGTGATACTTCGGCACCAGGCGCTTGATGTACTTCACGACAAAGTTAACCAGCGTTCCTTTGGCGGTAGACAGCTGATCGCCCATACGCGTCAGGATCACGTGTTGCACCGACGTTTTGTCGACCACCTTTTCCAGCGTATGAGCAAAGTTAGATACGATGACAATCGCCGACGCGCCGCTGTCGTTGAGCTGATGTTCCAGCTCGCGAGGCGTATACAACGGGTTCACGTTCACGACGATCATGCCGGCACGTAAAATCCCAAACAGTGCGACCGGATATTGCAGCAGATTCGGCATCATCAGCGCGACGCGATCGCCCTTTTTCAGCCCGAGCCCCTGTTGCAAATATGCGGCAAACGCACGGCTACGCTCTTCAAGCTTGCGGAAGGTCATCACCTCCCCCATGTTTACAAACGCGGGCTGATCGGCATAGCGTCTTACTGAGTGTTCAAAGAGTTCCACCAGGGATTGATAACGGTCAGGATTGATCTCCGCAGGAACACCAGCGGGATAACGGTTAAGCCAAACCTTTTTCAATACATCACCTCTAAAATGCGTATTCGTCGTCATCACAACCCCAGGCAATAAACAAACTGTTAACATAATATTAACTCAGCGTACCAGTTTGTTTATTACACAACGACAAGGTTGCGAAGCACGTCACTATTTATTTTTCTTATATCCACGTTAATGCAGAAACAGCGGACGAGCCGCTGTTTCTTTTACCATTAAAACAAAGAGTTACTCTGTTACTATGGTCTGAACCTGTGCCGGGCCGGGATTGTACCAGCCCCATCCGCCGTAGCCACCGTAAGGCCAGCCACGCGCACCGTAGAACCAGGGGTCGATAGGCTGAGGCGGCATGACAATCTGCTGAGTAATATGCCAGCGTTTATAACCAGTTACCTGCATCAGCATGAATTTATACGGCGTATTACCGATTTTTCCGTCCACCGTATCGCTTATCGGGCCGACGACGGTGACCAGTTGCCCGCGAAAGTCCACCGGGTCAAGGAAGCCATTTACATCAGCATATATCCGCCCACGAGAGGCTTCACCCAGCACGGGGCGTGCACCGCTATCGAGCGGAACGGTGGCAATTTCCAGACGGGATTTTCCCTGCTGGTTCTGAATATCCACCACTTTGCCGCCGAAACGCGCTTCCTGTCCGACATACAGCTGCGGCGCATTCATCACCCGCACCAGATCCTGCTGCGGCATCGGGCTCGAACCTTTAATCGCATCCGGGATGGTGACGCAGCCGCTAAGCATTAACGCTAAGGCCCCCGCCAACACACCTTTCAATAACTGCTTTTGCACCGCCATATTGTGACTCCCTTTTCTTAGCTTCTGCCCCGGCCTGTTCACAATGCTGTGCACTGACGACTGTACGTCTTAGCCGGGGTTCTACTACTAAGATTCATTCTTTACCGGGAAGTTTCTTCCACGCCACGGTGTTACGTAAATAAACCGGTTCAGCGTGTTCGACCGCTACGGTCTCACCCGCAGCCAGCATTTGCGTGGCGACGGGCAGCATGTCTTCAGCCGCTGGAAGCAGCACGTCACCATCGCTGAGCGTCAGCCCGCTGTCTTTACCAAGCTCTGGCCATGCCGGCCAGCCCGTCCCGACCGTCACCCACTCGCCAGACAGCTGCAATAAACGCTCATGTACCTGCTCGGGGGTTAACACCGCTTCGGTTTCTTCACCGTGCCAGTTACCGTTGTCATCACGCTGGTATTCGGCCCAGTAGACTTCGCCCATTCGCGCGTCAATCGCCGCCAGCACGCGAGTCGCGCCCGACTTACGCCAGGCGCCCTGCGCCATGGTCGCCAGGGTGGAGACGCCGATCATCGGTAAGTTTGCGCCTAACGCCAGCCCCTGAGCAATGCCAATACCGATACGCACGCCGGTGAAACTGCCGGGACCGCGACCAAACGCCAGGGCGTCGATATCGGTTAACGTGAGATCGCCAGCGGCCAGGATTTCCTGAACCATCGGTAAAATTCGTTGGGTGTGTTCTCGTGGGCAAAGCTCAAAGTGAGCCTTGATAGTACCGTCATTCCACAGGGCAACAGAGCACGCCTCTGTGGCGGTATCGATAGCCAGAATTCGCATGGGTGTTTGTGATCAGATCAATAAATTTGGCGCGCATCTTACCACACTCCGTAACAAATTACTCAGTCGTTGGTATGGCAAGAAAGCGAACCGCGCGAGCGATGTCACGCGTCCGCGGCGCAGGAGGAAGACTCGCCAGGAAGGTGGCGCCGTATGGCCGCATAACCAGACGATTGTCGCAAATCACCAGCACGCCGCGATCGTCAGCATCACGTATCAGACGCCCTACACCCTGCTTCAGGGTGATTACCGCATCCGGCAACTGGACGTCTTCGAACGGATCGCCGCCGCGCAGTCGACAATCCTCCATTCGGGCTTTTAACAGCGGGTCGTCCGGCGAGGTAAACGGCAGTTTATCGATTATCACCAGCGACAGCGTATCGCCGCGCACGTCCACGCCTTCCCAGAAGCTGCTGGTGGCAACCAGTAGCGCATTACCTGCGCTGACAAACTGCTGTAGCAGTTGTCCTTTGCTGGTTTCGCCCTGCAGCAGTACGGGAAGCGTCATAGTAGCGCGGAATTGTTCCGCCAGATCGCGCATCATCGCGTGCGAAGTGCACAGCATAAAACAGCGACCGTTGTTCGCTTCGATAATAGGTCGCAGCATGGATGCCAGCTGACGCGCAGCCCCCGGCTGGTTGGTTTGCGGGAGATTACGCGGCACGCACAGCAGCGCCTGGCGCGTGTAATCAAATGGGCTCGGCAGCAGCATCGACTCGGCATCTTCAATACCCAGTCGTGCAGTGAAATGATGCAGGTCATCGTTTACCGACAGCGTCGCGGAAGTAAAAATCCAGCAGCCCGGCTTTTGTTCCATCACTTCTTTGAATTTATCCGCCACCGTAAGCGGCGTCAGCGCGAGGGTGAAATGGCGGGAGGTGCATTCATACCAGTAGCTGAAGCCTGGCTGGTTGATCTCTTTCAGGCGCTTCAGACGCGCACGATAAAGCGTGGCGCGCTCAAACGCGGCATCCAGCAATGCCGAACGTCCGAGAGACAGCTTCGCCACGTCATAACACAGCTCCAGCGTGTCATCGAGCAGCAAAAACGCGCGCTGTACGCGCTGGTCGGCCAGCAGTTCCCGCAGGTTTCCGCGATAGCCCGGCTCACCAAGCTGCAAGCGGAAGTCCTGAGCGCTTTGTGCAAGGCGATCGGCGCACTTTTGCAGCTGCTGAGTGTCTTTCAGCTCGGTGCGATAGGCAATGGTGATGTCTTTCGCCAGGTCTAACAGCTGGCGACTGGAGAGCGATTGACCAAAGTACTGGCTGGCGATATCCGGTAACTGATGCGCTTCATCGAAGATCATCACATCAGCTTCCGGGATCAGTTCGCCAAACCCGCTCTCTTTTACCACCATATCGGCGAGAAACAGATGATGGTTAACCACGACGACATCCGCATCCATCGCTTTTTTACGCGCTTTAACGACAAAACACTCTTTATACAGCGGGCAGTCGCTGCCCAGACAGTTGTCATTAGTGCTGGTCACCAGCGGCCAGGCCTGAGAGTCTTCCGCCACGCTGACGCAGGTGCTGATGTCCCCATCAAGGGTTTGATTTGACCAGGAGCGCAGCAGAATGACGTCGCTTAACGTTTGTACCGGCAAGTCGCCACCCGCCAGCGCCTGCTGTTCGAGACGCTCAAGGCACAGATAGTTTGAACGCCCTTTCAGCAGCGCCAGTTTACCGGTGAACTTCAGTGCTTTCGCGACGGTCGGGAGGTCGCGGCTGTATAGCTGATCCTGCAACGCCTTCGAGCCCGTGGAGACAATGACCTTCTTTCCGGCACGCAGCGCTGGGGCAAGATAAGCGTAGGTTTTACCCGTTCCGGTTCCGGCTTCTACCACCAGCGGTTGTGATTTTTCGATGGCATGACTGACGGCGATGGCCATCTGCCGCTGTGGTTCTCGCGGTTTAAAACCCGGTATCGCTTTAGCCAACTGACCGTCTGCTGCAAAATCGTCCGTCACACTGCCCCCTGTTCATTTGAACAGGGATTATGTCAGGCCAGCGGGTCTTTCGCCAGTTGAAGAGGTGACGTGGGCACAACATTATGGCAGTCTTGGCGCAACCCAAAGCTATTATGAAAAAACGTAAACGAGGAATGATTTATGACGATTGTGCGCATTGATGCCGAAGCGCGTTGGTCCGACGTGGTAATCCACAACAACACGCTGTATTACACCGGCGTGCCGGAAAATCTGGATGCAGACGCCTTTGAGCAGACGGCAAATACGCTGGCGCAAATTGATGCGGTGCTGGAAAAACAAGGCAGTAACAAGTCACGTATTCTTGATGCCACCCTGTTTTTGGCAGACAAAAACGATTTTGCCGCCATGAACAAAGCCTGGGACGCGTGGGTCGTTGCTGGCCACGCGCCGGTACGTTGTACCGTTCAGGCCGGATTGATGAACCCGAAATACAAAGTTGAGATTAAGATAATCGCTGCAGTTTAAGCGGCGTTATTCGTCTTCATCTTCAAAACGCGCCACGATCCGCTCGCCGGTATGACTGGCGCGTAACTCTTCAGCAACCAGAGCAATGGCTTGTCCGCTGCTCATCCCCTGCGACATCAGCTCCTGAATACGCTCTACCGCTTTTTGCTGCTGCTCATGACTGAGTGAAGGTAAACCTGCAAACATTGTTAACTCCTGCTAAATTGTCTGCGCTAATTATTTCATGCTACCGGGCAGTTAGCCAGTAGAGTAGCAACGAGTCAGGACTGATGAAGACGTTATCTCCCGCAGTAATCACATTACCCTGGCGTCAGGACGCCGCTGAACGCTATTTTTCGACATTAAGCCATCTGCCCTGGGCGATGCTGCTGCATTCAGGTCAAGCCGACCATCCGCATAACCGCTTTGATATTCTGGTGGCGGATCCCGTCACCACGTTGGTTACACGTGCTGAAGAGACCGTAGTGCAGGACGGGCACGCAATCACGCGCTCGCTTGATGATCCAATGACGGTATTACATTCCGCGCTAGCTGCACACAAGATTCACCCCGAGTATCACCCGGATCTGCCGTTTCAGGGCGGCGCGTTAGGTCTGTTTGGCTACGACCTTGGCCGACGCTTTGAATCTCTGCCCACTATTGCTGAGCGCGATATTACGCTACCGGATATGGCCGTTGGCATTTACGACTGGGCGCTGATTGTTGACCACAAGTTGCAGACCGTATCGCTGCTCAGCCATACCGATGTCGAGGCTCGCCTGAAATGGCTCGACGCGCAACAACCGCCAACGCGTGAGCCGTTTACATTGACCTCGGCGTGGCAGTCCAATATGAGCCGCGCCCGGTATGGCGAAAAATTCCGCCAGGTACAGGGCTATCTGCACAGCGGCGATTGTTACCAGGTCAACCTCGCGCAGCGTTTTCAAGCGCATTACGAGGGGGATGAGTGGCAGGCATTTGTCAAACTCAATCACGCTAACCGCGCCCCGTTCAGCGCGTTTATTCGTCTTGAGGAAGGCGTTATCCTCAGCCTTTCGCCAGAACGTTTTATTCTGCTGGAGAACCAGCATATCCAGACCCGTCCTATTAAAGGTACGTTGCCCAGGCTTGAAGATGCCGATGCCGATCGTGAGCAGGCCCGGCGGCTGGCGAATTCGCCGAAGGATCGTGCGGAGAACCTGATGATCGTCGATTTGATGCGTAATGATATTGGCCGCGTTGCCGTACCGGGTTCGGTACAGGTTCCGGAGCTGTTTGTGGTCGAACCGTTCCCTGCTGTTCATCATTTGGTCAGCACCATTATCGCGCGTCTGCCAGAGTCATTACACGCCACCGACCTGCTGCGCGCCGCCTTCCCTGGCGGCTCTATTACCGGTGCGCCGAAAGTGCGGGCGATGGAAATTATTGACGAACTGGAGCCACAAAGACGTAATGCCTGGTGCGGCAGCATCGGTTATCTGAGTTTCTGCGGCAATATGGATACCAGCATCACCATTCGCACGCTGACAGCCACAAACGGACAAATTTATTGTTCCGCAGGTGGCGGCATAGTGGCGGACAGTCAGGAAGACGCTGAATATCAGGAAACGTTTGATAAAGTGAATCGTATTTTGCACCAACTGGAGAACTGAGACGTGGAATACAGCAGCCTGACGCTTGATGATTTTTTATCGCGCTTCCAACTCCTGCGCCCGCAGGTCAACCATGCCGCGTTAAACCAGCGCCAGGCCGCCGTACTGATCCCCGTCGTGCGTCGTCCACAGCCTGGGTTGCTGTTAACCCAGCGATCCGTTCATCTGCGCAAGCACGCCGGACAGGTCGCCTTTCCCGGCGGCGCGGTGGATAGCAGCGACGCCTCGTTGATTGCCGCCGCCCTTCGCGAAGCGCAGGAAGAAGTGGCGATCCCCCCTTCTTGCGTTGAGGTGATTGGCGTTCTGCCACCGGTCGACAGCGTGACCGGCTTCCAGGTCACACCGGTGGTAGGGATTATCCCGCCAAATTTGCCGTATCGCGCAAGTGAAGACGAAGTTTCCGCCGTGTTCGAAATGCCGCTGGCGCAGGCCCTGCATTTAGGTCGTTATCACCCGTTGGATATCTACCGCCGCGGCGATTCACATCGTGTATGGCTTTCCTGGTATGAGCAATATTTCGTCTGGGGAATGACCGCCGGAATAATTCGTGAGCTGGCGCTGCAAATTGGCGTCAAGCCCTGACTATACTTATCTTTACGCACTCCATAGACAACTTGAAACTCAGGTCACAACATTAGTAAAACCGCGGTTATCTATTAGTTTAATTCATGTGAATAGTTAAGCCGATCGCCGCGTTCCCTCTTACACTATGCGCAGTTATAACATCGTTACTGGAAAGCCCAGTCGCCCTGTAGGAGTATTATCGTGATTAGTCTATTCGACATGTTTAAGGTGGGGATTGGTCCCTCATCTTCCCATACCGTAGGGCCTATGAAGGCGGGTAAACAGTTCGTCGATGACCTGGTCGAAAAAGGATTACTGGACAGCGTTACTCGTGTCGCCGTCGACGTGTATGGTTCACTGTCGCTCACGGGTAAAGGTCACCACACCGATATCGCCATTATTATGGGTCTGGCGGGCAATGAGCCTGCTACCGTGGATATAGATAGCATCCCCGGATTTATCCGCGACGTAGAAACGCGTGGACGCCTGCTGCTTGCACAGGGTCAGCACGAAGTGGATTTCCCGCAGAATGACGGGATGCGTTTTCACAACGGCAACCTGCCGCTGCATGAAAACGGAATGCAGATCCATGCGTACAATGGCGAAACCGTCATTTATAGCAAAACCTACTACTCAATCGGCGGTGGATTCATCGTTGATGAAGAACATTTTGGTCAGGATGCCGCGGGCGAGGTCAGCGTGCCTTATCCGTTCAAATCCGCGACTGAAATGCTGGAGTACTGCAATAGCACCGGCCTGTCTCTCTCTGGCATGGCGATGCAGAACGAACTTGCTCTGCACAGCAAAAAAGAGATTGAAGAGTACTTTGGCCACGTCTGGCAAACCATGCAGGCCTGTATCGATCGTGGCATGAACACCGAAGGTGTGTTGCCGGGTCCGCTGCGCGTTCCTCGTCGTGCTTCAGCTCTGCGTCGTATGCTGGTTTCCAGCGATAAGCTGTCCAACGATCCGATGAACGTGATCGACTGGGTGAACATGTTCGCGCTGGCCGTTAACGAAGAAAACGCCGCGGGCGGTCGCGTGGTGACAGCGCCAACCAACGGTGCCTGCGGTATCGTGCCTGCGGTATTGGCCTATTACGATCATTTCATCGAGTCCGTCAGCCCCGATATCTATACCCGCTATTTCCTGGCGGCCGGTGCAATTGGCGCGTTGTACAAAATGAACGCCTCAATCTCTGGTGCAGAAGTAGGTTGTCAGGGTGAAGTGGGCGTAGCCTGCTCCATGGCTGCCGCTGGTCTGGCTGAACTGTTGGGCGCGAGCCCTGAGCAGGTGTGTGTTGCTGCCGAAATCGGCATGGAACATAACCTCGGCTTAACCTGCGATCCGGTTGCCGGTCAGGTACAGGTTCCGTGCATTGAGCGTAACGCCATTGCTTCAGTGAAGGCGATCAACGCTGCGCGTATGGCAATGCGCCGTACCAGCGCGCCGCGCGTCTCGCTGGATAAAGTCATTGAGACCATGTACGAAACAGGTAAAGACATGAACGCCAAATACCGCGAAACGTCACGCGGTGGCCTGGCAATCAAAGTTCAATGTGACTAATACTTAATTTTCGCCCATCTGCGACGGATGGGCGAATTTGCCCCCTCTCCCTCGTCTACTGTAATTTTCCCCACTACACTTGCTCTGTTGCTGTTGGCTTCTGTGACCAACGGCTTATCGGGCGGCCCGCATGCAAACAGCACAACGGATCATTAAAAATTATCGCCGGAATCGCTTAATCGTTTGCACAGTATGTGCACTACTGACGCTCATCCTCACATTAACTGTTCGATTTATTTCGGAGCGTAATTTAAATCACCGAAATATCGTCACCTTTGCCAACCATGCTGTAGAAGAACTGGATGACGTACTTTTACCCTTGCAGACCGGACGTGATGTATTGCTGCCGTTAATTGGCCTCCCCTGCTCAGTGGCACGTTTACCGTTAAGCAAACATGCCGCAAGACTGCAAACGGTGCGTTCTATTAATCTGATTCAAAGCGGGATCCTCTATTGCTCCAGCATTTTTGGGTATCGCAATGTCCCCATTCGTCAACTACAGCCCGAATTACCCAGCAGGGAACCGCAACTGCTGCTGTCTACTGACCATTCGCTGATAAAAGGCAGCCCGATTCTGACGCAATGGTATCCATCCTCTGCCGATGGTGAAGATGGCGTGCTGGAAATCGTCAATATTGATTTATTGTCGTCTATGTTGCTTGAACCCCAGCCGCCGCAGATCACCGATGCCAGCTTAACCGTTGGTAATCGGCATCTACTGTATGATCAAGGTGTGGTCGATACTCTGCCTAAGCTAAATGATGAAAAACGCTACCAGCTGTCATCTCAACATTTCCCGTTTACCATTAGCGTCACCGGCCCCGGTCCCAGTGAACTGGCGATTAAACATCTGCCAACACAGCTGCCGCTGGCGGTGATCCTAAGTTTATTAGTGGGTTACCTGGCATGGCTGGCGACCGCCAGCAGAATGAGTTTTTCCTGGGAGATTAATCTGGCCCTTGCTGCTCGGGAATTCGAGCTATTTTGCCAGCCGCTGCTTAATGCGCAAACCCAGCAATGCATGGGCGTGGAGATTCTTCTACGCTGGAATAACCCACGCCAGGGTTGGATCTCTCCGGAAGTGTTTATTCCCATCGCTGAGGAGCACAACCTGATTGTGCCGCTAACCCGTCATGTCATCGCAGAAACCATTCAGCAAAGACACGTTTTCCCGATGAGCAGTCAGTTTCATATTGGGATTAATGTCGCCGCCAGCCATTTTCGTAACGGCACGCTGCTAAAAGATCTTAATCAGTACTGGTTCAGCCAGCACCCAATCCAGCAGTTGGTTATCGAACTGACCGAACGAGATGCGTTACTGGATGTGGATTATCGGGTCGTACGCGAATTAAATCGTCTTGGCGTAAAACTGGCAATTGATGATTTCGGTACCGGTAACAGCTCGCTCTCCTGGCTGGAAAAACTCCGCCCGGATGTGCTGAAGATCGATAAATCATTTACTTCGGCAATAGGAACAGACGCCGTGAACTCAACCGTCACAGACATCATTATCGCTTTGGGGAAAAAATTGAATATAGAACTGGTGGCGGAAGGCGTTGAGACCCAGGCGCAGGCTCAGCATTTGCGCCGACACGGCGTACATTTGTTGCAAGGTTTTTTGTACGCAAAGCCAATGCCGCTGCGTGATTTCCCAAAATGGCTGGCGGGCAGCACGCCGCCGCCCACCCGACATAACGGGCGACACAGTATGCCCGTCATGCCGTTTCGCTAAACCCGATTACTCGTCTTCGTCGTGAGCGGGTTGTTCTTTAACAATGCGAACTAAATCCACACGATAGTCATTCGCTTCGACAATCGTAATGCTCAGCGGTGCAACTTCGATAACATCACCGACACGTGGAATATGGCCGTTAGCCGCAATGACTAAACCTGCTACCGTGGCGATGTCTTCGTCTTCATTCACTAACGTATCCACGTCCAGCGCCTGTTGCAACGCATGCAGATCGGTACCGCCTTTGACCAACCAACCACCTGCATCAGCAATAATTTCAGGTGTTTCATCGGCATCCGGGAATTCACCGGCAATGGCTTCTAATACGTCCAGCGGCGTGACCAGACCCTGTACTACGCCAAACTCGTTAGTGACGATAACGAAGCTACCGCGGGCACGACGCAGTACGCCTAACAGATTGATCGGATCCAGCGTCTCCGGAACAACAATAGCCGGAGAAGCAGAGGCAATCGCCGCCACATCCACACCGTCTTCCAGCGCCACCAGCAGCTCTTTAGCACGCACGATACCGATGATTTCATCCAGTTCGCCACGACACACCGGGAACAGGCTGTGAGGTGAAGAGAGCAACTGCTCGCGAATTTCTGCCACGCTCAGGTCGGCATCAACCCAGCTGATTTCACCACGAGGCGTCATAATCCCGCGTAACGAACGCGACGCCAGGGAGAGGACGCCGTTGATCATATAGCGTTCTTCTTCCACAAACGCGCCTTCCGGGACAGGAACAGGCACCGGGTTATCGGATTCCATCTGCACGCTGGCCTGACGTTTACCGCCCATCAGACGCAGGATTGCATCGGCAGTACGTGCACGCAGCGGCAGCGTCGACTGGTGGCGAATAAAGTTACGACGGGCAATCTGGTTAAACAACTCGATGATGATCGAGAAACCAATCGCCGCATACAGATAACCTTTCGGAATATGGAAGCCAAACCCTTCGGCAACCAGGCTCAGACCAATCATCAACAGGAAGCTCAGACATAGCACCACCACCGTCGGGTGTTGGTTCACAAATCGTGTCAGCGGCTTAGAGGCCAGCAGCATCACGGCCATGGCAATCACTACTGCCGCCATCATCACTGGCAGATGGTTGACCATGCCGACCGCCGTAATCACGGCATCCAGCGAGAACACCGCATCGAGGATGACAATCTGCGTTACGACAACCCAAAAGCTCGCATACCCTTTCGTCTGGCCGGTATCATGTTCACGGTTTTCCAGCCGCTCATGCAGCTCTGTCGTAGCCTTGAACAAGAGGAAAATACCCCCCAGCAGCATAATCAGATCGCGCCCCGAGAACGCATAGTCCATTACCGTGAACAGCGGCTTTGTCAGCGTCACCATCCACGAAATCACGGACAACAAGCCCAGACGCATAATCAGTGCCAGTGACAAACCGATTAAACGCGCTTTATCACGCTGTTTCGGCGGCAGCTTATCAGCCAGGATCGCAATGAAGACCAGGTTATCAATACCCAGAACAATTTCGAGAACGACAAGCGTGAGCAAACCCACCCAAATCTGCGGGTCCATTAATAATTCCATGACAAGCTCCTGCTTAAGGAATGACCAAACTGCGCGCTGAGGATCTCAGGCGTTAAAGCGATATGCAGAGAAAATTTGTGGCAAAAAGTGCCAATCTGACAGGCTTGATACGGCCTGAAGGTGAAATGACGTCGGTGACGATCCATATGGTGGGCTACTGCCCTATACTCCTGAGTAATTAAACAGATGCTAAACATAACAGAGAGAAGCTGTTTTTAGCAAAGATTTACCTTCCTTTGCAATAAGTTGTTTCGGAGATATTTTACCCTTCGAAATTTCTTTTAATCGGAAGTTAAATTACGGATCTTCATCACATAAAATATTTTTTTCGATATCTAAAATAATTCACGAAAATCATAGGTTTTTCTTTGTAACCCTTATCTGAATCGATTCGATTGCGGACGACGATTCAAATACATCTTCACGTTGATGTGTTAACGATAATAAAGGAGGTAGCAAGTGACCATTGCTATTGTAATAGGCACACATGGTTGGGCTGCAGAGCAGTTACTTAAGACGGCAGAGATGCTGTTAGGCGAGCAGGAAAACGTCGGCTGGATCGATTTCGTTCCAGGCGAAAATGCTGAAACGCTGATCGAAAAGTACAACGCTCAGTTGGCAAAACTCGATACCAGTAAAGGCGTGCTGTTTCTCGTTGACACATGGGGAGGCAGCCCGTTTAACGCTGCGAGCCGCATTGTCGTCGATAAAGAGCATTACGAAGTAATCGCCGGTGTGAACATTCCCATGCTGGTTGAGACCTTCATGGCGCGTGATGACAACCCAAGCTTTGATGAATTAGTGGCACTGGCCGTTGAAACCGGCAGCGAAGGCGTGAAAGCGCTGAAAGCAAAACCGGTGGAAAAAGCCGCTCCTGCCCCCGTCGCGGCACCTAAAGCAGCAACACCCGCGAAACCGATGGGGCCGAACGATTATATGCAGATCGGCCTGGCGCGTATTGATGACCGCTTAATCCATGGTCAGGTGGCAACTCGCTGGACCAAAGAAACCAACGTAACGCGCATTATCGTCGTCAGTGATGAAGTTGCCGCCGATACCGTGCGTAAAACGCTGCTGACTCAGGTAGCACCTCCGGGTGTGACGGCGCATGTGGTTGATGTCGCGAAAATGATCCGCGTCTACAACAACCCGAAATATGCAGGTGAGCGTGTGATGCTGTTGTTCACCAACCCAACCGACGTAGAACGTATCGTTGAAGGTGGTGTGAAGATTACCTCCGTGAACATTGGCGGTATGGCTTTCCGTCAGGGTAAAACGCAGGTAAACAACGCAATTTCTGTCGATGACAAAGACATCGAAGCCTTCAAGAAACTCAACGAACGCGGTATTGAGCTTGAGGCCCGTAAGGTTTCTACCGATCAGAAACTGAAAATGATGGATTTGATTGCCAAGGTGAAATAATTCCCTGGCATTTACTTAGTTTTCACACTTAAGTCTGTATAGCAATAGGAGAAGTACAATGGAGATTACCACTCTTCAGATTGTGCTGGTGTTCATCGTCGCATGTATCGCGGGTATGGAGTCGGTACTCGATGAATTTCAGTTCCACCGTCCGTTGGTGGCCTGTACGCTGATTGGTGCCGTTCTCGGGGATATGAAAACCGGTATCATCATCGGTGGTACCCTGGAAATGATCGCCCTGGGTTGGATGAACATCGGTGCTGCGGTTGCACCAGATGCTGCACTGGCCTCAATTATCTCTACCGTTCTGGTTATCGCGGGTCACCAAAGCATTGGTGCCGGTATCGCGCTGGCTATCCCACTGGCAGCAGCAGGCCAGGTACTGACCATTATCGTTCGTACAATCACCGTAGCATTCCAGCACGCAGCGGATAAGGCAGCCGAAAACGGTAACCTGACTGCGCTCTCCTGGCTGCACGTATCCTCGCTGTTCCTGCAGGCTATGCGTATCGCTATCCCGGCGGTAATCGTTGCGATTTCTGTTGGTACCAGTGAAGTTCAGAGCATGCTTAACGCCATTCCGGAAGTCGTAACCGGCGGTCTGAACATCGCAGGCGGTATGATCGTAGTGGTTGGTTATGCGATGGTCATCAACATGATGCGCGCAGGCTATCTGATGCCATTCTTCTACCTCGGCTTCGTCACCGCGGCATTTACTAACTTCAACCTGGTTGCTCTGGGTGTGATTGGCGCAGTCATGGCCATCCTCTACATTCAGCTGAGCCCGAAATATAACCGCGTAGCCGGTGCACCTGCTGCGGCGGCTGGCAATAACGATCTCGATAACGAACTGGACTAGCAGGTGAGCGAAATGGTTGATATGACTAAAACTACCACCGAGAAAAAACTCACTCCGAGTGACATTCGTGGCGTGTTCATTCGTTCTAACCTGTTTCAGGGTTCATGGAACTTCGAACGTATGCAGGCGCTGGGTTTCTGTTTCTCCATGGTACCGGCTATCCGCCGCTTGTACCCGGAAAACAACGATGCACGTAAGCAAGCGATTAAGCGTCACCTGGAATTCTTTAACACCCATCCGTACGTAGCGGCTCCAGTACTGGGCGTTACGCTGGCAATGGAAGAACAGCGTGCAAACGGCGCAGAGATTGACGATGGTGCCATCAACGGTATCAAAGTTGGTCTGATGGGTCCGCTGGCAGGCGTCGGTGACCCGATCTTCTGGGGTACCGTACGTCCGGTCTTCGCCGCACTCGGCGCAGGTATCGCGATGAGCGGCAGCCTGCTGGGGCCACTGCTGTTCTTCATCCTGTTTAACCTGGTTCGTCTGGCAACCCGTTATTACGGTGTGGCATATGGCTACCGTAAAGGTGTCGATATCGTTAAAGATATGGGCGGCGGCTTCCTGCAGAAGCTGACCGAGGGGGCGTCAATCCTCGGCCTGTTTGTCATGGGGGCATTGGTTAACAAGTGGACGCACGTAAACATCCCGCTGGTGGTTTCCACTATCACCGGTCAGGATGGTCAGACTCGTGTTACCACCGTGCAGACTATCCTTGACCAGCTGATGCCGGGTCTGGTTCCTCTGCTGCTGACATTCGCCTGTATGTGGCTGCTGCGTAAGAAAGTGAACCCGCTGTGGATCATCGTTGGCTTCTTCGTCATCGGTATCGCGGGCTACGCTGTCGGACTGCTCGGCCTGTAAGACTGTTGTACATCACCGGGGGCTTGCCCCCGGTTTTTCTATTTAGAGGGTTGAGGATTCATGACTATCACGGACCTGGTGCTGGTTCTATTTATCTTTTCGCTGCTGGCGTATGCCATTTACGATCAGTTCATCATGCCCCGCCGTAATGGCCCTACTCTGCTTACTGTCGCC
Source organism: Citrobacter sp. Cpo148 (assembly GCF_030332375.1). Classification (NCBI taxonomy): domain Bacteria; kingdom Pseudomonadati; phylum Pseudomonadota; class Gammaproteobacteria; order Enterobacterales; family Enterobacteriaceae; genus Citrobacter; species Citrobacter sp. Cpo148. The sequence continues at coordinate 773,630 of NZ_JAOWHY010000043.1, forward strand.
CTGCTTCCCCGCAGCAGAGTCGACAGCGTTATCTTCCTTGGCTTGGTAGCTATTCTTATCTACAACAACATCACCAGCCACGGCGCGCAATTTACCACATGGTTATTATGTGCACTGGTATTGATGGGGTTGTATCTGTTCTGGATCCGTACGCCAAAAATCATCTTCAAGCAGAAAGGTTTTTTCTTCGCCAACGTCTGGATTGAATATAACCGCATTAAAGAGATGAATTTATCTGAAGACGGTGTATTAGTGATGCAATTAGAACATCGAAGATTGTTGATCCGCGTACGAAATATAGACGATCTTGAGAAGATATATAAACTTTTAATTTCAAATCAATAGGTTACAAACATAGCCTGAACTATGTTTTTTATATATCAGTATAAAAACAAACATAGCCAAGGCTATATTTAACTGTCCACAATGTTATTTATTTTAACGTTTTATTTATAAATAAATCTAAATGAAAATCGCTTTCAATTAGAAGTCAAATATTATTTCTGCGTTTCTTGTTTTATATTCTCAGAATATGTTAAGGTTGCGCCCGTCGTTGGGGAGTAGCCGATTTCCAGACTCCGGAAATGTACGTGTCAACATACTCGTTGAAAAACGTGGCGCGTACGGACTGAATTTACAGGTTCAGTCAGGCGAGACCATAGGCACATCAACTGCAATGCATATCTGAATGGCGCTGTATTTACAGTGATTCCGGCCTGTATGCATGGTTACTGGGGGCAGTGATGTGTTTTATGGATACCCCGGTCAGGACGCTGTTATGAATCTCACCGCTACCGTTCTTCTCGCTTTCGGCATGTCGATGGATGCTTTCGCTGCATCAATTGGCAAAGGCGCCACACTGCATAAACCCAAATTTTCTGAAGCATTGCGCACAGGTCTGATATTCGGCGCAGTTGAAACACTTACGCCGCTGATTGGCTGGGGCATGGGTATGTTGGCCAGCAAATTCGTGCTGGAGTGGAATCATTGGATCGCCTTCATTCTGCTGATCTTTTTAGGCGGGCGAATGATAATCGAAGGTTTTCGCGATAACGGTGATGAGGATGAAGAACCGCAGCGCCGTCATGGTTTCTGGCTGCTGGTTACCACCGCCATTGCCACCAGTCTCGACGCAATGGCCGTCGGGGTGGGTCTGGCTTTCCTGCAGGTCAATATTATTGCCACTGCGCTGGCCATCGGCTGCGCCACATTGATTATGTCCACGCTCGGCATGATGATTGGTCGTTTCATTGGCCCGATGCTGGGCAAACGAGCAGAAATTTTGGGTGGGGTGGTGCTGATTGGTATCGGTGCCCAGATCCTCTGGGCACACTTCCACGGTTAATTCAGACGCTGCCAGACATGAATACTAAAGTCGGTCTGGCAGTCAAACGTCGTTTTCTCCGCTAACGTTTCCCACACCTCCGGCTTTGCCCGCCAGGCGAACGGCGTCATTTGCAGTAACGCAACGGCCTCGCTGCCCTGAAGCTGCATCTGATACCCCAGCGCAATACTCTGTTGCAGAACAAAACCGTCCAGTTGCTCTGTGTGCGGCGCATGCAAACGCACCTCATCATAAATAAGCCCTTTCAGTTCCATTAAATGACGCGGTCCCGGCGTGGCGGTGATAACCCATCCCCCCGGTTTAACCACGCGTGCCAGCTCTTGCGCTTTACAGGGCGCGTATATCCTGATGATGGCATCCATTGACTCATCTGCGAACGGCAGACGATGGCTGGAGGCAACGCAAAAGGTCACCTGCGGATAGCGTCTGGCTGCAGCTTTAATTGCCACTTTGGAGACGTCAAGACCAAAGGTTGTACAACCCGTCAGCGCGTCGGCAAACGCATGGGTGTAATACCCTTCCCCACAGCCAATATCCAGGATTGCTGCATCTTCTGAAGTCGACTTCTCTTTCAGCACATTCACAATCGCATCACGCAACGGTTGATAGTGCCCGGCATCAAGAAATGCCCGTCGCGCCTGCATCATCTCAGCGCTGTCACCCGGATCGCGCGATCGTTTATGCTGAACCGGCAGTAAGTTGACATACCCTTCTTTCGCCACGTCAAACTGGTGCCGCCCGGGGCAGACAAAACTGTTATTCGCTTGAGTAAGAGGCTGGTGGCAAAGAGGACAGGAAAACGACATGACAACTCCGGCAGGTGACTTAAGGGCGCAAGTGTAACGCGAATTGCGCCCTGGGAAAATAACTTACAACGACGGCGAGGATACGTTGCTGCCGTGCATCACCAGCAGATGATCGGAGTCAGCAGGCATGCCATCCGGTTTAACGTTCTCCAGACGCAGGACATCACCCATTATCTGGCTGAAGACAGGCGCAGAGACAGCCCCACCATAATAAGCACCGTTTTGCGGATTATTGATGACGACCACCAGTGCAAATTTCGGGTCGCTCGCTGGCGCAACGCCTGCCGTGTAGGCCACGTATTTATCGACATACTTACCGTCATCACCAATTTTCTTTGCCGTTCCTGTTTTAACCGCCACGCGATAATCCCTGACCGCGGCTTTAGTTCCCCCACCACCAGGTAACGCAACGCTTTCCATCATATGTTCAACCTGGTGAACCAGCGCCTCCGGCATCACTCGGGTACCGATTACCGGCGGGTCAATACGGGTAATCGAAAGGGGCCGATAGATACCAAAACTACCAATGGTTGCATATACGTGCGCCAACTGCAGCGGCGTTACCATTAACCCATAACCAAATGCAAAGGTCGCGCGATCCAAATCGCTCCAGTAGCGGCGCTGAGGCATCAAACCGCTGCTTTCACCGGTTAATCCCAGTCCGGTTGGATCGCCAAAACCAAAGCTTTTATAGGTATCCAGCAATTTTTGGACAGGCATAGCCAATGAAAGGTGCGACACGCCGGTATCGCTCGATTTCTGTAAAATCCCGGTCAGCGACAGTTCCGGGTAAAATCCGACGTCGCGAATGCGATGTCCATCAAGGAAAAAAGGATGGGTATCAATCACGCTGTCGGGTTGTACTATCCCCTGCTGGAGTGCAGTCATGATCACCAGCGGTTTAACGGTTGAACCGGGTTCAAACGTATCGCTAATTGCACGGTTACGAAAATCATCCAGTACCGCGCCATCACGATTATTGGGGTTGAAGTCAGGAAAGCTCGCCATGGACAGTATTTCACCGGTAGCAATGTTGACCAGCACTGCGGCTCCTGATTCTGCTTTATTCCACGTAACGGCATTGTCCAACGCATCTTCGGTGACCGTCTGCAGACGCTCGTCGATGCTGAGCTGTAATTCGTGTGCAGGTACAGGCGTAACTTCGGTGATATTTTCGATGACATGGCCAAATTTGTCTTTACGTACCAGACGGGAGCCAGGTTTACCCATCAGCTGGTTATTAAAGCTCTTTTCCAGCCCTTCAATGCCTTGTCCATCAATGTTGGTAAAACCAATGAGATTCGCCGCTACGTGGCCTGCGGGATAGAACCGGCGGGATTCCTCGCGCAGGTTGATGCCCGGGAGATTAAGATCATCTACCCACTCAGCCTGCTGAGGGGAAATTTGTCGTGCCAGATAAATAAAACGTCCGCCAGGATTACTGTTAACGCGTTCCGCCAGCGTACTCAGTGACAAATGCAGAGTCCTTGCCAGAGCCTGCCAGCGTTCGTTGTAACCCACGCCTCCCTTGCTGATGATGGTCTTAGGATCGGCCCATACGGCGTTAACCGGAACACTTACCGCCAGCGGTCGCCCTTCTCTGTCGGTAATCATCCCGCGCGGCGAGGCAATAGTTACCTCACGTAACGAACGCATGTCTTCCTGTTTCACCAGACTCGTCGGCGTGACAATTTGCAGCCACGCAACCCGACCCAGCAGCAATCCCAGACTCAATAATATTGCCACACAAAGCAGGGCAAAACGTACGGGAGTAAAATTGCGCGCGTCGCCGTCGTTTTTCTTTTTCACCTGGTCTCCAGCAAGATAGTTTTTCAGGTGTCTGATTTAACGAGAAATGTCGTAAGAAAGCGGGGAAAACTATGCTACGAACATCACGCCTTTGCAACAAAGCGCTAATGGAAGGGCATTTAGAAATATTTAGACGTATTTTGAATTAAAAAGCCCCGCATAGGCGAGGCTTTATATCTGAGATGGTTGCGCATATGCGCTTCAAATCAGTGGTGTCGATCAGATAGCTGTTACGTTAACAGCAGCCGGACCTTTCTGGCCGTCCTGAATTTCGAACTCAACGTTCTGGCCTTCAGCCAGAGTTTTGAAGCCGTTACCCTGGATAGCGGAGAAGTGTACGAACACGTCTTTGCTGCCATCAGCCGGAGTAATGAAACCAAAACCTTTAGACTCGTTGAACCACTTAACTTGACCTTTAATCTTTGCCATTTGCAAAATTCCTTAGAGTATTTTCTTCGCCCGCAGGCATAACATAGATAAAACTGAGACATTACTGCTTGAGGCACTAATATAAGGTTCGGCAGAGAAGCGGTATTCAACGTCAACGTGTTTACTCAGGACTTCTTTACTGAAAATGCCACACATAAACAGAACTGTACCTCGTTTAACCCAAAACGTGTTATCACATACAACGTTAATAATGGCAAGCCATTTTTAAACGTGTCTCGATCGGTCGCACAAATCCCGTCGTTCATCAAACAGCAACTGCACAGTTATGCGCCACACCGAGTAGTGTTATATTCCCGCCGCTCGCCCCATCCCCCGCCTGGCTTGCACCATAGCCGGGACATTTCTACCATAGCTCAATAGCTTCGGTTGTTCCAGATTAGCTGTTACAGGGTGTGCCGGATATCATTTTTTATGCTTAGTAATGCATAAAATGTCACAAGCGTAAAAATGAGATCCGCCTTCTGCTTTTGCACCAAAATAATGAAAGAATGATGACAATGCACAAAAAAAGTAAGAGAAACGTTTCGCTGTTAATAAAACGATCGCTATCACAAAAATGACATAATCATATTTTTATCGTATGGGAAATTATATTTATATCAGACCGGGGATAAGATATTAATTGGTTGGAGCATCTGAAAATACTGAGTTTACACGCGTATCAGAGTGCTAATTACACGACATATACAGAAGAAAATAATCTGGCACGTTGGTGACAGGATGAAACATCTGAGAACAAAAGCAACAGATCCTCACCCTGTCATACCGTTTTTACCGCTCAGCTACCAGGCGGATGATGTCATCATCTTCATCCTTCGCTGTGACCGCAGCAGGCTCTGCTGCTTTTTCAGGTTCGTTAGCTTCGCAAAGGCGACGGAGCAATGCGTTCTGTCTTTTTTGCTGATCTAACAATGCTTCAAGCAGCTCAATCTGCTCATTAGTACGCGAACTTGCCCGATTGACGAAAAACCACAGTACAAGCCCGACAACCAGAATCACCACCGATACAGCCAAAGACGCCAAACTCAACGCGCCAGAATTCAAAACTTCGTTCATTTCACCACCTCAATGTAGACAGCGTAGTTTACCACTGCCGCACAAGAAGGTAATCAACTGTGGCAAAAATGCGCTTACCAGGGAATAAATTTATTGATGGCACAAATACCGCTGAAAAATTGTACATCCTGATCGCACATGATGTTGAACACTTGCGCCCACATCAGTATGCATACCAGCACGACAACTATCAGCACTACCCAGCGAATTTTTTTCACTCCAGCTCCACTCTTCGAATCTACATCTTATGCCTATAAATTATCATGCGTTACCTAAACCCAGCGTTAACTGTATCGGCATTCAATCTTTTTAGGAATGATTCACTTGTTTCATCCCATGTACAGGCTAATCTAATAATAACGAGAAAAGATAAGAGGTTGTAATGCGTCTGATAATCCGCGCTATTGTGTTGTTAGCTCTGGTTTGGATCGGTTTATTACTGAGCGGCTACGGAATTTTGATTGGAAGTAAGGAGAATGCAGCGGGTCTGGGCTTGCAATGCCAATATCTGACCGCCCGCGGAACCAGCACCGCACAATACGTCCACACAAACAGCGGTATCATTGGCCTGTCGGATTGCCCTTTGTTAAGAAAAAGTACGGTCATTATTGATAACGGTTAATATAGCAACAATACATACGCTACGTTATTTGCACCAACTAACGTTATGACTGTTCATAAAAAACCCCAGATACAAAAATATCTGGGGTTTTTAAGTTGACGCTATTACGCCAGATTAGAACGGATAATCGTTATAACCCATTTGTTCTGAAATTTTACGCGCAGCCGTATGCAGCATCGCCACATACTCGTGCAAACGTTCCTCTGAGAAACGCAGCGTCGGGAATGAAATACTCAAGCCTGCAATCACCACACCGAAACGGTCAAACACCGGCACACCGATGCAGCGCAGACCTTCTTCCTGTTCTTCGTTATCTTCACCGTAGCCCTGCTCACGGACTTTATCCAGCAGTACCAGCAGCTCATCAGTATTGGTAATAGTACGGTCGGTGCTGCGTTTGTACTCAATACCGTCCAGAATTTGCTTCACTTCATCGCGGTCACGCCATGCCAGCAGAACTTTACCGATAGCCGTGCTGTACAGTGGATTACGGCGACCTACGCGAGAATACATGCGCAGATTGTACATGGAATCGATTTTATGAATGTAGACGATGCTGTCTTCATCCAGTGCGCCAAGGTGTACTGTTTCTTTGGTCAGGCGCGAAAGTTCGCGCATCTGAATATCAGCGCTACGGATAAGATCGACGTTTTGTAACGCGCGAGCACCCAGCTCGAATAGTTTCAGGGTCAGTGAGTATTTCTCAGACTCCCCTTCTTGTGCCACATAGCCCAGCGTTTTCATGGTCTGCAAAAAGCGATAAACGGTGCTTTTCGACATCATGACGCGTTGCGACAACTCGGTAATACCAATTTCGCGCTCTTCACCCAGCGCCTGCAGGATGCCAAAAACCTTCAGCACGGAAGATACAGAATCGGGTTGTTTATCCAGATCTGCGATTGCCATTTATCACCCCTTTCGAGTGTTTTATAAAAATCAGAACCGGTTTTTATTATAATTTCACGTATCAGCCCTCGCAATCGCTCTTTGCTTACTTAGTTACAAATCTGCGACCTAACGCCTGAATATCAATGCTAAAATTATTATTCTCATCATAAATTCCGACAATATTGACTTCCTATGGAAAAAACTCAGACCGATGGTCTGCCATTGCCTCAGCGATACGGCGCAATTTTAACCATTGTTATTGGCATCTCTATGGCAGTACTCGACGGCGCAATAGCGAACGTTGCCCTCCCCACTATCGCCACCGATCTTCAGGCCTCACCCGCCAGCTCAATCTGGATTGTGAACGCCTACCAAATTGCGATCGTTGTTTCGCTGTTATCGCTCTCTTTTTTAGGTGATATGTTTGGCTACCGACGCATTTATAAATGTGGTCTGGTCGTGTTTCTGTTGGCGTCGCTGTTTTGTGCATTATCAGACTCGCTGCATATGCTGACGTTAGCGCGCGTGGCTCAGGGGCTTGGCGGCGCGGCGCTGATGAGCGTTAATACGGCATTGATCCGACTCATTTATCCTCAGCGCCAGCTTGGCCGCGGAATGGGTATTAACTCCTTTATCGTGGCTGTATCCTCGGCAGCGGGTCCGACTATTGCGGCGGCTATTCTTTCTATTGCCTCGTGGAAATGGCTATTCCTGATTAACGTTCCACTGGGGATCATCGCCCTGCTACTGGCTATGCGTTTTTTGCCACCCAATTCATCACGTGGCAATAAACCGCGCTTCGATCTGCCCAGCGCAGTGATGAACGCCTTAACATTCGGTTTGTTAATCACGGCACTCAGCGGATTTGCACAGGGACAGTCGCTAAAACTGATTGGTGCTGAACTTGTGGGTCTTCTTGTGGTAGGGTTTTTCTTTATCCGCCGCCAACTCGCATTGCCAGTGCCGTTATTACCGGTTGATCTGCTACGCATTCCGCTGTTTTCACTCTCTATTTGTACCTCAATCTGTTCATTCAGCGCGCAAATGCTGGCAATGGTTTCCCTGCCCTTTTTCATGCAAACGGTTCTCGGGCGCAGCGAGGTTGAAACGGGCCTGCTGCTGACGCCGTGGCCGCTGGCAACCATGGTGATGGCCCCACTGGCGGGATATTTGATTGAACGTGTTCATGCGGGTCTGCTGGGCGCGCTGGGCATGGCAGTAATGGCGTGTGGGCTGTTTTCTCTGGTGTTGCTGCCCGCATCACCTTCTGATTTTAATATCATCTGGCCAATGATTTTGTGCGGTGCGGGTTTTGGCTTGTTCCAGTCACCGAATAATCACACCATCATCACCTCCGCACCGCGTGATCGTAGCGGAGGCGCGAGCGGTATGCTTGGAACGGCGCGTTTACTGGGCCAGAGTACCGGGGCCGCACTGGTTGCGCTGATGCTAAATCAGTTTGGCGACAGCGGAACACACGTTTCGCTGATAACAGCGGGTATTCTGGCTTCGCTAGCCGCAATCGTGAGTGGCTTACGTATCACACAACCGCGAGTTCAGGCATAAAAAAAGCGCGTCTGTCGACGCGCTTTTTATTTTAAGTCTGCTGCCAATTATTTCAGGTATTCACCGCTGCGCAGCGCTTCAATACGTTTGTCCAACGGCGGGTGAGTCATAAACAGCTCACTCAACGATTTGGATTTACCGTTGATGCAGAACGCCATCATGCTGGTCGCTTCCTGCGGCTCATAGCTGGTTTTCAGGCGCTGTAGCGCGGCGATCATTTTTTCACGACCCACCAGTTTCGCTGAGCCTGCATCCGCATGGAATTCACGATGACGTGAGAACCACATCGTAATAATGCTCGCCAGAATACCAAATACCAGCTCCAGTACCGTTGCTACCGCAAAGTAGATTAACGGGTTACCGTTGCTACCCTCTCCCTCATCGCGGTTGCCGCCCATAAACCCAGCGGCAATCTGCGCCAGAATACGTGAGATAAAGATAACGAAAGTGTTCACCACACCCTGAATTAACGTCATGGTAACCATATCGCCATTAGCAATGTGGCTGATCTCATGCGCGATAACCGCTTCGGCTTCATCCGGACTCATGTTTTGCAACAGGCCAGTACTTACAGCCACCAGCGAGGCATCCCGGCGCGCACCGGTAGCAAACGCGTTAATATCTGGCGCATGGTAGATTGCAACCTGCGGCATAGCGATCCCGGCCTGGCGGGCCTGGTTCGCGACTGTATTCATCAGCCAGCGTTCTCTTTCATTGCGAGGCTGTTCGATCACTTCCCCGCCAACGGACTTTAACGCCATCCATTTGGACATCAGCAGCGAAATGAAGGAACCACCAAAACCAAACAGCAGTGCCATGATCAACAAGCCTTGAACGCTGCTTGACTGAATCCCTGTCAGGCTCAATACCAGCCCGAAAACGACCATCACAGCCAGGTTCGTCAGCAGGAAGAGCGCGATTCGCATCATAATTTTCTTTTAACCTCAATTTAACAAAACGCACTATGCGATTACCCATATCGTATGGGTCTTATGACTATTTTCAAGCATCCATAGGTGCTAAGTCACCAGAAAGACACAACTTTACATTTTATCGTATCAGACTGACGTCCTCATGCACTTGTTAAAAAAACAGGCACAATTTCTTGTGCCTGTTCGAGGTTATTGACTGGTTGCAGGTTGTTCCGCTGGCTTTTCTTTTTCAAGATGCGCCAGGTCGAGCGCGATTTTTACCGTTTCATCCAGGTACGGATCCGGTTCCTGGTAATCCTTCGGTAGATCGTCCAGTTTCTTCAGCAGCGGTTTGCCTTCACGCTTGAACCGATCGTTAATACGCGCCAGACGCATTGCGTCATCTTCGTTGTTCTCTTTTTCACGCTGAGCGTAATTCAGAGAAGCGATGTTGCGCTTATCCTTCATCGCATTGAAACGCGCAATGTCCTTCATGATGTACTGGAACTCAGGATCGTTCGCAATACGTGCATTGTGCTCTTTCAGCAATTCAGGTCCGAACGGCGTCAGATTATCTGACTTGGTGTAGGTCGCAGCATCAATGCTGTCCCACGGCAGCGCGTTATCTTCAAACTTCTCGCCGGTTTCAGTTTCTTCATTACCTGTCGGCATGATGATATCCGGCGTAACACCCTTACGCTGCGTGCTGCCACCGTTTACGCGGTAGAATTTCTGGATCGTGTACTGAACAGAACCCAGCGCTGGCCATTCCGGACGCAGCATCTGATCGTAAATACGGTTCAGAGAGCGATACTGCTGGACGGTGCCTTTGCCGAAGGTTGGTTCACCAACGATCAGCGCTCGGCCATAATCCTGCATTGCCGCAGCGAAAATCTCTGATGCTGAGGCGCTGAAGCGATCGACCAATACCACCAGCGGGCCTTTGTAGTACACAACGCCGTCGGTATCGCTGTCTTCACGCACTTTACCGTTATTGTCACGAACCTGAACCACCGGGCCGGAAGGAATGAACAGACCGGAAAGCGAAACCGCTTCGGTCAGCGCTCCACCGCCGTTGGTACGCAGATCGATGATGATGCTGCTGACGTTCTGTTTTTCCAGTTTCTGCAGCTGGACTTTGACATCATCAGTCAGGCCAACATAGAAACCAGGAATATCCAGTACGCCGACTTTTTCTTTGCCAACGGTTTTCACGGACATTTTAACGGCACGGTCTTCGAGACGGATACGTTCACGCGTTAGCGTCACGGTGCGCGTCTTGGTACCTTTACCGGCAGGCAGAATTTCAAGGCGCACCTTGCTGCCTTTAGGTCCTTTGATCAGTGCTACGACATCATCCAGACGCCAGCCAATCACATCGACCATGCCCTTGCCCGTCTGCCCGACGCCGACAATACGATCGCCAACGCTGATCGCTTTGCTCTTGGCTGCCGGACCACCTGCCACCATGGAGTTAATGACGGTGTAGTCATCATCCATCTGCAGAACCGCGCCAATACCTTCCAAAGACAAGCTCATTTCAGTATTGAACTGCTCGGTATTGCGCGGAGAGAGATAGTTAGTATGCGGGTCGATTTCACGGGCGAACGCTGTCATCGCCAGTGAGAACACATCTTCGCTGTTGGTCTGCGCCAGACGGCGAATCGCAAATTTGTAACGGCGCGTCAGCGTTTCGCGGATTTCCGCATCGGTTTTACCGGTCAGCTTCAGGCTGAGTTCGTCAAATTTAACCTTGCCGTCCCACAGCGCATTAAGCTCTGCTTCGCTCTTCGGCCACGGCGCTTTACTTCGGTCGAGGTTAAAGGTGTCGTTACCGGTGAAATCCATTGGACGTGCCAGTACGCTTAATGCGTACTGATAACGTTCAAATCGGCGTTTTTGCGCCAGATTATAGAGATCGTAAAAGACATCCAGCTTGCCGGTGCGCAGTTCATCGCCGAGGACCGTTTTCTTTTTTGCATACTGTTCGATATCGCTAGCCAGCAGCACGTTGTGGCTGTAGTCGAGCAAATTCAAATAGCGGTCAAAAATTTTTGCCGAAAACGCCTGATCCAGATCGAACTGGCGATAGTGTGATCGCGTAAAACGCGACGTCACACGTTCGCTTACCGTCGCATGCTGGGTTTCTTCCTTTAAAACGGGGATTTGATCGGCACGCGTGATGTCTTCCACAGCAAGTGCCTGGCCTGCTAATGCAAGCAGACCAGCTAACGCAGTAAGCCTAAAAAAAGTGTTCATGCCAGGCCTGGCCTCCGTTTCAGAACACCAGGTGTTCTGCGCGTACAATCAAAGACATACCCGAATTCAGCTGTACACGGACGCCATCTTTGGTGATTTCTAATACGGTGGCATCCATCGCATTATTTCCTGCTTTCACCTTCAGAGACTGCCCTACCGTCAGTACTGAAATATCAGATACCGGGGTATGCTGTTCTTCGCGAGGAGCACGCGGTGCTTTTGCTGCTGGTTTTTCAGCGCGAGGTTTACGCTCAGCACCTTCTTTACGACGCGGTGCAGGACGCGGCTTACGCTCGCGACGCGGGGCGTCTTCTTTTTCACCGGCAGCAGCGGCCGCTTCGCGTTTTTTCGCCTGTTGCTCTGCGCGTTGCGCCTGAACACGGGCTTTAGCTTCTTCCAGCTGTTTGCGAGCATGTTCAACATGTTGTTCATCCAGCTCACCACAAGGGTTGCCGTCGAGATCAACACGCGTTGCGCCCAATTTAACGCCATACAGATAGCGCCAGCTTGAAGTATAGAGACGTAAGGCAGAACGGAGCTGCGTCTTGCTGAGGTTCATTTCACCCTCAACACGCTCTACCAGATCCTGAAAAATGCCAATTTTCAGTGGGCGCGCTTCGCCTTCCGCACTAAAACACTGCGGGAAGCGTTCGGCCAGAAACGCGATGACTTCTTTACTGCTATTCAACTTAGGTTGATTTTCCATGAAATTTCCTGATTACAACGGACGTAGCCAACAAGCGCAGGCATGAACAGGCGACATTATAATGACGTCATCAGTAATTGCTACGTTATCCGTTGATTATCCTGCGACGCGCGCAAAGAATTTTTTGTAATCCGTCGTTGCAAGCACGGTTTCAAGCTGTGCCACAAGCGTACGCAGACCTTGTTCATCTTCTTCAGTAAAGCGGCCAAATGCCGTGCTATCAATATCCAGCACGCCGATTATCTGATTGTCGACAGCAATCGGCAGGACGATTTCAGCGTTGCTAGCGGCATCACAGGCGATGTGCCCATCAAAAGCATGTACGTCCTCAATACGCTGAACCTGGTTCTGCGCCACTGCGGTACCGCACACACCGCGCCCTACCGGGATCCGCACGCAGGCAATTTTGCCCTGGAAGGGACCAAGCACCAGCGTATCGTCCTCAAGCAGGTAAAAACCGGCCCAATTCACTTCTGCAAGACGCTCGTACAACAATGCGCTGGTATTCGCCAGCGTTGCCAGAAAACTGGTTTCACCTGCCATCAATGCCTGAAAATCACGGTTCAGATCCGTGTATAGCTCTATTTTGTTCATTATATAATCACTTAGTTGTCTTACTTAAAACTGCAGCCTACTAAAATAAACATTAAATGCGTTAATGCTCAAGATCATTCCCGTCATGAGTTAAGATAACATTACTTCAACAATTTGATTCGCGATACATGGCCTTAACGACACCACGCATCACGCCAACTAAAAAAATAGCCATCAGGTCCATCGGTGAGGCACTACCTCGTGCACATTATCATCGCTGCCCTGAATGTGACCTGATATTTAGCTTGCCTAAAATGTGTTCGCACCAAAGTGCCTTTTGCCCACGCTGCCAGGCAAAAATTCGTGACGGACGCGACTGGTCGTTAACGCGACTGGCGGCAATGGCTTTCACCATGTTGCTGCTGATGCCCTTTGCCTGGGGAGAGCCACTCCTGCACATCTATTTATTAGGTGTGCGCATTGATGCCAATGTGATGCAAGGCATCTGGCAAATGACCCGACAAGGTGATCCCCTCACCGCCTCCTTCGTGCTTTTTTGCGTCGCTGGTGCGCCACTAATTCTCGTGACCTCAATCGCTTATCTGTGGTTTGGTAATATTCTCGGGATGAACCTGCGCCCGGTGCTGCTGATGCTGGAAAGGCTCAAAGAGTGGGTGATGCTCGATATTTACCTGGTGGGTATCGGCGTCGCATCAATCAAGGTTCAGGACTATGCTTTTTTGCAGCCTGGCGTGGGGCTGTTTGCTTTTATTGCGCTGGTGATCCTGAGTATTTTGACGCTGTCGCACCTTAACGTTGAGCAGCTTTGGGACCGTTTCTACCCGCAAAGACCGGCTCGTCGGCCCGATGATAAGCTCCGCGTCTGCCTCGGCTGCCATTTTACAGGTTATCCGGACGCCCGCGGTCGCTGCCCTCGCTGCCATATCCCGTTGCGCTGGCGCAGAAATCAAAGTATCCAAAAGTGTTGGGCGGCACTGCTGGCCTCGATTGTCCTGCTTTTGCCCGCTAACCTGCTGCCCATCTCGATAATTTATGTCAACGGCGGCCGACAGGAAGACACAATCCTGTCAGGCATAATGTCTTTGGCAAACAGTAATGTCGGCGTAGCGGCGATCGTGTTTATCGCCAGTATATTAGTGCCATTCACCAAAGTGATTGTGATGTTTACGTTGCTATTCAGCATCCACTTTAATTGTGAACAAGGGTTGCGCACCCGTATAAAACTACTGCGTATGGTGACCTGGATTGGCCGCTGGTCGATGCTGGATCTCTTTGTTATCGCGTTAACCATGTCGCTGATAAATCGCGATCAGATACTTGCTTTTACTATGGGACCGGCTGCGTTTTATTTCGGCGCAGCGGTAATATTGACTATTCTTGCTGTGGAATGGCTGGACAGCCGCTTACTTTGGGATGCACATGAGTCAGGAAACGCCCGCTTCGCAGACTGAAGCGCAGATTAAAACAAAACGCCGTATCTCCCCGTTCTGGCTGCTGCCGTTCATCGCGCTGATGATCGCAGGATGGCTTATCTGGGGAAGCTATGAAGATCGCGGCAATACCGTGACCATTGACTTTATGTCTGCGGACGGCATTGTGCCAGGCCGTACTCCCGTTCGTTATCAGGGCGTTGAAGTGGGCACGGTGCAGGATATCAACCTCAGCAAAGATCTGCGCAAAATTGAAGTCCGCGTCAGCATCAAATCGAGCATGAAAGATGCTCTGCGCAAAGATACCCAGTTCTGGCTGGTCACGCCGAAGGCGTCGCTGGCTGGGGTTTCTGGTCTGGATGCGTTGGTTGGCGGCAACTATATCGGCATGATGCCCGGTACTGGCGAGGCCGAGGATCATTTCGTCGCCCTCGACACCCAGCCCAAGTATCGTCTGGATAATGGCGATTTAATGCTGCATCTGCGCGCCCCTGATCTCGGATCGCTTAATAGCGGTTCACTGGTTTATTTCCGTAAGATTCCGGTGGGCAGGGTCTATGACTACACCATCAACCCGAACAATCAGGGCGTAACCATCGATGTATTGATTGAACGTCGCTTCACCAATCTGGTGAAAAAAGGCAGCCGCTTCTGGAACGTCTCCGGTGTAAATGCGGATGTCAGCCTTAGCGGTGCGAAGGTAAAACTGGAGAGTCTGGCGGCGCTGGTCAACGGTGCCATTGCTTTTGATTCACCCGAAGACTCAAAACCTGCTGCGGCAGACGACACGTTTGGTCTATATCAGGATCTCGCGCACAGCCAGCGTGGAGTAATCGTCAAGCTTGATTTACCCAGCGGAGATGGACTCAAAGCAGGCTCAACATCGCTGATGTATCAAGGATTAGAAGTCGGTCAGCTCACAAAACTGGATTTAAACCCAGGCGGTAAAGTCACCGGCGAAATGACGGTCGATCCCAGCGTCGTAACGCTGCTGCGTGACAACACACGCATTGAGTTACACAGCCCTAAATTATCGTTAAGCGATGTGAATCTCAGTTCGCTGCTGACAGGTAAAACTTTCGAGCTGGTACCTGGCGAAGGCGAGCCGCGTAACCAGTTTGTCGTTATCCCCGCTGAGAAGTCGTTGTTACACGACCCAGGCGTCATGACGTTTACGCTGACCGCGCCGGAGAGTTACGGTATTGATGCTGGCCAGCCGCTAATTCTTCACGGCGTACAGGTCGGTCAGGTGATTGAGCGTACGCTTTCCAGCAAAGGCGTCTCATTTACCGTTGCTGTTGAACCACAGCATCGTGACCTGGTGCAGGGTGACAGTAAGTTCGTGGTGAACAGCCGCGTGGATGTCAAAGTCGGACTTGATGGCGTGGAGTTCCTTGGCGCAAGCGCCAGTGAGTGGCTCAGCGGCGGCATTCGTATTTTGCCCGGTACTAAGGGTGAAATGAAAAAAAGCTACCCGCTTTACGCTAACCTGGAGAAAGCCATTGAAAACAGTCTGAGCGATCTGCCAACCACCACGGTCAGCCTGAGCGCCGAAACGCTGCCTGATGTGCAGGCCGGCTCGGTGGTGCTTTACCGCAAATTCGAGGTCGGTGAAGTGATTAGCGTTCGTCCTCGCGCCGATGCATTTGATATCGATCTGCATATCAAACCGGAATATCGCAACCTGTTGACCAGCAACAGCGTGTTCTGGGCCGAAGGCGGAGCAAAAGTTCAGCTTAACGGCAGCGGATTAACCGTACAGGCATCTCCCCTTTCACGCGCGCTTAAAGGGGCGATTAGCTTCGATAATTTAAGCGGTGCCAGCGCCAGTCAACGTAAAGGCGACAAGCGTATTCTGTATGCTTCGGAAACCGCCGCGCGTGCGGTCGGCGGCCAGATAACGCTGCATGCGTTCGATGCCGGTAAACTCGCTGCTGGCATGCCAATTCGCTACCTGGGAATCGATATCGGACAGATCCAGACGCTTGAGCTGATCACCGCCCGTAACGAAGTTCAGGCAAAAGCGGTTCTGTACCCGGAATACGTACAAACCTTTGCGCGAAGCGGTACCCGTTTCTCCGTAATCACCCCGCAAATTTCGGCGGCGGGCGTGGAGCATCTGGATACAATCCTGCAGCCGTATATCAACGTTGAACCAGGACGCGGTAATCCGCGCCGTGATTTTGAACTGCAGGAAGCCACCATTACCGACTCTCGTTACCTCGATGGTCTGAGTATTGTGGTTGAAGCACCAGAAGCAGGTTCGCTGAATATCGGAACCCCGGTTTTGTTCAGAGGTATCGAAGTTGGGACTGTCACCGGGCTGACGCTGGGCTCGCTTTCCGATCGTGTGATGGTTGCCATGCGCATTAGCCAACGCTATCAGCATCTGGTACGCAACAACTCCGTGTTCTGGCTGGCATCCGGCTACAATCTCGACTTCGGCCTGACCGGCGGTGTCGTGAAGACCGGTACCTTCAATCAGTTCATCCGCGGCGGCATCGCCTTCGCGACTCCACCGGGTACACCGCTGGCTCCGAAAGCACAGGCAGGTAAACACTTCCTGTTGCTGGAAAGCGAACCGAAAGAGTGGCGTGAATGGGGAACCGCCCTGCCACGTTAATGTATCCACTGCTCCGGCGCGAGTACGTACGCCGGAGCAGTTATGCTACACTGCGCACCTGTTTTTTTGCCGGTGGTACCAAGTGGCTTATTTTCCCGACGCCTTTCTGACTCAAATGCGTGAAGCAATGCCTTCCACGCTCTCATTCGATGAATTTCTCGCTGCCTGTCAGCGCCCGTTGCGCCGCAGCATTCGCGTCAATACGCTGAAAATCTCCGTTGCCGATTTCCTCGCGCTGACAGCACCTTACAACTGGTCTCTCACTCCGGTTCCCTGGTGTGCTGAAGGCTTTTGGATTGAGCGTGATGATGAAGAGTCAGTGCCGCTCGGCAGCACCGCAGAACATTTAAGCGGCCTGTTTTATATTCAGGAAGCCAGTTCAATGCTGCCAGTCGCAGCACTGTTCGCCGAAGGCAATACCCCGGAACGCGTAATGGATGTTGCGGCAGCCCCCGGCTCCAAAACCACGCAAATTGCCGCAAAAATGAATAATCGAGGCGCCATTCTGGCGAATGAGTTTTCTGCCAGTCGCGTCAAAGTCCTGCATGCCAATATCAGCCGTTGCGGGATAGCCAACGTCGCCCTGACCCATTTTGACGGACGCGTATTTGGCGCTGCGTTGCCGGAATCATTTGATGCCATATTGCTCGACGCACCGTGTTCCGGTGAAGGCGTGGTGCGTAAAGACCCCGATGCGCTAAAAAACTGGTCCGTAGAAAGTAATCTGGAAATTGCCGCAACCCAGCGCGAACTGCTCGACAGCGCCTTCCACGCCCTGCGTCCCGGTGGCACATTGGTTTACTCGACCTGTACGCTTAATCGTGACGAAAATGAAAATATCATGCAGTGGTTGATTGAGACCTACCCTGATGCCGTCGAGTTTTTACCTCTGGGCGATTTATTTCCGCAGGCCGAACGCGCCCTGACGCCGGAAGGATTCCTGCATGTATTCCCGCAGATTTACGATTGCGAAGGTTTCTTCGTTGCGCGTTTGCGCAAAATAGCTGCAATCCCTGCACTACCTGCGCCGAAGTACAAAGTCGGTAACTTCCCGTTTAGCCCGCTTAAAGGGCGCGAGTCTGCGCTTGTCACGCAAGCCGCGAGCGCTTGTGGACTGCAGTGGGAAGATAATTTGCGCCTGTGGCAGCGCGATAAAGAGATCTGGCTGTTCCCAACTGAAATTGAACCTCTGATTGGCAAGGTTCGCTTTTCTCGACTTGGGATCAAACTGGCCGAAACCCACAATAAAGGGTATCGCTGGCAGCATGAGGCCGTTATCGCCCTCGCCGACCCGAACCACAGCCATGCATTCGAACTGACCCTTGCCGAAGCGGAAGAGTGGTATCGCGGTAGAGATGTTTACCCGCAAACCGCACCGACGACTGATGACGTACTGGTTACGTTCCAGCATCAGCCGATCGGTCTGGCAAAACGCATTGGATCGCGACTGAAGAATAGCTACCCGCGCGATCTTGTCCGGGATGGCAAACTCTTTACGGGATAACGCACGTTTTTACTGGCGCTTTTGCTAACGTTGACTACGCTGAAAAATGGACGCCCTAACTGGTCGTACCACAACCAGCAAATTAACGGAGAGCACGATGATGAAAACCAGTGTGCGCATTGGCGCTTTTGAAATCGACGACGCCGAGTTACATGGCGAATCGCCGGGGGACCGAACGTTAACCATTCCGTGTAAATCCGATCCGGATTTATGTATGCAACTGGATGCCTGGGATGCCGAAACCAGCGTCCCGGCCCTGTTGAACGGAGAACATTCAGTACTATTTCGCGAACACTACGATCGTAAGTCAGATGCCTGGATCATGCGCCTTGCCTGATTCAAAAAGAACCCGTCGCCAGACGGGTTATTTCTTGGTTAATTTCCCTCATCTATCAACATCTTCTACACTACAGGTATGGCTTTACCATTTGAGGATGGAATGTTCACGCTGGTTCTTTTTGTGTGCTATCTGGATGGCGGTTGTGAAGATATCGTGGTTGATGTCTACAAAACTGAGCAGCAGTGCCTGATATCGATGGACGATCAACGTATTCGTAACGGCGGATGTTTACCTGCGGACGACTACATCGACAGTTTCTGGCATCCGGCCCAGGAATACAGCGATTTTTGATTATTGCAGTTGTACCAGCGTTAACTCGCCGCCGAATACAGCACCGGTATCAATATAGTGTAGATTCTCGCGATCCAGCCGATGGCGCAACGGCGTGTGACCAAACCAGAAGTGATCCGCGCCGTGAATCCCACAACCGTTGCGCATCAGCCTCGAGCGGTCCCACAGCACGCGCTGTAAATCGATCTCTTTTAGCCACTGATAATCATCATCCGGGTAATCGGCATGAGCAATAACGTGTATACCGTTCTGACAATGCAGCTCCAGAATCCAGGGTAACTGCCAACACGCTTCAAGAGCAAATTTCGCTGCCGGTTGCTCCGCCTGCTCGAACCACGAGCCTCCATTCATAAACCACATGAATTGATCCCCCGTCGCCAGCGCGTCCAGCGCCATCTGTTCATGGTTCCCCCTGACCGCGACAATCCAGCGTTTACGCAGTAGTTTCAGACAACGCAAACTGTCTGGTCCACGGTCGATAACATCCCCCACTGAAACCAGCAAATCCTGCCAGGGATCAAAACGGTACTGGCGAAGTTTAGCCATCAGCATCGAGAAGCATCCGTGGATATCCCCAACCACCCAGACGTGACGCCACTGCGTACCGTCGATTCGTTGATAGATATTGCCAGGTCGTCCCATGTCGCCTCCAGAATACAAGGGTACCTGGTTATAATTTTAGCAATGATGGCAAAAAAGCCTGGACGATCGTGGGCAGGAGTATGGTATGGTTTATGGAGAATGCAGCATGCGATACGCCGTGTTTTGCCCTGGATGGCATCGCATTCGCCACATAAAAAGAGACCGAATACGATTCCTGTATTCGGTCCAGGGAAATGGCTCTTGGGAGAGAGCCGTGCGCTAAAAGTTGGCATTAATGCAGGCTAAGTTACCCTGCCATTTAAGAATAGATGACAGCGCCAGGTTTTCCAGTCCGCGACTAAAGTGGCCGGAAAAAAAGGACGTTTGTTACGCATCCAAACGCAAAAACCGCAAGTTCTCCTGCGAGATGCTTGCGGTTTTTTATTGGAAATCAGAGCGCTACATCTGACAATTAGCAGAGCTTTTCTGCACGCTCTACAAACGGTGCCAGGCTCATTTTTTCGCCCGGTTTCGCCGGATCATCGATCTGGATAATCTCGATCGGCTTTGCCGTGACTTTTCCGCTCTCCACCTGCTGTCTGGCGACATCATTCAACGGGTATTGCACCAGCGTACTGGGATTGATGACATACAGCGCGTTACCTGGACGGCAGGTCAGCATCACCTCTTCCCGATTAAACGCCCACTTATCTTTGCCAACCTCAAAACGGCTGACGGTAATGACCTGCGGCGCAGCCAGCGCGGCTCCGGAGCTTGCCAGGAGTAATAAAGAGATAATGATTTTTTTCATGCGTTTCGCCAGTCCATCAATCAGAAAGGTTCAAGGGTTGCAAACAAGCTGACAATCGCCAGCACAACGGCTCCTATACCCCATTCCAGCTTGGTCATCCAAATAAAATAGAGAGTCATGCCACGGTTATCCTGCCGCATGCGTGGTACCAGAACATACCGATTCACCAGCGCAATCGCCACCATTAACATGACCAGGGCACCTTTTAACAAAAGCAGTCGCCCGTAAGCCATGTGCCAGGGAACAGAAAAACCGACAATAAACAGCGCATTCATAATACCGGTTAATAAAACACCGATAACGAAAAGATGCCCATAGCGTGAGAAGCGCATCATGGTACTGATGGCCTGTTTCCGCCAGCGACCTTGCGCCATTCGCATACAGTAAAGTACGGGCAGCAAACCGCCGAACCAGGCGGCAGCGCATACCAAATGTAAGGCGTGGTTAACCTGCTGGATTGCGCCAGGGATACCGCTGTGCAGCGTCGCATGTCCGACGCCAGCCAGCAAAATAAACTGCGCAATTGTCAGCATTAACAGCAGTCGCGGCATGCTACGCGGCACCATGATGGTCACCACCAGCGTGACCAACGCGAGGATAATCTGCCATAACCAGACGCCGCCAAATTGCGTTTGCAACACGGCGAGCCAAACATCAGTAGAGACAACATCCCGCCAGCCTGAGCCCATTAACCCACCCTGAATCGCCAGCATCAGCGTCGCGCTGATAAAGCTCCACGTTGCAGCATGCCTTTGCAGACGTAAAAAACGACGCATCATTAAACGACGAACCGAAACGGGGGCCAGCCATGCGCCGTAAAGCGCACAGCCAAACACCAGCATCAAAGCGGTAAAATGGATAAACCGTAGCGCAACCCAGGTAAATGCCAGCATTGGTTATTTCACGCTAAAGGTATATTGCCCCTTCGTCTTGTGACCATCCACGGAGACAACGTGCCAGTCGACCGTATATTTTCCTGCTTCAAGCGTTTGATCAAGCGGAACAATCAGCTGCGTTTTGTCCTGCTCACTGCGCGATGCCTTGCCCGTTTTGATCTGTTCTTTGTTAGGACCGGTCAGCGTTGCACCGCTGAATCCCGGCTCTACGCCTTCAGAAAAATTCAGCGTCAACGCCTGAGGAGATGCCGCCACTTCAGCGTTAGCCGCCGGACTTTGTTTTGTGAGGTGGGCATGCGCCAATGCCGCAGGTGTTGCCAGAACGCTGGCGAGTACGATGAGCGCGTTGCGAAGCATAGATGCAGATGAAGCCATTTCAACTATTCCTTTTTGTTATGTCTAACCTGTAGAGAATAACCTTCTACAATGGTCGAGTCGAGAATCATCATTTCTGTCTTGCCATTAACGCACACTCTTAGTAACTTTGCGCGCCGAAAGACAGAGAAAAGGAGAAGCCCATGAACATCAATCTGGCCAAACTTGAGCAAGCGGAAATGGATAAGGTCAATGTCGATCTGGCTGCGGCTGGAGTGGCATTTAAGGAGCGATACAATATGCCCGTTGTTGCAGAAGTTGTTGAACGCGAACAGCCAGAGCATTTACGCGACTGGTTCCGCGAAAGACTCATTGCGCACCGCCTGGCATCCGTTTCGCTTTCACGTTTACCATACGAGCCTAAAGTTAAATAAAACTTATATTACGTTACGATTCCTTACATGACGCCTGCTACAGTATAAGCATATTCTTAATCCACACATTAAGGATGGTTGTAGACACTATGAAAAGGAAATCATTATGTCATACTGGAAAATCGCAGCAGCACAATACGAACCTCTTCACACCTCAGTTACCGAACATGTCGCGCATCACCTGCAATTCATTCATGCGGCAGCTCAATGCCAATGTGAATTGCTGGTCTTCCCTTCCCTCTCATTGCTGGGTTGTGTTGATGAGAATGACGCGCTTCCAGCCCCACCCGATGAAGCGCTGTTAGAACCTCTCGCACATGCCGCCGCGACTTATCGCATGACGATAATTGCGGGACTACCGGTAGAACATAACAACCGGTTCGTGAAAGGCATTGCGCTTTTCTCTCCCTGGATGACTTCGCCATTAACCTTCCATCAGAGCCACGGGGCTTGTATTGCCAGACAGCGAAATGCCATCAGCGTTGTAGATAGCCAACCGGAAGGCATTGATATCGACCCGGCTTATTCGCTGTTCACCAGCTGCCAGTCAGTCAGTGAACCGGAACTGCTCTCCTCTACATCTCGTCTACAAAGTTTCTCACATAAATTCGCCATCGCGGTATTAATGGCCAATGCGCGGGGTAGCAGTGCGTTATGGGATGAACGAGGTCGATTGATTGTTCGCGCAGACAGCGGTTCGTTGCTGTTAACCGGCCAACGCACGCCACGGGGTTGGCAAGGTGATATCATTCCATTACGCTAGTCGTTTTGGGTCAGGAGCATGGCATGTTGCGCATAATAGATACAGAAACCTGTGGTCTACAGGGAGGCATTGTTGAAATTGCTTCTGTCGACGTGGTTGACGGAAAAATAGTCAACCCCATGAGCCACCTGGTACGCCCTGACCGCCCCATCAGCCCACAGGCGATGGCTATCCATCGCATTACTGAAGCAATGGTGGCCGATAAGCCATGGATTGAAGACGTCATCCCGCAGTATTACGGCAGCGAGTGGTACGTTGCGCACAATGCCAGCTTTGACCGCCGCGTATTGCCCGATATGCCCGGGGAATGGATTTGCACCATGAAGCTCTCCCGTCGGTTGTGGCCGGGGATCAAATACAGCAACATGGCGCTGTATAAATCGCGCAAGCTGAGCGTCCAGACGCCAGCGGGTCTCCACCATCACCGCGCCCTGTACGATTGCTACATCACTGCGGCACTGCTGATCGACATCATGCAGACGTCAGGCTGGACAGCCGATCAAATGGTCGATATTACCGGCCGTCCCGCGTTACTCACTACTTTCACTTTTGGTAAGTACCGCGGAAAACCTGTATCAGAAGTAGCTGAACGGGATCCGGGCTATCTGCGCTGGTTATTTAATAACCTTGACAATATGAGCCCGGAACTGCGATTAACGCTAAAACACTATTTGGATCACGCCTGAGCAGGCAGCGTTCCCTGCGCCAGTCCAATCAAAAAAGCGTACTCAAGGGCCACGCCTTCGTAAGATTTAAAACGCCCGGATTTACCGCCGTGTCCGGAATCCATATCCGTGCAAAGTAGCAGCAAACGATCGTCCGTTTTCAGCTCACGCAGTTTTGCCACCCATTTTGCTGGCTCCCAGTATTGCACCTGGGAATCGTGTAATCCCGTCGTGACCAGCAGATGTGGGTATGCCTGCGCGGTTACATTGTCATACGGGCTGTAGCTTTTCATATAGGTGTAATACTCTTCGTCCTGCGGATTCCCCCACTCTTCAAACTCACCGGTCGTCAGGGGAATTGATTCATCGAGCATTGTGGTTACCACATCGACAAATGGCACCTGAGCAATAACACCATGGAAGCGTTCCGGGCGCTCATTAATGGCGACGCCCATTAACATGCCTCCGGCGCTTCCGCCCATGCCATAACATAACTCAGGCGCGCCATAGCCCCTTTTTAGCAACGCATCACAGACGTCGAGGTAATCATTAAAAGTATTTTTCTTGTGCAGAAACTTACCGTCCTCGTACCACTGTTGTCCTAATTCACCACCACCACGCACATGCGCAATAGCATAAACAAAGCCGCGATCCAGTAAGCTCAAACGGCTGCTGCTGAAATCGGCGTCCATGCTGGCGCCATATGAGCCATAGCCATAAACGAGTAACGGATTTTTTCCTTTCAGGAAATACTTTTGATGATAAACCAGCGAAACCGGAACCTCGGTGCCATCACGCGCGGTTATCCATAGGTGTTCGCTACGGTAATTCGCTGCATCAAATCCGGGGACCTCCGTCTGCTTAAGCACACGACGTTCCCCGGTGTCCATATCCAGTTCAAACAACGTGTCCGGGGTAGTCATGGAGGAATAGCCATAGCACAGGCGCGATGTCTCCGGCTCTGGATTATAGGCAAGCCAGGTCACATAAGCCGGATCGTCAAAGGCGATCCCGACCACTTCGCGCGTTTTACGATTAATCTGTCGTAGGCTGGTTAAGCCCCGCTGACGCTCTTCTACCACCAGCCAGTCAGTGAATAGCGTAAAGCCCTCCAGCATCACGTTGTCGCGCGCAGGGATCAGCGTCTCCCAGGCTTGCTCATCACGAACGCGGGTACGATACAGGCCGAAATTTTTCCCCTGACGGTTGGAGCGCAGATAAAAATTGTGTTGATAGTGATCGAGACTGTATTCATGGTCTTTGCGTCGCGCTAAAAAGACCAACGGTTCGGCATCCGCCAGTTCTGCGTCAAGCAGTAAAACCTCACTGGTGGTCGCGCTGGCGATATGAATAACCACATAGTGTAGCGAGGTGGTTTTATGCAGGCTGACATAAAACATATCATCGGCTTCTTCATACACCAGCTCATCCAGTGACGATGGCGAGCCGATCGTATGTCGCCACACCTGATACGGCAATAACGTTGTTTCGTGCTTGCGCACGTAATAGAAAGTCTGAGAATCATTCGCCCAGACCAGATCCGCTTCGACGTTTTCCAGCACTTCCGGATACCAGTTGCCGCTTTGCAGGTTGCGAAAACGCACGCCATATTGCCGGCGAGAGAGATAATCTTCCGCCAGCGCCATGATGGTGTTATCCGGAGATATCGCCAGTCCTCCCAGCGTATAAAACTCGCTGTGTGCCGCGCGCTGGTTCCCATCCAACAGAGTATCCCAATCATCCCATTCTTCATTGAAAGCAGACTGACGCTGATAAATAGCATATTCGCACCCCGGTTCATAAATATGCCGGTAGCGATAACCATTCTTCACATAGGGGGCGGAAGCATCCTGAGGCGGGATACGGTCGATAATTTCTTTCAGGACGCGATCCTGCAAAGCCTGCTGCGAGGCCATAACCTGGCGGCCATACGCATTTTCTTGTTGCAGATAATCCAGCACTTCTGGCTGCGAGCGGCTGTCATCTCGCAGCCAGTAATAATTATCAACACGAGTATCGCCATGCTGCGTCATGGCGTGGGGAATACGAGAAGCTTTTGGTAGCATGTCATTGTTCTTTTGCTTAAACATCCTATAAGGGTGGCAAAAGACAGCAATGATGCAAGCGAAACATGCGCCTTAGCGGTAAGTAATTAACCCGGTAAAGCCTGTTTTTGTTCTTTGAGATCCTGTTCAATGCCTTCACGAACATCCTGCGGGATCTTCAACGCATCGCCCAGCGCATTGAGATAGCTACGCTCCATAAAGTGGTCGATATCAATCGCCGCACAGCTCAGGAAGTAAATTTCTAGCGCTTCTTCTTCGTTGCGGATCCCTTGCGCCAGGCGCTGGGGATCTAACGGTTGTTCAATGGCTCTTTCAATCAGAACGCGGCCCTGCTCTTCCACGCCCGCTTCACGAAGCTGCTGCTCAATGGCCGCTCGTTCTTTAGCATCAATATGACCGTCGCTTTTCGCCGCAAAAACCAGCGCCAGGATCAGACGCTCGGTTCGCTCATCCTGCGGTGAGCTTTGTACGCCGAACTGCGGCTCATCCTGATGCGCAGCGCGAACTTTATCTTTGTATTTGTTCCATAATACGGTACCGGCAACCGCGCCGCCGCCCACCAGAAGCGCGCTGGTGCCGTATTTACTCAGTAATTTACGTGAAGATTTGTTGGCAACCAGTAATCCTGCCAGACCGCCTAACGCGCCTGGAACCAGAAGTTTACTCAGCCCTTGCTCGCCAGAAGATGACGTGGAGGATCCTTTTTGCCCAAGAAGAGATTGTAGTTGATTCAGCCAATTAGCCATTTTGCCCCTCAAGTACAGACGAATAATCATCAAAGCGTACCCGAGGGGATGTCAGGAAGTGTTCAGGTCATCAAAAGATGTGCAAATACCTGAGTTACTGCGGCTGATATTCCGCCGTTCCGGCTTTGCAGTCGACTTTTACCTGATAGTGAATATCCGCGCTTTTACCGCGAACCGTCAGGGGAACTGACCATTTCCCGTCTTTGCCCGTAATATCGGGCGTGTTGACCCAGGCGACAGGGTCGGCTTGCCCGACGAGTTTTTGATCGTCAGCCCAGCGCGCGATGCGATTTTGCTGATAGTCACGTTTCACGCTTGCCGCAATACCGTCAGCATCCAGTCCTTCGCACTTGGGGAACTGAACATTCTTACTTTCCATATTTGCCGCAAATACCGATACGCTGGCAGACAATAACAGCAGGCTCAATAACGCTCTTTTTTTATACATTCTTTTCTCCTTAATCTCCCCTTCATCCTTCAGGTTGCCTGCGGCAACGTGAAATTACGTCAGGGATTGCACAATGATTCAGGGAAAAGCATGGTACAAAACGTCAGGAGCGCAAGTCGTTTCAGGCAGCCTGAGTATCATCCTCAGTATGTGCATCGTTTTCGACAGCCTGTGGCGAAGGCAGCTTGCCGTTTTTCAGAATGGCGCTCAGCACATCTTTTTGCTCAGCCAGCCACAGGGAAAGCGCTTCACGCTGCTCATCTTCGAGCGCTACCGGCGATTGCTCCAGCCATGTGTCGAGCAGATCTGCTGTATCCAGCATTTTGTCATACGCATCGGCTTCCTTTTTGCTGGTAAACGACATTTTTTCCTCACCTTCCCGAATGACTACGTATTTAACTTCAACCGCCATTTTTGCAGCCTCTTAAATTACCTGTATTTATGTACAGTATATTCTTTTTAAGCCCTGAAATCAACCTGGTAATAAAGACAGACGCAAACGTTTTCGTATATACTGCGCCCAGATAAAACAGGGGATTAATTTATGACGTTATTAGGCACAGCGCTGCGTCCCGCAGCAACGCGAGTGATGTTATTAGGTTCAGGTGAACTGGGTAAAGAAGTGGCGATTGAATGCCAACGCCTGGGTGTGGAAGTCATTGCCGTGGATCGTTACCCCGACGCGCCAGCTATGCATGTTGCCCATCGTTCATACGTAATCAACATGCTGGATGGCGATGCATTACGCCAGCTCGTGGAGCGTGAAAAACCAGATTATATCGTGCCCGAAATAGAGGCGATTGCCACAGATATGCTGGTAACACTGGAACAGGAAGGCCAACGCGTCGTGCCGTGTGCTAGGGCGACGCAACTGACCATGAACAGGGAAGGAATCCGTCGCCTCGCCGCCGAAGAATTGTCTTTGCCGACCTCTTCTTACCGCTTTGCTGACAGCGAAGCCCGCTTTCGTGAGGCCGTCGCCGAAATCGGCTACCCCTGCATTGTGAAGCCGGTAATGAGTTCCTCCGGGAAGGGGCAGAGCTTTATCCGTTCAGCCGATCAGCTCACCGAGGCGTGGAACTATGCTCAACAGGGAGGCCGGGCAGGCGCCGGACGCGTTATCGTCGAAGGCGTAGTGAATTTTGATTTTGAAATCACCCTGCTAACCGTCAGCGCCGTTGATGGTGTGCATTTCTGCGCGCCGGTAGGTCATCGCCAGGAAGATGGCGATTATCGCGAGTCCTGGCAGCCGCAGCAGATGAGTGACCTGGCGCTGGCGCGCGCGCAGGAGATTGCCCGCAAGGTGGTACTGGCGCTGGGCGGTCACGGACTGTTTGGCGTGGAGCTGTTTGTCTGCGGTGATGAGGTGATTTTCAGCGAAGTCTCCCCTCGCCCTCACGACACGGGTATGGTGACCTTAATTTCGCAGGATCTGTCTGAGTTTGCCCTGCACGTACGTGCATTTCTCGGTCTGCCCGTTGGCGAAATCCGCCAGTATGGACCTTCTGCTTCCGCCGTTATTCTGCCGCAACTTACCAGCCAGAATATCACGTTTGATAACGTGCAAGCCGCTGTAGGTGCGGGTATGCAAGTGCGTTTCTTTGGTAAGCCGGAAATCGACGGGAGCCGTCGTCTGGGCGTTGTGCTGGCCACAGCACAGAGCATTGAAGATGCGGTGATACGCGCGAAAGACGCAGCCGCACAGGTGAAAGTCGCAGGATAAAAACCAGACCCGTAGGCCGGATAAAGCATTGATGCCGTATCCGACCTACGGTTTACGCATTAACGGCTTACTGCTTCGCGCCTTCTACTGCTTCACGAGCCAGCTTGGTAATACGATCGTAATCACCCGCTTCCAGCGCATCCGCCGGAACCAGCCAGGAACCACCGATGCACAGCACGCTTTTCAGTGCCAGGTAGTCACGGTAGTTCGCCGGAGAGATACCGCCGGTTGGGCAGAAACGCACTTGAGAGAACGGACCCGCAATTGCCTGCAGCGCTTTGGTACCACCATTTGCTTCAGCAGGGAAGAATTTGAACTCTTTCAAACCGTAGTCCATACCCAGCATCAGTTCAGACACGGTGCTGATACCAGGGATCAGCGGAATAGTGCCTTCCGTTGCGGCTTTCAGCAGCGGCTCGGTCAGGCCCGGGCTGATAGCAAACTGCGCACCGGCTTCGGTCACTTCAGCCAGCTGTTGCGGATTCAGTACAGTACCTGCGCCAACGATAGCGTCCGGAACTTCTTTTGCGATCGCGCGAATGGCATCCATCGCACATGCGGTACGTAAGGTCACTTCCAGAACGCGCACGCCGCCTGCAACCAGCGCTTTTGCCATCGGCACTGCGTGTTCCAGTTTATTAACCACGATAACCGGTACAACCGGGCCAGTGGTCAGGATTGCTTCTGCACTTGTCTTCCAGTTTTTCATCAGAGTTTTCTCTCGCCTGATTACAAAATAAGTCTTAAAAAGTGATACAGGTTGCGCCCTGTTCCGCACCGGACAGCTTTTCACGCAACGCGCTGAACATTTCACGGCCTGTGCCCACGCGCGATGCGCTGAGGTCAGGAATGTGAGGCTGACGAGAAGCAAGTTCCTCTTCATCAACCAGCAGCGTCAATTCACCTGTCTGTCCATTCACACGAATGATGTCGCCATCGCGTACTTTTGCCAGCAGCCCGCCATCGTAGGCTTCTGGGGTTACATGGATTGCTGAAGGCACTTTACCTGAAGCACCTGAAAGTCGTCCATCGGTAACTAACGCAATTTTGAAACAACGGTCCAATAATACACCAAGTGGCGGCATGAGTTTATGTAATTCTGGCATTCCGTTTGCTTTTGGTCCCTGATGGCGCACAACGACTACGCAATCACGGTCGAGCAGTCCCGCATCGAAGGCCGGCAATACATCATGCTGACTTTCAAAAACAACCGCGGGCGCTTCAATTACCTGATTTTCTACCGGAACCGCCGACGTTTTCATCACAGCACGCCCGAGGTTACCGCTCAGCACTTTGGTACCGCCGTGGTGGGAGAATGGCTTATCGATGGTAGCAATCACATTGCTGTCCAGAGACTTCGCTGCCCCTTCGCGCCAGTCCAGCTCACCATCGTTGAGCCAGGGTTCCATGGTGTAACGCGACAAACCAAACCCGGCAACGGTGTTCACATCTTCATGCAGCAGACCCGCGTTCAGCAGTTCGCGCATTAACACCGGCACGCCACCCGCTGCCTGGAAGTGGTTAATATCTGCCGGACCATTCGGATACAGACGCGCCATCAACGGCACGATATCGGACAGATCGGAGAAGTCGTCCCAGTTAATCATAATCCCGGCTGCGCGCGCCATCGCAACCAGGTGCATTGTATGGTTGGTTGACCCCCCGGTCGCCAGCAGCGCGACAATACCGTTCACCACTACTTTTTCATCGATCATTTTACCGATCGGCATCCATTCATTGCCGTTGCCGGTCAGACGCGTTACCTGACGAGCAGCCGCGGCGGTCAACGCTTCGCGCAGCGGGGCATCCGGGTGTACGAATGAGGACCCTGGCAGTTGCATCCCCATAAACTCCACCACCATTTGGTTGGTGTTTGCCGTGCCATAGAACGTACAGGTCCCCGGTGCGTGATAAGACGCCGCTTCGGATTCAAGCAGCGCCATGCGATCGACTTTGCCTTCAGCATACAGCTGACGGATACGCACTTTTTCTTTGTTCGCCAGACCACTCGCCATCGGGCCGGAGGGAATAAAGATCGAAGGCAGATGACCAAATGACAGTGCCGCCATCACCAGACCCGGGACAATTTTGTCGCACACGCCAAGGAATAATGCGCCGTCGAACATATTGTGTGAGAGGCCGACAGCAGCCGACATCGCAATCACTTCGCGACTCAGCAACGAAAGCTCCATCCCATCCTGTCCCTGGGTCACACCGTCGCACATCGCAGGAACACCGCCAGCGACTTGGCCTACCGCATTGGCTTCATGCAGCGCTTTACGAATGATGTCCGGATAATGTTCGTACGGCTGATGCGCGGAAAGCATGTCGTTATAGGAGGTAATGATCGCGATATTGTTACGCAGCATGCTTTTCAGCGAGGCCTTGTCATCCGGCTGGCAGGCAGCAAAACCATGCGCCAGGTTACCGCACGCCAGTTGTGAACGATGAACGGTAGTCGATTTCGCTTGTTCAATACGGGCAAGGTAGGCGGAACGCGTGTCGCGAGAACGTTCGACAATTCGTTTTGTTACGCGTAACAAATTCGGATTCATAGAGGCTCCTAAAATTTATCTGTCAGAGCGTTGGATCAACAATGTGTTTCAGTTGGGTTAAAAGCAGCTGAATCGCTTGTTAGCCGTAGCTCAGGGGCAAAATCGTTTCAGGCAGTGTAATAAAAAAAGCCCCGCGGGTGAATCCACGCGGAGCTTAAAAGTGCAAAAATTATTCTACAATCTGTGTTAGATCATGTTACCGGTAAAATAACACCTATGGGCTAGATGATATTTTACTCGAATTCGTTCCATGAACGACCATCACGGGTAATCATGGCCACAGAGGCAACCGGTCCCCAGGTGCCGGCCTGATACGGCTTCGGTGCGTCGTTGTCCATTGCCCAGGCTTCGGTAATAGAATCGACCCACTTCCATGCTTCTTCAACTTCATCTCGACGCACAAACAGCGCCTGAATGCCGCGCATAGTTTCAAGCAGCAGGCGCTCATAAGCGTCGGCCAGATGCGTTTGGTTGAAGGTTTCGGAGTAGCTCAGGTCAAGTTTGGTAATTTGCAGGTTATGCTTGTGATCCAGTCCCGGCACTTTGTTCAGTACCTGGATATCGACACCTTCATCAGGCTGCAAACGGATAGTCAGCTTGTTCTGCGGCAGGTCCTGCCAGGATTCTCTGAACAGGTTCAGCTCAGGCGTTTTGAAGTAAACCACCACTTCAGAGCACTTGGTCGGTAAACGCTTACCGGTACGCAGGTAGAACGGTACGCCCGCCCAGCGCCAGTTATCGATATCCACACGGATCGCCACAAACGTTTCCGTGTTGCTGCTCTTGTTCGCGCCTTCTTCTTCCAGGTATCCCGGAACTTTTTTGCCCTGGGCAAAACCGGCGGTGTACTGACCACGAACTGTCTTTTCACGTACGTTCGAACGATCGATGCGACGCAGTGATTTCAGTACTTTCACTTTTTCATCACGGATGCTGTCGGCGCTCAGATCGGACGGCGGAGACATCGCGATCATGCACAGGATCTGCAGCAGGTGGTTCTGGATCATGTCGCGCATTTGACCGGCCTGGTCAAAGTAGCCCCAGCGCCCTTCAATGCCCACTTCTTCCGCCACGGTAATTTCTACGTGGTCGATAGTGCGGTTATCCCAGTTATTCACAAACAGGGAGTTGGCAAAACGCAGTGCCAACAGGTTCAGTACCGTCTCTTTGCCGAGATAGTGGTCGATGCGGTAAACCTGGCACTCTTCGAAATACTCGCCAACCTGATCGTTGATTTCACGGGATGTTGCCAGTGATGTACCCAGCGGTTTTTCCATCACCACGCGGGCAGGCTTAGCATTCAGCTTTGCTTCACCCAGACCTTTGCAGATCGCGCCAAAGGTGCTCGGCGGCATTGCGAAATAGTTGATGGTGGTACGCGATTTTTGATCCAGCATTTTGCCCAGACGCTTAAACGCGGCGGTGTCGTTGACGTCCAGGTTACAAAACTCAAGACGACCGCTGAGGGTTTCCCACAAACTTTCATCAATTTTTTCTTTCATGAAGGTTTCGAGCGCTTCGCGCACAACCTTGGTATAGGCTGCTTTGTCCCAGTCGGCACGCCCAACCCCAATAATGCGGGTATCCGGGTTAATCTGGCCGGCCTTTTCCAGTTGATACAGGGAAGGCAGCAATTTCCGTCGCGCCAGGTCGCCCTTCGCGCCGAAAATGACCAGATCACATGCCTGGGCTGTTTGCGTTACCGCCATGTCATTCTCCTCAATTAAGTGCCTGGTGCTTTTGCCAGACACTGGTTGTAATTTTATTACAGTGCACTGTACTGCTTTTACGTGAATCCGGAAACCGTAAACGCTTATCCAGCCGTGCTGTTACCGCGAACAGCCGCTTTATTGGCGTATAACCCATCAAAATGGATAAAAAAGTCGTCTTTTTCGTACCCATGAAGAAGTATGAAAATCCGACTCCGATCATGTAATGAAAAAAAACAACAACTATTTTGTCCATTTTGCCCCGTTGCTGCACTAGCAGGGGTACTATCTACCAGAGTTACCACTCGATTTCCCCTTATCGTTGAAATCGTTTTTGCCCATGACCCATGAGTCTACCTACATCATGAATATGCTGGAAAAAATCCAGTTAAAACTGGAACATTTGAGCAAGTCAGAGCGTAAAGTCGCCGACATTATTCTTGCCTCTCCCGAGCAGGCAATTCACTCAAGCATCGCTGCGCTTGCTGTAGAAGCCAACGTCAGCGAACCGACGGTGAACCGTTTCTGTCGTAGCATGGATACGCGTGGCTTCCCTGATTTTAAACTGCATCTGGCACAAAGTCTGGCAAATGGTACCCCTTATGTTAATCGCAATGTGGATGAGGATGACAGCGTAGAATCTTATACGGGGAAAATCTTCGAATCGGCGATGGCAAGCCTTGACCACGTTCGTCAGTCGCTGGATAACGCGGCGGTAAACCGGGCGGTAGATTTGTTAACCCAGGCAAAGAAAATCGCCTTCTTTGGTTTAGGTTCTTCCGCCGCGGTCGCGCACGACGCGATGAACAAATTTTTCCGCTTTAACGTACCGGTAATCTATTCCGACGACATTGTCCTGCAACGTATGAGTTGTATGAATTGTAGCGACGACGACGTCATTGTGCTTATTTCTCATACTGGAAGAACCAAAAGTCTGGTTGAACTGGCGCAGTTAGCAAGGGAAAACGACGCTATGGTTATCGCCCTCACCTCTCCCGGCACGCCACTGGCGCGTGAAGCCACGCTGGCTATTACCCTCGATGTACCGGAAGATACTGACATTTATATGCCCATGGTCTCTCGACTTGCTCAACTGACCGTGATAGATGTGCTGGCTACAGGATTTACTTTGCGCCGAGGGGCAAAATTTAGAGATAACTTGAAGCGTGTCAAGGAAGCGCTCAAGGAATCGCGTTTTGATAAAGAATTACTCATCAAGAGTGATGACCGCTAAAAGCAATAACAATGTTCTACCCTTTTATCATCCGGGTCGTTCATTTTACCGTTAATATTTGAGAACGGCCGGATTAATGTTCACGCAACACCTAGTTGTTTCAGTCAACGGAGTATTACATGTCCAGAAGGCTTCGCAGAACCAAAATCGTTACCACGTTAGGCCCGGCAACCGACCGCGATAACAACCTTGAGAAGATTATCGCCGCGGGTGCGAACGTCGTACGTATGAACTTTTCCCACGGCTCTCCAGAAGATCACAAACTGCGGGCGGATAAGGTCCGTGAAATTGCCGCAAAACTGGGACGTCATGTAGCTATTTTGGGTGACCTGCAGGGACCTAAAATCCGCGTATCTACCTTTAAAGAAGGTAAAGTTTTTCTTAATGTTGGCGACAAGTTCCTGTTAGACGCCAACCTCGGTAAAGGCGAAGGCGACAAAGAAAAAGTCGGCATTGATTATAAGGGACTGCCTGCAGACGTCGTGCCTGGCGACATCCTGCTGCTCGACGACGGTCGCGTACAGCTTAAAGTGCTGGAAGTTCAGGGCATGAAAGTCTTCACCGAAGTCACTGTCGGTGGCCCGCTGTCCAATAACAAGGGCATCAACAAACTGGGCGGCGGTCTCTCTGCTGAAGCCCTCACCGAAAAAGACAAAGCCGACATCATTACCGCAGCGCAAATCAGCGTTGACTATTTGGCTGTCTCCTTCCCGCGCTGCGGCGAAGATCTAAACTATGCCCGCCGTCTGGCGCGCGACGCCGGTTGCGATGCGAAAATTGTCGCCAAGGTAGAACGTGCAGAAGCCGTCTGCGACCAGAATGCGATGGATGACATCATCCTGGCTTCTGACGTAGTGATGGTAGCCCGTGGCGACCTGGGTGTTGAAATCGGTGACCCTGAGCTGGTAGGTATTCAGAAAGCGTTGATTCGCCGTGCGCGTCAGCTGAACCGTGCGGTCATCACCGCCACACAGATGATGGAGTCGATGATCACCAACCCAATGCCGACTCGTGCTGAAGTGATGGATGTGGCTAACGCCGTCCTCGACGGCACCGATGCCGTGATGCTCTCTGCCGAAACAGCAGCAGGTCAGTACCCGGCGGAAACCGTCGCGGCAATGGCGCGCGTTTGCCTGGGTGCAGAGAAGATCCCAAGCATCAACGTCTCTAAACACCGCCTTGACGTGCAGTTTGATAACGTTGAAGAAGCGATTGCAATGTCAGCGATGTACGCTGCTAACCACCTGAAAGGGGTCACCGCTATCATCGCTATGACGGAGTCCGGTCGTACTGCGCTGATGACTTCTCGTATCAGTTCCGGTCTGCCAATTTTCGCGATGTCTCGTCATGAACGTACGCTGAATCTGACCTCTCTGTATCGCGGTGTCACCCCGGTTCACTTTGACAGCGAAACAGATGGCGTCGTTGCCGCCAATGAAGCAGTGAACCTGCTGCGCGATAAAGGCTATCTGGTTTCCGGCGATCTGGTGATTGTGACACAGGGCGATGTGATGAGCACCATTGGCTCAACTAACACCACGCGTATCCTGACCGTCGAGTAACACCAGCGTTTGATGTAAAAAAGCCTCTCGTTTGAGAGGCTTTTTTTTATTTCTTCGGATAGAGATCTTTGCGCTTATAGGGCTCAATCTCGCCGGGTTTACGCGTCTTAAGCAGTTTCAGTATCCAGGTGTATTGTTCGACATGAGGCGTGACAAAAATTTCCACCTCTTCGTTCATTCGTCTGGCAATGGTGTGGTCATCCGCTGTCAGGATGTCATCCATCGGAGGACGGACCTTAATCGTCAGGCGGTGAGTTTTACCGTCATACACCGGAAACAGCGGCACTACACGCGCGTGGCAAACCTTCATCAAGCGACCAATTGCCGGTAACGTTGCTTTATAGGTAGCAAAAAAATCGACAAACTCGCTGTGCTCAGGCCCATGGTCCTGATCCGGCAGATAGTATCCCCAATATCCCTGACGTACAGACTGAATAAACGGTTTGATGCCATCATTACGCGCATGTAATCGACCTCCGAAACGACGGCGTACCGTGTTCCAGACGTAATCAAATACCGGGTTTCCCTGATTGTGGAACATTGCTGCCATTTTCTGTCCCTGGGAAGCCATCAGCATCGCCGGGATATCTACGCCCCAGCCATGAGGAACGAGAAAAATCACTTTTTCATCGTTGCGGCGCATCTCTTCGATGATTTCAAGGCCCTGCCAGTCAACCCGATTCTGAATTTTCTCCGGCCCGCGCAGGGCGAGTTCCGCCATCATGACCATCGCCTGAGGGGCGGTCGCGAACATCTCATCGACAATGGCTTCGCGCTCAGCTTCGCTGCGTTCAGGAAAACAAAGGGATAAATTGATCAGCGCTCTGCGACGTGAGCTTTTTCCCAAGCGTCCAACCATCCGTCCGAGCTTTGCCAGAATAGGATCGCGAAATGACGCTGGCGTTAACGCAATCCCAGCTATCGCCGCTACACCCAGCCAGGCGCCCCAGTAGCGCGGATGGCGAAATGATTTATCAAACTCGGGGATATACTCAATATTCTTTTTTTTCGTTTCCATGCTCTTCCAGTGTCTGGTGCCGCGAAAAGTAAATCTGCTGATAGTGTAGCGGCGCACCGTGCGCCGTACAAAATAAAAAAGCCGGCACGCATCGCGTACCGGCTTTATCAGTGTGCTAATTAATCAAAACGTAGCTGAGGCATAACTTCTTTCACCTGCGCCAGATAATCGGTGCGATCCGAGCCGGTCAGACCTTCTGTACGCGGCAGTTTCGCCGTCAGAGGGTTCACGGCCTGCTGGTTGATCCACACTTCGTAGTGCAGATGCGGACCTGTTGAACGCCCGGTGTTACCTGACAGCGCGATACGATCGCCACGTTTCACTTTTTGACCTGGTTTCACCAACAGCTTACGCAGGTGCATATAACGGGTGGTGTAGGTGCGACCATGACGAACCGCAACATAGTATCCGGCAGCGCCGCTACGCTTCGCTACAACCACTTCACCATCGCCTACCGACAGTACCGGCGTCCCCTGCGGCATCGCAAAGTCGACACCTTTGTGCGGTGCTACGCGTCCAGTCACCGGATTCAGGCGACGCGGGTTAAAGTTCGAGGAGATGCGGAACTGTTTCGCCGTCGGGAAACGCATGAAGCCTTTCGCCAGCCCGGTACCGTTACGGTCATAGAACTTACCGTCTTCAGCACGGATGGCGTAATAATCTTTGCCTTCAGAACGTAAACGCACGCCCAGCAGCTGGCTTTGCTCGCGCTTACCGTCCAGCATTTCGCGAGACATCAGCACTGAGAACTCATCGCCTTTTTTCAGTTTGCGGAAATCCATCTGCCACTGCATGGCCTTAATCACCGCGCTGATTTCAGAGCTGGTCAGTCCGGCCTCTTTGGCGCTGGCGACGAAGCTTCCGCCCACCGTGCCTTTGATACGGCTGTTAACCCAATCGCCCTGCTGCATTTCGCTGCTCATTTTGAAACCTGTCGCAGTACGATCGTAAGTGCGGGTTTCACGGCGGGACACTTCCCAGGTCAGACGCTGCAGGTCACCTTCCGCGCTTAAGGTCCAGGATAACTGCTGACCAATTTTCAGATTGCGTAGTTCTTTATCGGAAGCAGCGAGCTGACTGATGTCGCCCATATCGATGCCGTACTGATTCAGAATACTGCTCAGCGTATCGCCTGTAGAGACGACATACTCATGTACGCCGGCTTCACCAGACGTTTTGTCATCCAGTTCATCCTGCGGAATGGCTTCGTCTTCCTGCGCGGCCTGATCGATAGGTTCACTGGCCTCAGGCAACAGTGAACGAATTTCGCTTTTTTCCAGCTCGATAGTTTTAACGATGGGTGCTGAATCGGGATGGTAAACATAAGGCCGCCAGACGGCGACGGCCAATGTCAGTACGGTAAGCGACCCCAGCATAACGCGATGGGGTCGCGGCAGATTATTAAATGCCAGAGCGACAGAGCGGGCTATCTGTTGCACGTATTCACTTCCTCATTAATCTCCTTTCAGGCAGCTCGCATACTGGTTGGCTAATTGGTTCAAAAACGCTGAATAGCTTGTTTTACCCAGTTTGATATTCGTTCCGAGCGGATCCAACGTTCCCATTCGAACGGATGTCCCTCTCGCGACGGCTTCAACGACCGCTGGCCTGAACTGTGGCTCAGCAAAAACGCAGGTTGCTTTTTGCTCAACCAACTGTGTTCTTATTTCATGTAAACGCTGCGCACCAGGTTGAATCTCAGGGTTCACGGTAAAGTGACCAAGCGGTGTTAGTCCGTAGTGTTTTTCGTAGTAGCCATAGGCGTCATGAAAAACGAAATAACCTTTTCCCTTGAGCGGTGCGAGCTCGTTACCTACCTGCTTATCGGTTGCGGCTAATTGTGCCTCAAAATCCTTCAGGTTGGCGTCAAGTTTGGCTCGACTTTGCGGCATAAGTTCCACTAATTTTTCATGGATTGCAACCGCTGAGGCCCGCGCTATCTCTGGGGAAAGCCAAAGATGCATGTTGTAATCGCCATGATGGTGATGCTCGTCACTTTTTTCACCGCCAGCATCATTGTGTCCATGATCGTCATCGTCGTCATCAGCACCTTTCATGAGTAACGGTTTCACGTCATTGAGCTGCGCAATCGTTACCTGTTTCGCGTTAGGAATATTCTTGACTGACTTTTCCATAAACGCTTCCATCTCAGGTCCAATCCAAACAACTAAGTCCGCGCCCTGTAAGCGTTTTACGTCTGATGGACGCAGTGAATAGTCATGTTCGGAAGCCCCGTCAGGCAGGAGAACCTCAGTGTCTGTTACCCCGTCTGCAATGGCTGAAGCAATAAACCCCAGCGGCTTGAGTGAGGCCACCACAGCGGCATTTGCTGCCTGTGTTGCACTACCCCAAAGAGCAGCGGATAATGCTGCGAAAAGAAGCGTATTTTTATGTAACATAATGCGACCAATCATCGTAATGAATGTAAGAAATGTGATATTATAACATTCTATAACTTCTGCAAGACTAAAATTGATATGACGACTTTGGTTTCACTGGAAAATGTCTCGGTCTCTTATGGTCAACGCCGCGTCCTGTCTGACGTATCGCTTGAACTTCGACCCGGTAAAATTTTAACGCTTCTCGGCCCAAATGGTGCCGGGAAGTCTACGCTGGTGCGCGTTGTATTAGGGCTGGTAGCGGCTG
Source organism: Citrobacter sp. Cpo148 (assembly GCF_030332375.1). Taxonomy (NCBI): domain Bacteria; kingdom Pseudomonadati; phylum Pseudomonadota; class Gammaproteobacteria; order Enterobacterales; family Enterobacteriaceae; genus Citrobacter; species Citrobacter sp. Cpo148. The sequence continues at coordinate 812,964 of NZ_JAOWHY010000043.1, forward strand.
ATGAGGGAGTAATCAAGCGTAATGGTCAATTGCGGATTGGCTATGTACCGCAAAAACTGTACCTCGATACTACGCTGCCACTGACGGTAAGTCGGTTTATGCGCTTACGTCCCGGCACCAAAAAAGAGGATATCCTTCCGGCACTGAAGCGCGTTCAGGCCGGGCATCTAATGGATGCGCCGATGCAAAAGCTCTCTGGCGGGGAAACGCAACGCGTCCTGTTGGCCCGTGCTTTATTGAATAAACCTCAGCTACTGGTGCTCGATGAACCAACCCAGGGCGTGGATGTCAATGGGCAGGTCGCACTGTACGACCTTATCGACCAGTTGCGACGTGAACTGGATTGCGCCGTGCTGATGGTTTCCCATGACCTGCATCTGGTGATGGCCAAAACCGATGAGGTACTGTGCCTGAACCATCATATTTGCTGTTCCGGTGCGCCGGAAGTGGTTTCTATGCACCCGGAATTCATCTCAATGTTCGGGCAACGCGGCGCCGAACAACTCGGAATTTACCGTCATAATCACAATCACCGCCACGATTTACAGGGTCGTATCGTCTTACGCCGGGGAAATGGTCACTCATGATTGAATTGTTATTACCCGGCTGGTTAGCTGGGATCATGCTGGCCTGTGCCGCTGGCCCACTCGGCTCGTTTGTAGTCTGGCGTCGAATGTCTTATTTCGGTGATACGCTGGCCCACGCTTCGCTGCTGGGGGTCGCCTTTGGCCTGCTGCTGGATGTAAACCCTTTCTATGCGGTTATCGCCGTCACCCTGTTGCTGGCTGGCGGTCTGGTATGGCTGGAGAAGCGCCCTCACCTCGCGATCGATACTTTACTGGGTATTATGGCGCACAGCGCATTGTCATTGGGGCTGGTTGTTGTCAGCCTGATGTCTAACATCCGTGTGGATCTGATGGCTTACCTGTTTGGTGATTTGCTCGCCGTGACGCCAGAAGATCTTATCTCCATCGCCATCGGCGTGGTTATTGTTCTGGCGATTCTGTTCTGGCAGTGGCGTAACCTGCTGTCGATGACCATCAGTCCGGATCTGGCATTTGTCGATGGCGTGAAGCTGCAACGCGTGAAGCTGCTGCTGATGCTGGTTACGGCGTTAACGATTGGCGTGGCGATGAAGTTTGTCGGGGCGCTGATTATCACCTCACTGCTTATCATCCCTGCGGCGACCGCCCGTCGCTTTGCCCGTACGCCGGAGCAGATGGCAGGGGTTGCCGTTGGAGTGGGAATGATAGCGGTTACAGGCGGGCTGACCTTCTCGGCCTTCTATGACACCCCGGCTGGTCCTTCCGTGGTGCTGTGCGCCGCGCTGCTGTTTATTTTCAGCATGATGAAAAAGCAAGCGAGCTAAGCATGCGTTGCCCGATGGCGCTGCGCTTACCGGGCCTACAAAATCGCCCAGGCCTGATGAGCGTCGCGACATCAGGCATTAAGGCATCTGTGGCGGTGTAATGCCAAAATGGTTCCAGGCGCGCACGGTTGCCATACGTCCACGCGGCGTACGTTGTAGAAAACCTTGCTGAATCAGATACGGCTCCAGCACGTCCTCAATGGTTTCACGCTCTTCCCCAATCGCCGCTGCCAGGTTATCCAGTCCTACCGGCCCGCCAAAGAATTTATCGATAACCGCCAGCAGCAGCTTACGGTCCATATAATCGAATCCTTCCGCATCCACATTGAGCATATCCAGCGCCTGGGCGGCAATATCAGCCGAAATCGTGCCGTCATGCTTCACTTCAGCGAAATCGCGTACCCGGCGTAATAAACGGTTGGCGATACGCGGCGTACCGCGGGCGCGGCGTGCCACTTCCAGCGCGCCTTCATCGCTCATTTCCAGGCCCATAAAGCGTGCGCTACGCCCAACAATGTGCTGCAGGTCAGCCACCTGATAGAACTCCAGGCGCTGCACAATACCAAAACGGTCACGCAGCGGAGAGGTTAACGACCCGGCGCGCGTCGTCGCCCCGATTAGCGTGAACGGCGGCAGATCGATCTTAATCGAACGGGCAGCCGGCCCTTCACCAATCATGATATCCAGCTGATAATCTTCCATCGCCGGATACAGCACCTCTTCCACCACCGGTGACAGACGATGAATTTCATCGATAAACAGCACATCGTGGGGTTCAAGGTTGGTAAGCATTGCCGCCAGGTCACCCGCTTTTTCCAGTACCGGACCGGACGTGGTGCGCAGATTAACGCCCATTTCATTGGCGACAATATTGGCAAGCGTAGTTTTACCAAGACCAGGAGGACCGAAAATCAGCAGGTGATCGAGAGCATCACCGCGCAGCTTCGCCGCCTGGATAAAAATCTCCATTTGCGAACGGACCTGAGGCTGGCCAATGTACTCTTCCAGCAATTTTGGGCGAATCGCACGATCCACCAGATCTTCAGGGGTAGTGCTGACAGCCGAAATCAGGCGATCTGCTTCAATCATCCGTTACCTCACAATGCCGCGCGAAGCGCTTCACGAATCAGGGTTTCACTGCTGGCATCAGGGCGGGCAATTTTGCTCACCATGCGGCTGGCTTCCTGTGGTTTATAGCCCAACGCCACCAGCGCAGCAACCGCTTCCTGCTCGGTGTCGTCCGTTGTCGGGCTTGCCGGAGACGTCAGGACCAGATCCGCTGCAGGTGTAAAGAGATCACCATGCAAACCTTTAAAGCGGTCTTTCATTTCTACAATCAGGCGTTCTGCGGTTTTCTTACCAATACCCGGTAATTTCACCAGCGCGCCCAGCTCTTCGCGCTCTACGGCATTAACGAACTGCTGAGCAGACATACCGGAGAGGATCGCCAGCGCCAGCTTCGGCCCCACGCCATTGGTTTTGATTAACTCTTTAAACAGCGTGCGCTCTTGCTTGTTGTTAAAGCCATACAATAGCTGAGCATCTTCTCGCACCACAAAATGGGTGAAAATAATCGCTTCTTGCCCGGCTTCCGGCAACTCGTAGAAACAGGTCATCGGCATATGCACTTCATAGCCTACCCCGCCCGTTTCCAGAAGGACCAACGGGGGTTGTTTTTCAATAATGATGCCTCTGAGTCTGCCTATCACGTGACGCTCCTGCGTTAAGGGCTAAAAGGTAATGCGCTATCATAAAAAAAGGCTGGATAGATATCCAGCCTCATTTGTCACTAACGTAATCGACCTCGCGCCAAATTCAGCCTCGACTCGCTCATTTGCATGGCGTTCTGACTGACATGGCAGTGGGTAATGGCAATCGCTAGTGCATCCGCGGCATCCGCTTGCGGATTCGCCGGGAGTTTTAGCAGCGTGCGTACCATATGCTGGACCTGGCTTTTTTCCGCGCTACCGATCCCCACCACAGTCTGTTTTACCTGGCGGGCCGCGTATTCAAAGACCGGTAGATCCTGATTGGTCGCCGCAACGATTGCCACGCCGCGAGCCTGTCCCAGCTTTAGCGCCGAGTCGGCGTTCTTCGCCATAAAAACCTGCTCAATGGCAAAATAGTCCGGCTGAAACTGGGTGATGATTTCCGTCACGCCCGCGTAAATCAACTTCAGACGTGACGGGAGATCGTCGACTTTGGTGCGAATGCAGCCGCTGCCGAGGTAGGTCAGCTGCCTGCCGACCTGACGAATAACGCCATAACCGGTGATGCGAGACCCCGGGTCAATGCCGAGAATAATAGACATCACGCATCTCCTGTTATTTTATGGCTTAACCACATCATTCTAAGGTGGCAGCAACCTCATCGGAGATTTCACCGTTGTGGTAAACTTCCTGCACGTCGTCGCAGTCTTCCAGCATATCGATCAGACGCATCAGCTTCGGCGCCGTTTCTGCATCCATATCCGCTTTGGTGGATGGGATCATAGACACTTCAGCTGCGTCCGCTTTCAGACCAGCCGCTTCCAGCGCGTCACGCACTTTGCCCATCTCTTCCCACGCGGTGTAAACGTCAATTGCGCCGTCGTCGAAGGTCACAACGTCTTCAGCACCTGCTTCCAACGCTGCTTCCATGATGGCGTCTTCGTCGCCCTGTTCAAAGGAGATCACGCCTTTTTTGCTGAACAGATAAGCCACGGAACCGTCGGTACCGAGGTTACCACCCGTTTTCGTGAACGCATGACGCACTTCCGCAACGGTACGGTTACGGTTGTCAGACAGACATTCAATCATAACGGCTGTACCGCCAGGACCGTAACCTTCATAGATGATGGTTTCCATGTTGGAATCTTCATCACCACCCACACCGCGCGCGATTGCACGGTTCAGGGTGTCACGGGTCATGTTGTTAGCCAGCGCTTTATCAACCGCTGCACGCAGACGCGGGTTAGCATCCGGATCGCCGCCGCCCAGTTTAGCCGCCGTCACCAGCTCACGAATTATTTTGGTGAAAATTTTACCGCGTTTAGCATCCTGCGCTGCTTTACGGTGTCTGGTGTTGGCCCATTTACTATGACCTGCCATAAATAATATCTCCAAAAAGCGCGCCTTTTCAGGCGACGTTAATTACAAACTCTTCAATCGCCTGCCGGTTACTCCACGACTTGGTTAATTGGGCGGCTTCAACCGCATTAACCCAACGATAGGTCAGATGTTCGGTGAACACGATCTCTCGTTCTGAGGGAAGTGCCAGGCAAAACCAGGATTCAGTATTACGTTCAATTCCCGGTGCATAGCGATGACGTAAATGGCTAAAAATCTCAAACTCCACCGTGCGCTGACAGTCAATTAAGGTCAGTTGCTCAGATGCAACATCAATGGCGACCTCTTCCTTTACTTCGCGCATAGCGGCTTGCGACGCGGTTTCACCTTCTTCAAGGCTGCCGGTGACCGACTGCCAGAAATCAGGATCGTCGCGTCGCTGTAACATCAGCACTCTCCCGGTGTCCTTTGCATAAATCACGACTAACACCGAGACAGGCTGTTTATATGTCATATCAGTTATTCTCGGCCTTCTTAACAACCTGAATGCTCAGTTCCGCCAGCGCAGCTGCGTTGGCAAAGCTTGGCGCTTCAGTCATCAGACACGCTGCAGCCGTGGTTTTCGGGAAAGCAATAACGTCACGAATGTTGTCAGTACCGGTCAACAACATAGTCAGACGGTCCAGACCAAACGCCAGGCCCGCATGCGGCGGTGTACCATATTTTAGCGCATCCAGCAGGAAGCCGAATTTCTCACGCTGTTCTTGCTCATTAATGCCCAGAATACCGAATACAGTTTGCTGCATGTCGCCGTTGTGAATACGCACGGAACCGCCGCCTACTTCGTAGCCGTTGATGACCATATCGTACGCGTTAGCAACCGCGTCTTCCGGCGCTGCTTTCAGCTCAGCGGCCGTCATATCTTTCGGCGCGGTAAACGGGTGGTGCATTGCGGTCAGGCCGCCTTCACCATCGTCTTCAAACATTGGGAAGTCGATAACCCACAGCGGCGCCCATTTGGCTTCGTCGGTGATGTTCAGGTCTTTACCCAGTTTCAGACGCAGCGCGCCCATCGCGTCGGCAACCACTTTCTTGTTGTCGGCACCGAAGAAAATCATGTCGCCGTCTTGTGCACCGGTACGTGCCAGAATCGCTTCCACAATTTCTGCGTTCAGGAACTTAGCAACTGGGCTGGTAATACCTTCCAGACCTTTCGCACGTTCGGTGACTTTGATGTAAGCCAGGCCTTTCGCGCCGTAAATCTTGATAAAGTTACCGTAATCGTCGATCTGCTTACGGCTCAGCGCAGCACCGCCCGGTACACGCAGAGCAGCTACGCGGCCTTTCGCATCGTTTGCCGGACCAGAGAACACTGCGAACTCAACGTCTTTCACCAGATCGGCAACGTCAACCAGCTCCATCGGGTTACGCAGGTCTGGTTTATCGGAACCGTAACGACGCTCAGCTTCGGCAAAGGTCATGATCGGGAAATCACCCAGATCGACACCTTTCACTTCCAGCCACAGATTACGCACCAGCGCTTCCATCACTTCACGCACCTGCGGTGCGGTCATGAAGGAAGTCTCAACGTCGATCTGGGTAAATTCAGGCTGACGGTCAGCACGTAAGTCTTCATCACGGAAGCATTTAACGATCTGATAGTAGCGGTCAAAGCCAGACATCATCAGCAGTTGTTTAAATAACTGAGGTGATTGCGGCAGCGCGTAGAATTTACCTTTATGTACGCGAGAAGGTACCAGGTAATCGCGCGCGCCTTCCGGCGTCGCTTTGGTCAGCATCGGTGTTTCGATGTCGAGGAAGCCGTGGTCGTCCATAAAACGACGCACCAGACTGGTGATTTTGGCACGCGTTTTCAGGCGCTGCGCCATTTCAGGGCGACGCAGATCTAAATAGCGATACTTCAGTCGCGCTTCTTCGGTGTTGACGTGGTTAGAGTCCAACGGCAGCGAGTCTGAACGGTTGATGATGGTCAGATCGGAGGCCAGCACTTCAATTTCGCCCGTCGCCATATCGGCGTTGACGTTTTTCGCGTCACGCGCACGCACGGTGCCCGTAACCTGGATGCAGAACTCATTACGCAGTTCGGAGGCCAGCTTTAACGCGTCCGCACGGTCCGGATCGAAAAATACCTGCACGATACCTTCGCGGTCGCGCATATCGATAAAGATCAGGCTACCAAGATCACGACGACGGTTGACCCAACCACACAGAGTCACCTGCTGCCCCTCGTGGGACAGACGTAGCTGTCCGCAATATTCTGTACGCATGAGATATCCCTTAACTTTGCCGCAGGCGGATTGTCACCTGTCTCGCAGATGACGAAGTCGCAGCTTTAGCTGAATGTCACAACTGAATGAAAAAAGGCGGCTATTATACTGGAAATTCTGCCGCACGATAAGAGCCTACTGGGATAGACTCTCAGTCCGGTACTGACTGTACGCCTGTTTCCTGGACGGGCATTGCGTAATCTCACAAAAAATAACAAAAATTGTCGCCCCTTTCACACTGATTCGCGATTAAGGTGTAACGGAATTCTTTTATTACTGGAGTGACCATGCTGGAATTGAACGCTAAAACAACCGCCCTTGTCGTAATTGATTTACAGGAAGGGATCCTGCCTTTCGCTGGCGGCCCTCATACGGCACATGATGTGGTTACCCGCGCCGCGCAGTTGGCGGAAAAATTCCGTGCCCACGGTTCCCCGGTGGTAATGGTGCGCGTCGGCTGGTCTGACGATTACGCCGAAGCGCTGAAACAACCCGTAGATGCTCAGTCTCCGGCAAAAGCGTTACCTGAAAACTGGTGGCATTACCCGGCTGCTTTGGGGAAATGCGCCAGCGATATCGAAGTGACTAAACGCCAGTGGGGAGCCTTCTATGGTACCGATCTGGAATTGCAGCTGCGTCGCCGGGGTATTGATACCATCGTCCTGTGCGGGATCTCGACGAACATTGGCGTTGAGTCGACGGCGCGAAATGCGTGGGAGCTGGGTTTCAGTCTTATCATTGCAGAGGATGCCTGTAGCGCCGCCAGTGCTGAGCAACACCAGGCCAGCATGACCCACATTTTCCCGCGCATTGCGCGCGTTCACAGCGTGGAGGAGATTCTGCAAGCGCTATGATTTATATCGGTTTACCCCAGTGGTCGCATCCAAAATGGGTGCGTCTGGGGATCACCAGCCTTGAAGAGTATGCCCGCCACTTTAACTGCGTGGAGGGCAATACCACGTTGTATGCGCTGCCTAAATCCGATATTGTTGCCCGCTGGCAGGCACAGACCACCGATGCGTTTCGATTTTGTTTTAAATTTCCGGCGACCATTTCGCATCAGGCTGCGCTGCGTAATTGTGATGACCTGGTACAGGAATTTTTTACGCGCATGTCGCCGCTGGAATCGCGCATTGGACAATACTGGCTGCAATTACCCGCGACTTTTGGCCCACGCGATCTGCCTGCCCTGTGGCAGTTTCTCGATGAGCTCCCGAATTCCTTTACCTACGGTGTGGAAGTTCGCCACCCAGACTTTTTTGCCAAAGGCGAATCCGAGCAGCTATTTAATCGCGGTTTACACGAGCGTGGAGTAAACCGGGTGATTCTGGACAGCCGCCCGGTGCATGCCGCAATCCCGCATACTGAAGCAATACGTGACGCCCAGCGCAAGAAACCGAAGGTTCCGGTGCATGCGGTAGTGACGGCAAACCATCCGATGGTACGCTTTATCGGTAGCGATAATATGGCACAAAACAGCGAGCTTTTTGCCGTCTGGCTGACCAAGCTGTCGCTATGGCAACGCACCACGACGCCGTATCTGTTTTTGCATACGCCGGACATCGCGCAGGCCCCGGAGCTTGTTGATACGCTATGGGCAGATTTACGCAGCGCCCTGCCAGAGATCGGATCAGCACCCTCTATTCCACAGCAATCTTCTCTTTTCTGAAAATGCCACCTATCATAGTCAGTGCCAGCAGCCATTTTAAAAGGGAGTTTGTATGGTAAGCGCGCTTTATGCCGTATTGGGTGCGTTATTGTTAATAAAGTTCTCCTTTGACGTCGTTCGCCTGCGCATGCAATATCGCGTTGCCTATGGCGATGGAGGTTTTAGTGAACTGCAAAGCGCTATCCGTATTCACGGTAATGCGGTGGAATATATTCCCGTCGCGTTAGTGCTGCTGTTATTTATGGAAATGAACGGCGCAGAGACGTGGATGGTGCATATTTGCGGGCTGATGTTGATTGCCGGACGGCTGATGCATTATTACGGATTCCACCACCGGCTCTTCCGCTGGCGCCGTTCAGGCATGAGCGCAACCTGGTGTTCGCTGTTGCTAATGGTGCTGGCGAATCTTTGGTATATGCCCTGGGAGTTGGTTTTCTCCCTGCATTAGCGCACAATACGCCACTTTATTTTTCCCGGATTTTTACGTTATGTCTCACCGCGACACGCTTTTTTCTGCGCCTATCGCCAGTCTGGGTGACTGGACCTTTGATGAACGGGTAGCTGAAGTCTTCCCGGATATGATCCAGCGTTCCGTTCCTGGCTATTCCAATATCATATCTATGATTGGCATGTTGGCCGAACGTTTCGTACAACCCAACACGCAGGTCTACGATCTGGGCTGTTCTCTGGGCGCGGCGACGCTCTCGGTGCGTCGCAATATTCATCACGAGAATTGCAAAATTATTGCCGTCGATAACTCCCCGGCGATGGTTGAGCGCTGCCGTCGTCATATTGATGCCTATAAGGCACCGACCCCGGTTGAGGTTGTCGAAGGCGATATTCGCAACATTACTATCGAAAACGCCTCGATGGTGGTGCTGAATTTTACCCTGCAATTCCTTGAGCCACCTGAGCGCCAGGCATTGTTGGATAAGATTTATCAAGGGTTGAATCCCGGCGGCGCGCTGGTGCTGTCTGAAAAATTCAGTTTCGAAGACGCTAACGTTGGCGAGCTGCTGTTCAACATGCACCACGACTTCAAACGGGCCAATGGCTACAGCGAACTGGAAATTAGTCAGAAACGCAGCATGCTGGAAAACGTGATGCTGACCGACTCGGTAGAAACGCACAAAGCGCGACTGCATCAGGCTGGCTTTGAGCACAGCGAATTGTGGTTCCAGTGCTTCAATTTTGGCTCTCTGGTGGCGTTGAAAGCTGAGGTTGGCGCATGATCGATTTTGGTAACTTTTATCAGTTGATTGCCAAAAATCATCTGTCCCATTGGCTGGAAACGCTTCCGGCGCAAATCGCTGCCTGGCAGCGCGATCAGCATGGTTTATTTAAACAATGGTCAAACGCCGTCGAGTTTCTGCCCGAGCTGACGCCGCATCGTCTGGATTTACTACACAGCGTTACCGCAGAAAGTAAAGAACCGCTCAGCGAAGGCCAGCTTAAACGTATCGACACCCTGATGCGTAACCTGATGCCATGGCGTAAAGGACCGTACTCGCTGTACGGCGTCAACATCGATACCGAATGGCGTTCCGACTGGAAGTGGGATCGCGTTCTGCCGCACTTGTCTGATCTCACCGGCCGTACCATTCTTGATGTTGGCTGTGGCAGTGGTTATCACATGTGGCGCATGATTGGCGCTGGAGCACATCTGGCGGTTGGGATCGATCCTACGCAACTGTTTCTGTGCCAGTTTGAGGCGGTACGTAAACTGCTGGGCAATGACCAGCGTGCTCACCTGCTGCCGCTGGGTATTGAGCAACTTCCAGCGCTAAACGCCTTTGACACCGTGTTCTCCATGGGCGTGCTTTATCACCGCCGATCGCCGCTGGAACATCTGTGGCAGTTGAAGGATCAGTTGGTTAAAGATGGCGAGCTGGTGCTGGAAACGCTGGTCGTCGAAGGTGATGAAAATACCGTTCTGGTGCCGGGCGATCGCTACGCGCAAATGCGTAACGTCTACTTTATTCCATCTGCGTTGGCTTTAAAAAACTGGCTGGAAAAATGCGGTTTTGTTGATGTGCGCATCGCCGATGTCTGCGTCACCACCACCGAAGAGCAACGCCGCACCGAGTGGATGGTAACCGAGTCGCTGGCCGACTTCCTCGATCCGAACGACCACAGCAAAACGGTGGAAGGCTACCCCGCCCCATTACGTGCAGTATTGATTGCGCGTAAGCCGTAATAGATTGCCGAATGACCGTTACGTATAGCACCGTTTCTCCAAAATAGTTCAAGTTGCAGCAAGGCGGCAACGCAGCAAATCCCCGGGAGCGTAGATAACTACGTGACCGGGGTGCGCGAGGCGGCCAACGCTGCTGCGGCTTGAAATATGAAGGAGAAAAAAAGGCCCCTGTTGAAATTGCAGGGGCCTGGTACGAGCAAGCATCATATTGGGCGACATGATGCAACGGTAAAATCAGTTGGCCTGATGGTGCGCAATGATTGCTTTCATTTCAGCAACCGCCGTCCCGTCTACCGCATAGCGCGAATACTCATCCGCCTGCGCATCCGAAGACATCGACAACCCCGAATTGCGATAACGCATTGGTGAAGCCAGCCATACTCCGGCAGAACTGTGGACTTCCTGCACTCCAGCATCAAGGAACAGGGACAAATTCGAGGCGCGAACCCCCGCTCCGGCCATAATGATTGGAGCACCGGGCTGCGCAATAAGTTCCATTATTTTTGTTAAACCTTGCGCCGCATCTGATTTTTGCCCTGAAGTGAGTACTCTGGTAATGCCCAAATCAGCTAATTTTTTAAGCGCATTGAGTGGGTTAGCACACATATCAAAGGCCCGATGAAAAGTGACTTGCAGCGAACCGGCGGCAATCATTATTTTCTCCATGCGCGGCATATCGACATTGCCATCCACATCTAAAATGCCGGTCACCAGCCCTGAGAATCCCAGTTCCCTGACCATCGCAATATCATCCAGCATTGCAGCAAATTCACCTTCGGTGTAGCAAAAGTCGCCTCCACGTGGGCGAATAATGGGATTGACGGGAATCGAAATGTGCTGGCGAACGGAACGCAAGACGCCCAGTGACGGCGTTAAGCCCCCTTCTTTGGGTGCCGAGCATAGTTCAATACGTTCCGCGCCGTTTTGCTGCGCCGTGCGTGCGCACTCCATGCTGTAACAGCAGATTTCCAGAATAGCCATGTTCACTCCTGACGTTCGCTTGCCACAATGGTTTCAATCGACCACGGATGGAATTTTATCGTCACGCTACCATCGCTAACCGCCAGCGTCGGATTCGGTAAACGCTCACGCTCTCCTTTTGGCGAGCTGGTTTTCACAAAAATGCCCGGTTGACTCAGACCGTGATCGGAAAGCAGCGCCAGCGCTCGCGCATTCAGCGTTTCCGCTTCTCCCGGCAGAACAATTTCAATATGTTCCCAGCCTTCATGTGGGTAGCGTTTTTCGCCCGGCCACGGCAGTTCGACGATGGAAAATTGCCAATGTTGCACACAAACCGGCTCATGCAGTTTAAAAAGACAAATAGGTCTGCCGTTGATAATGTTTTCTGACAACAATTCACCGCACTGTTCAAACCCACGACGCCAGCGCTCTGCGGTGGTATTTTGATGGCAACGCAAGGAAATGTGATCGGCTTCCAGGCCTGTGATATCCAGCCCAAGACGGGTAGAAAGTTCCGTTAATGCCTGCGTGAAATGCGGTAAATCTGCAGAAATATCCTGTAGTTCTGCAACGGTTTGCCAGTTCGCCATATTAAAAGCTCATATCCATGTTCAAAGTCGCTAATTTACTCTGTTGCGCTGCGCCATCCAACCGCTGTTTTCTTCGAACACATCATGAATAAATTTACGCCATTGCATTGTTTATATTTCAGGCTACTGGCGGTACACACAATGCTGACGGCAACGGGCATTTGCAGTATACTCCCGCCCTTAATTCTTAAACTGGTGCGGTGAATTTTAGGCCGCTTCATAAATGTAAGGTATTCCGGTGAATATTCAGGCTCTTCTCTCAGAAAAAGTCAGTCAGGCCATGATTGCTGCAGGCGCGCCTGCAGATTGCGAACCGCAGGTTCGTCAGTCAGCAAAAGTACAGTTCGGCGACTATCAAGCTAACGGCATGATGGCTGTCGCTAAAAAACTGGGTATGGCGCCGCGACAACTGGCTGAGCAGGTGCTGACTCATCTGGATCTCAACGGGATTGCCAGCAAAGTTGAAATTGCAGGCCCGGGCTTTATCAATATTTTTCTCGATCCGGCATTTCTGGCGCAGCACGTTCAGCAGGCGCTGGCTTCCGATCGTCTGGGCGTCACTCAACCGGCTAAACAAACCGTCGTGGTTGACTACTCCGCGCCTAACGTAGCGAAAGAGATGCACGTTGGTCACCTGCGTTCCACCATCATCGGTGACGCGGCGGTGCGTACGCTGGAGTTCCTCGGTCACAACGTTATTCGCGCTAACCACGTCGGCGACTGGGGTACTCAGTTCGGTATGCTCATCGCATGGCTGGAAAAACAGCAGCAGGAAAATGCCGGAGAGATGGCGCTGGCTGACCTGGAAGGTTTCTACCGTGATGCGAAAAAACATTACGACGAAGATGAAGCCTTCGCTGAACGCGCCCGTAGTTATGTCGTGAAACTGCAAGGCGGTGACGAATACTTCCGCGAGATGTGGCGCAAACTGGTCGACATTACCATGTCGCAGAACCAGTTAACCTACGATCGCCTCAACGTTACTCTGACCCGTGACGACGTCATGGGCGAAAGCCTGTACAACCCGATGCTACCTGGCATCGTCGCCGATCTGAAGGCGAAAGGTCTGGCTGTTGAAAGCGAAGGCGCTACCGTCGTATTCCTTGATGAGTATAAGAACAAGGAAGGCGAACCGATGGGCGTTATCATTCAGAAGAAAGATGGCGGCTATCTCTACACCACAACCGACATCGCCTGCGCCAAGTATCGTTACGAAACCCTGCATGCCGATCGCGTACTTTATTACATCGACTCTCGCCAGCATCAGCACTTAATGCAGGCCTGGACCATCGTACGTAAAGCCGGTTATGTGCCGGATTCAGTGCCGCTGGAACACCACATGTTCGGTATGATGCTGGGCAAAGACGGTAAACCCTTCAAAACCCGCGCGGGCGGCACGGTTAAACTGGCCGATCTGCTGGATGAAGCGCTGGAGCGCGCACGTCGTCTGGTCGCGGAGAAGAACCCGGACATGCCTGCCGACGAACTGGAAAAACTGGCAAATGCGGTCGGTATCGGCGCAGTGAAATATGCGGATCTGTCCAAAAACCGTACCACCGACTACATCTTCGACTGGGACAACATGCTGGCGTTCGAAGGTAACACCGCGCCATATATGCAGTACGCTTATACCCGCGTACTGTCCGTGTTCCGTAAAGCAGATATCGACGAAAGCGCGCTGGCAAATGCGCAGGTCGTTATCAGCGAAGATCGTGAGGCTCAACTGGCGGCGCGTCTGCTGCAGTTTGAAGAAACGCTGACCGTCGTTGCGCGTGAAGGTACGCCACACGTGATGTGTGCTTACCTGTACGACGTTGCTGGTCTGTTCTCCGGCTTCTATGAGCACTGCCCTATTCTCAGCGCTGAAAACGAAGAGATTCGTAACAGCCGACTGAAGCTGGCACAGCTGACGGCGAAAACCCTGAAGCTGGGTCTGGATACACTGGGTATCGAAACCGTAGAACGTATGTAATCACCTCAACTAATGTGAAAGCCCGCGCTATGTCGCGGGCTTTTTTATTTCCCCGAATGACCGCCCTCGTAGGCAGCGCAATCAGGTCGACAAGAAACGGCTACGCTTACTGTAATTTGTAACAACCCACAAGGAATGACACATTTCCCTAGAGATATGGAACATCTTTTGCCTGTCATCCCGTCTAAGCCTCCGTATCATTAGGCGGCGAATTAATCGGGTACGGGTCAATGACATTCAGAGATTTTGAGGCGGAAGAAAAGCTCTTCCAGCGGCGTGTATTGGTGGCCTTTGGCCTGGTAGTCATCTGTTTTGGCATCCTGATTTACAATCTGTATAACTTACAAATCTGCCAGCACCAGTATTACACCACCCGGTCGAATGCAAACGACATCAAAATGCTGCCCGTCGCCCCAACGCGTGGCATGATTTACGATCGCAACGGCATCCCGCTGGTGCGCAACGTTACCTGGTACGATATTTCCGTTACGCCGTATAAAATCAGCGATATGAATGCGTTACTCCAGCAGCTCACGCCGATCGTTGACCTCACACCTGATGACATAGACCAGTTTCGCCATGAGCTGAAAGCCAGCAGCCGCTATCGTCCTGTGGTGCTAAAAAATGCGCTAACCGATGTCGAAATCGCCCGTTTCTCAGTAAACCAGTTTCATTTTAGCGGCGTCAACATCAATAGTTACGAAGACCGCCAGTATCCCTATGGTGCGGCGCTGGCGCATGTCCTGGGTTATGTTTCAAAAATCAATGACAACGACCTGAAAGCACTGGATCAAAAGGGTCTGGCGGAGAACTACGCCGCCGATCACAACATCGGTAAGCAAGGTATTGAGCGCTATTACGAAAACGAACTGCATGGAAAAACCGGTTATCAGGAGGTGGAAGTAGATAACCACGGACGCATCGTACGCCTGATCAAAGATGTGCCGCCCGTTGCCGGAAAAGATATCCATCTGACGCTGGATTTACATTTACAGCAATACATTGAGAGCTTGTTGGCTGGCCAGCGTGCCGCCGTTTTGGTTGAAGATCCACACGACGGTTCCGTACTGGCGATGGTCTCAAACCCCAGCTATGACCCTAATCCGTTTGTCAAAGGCATCAGCTATCAGGACTATAACAAGCTACTCCAGGATAAAGACCTGCCATTAATCAACCGCGTCACGCAGGGATTGTACCCTCCCGCTTCAACGGTCAAACCGTATATGGCGATGTCGGCATTACTGAACGGGGTAATCACGCCGCAGACCAGTTTCTTCGGTGCCCCTACCTGGACGCTACCCGGCACCGAGCGACATTACCGTGACTGGAAAAAAACGGGCCACGGTATGCTGGATGTCACCAAAGCGATAGAAGAGTCTGCCGATACGTTCTTCTATCAGGTGGCGTATATGATGGGGATCGACCGGATTAACAGCATGCTCAGCCAGTTTGGTTACGGTAAACCGACCGGCATCGATCTTGATGAGGAGTATAACGGCCTGCTCCCGAGCCGCGAATGGAAGCAAAAAGTGCACAAAAAAGCCTGGTATCAGGGGGACACTATTTCAGTTGGCATCGGTCAGGGCTACTGGATTGCCACACCTATCCAGATGGTAAAAGCCATGGTCGCACTGATTAACAACGGCAAGGTTATCGTCCCTCACCTGCTGCTCGATGAAGAGAGCGGCAAAACCATCACGCCGTATCAGGCTCCAGAAGCACCGTCACAAATCGCCTCAGCCTCATCGCCCTACTGGGGACTGGTGCGTCAGGCGATGTTCGGCATGGCGAATGAACCAAATGGTACAGGTTATAAGTTCTTTCACACCGCGCCATACGGCATTGCGGCAAAAAGCGGCACCTCGCAGGTCTTTAGCCTGAAAGAAAATCAGACCTACAATGCGAAGATGATCCCTGTCCGCTTGCGCGACCACGTGTTCTATACCGCATTTGCACCCTATAAGAACCCGAAGGTCGCGGTGGCGTTAATTCTGGAAAACGGCGGCAGCGATGGTGTCACCGCCGCGCCGGTTATGCGTCAGATCATGGATCATCTGTTTGCCCCGCAGGACAACACGGTACAAACAGTGACGACTGAACAATCAGGTCCGATAGCGGTATCGCCATCGAATACCGATATCAAAAATACTTTCGCAAGTATTCGGTAAGGCACAGCATCGCCATCGCCTGTCCGTAAGGCATGGAGGTCCGAGGGATGTTGCGGTAGAAATCGAGATTGTGTCCCATCCCGGTACCAAACGAGGTGTGCAGCAGTTCACCTTCCGGTGAAATATGCTGCACAACGCCGCGAATGGCTTTTTCGGCTACCGGCGCATACTCTTGCCCAACATAGCGTTTACGTACTGCTTTGAGGATCCCATAGGCAAATCCGGCAGTTGCCGATGCTTCCAGATACGACTGCGGGTCGTCCAGCAAGGTATGCCACAACCCACTTTCATCCTGGCATTTCGCCAGCGCCGCGATTTGCGCGTTCAGGACCTGTACCAGATAGCGGTGAACAGCATTGTTTTCCGGTAAATCAAGTAATTCGAGGAAGTCCGGGATCACGATAGTTAACCAACTGTTGCCACGCGCCCAGCGGGCATTAGCAAAGTTATGATTTCCTTCATAGCTCCAACCGTGGAACCACAGCCCCGTTTCTTTATCCATCAGGTTTTGCACGTGCAGCAGGAACTGATACGTTGCCTCTTCGATGTAGTCCGGGCGATTGAGTAGCTTGCCAATCTTCGCCAGCGGTAAAACCGTCATCATCAGCGTGTCATCCCACATCTGTTGATGGTTTTCTTCCGCCAGCGTGATGTGTTGCATACCACCAAATTCGGTACGCGGCATCTCATGCATTGCCCACTCAGCCCAGCTGTCGAGCCACGGCAGATACGCTGGATTACGCGTCTCTTCATAGCGATACGCCAACGTTAAAAATGGCGCCATGGTGTTCACGTTTTTAGTGGTTGCACCTTCAGCAAAGCGATCGGCAAACCAGCTATCGATGATATCGCGCATCGTTTCATCGCCGGTTTGCAGATAGTACTGATACATCCCGTACAGGCCGACGCCGTGTGTCCACTCCCATCCCGCCCAGCCTTTAGTATCAATTACGCGTCCATCGTCCAGACGCAGCAAGAACTCACCGGTTTCGTCATGAATATTGACCAGATTATGCGTCACCTTTTTGATCAGCGTTTTTAATTCATCCCTGGCAATAAAATGTTCTGGCTGGCGCAATAACGGGCTATGTTTAACCGGGTAAACAATCATTTACTAAACCTCTGTCAATGTCGGATTCAATGCTGTGACCTGCCCCTGTTACGGCGCAGCAGCTTTTTTGGAGGCCCCGCAATCCTCGCTTTGACAATGGGCATCCTTATAGGGTCACAGTAAAAGCTAACAGGAAGTGAAACCTTTCTATTTCTGCCAGAAGGATTCGTGAAATGGCAAGAATACAAAGAGTCCGGCAACGTACGTCACTTATTTTATAAAACGGCGTTTCTATTTAATTGAATGAGAGGCTGGAATGTTGAAACAACCAGCAGTTTCAACCGCTGGTCTGAATGACGGAGGGGGTTAACGGTAGTTCACAATCACCTGATTGCTCTGAATGCGTAACGCGGGGATCAGGCGACCACCGCCAGGGACTTCCCAGACAAAATGCATCGGTTCAATGGCCGGAACGTTATTGAACCCGTTGGTGGTCCCACTTTGCCCGTCCAGCTCGACACAACGGGACTGAGAACATAAACGCACCCGCAAACCTGCGGGCGTGGGGCCATTCAGCTCATAGCGCCAGGCCACCAGCGTCATCAAGCCTGAGACCGGCTGGCTGGGAACCAAAGGATCAGACGAGGCTGACTGGCCACGGTGATTTAAGGTGATCCCCATGCCACTTGCCTGCCAGGCCCCTTCTCCGGCGGCCTGCGCCACCAGAGGAAAAAACAACAACCACAGTAACTTACGCATTATTTACCTCCAATGGTCGCCGTCATGCGGATATGGCGGTTATCGGAAAGCTCCATATTCGATAACACCACCAACTGCGGGATGCTGCGGCGTAAAAACCGCGCCAGTAACGGACGTAACGCGTGATTAACCAGCAAGACCGGCGGCGCGCCCAACATTTCCTGCCGGGACAGCGCTTCCTGAGTCTGGGCCAGCAGTCGGTCTGCAAGCCCAGGCTCCAGACCGCCGCCCCCCTGCAGCGCTTGCAGCAGCAAACGCTCGAGCGGAGTATCAAGACCGATAACCTGAACCTCTTCATTACCCGGGAACCACTGCTGAGTGATGGCACGTCCTAACGCAACACGGACGACCGCGGTAAGCTCATGCGGATCGTTTTGCAACGGCGCATGTTCCGCCAGCGTTTCAAGAATGGTGCGCATATCGCGAATCGGTACTTTCTCATCCAGCAAGTTCTGCAGCACTTTATGCAGCGTGGTGAGCGTCACAACGCCCGGCACCAGATCTTCCGTCAGCTTTGGCATCTCCTGCGACACTCGATCCAGTAACTGCTGCGCTTCCTGACGGCCAAACAGCTCAGCGGCGAACTGCCCAATCAGGTGGTTTAGATGCGTAGCGACAACAGTACTGGCTTCAACCACCGTAAAGCCCTGAATCTGCGCCTGTTCCTTCAATGCGCTTTCAATCCAGATAGCGTCCAGTCCGAACGCCGGATCGACCGTTTTCTCACCCGGCAGCGACCCGGCGGCAGTACCCGGGTTAATAGCCAGCCAGCGTCCCGGATAGGCGTCACCGCTGCCAATTTCTACCCCTTTCATCAAAATTCGATAGCGGGCTGGCTGCAGATCCATATTGTCTCGAATGTGTACCACCGGCGGCAGGAAGCCCATATCCTGGGCAAATTTCTTACGAATACTGCGAATTCGCCCCAGCAACTCGCCATCCTGTTGAAAGTCCACCATTGGGATCAGGCGGTAACCAACCTCCATGCCCAGCGAATCTTCCAGTTGCACGTCGTTCCATGTGGCTTCCACCACGGAGTTGTTTTCCGGCATTTTCACCGGCTGCGGTTCATCCGGCGCTTTTTGCTCACGACCGCGCATCCACCATGCCAGAGCCAACAATGCGGCAGTAAACATCAGAAACACCAGGTTCGGCATGCCCGGAACCAGACCCAAAAGTCCAAGTACCGCCGCACTGAGCAACATGACGCTGGGGTTGCTGAACAGTTGGGTCACCATCTGTTCGCCTACGTCCTGGTCGGTACTCACGCGGGTCACGATAACACCCGCCGCGGTAGAGATAACCAGCGCAGGAATTTGTGCCACCAGCCCGTCACCGATGGTCAGCAGGGTATAACTTTCCGCAGCGCTGCCCATGCTCATACCATGCTGCAACACCCCAACTAACAGACCGCCGACCACGTTGATTACCATGATCAAAATACCAGCGATGGCATCTCCACGGACGAATTTACTCGCACCGTCCATTGAGCCGTAAAAATCCGCTTCCTGGGTCACTTCCGAGCGTCGTTTTTTAGCTTCATCTTCGCCAATCAGACCGGCATTCAAATCCGCATCAATCGCCATCTGCTTACCGGGCATACCATCCAGCACGAAGCGCGCGCCAACCTCGGCGATACGCCCTGCACCTTTGGTAATTACCATAAAGTTAATGATGACGAGAATCACGAAGACCACGATGCCGATCGCAAAGTTACCGCCCACCAGGAAGTGACCAAAGGCTTCAACCACCTTCCCCGCCGCCGCCGCGCCAGTGTGTCCTTCCATCAAAATGATACGGGTAGACGCGACGTTCAGCGCCAGACGTAATAATGTGGTAAACAGCAAAATCGTCGGGAATGCGGCAAACTCCAGTGTACGCTGGGTGAACATCGCCACCAGCAGCACCATGATCGACAGCGCAATGTTAAATGTGAACAGCAAATCGAGGACGAAAGCCGGCAGCGGCAGCACCATCATCGACAGAATCAGCAGGATGAGGATCGGTCCGGCAAGGATTTGCCATTGCGTGGATTTCAGGTTGCTGGGCAGACGCAGCATCGCGACCAGATTAGCCATCAGTATTCTTCTCGTTCATGAAATCCAGTGCTTCTGGCACCGGAAGGTTTTCAGGTTGTGGTGGACGTTTGCCGCCAGCCAGACGCCAGCGTTTTAGCTGCCATACCCATGCCAGTACTTCGGCAACGGCGGCGTATAATTGCCCCGGTATTTGCTGACCAATCTCAGCATGGCGATAGAGCGCACGCGCCAGTGGCGGCGCTTCTAATGTCGGGACACGGTGCTCTGCGCCAATTTCACGAATGCGCAGCGCAACCAGCCCGGCCCCTTTCGCAACAACTTTCGGCGCACTCATTTTGTTCTCGTCATACTTCAACGCCACTGAGTAGTGCGTAGGGTTAGTGACAATAACGTCTGCTTTCGGCACATCCGCCATCATGCGACGCTGAGCGGCCGCGCGCTGCATTTGACGAATTTTGCCCTTAACGTGCGGGTCACCTTCGCTTTGCTTAAATTCATCGCGGATATCCTGACGCGACATACGTAGCTTTTTCACATGGCTATAGATCTGGAAAAAGACGTCGAACCCCACCATCGGAATGACGCCAAGTACCACCAGAAGTGCACACATACCGACTAAATCCAGGGCGTTGCCCATCGCCGTAATCGGTGACTCCGCCATCAGACGCATCATCGCTGGCCAGTTATGCCAGAGATAAAATCCGGCCACGCTTCCCACCAACGTGGACTTCAGTATCGCTTTGAGCAGTTCTGCGCCGGTTTGCGCGGAAAACATGCGCTTAATGCCCGGCAACGGATTCAGCTTAGAGAATTTGGGTTGCAGGGATTTACCGCTGAAAATCAAGCCGCCAAGCATCACCGGGGAAATTAAAGCCACCAGAACGACGCCGGTAATCAACGGCAACAGCGCAATCATCGCGTCTTTAATCAGCAGGATGATTTGGCTGAGGATCAGATTAGGGTCGTTAACCATACTGTGGTCAAAACGTAATCCGGCCGACAGCATGCCAGCCAGCCTGCGGGCAAGCGACTCCCCACCAATCCAGATAATGCACACACCCACCAGCAAAATAAGCAGTGAGGTTAGCTCTTTGGATCGGGGGATCTGCCCTTCTTCCCGCGCTTTTTCAAGTCGGTGGGGTGTGGGGGCTTCTGTTTTGTCGTCGTCGCTTTCTTCTGCCACGCATCAGACCCTGGATAGAGATATAGGCGAGAATGATGCCAGAACAGCTATCCAGCAATGGGAAGAGTAAGCGGTAAAAAAGACGGGATTTATGGCTTTAAGCAGAATTGCGCGTAAGCCGGATGAGAGGCCCACGCCTCACATCCGGCAAATACTCATCAGAACCCGAGGCTATCCAGCAGGTCGTCAACCTGATCCTGGCTTGCCACTACGCCAGCTTTCGAGGCGTCAACCTGCGGACCGTTAAGCAAGCTTTCGTTTTCACGTTTTGGACGAGCGCCCTGTTCCGGAATGTTTTCCAACAGCACCATCAGCAGCTGACGTTCAATTTCCTGGATAACATCCATCATGCGCTTGATGACCTGTCCGGTGAGATCCTGGAAATCCTGCGCCATCATGATGTCCAGCAGCTGGGCATTGGTAAAGCTGGTATGTCCAGGCACATCACCAAGGAACTGACGGGTATCGGTGACCAGTTCACGAGCATCGGACAGTTCGATCGGATTTTCGAACCATTCATCCCAGCGTTTAGTCAGGTCTTTGGCCCCTTTTTCCATCGCGTCCTGATGCGGCTGCGAAGCTTCTACGCTGTTTAGCGCACGCTCCGCCGCCTGCGCGGTCATCTGTACAACGTAATCGAGACGATCGCGGGCATCAGGAATCGCTTCTGCCGCTTCGGCAATGGCCTGATCCAGCCCCAGTTCACGCAGGCTGTCGCGCAGCATTCGGGTCAAACTGCCGATGCGCGCGATGATGTCCCCTGCAGAGTGTTCGTCAGCAGGTTTAATTTGTGGTTGCATCATCATCACACCCTCACATGCCCAGTTTCTCAAAGATTTTATTCAGTTTTTCTTCCAGCGTCGCCGCCGTGAACGGTTTCACGACATAGCCACTGGCACCTGCCTGTGCTGCCGCAATGATGTTCTCTTTTTTCGCTTCTGCCGTGACCATCAGCACCGGCAGAGAAGCCATCCCGCCATCGGCACGGATGGTTTTCAGCAGTTCCAGTCCATCCATGTTCGGCATGTTCCAGTCAGAAATAACAAAACCGAATCCCCCAGCCTGCAGCTTGTTCAGCGCATCCACGCCGTCTTCAGCCTCTTCAACATTGTTGAATCCCAGCTCTTTAAGCAGGTTACGCACGATGCGACGCATGGTGGAAAAGTCATCCACAACCAAAAACTTAAGCTCTTTATCCGCCATAAAAATAAACTCCTGATTCAAATACGTATTGCCTGTCCGGCACTAATTTTCACCAGCATTTGCTGGCTCACCTGGCTAAGATCGACCACTTCGCTTACGCCACCCATATTGATGGCCTCGCGCGGCATGCCGAACACCACACAACTTGCTTCGTTTTGCGCAATGGTCCAGGCTCCCGCCTGATTCATCGCTAACATTCCGGCTGCGCCATCGTTGCCCATACCGGTCAGGATCACCCCGACGGCATTGCGCCCCGCATGTTTCGCCACCGAATGGAACAGCACATCCACTGAGGGCCGATGCCGATTAACCGGCGGACCGTCATGAATTTTGATTTGATAGTTCGCGCCACTGCGCGCCAGTTCCATATGCTTGTCGCCCGGCGCGATATACGCATGCCCCGGGAGTACGCGCTCTCCGTCTTCTGCCTCTTTCACGGTTATATGGCACAGTTTGTTCAGACGTTCGGCGAACGAACGGGTAAACCCTGGCGGCATATGCTGGGTAATAAGAATACCGGGGCTTGAAAGCGGCAATGGCTGGAGTACATGGCGAATTGCCTCTGTTCCTCCGGTTGACGCCCCAATCACCAGCAGTTTTTCCGAACTGAGTAACGGCCCTGCTTTCAAGGTCGTCGGTGCCGCCATGGGCTTATGGGCCGCCAGTTTTGCGCGCGATGCGGTGCGGATCTTTTCGGCAATCATCTCGCTATATGCCAGCATCCCTTCGCGGATCCCCAGTTGCGGTTTGGTGACAAAATCAATCGCCCCCAGTTCCAAGGCCCGCAGCGTGACCTCTGAACCTTTACCGGTCAGTGAAGAAACCATCACCACAGGCATTGGACGCAGGCGCATCAACTTCTCCAGGAAGTCGAGGCCGTCCATACGCGGCATTTCCACGTCCAGCGTCAGGACGTCGGGATTGTATTTTTTGATTAAATCCCGGGCGACCAACGGATCCGGCGCCGTCGCCACCATTTCCATATCACTGTGACTGTTAATAATTTCGGTCATGATTTGACGCATCAATGCAGAATCATCTACCGACAACACCCTGATTTTACTCATGCTTTATCCTTACCTGGCGCATGCGCATACACGGTCTGTCCACGCAGGCTAAACTCGCGCACAAGGTTGCTAAAGTTTTCTGAATGACCTGCAAACAGCAGCCCGTCAGGTTTAAGAAGTGGAACAAAACGGTGCAAAATGTCCTGTTGTGTCGTTTTATCGAAATAGATCATCACGTTACGACAAAATATGGCATCAAAAGGGCCAGGCACGTTGTACTGCTTATCCAGTAAGTTCACGCTGGAAAATTCAACATGACCTGCCAGTTCCTGCCTAACGCGTACCAGTCCTTCATGCGGCCCGGTGCCGCGCATGAAATAACGCTGCAACTGCTGGGGTGACAGCGTCTTTAGCTCATCGAGGCGGTAAATGCCGTTTCTGGCCTTTTCCAGCACTTCGGTATCAATGTCGCTGGCAAAAACGCGCCAGCGGCCCGGTGCCATACCTAAGGTATCGGCAAGCGTAATCGCAATGCTGTAGGGTTCTTCTCCGGTTGACGCCGCCGCGCTCCAGACGCGGTATTCACCGCTGCGCCGACGAGCGTGATCTGACAGCACCGGAAAATGATGCCCTTCGCGAAAAAACGCGGTCAGGTTGGTAGTCAGGGAGTTAATAAAAGCCTGCCACTCAGCACTGTTCTGGTTAGCTTCCAGCATGCTGAGATAGCGACCAAAGTCATCCAGCCCCAGGGTACGCAGTCGACGAACCAGGCGGTTATAAACCATGTCCCGCTTATGGTCGGCCAGTACGATCCCCGCACGCTGGTAGATTAATTGACATATCCGACGAAAATGCGCGTCAGACAGCGCGAGGCGCTGTGTCATCTGTAACAATAATGACGTTTGCCCGGAGGGCAGAGATGATGTCATAGCGCCTTCTCAATCACATTCAGGATACAACGGGCGCAACCTGAGGCTGCGCCAACTCTTGTTTTGCTACGGTTTGCTCTTCAAGTTTAAAAAATGCGACACAAGCAGAAAGATGATCGGCCTGCGTGGCAAGTTGTCCGGCGGCGGATGCGGCTTCTTCCACCAGACCGGCGTTTTGCTGCGTCACGGAGTCCATCTGGCTGACGGCCTGCGCCACCTGCTCAATGCCTCTGCGCTGTTCATCGGATGCCGAGGCAATCTCGCCCATGATGTCGTTAACCCGGGTCACCGAACTGACTATTTCCGTCATAGTGCGCGACGCCATATCCACCAGCTGCGAGCCCTGATGCACCCGGGTGACAGATTCCTCAATCAGTCCCTTAATTTCTTTCGCCGCCTGTGCGCTACGGCTTGCCAGATTGCGCACCTCACCAGCGACGACGGCAAAACCACGCCCTTGCTCCCCCGCCCTGGCAGCCTCTACCGCGGCATTCAACGCCAGGATATTGGTCTGGAAGGCAATGCTGTCAATCACGCCGATGATGTCGCCGATTTTCTGCGAGCTGGCAGAAATCTCATGCATGGTGCTGGCGACCCGGGACGTCTGCTCGCCACCTTTATGCGCTGTGTCTGCCGCACTTTTGGCGATTCCTGACGCCTGGCGTGCGTTATCAGCGTTCTGGCCGACGGTGGCGGTCAGTTGCTCCATGCTGGCCGCCGTTTGCGCCAGAGCGGCCGCTTGCTGTTCGGTTCGCGAAGATAAATCGTTATTGCCCATCGCAATTTCTGAAATACCGCTATGCATGGCTGAGCTGCCCTGACGAACGTCACTGACCGTTTCGCGTAACGCCTTTTGCATCTTCTGCAGGCTGGCAAAAATGGCCGAGATCTCATTGCGACCATAAACCGCTACCGGTCGTGCCAGGTTCCCCGCGGCAATACTGTCGAAATGGCTGCCAATAATCGCCAGCGGCTGAACGATCATCTTGCGCGACCAGAACAGCGCACCGCTGGTGAGCAGTGCCGCCAGTACCACCATGGTGGCGAAAATCACCCCCGACATATGGTAATTTCGCTGGCTCTGATCGCCTGCCGTTTGTAACACGCTGTCGATGTTGCTCTGCCACGCATTCACATTCGCATCAAAAGCATCCTGAGCCGCCTGCACCGGCGCGGTCAGAAAATCTGACAACTGATTGTTTTCAAGCCAGGTGGCCTGATGCGCGAGAGCGCTATGCCACTGGTTGAAATTTTTCTCAGTTGCGCCTAACAGCGCCTTGCCTTGTTCCGTCGAATCCGACGTCGCCATAAAGCGTTTAAACATCAATTCAGACTGCGCCAGGCTGTCGCGCGCGAGGGTCATCAGCGTTTTGATGTCCTCTGGCGGATAGCTCAGGGCGGTCAGCGTCCCTGCCTTATTAAGGGCCGTACTGGCCTGTAATAACACAGCGCGGGTTTGGGCCAGCGCAGCGCGTTGCTGATTACTCCGTTCGACCTGATTCAGGTTCTGAAAACCGTCCCGAAATGCCCAGAAGGACAAGCCATTACTGCCAATCTGCAAAACACCGCAGAGGATTAAAATCAAAAACAGCGTGGTCGAAATTCGAATACGATTAAACATCAACGCTCCCATCGGGCGGCACTGGCCGCGGTTTAACTATCAGTCAAAATGTTTCCCAATTCGTATCTTGTTCAATGCTCTGGCGCGGATAGGATGCGCTCGGGGCTGCTGGTAATCGTGTATCGCGTGGTTTTGTCGAGGCCGGACGTGACGCAAGACGGAAAGTCGATACCGACTGCGTTAAGCGACTGGCCTGTTCTTCAAGAGCGGCCGCTGCGGCAGCTGACTCCTGTACCAAAGAGGCGTTCTGCTGCGTAACGCGATCCATTTCAGAGACCGCGAGCGCAACCTGATCAATCCCCCGGCTTTGCTCATCAGATGCCGAGGCAATCTCGCCCATAATGTCGGTCACCCGCGTCACGGCATTGACGATGTCGTTCATTGTTTCGCCGGCGCTTTCTACCAGTACGGAACCGGTATCAACCCGGGAAACGGAATCCTCAATTAATGCTTTGATCTCTTTCGCCGCCTGCGCACTGCGGCTTGCCAGATTACGCACTTCACCCGCCACCACGGCAAAGCCGCGGCCTTGCTCACCGGCGCGTGCTGCTTCAACTGCCGCGTTCAGTGCGAGAATGTTGGTCTGAAAGGCAATGCCATCAATGACGCTGATGATGTCGGCGATTTTCTTCGAGCTATCGGCGATTTCGTGCATGGTGTTCACCACGCTATCAACCACTTTGCCGCCATGCTGCGCGGTATCGGACGCGCTTTTCGCCAGTTGCGAGGCCTGACGCGCGTTGTCCGCGTTTTGCTTCACGGTTGCGGTCAGCTGTTCCATGCTGGCAGCGGTCTCTTCCAGTGCAGACGCCTGCTGTTCCGTACGAGATGAAAGGTCAGTGTTTCCGCTGGCAATTTCGCTGGTACCGGAATAAATCGCATCAGAGCCTTCACGCACCAGAGTGACGGTTTCCGTCAGCGAGCGCTGCATATGATCAACCGTACTGGCCAGCTCGCCGATTTCGTTACGGCCACTAACGGCGAGAGTTGGGGTCAGGTTACCGCTGGCGATTTCCCGGATATGGGCAATGACACGGGACAGAGGATTAAGCAGGGTATGACGGATGCCATACCAGACCACCACCAGAATCAGCACCAGCACCACGGCCAGCACGCCAAGCTGCCATTGGGCGAAATGGTAATCCCGCGCGCTTTGATTAAATGCCTGGACGTAAAGCTTTTCGCTAACGCTGGCGTACTTGCCCAGCGCCTCGCCGAGCGCGTTTTGCATTCCCTGCGTAGGCTGCGCGAAGTAGGCGTCCATATTGCCGCTTTCCAGAAACTGAACCAGTTCTGCCAGGGCCGCATGGTACTGCTGATATTTTTCCTCAACGTTGCCGCTGGCTTCTGCCATTTCCGGCAACGGTGTGATGTTTTTAAATTTTTCGTAATGCGTTTCAGCCTGCGCCAGCGATGCTTTCGCATTCTTCAGCAGATCGTTTTTGGCGCTGCTTTGCTGGTTAGATGCATCCATCATCATGCGCGCAGAAGAACGGCTTAAATTGATTCGTGTCTGCAGCATCAGATCCCATGTTGAGGTGAGTTCACTTTGCTGCTGTCGAAGATCGTTAGAAATAACAAAACTTTGCTGATTCTGCTGCAATGAAGAAAACAACAGACCACCGGAAACAAGCTGTAGCAGTGCGAAAACCCCCAGCACCATCATCAGCATTGTGACAACGCGGATACGGTTAAACATAAGGCACCTTCCTGAAAACGAGTTATCAACGTTATCGGCACTCGCTGAGATAACTTTACGTTTGCGAAAAGGAAATCCTGAAGGGATGTGAAGCCTGGCGAGGGGAAGATAAAACGGGTGCGTAGCAACCACAAATCATTCACATAAAAACACCATAATTATCATGTAAATAACATTTATTTTCATCGGTGAGCACGGTCAGAATGGCCGAAATACGCATTTTTATGTGATTGAGATCACACATACGTATCGTAAATACCACAACAAAACGGATAAAAAATTAAAAAAAGTTGTATCCGCTTACGCTTTAATCCAATTTATATGATGAATACCTCGTTACCACTTAATAAGTATAAAAAATGAGTAACCGATCAATAAATGTTAAATCCTTACTGAGGGCTTTTTAGTGGCAAATGCAAACAAACTCACGTTGTTTATCGTGATCTTCATGCTGGCGGGGATCCTGTCGGGTGCGGTGATCCACTCTTATGCCTCCCCCGGCGTCGTGACCGCCTGGGCCGATAACATTACGCTTCTTACCGACATCTTTTTACGCCTGATTAAAATGGTGATCGCGCCTTTAGTATTCAGCACACTGACCGTTGGTATTATGCGCCTGGGAGAAACGTCCACCATCGGACGCGTGGGCGGCAAAGCGATGATCTGGTTTATCAGCTCTTCTATATTGTCTATCCTGGTCGGTCTGTTTGTGGTTTCCCTTGAGCAACCCGGCAGCGGGCTGAACCTGGCGATCCCGCTGGAAACCACCGACACCGGCCTGGCAGTGGGCGGCATGAGCCTGAAAGGTTTTCTGACACATACCATTCCAACCAGCATCGCCGAAGCGATGGCTAACAATGAGATCCTGCAAATTGTGGTGTTCTCAATGTTCTTCGGTATTGGCGGCGCATCCCTTGGTGAGAAATTCAACGCCCCGCTGGTTGCGGCGCTGGATGTGGTTTCCCATATTATGCTGAAAGTGACCGGCTACGTGATGTACGTTGCGCCGCTGGCAATTTTTGCCGCCATCTCCTCTGTTATCTCTACCCAGGGTTTGGGGATTCTGCTCAACTATGCCTCGTTCATCGGCGGCTACTATGTGGCTATTTTGCTGACCTGCCTGGTTCTGCTGGCTGTGGGTTATGTGATGCTAAAAAAAGAGGTATTCCGCCTGGTGAGCATGCTGAAAGACCCGGTTCTGGTCGCCTTCACCACCAGCAGTTCCGAAGCCGCTTATCCGAAAACGCTGGAGCAATTAACTAAATTTGGCTGCTCACCCAACATCGTGTCATTCGTGCTGCCTATCGGTTATTCGTTTAACCTGGTCGGTTCCATGGTCTATTGTTCATTTGCCTCCATGTTTATCGCGCAGGCCTATAATATTCACCTCTCCTTCGCAGAAATCACCGTCCTGATGCTGACGCTGATGCTGGCGTCCAAAGGGATTGCCGGTGTGCCGCGTTCAGCACTGGTAGTGCTGGCTGCAACCATCCCGAGCTTTAACATTCCGGTCGCCGGGATCCTGTTGCTGATGGGAATTGACCACTTCCTGGATATGGGACGTTCAGCAATAAACGTATTAGGTAACGGGATTGCAACGGCGATGCTGGCGCAGGATGAAGGTTTACTGGAAGAAGAACCGGAGCTGGTTGAGCGGGAAGCGTAAGAGGGAAATCTGCCGGATGCGCTACGCTAATCCGGCCTGCAACAGCAATCATTGTAGGCCGGATGAGTTATGGCGATTATGCGACGTGGGAAGCGGCAATATCCAGCAGCGCCATTTCTTCGCTGTTCAGCAGCTTCTCAATGTTGACCAGAATCAGCATCCGGTCACCCAGCGCACCCAATCCCGTCAAATATTCCGTCGACAGCGTGACCGCAAACTCCGGTGCCGGACGGATTTGATCCGTTGTCAGCGACAGCACATCCGAGACGCCATCTACCACAATTCCAACCACCCTCTGACCCAGATTCAGCACAATCACCACGGTGTTTTCGTTGTAATCCACATCGCTCTGGCTAAATTTCACGCGCAGGTCGACGATAGGCACAATCACACCACGCAGGTTTGTGACGCCTTTGATAAACGCAGGCGTGTTAGCGATACGCGTCACCTGATCATAACCACGGATTTCCTGCACTTTCAGGATATCGATACCGTACTCTTCATCCCCCAGCGTAAACACGAGGAATTCCTGACCTGACGGTTCGCCGGCCAGTTTAGTTACATTACTCATACCGGTCATATTATTCCCTTCTCACTCAATCAGGCGGCTGTGATCGCCACACGTTGTTCGCGGTTTAACCCCTGCAATGCAGAGACATCGACAATCAGCGCGACGCTGCCGTCGCCGAGGATCGTTGCAGCAGAAATACCTGGCACTTTGCGGTAGTTGCTTTCCAGGTTTTTGACCACCACCTGGTGTTGACCAATTAACTGATCCACCAACAGCGCATAGCGACGCCCTGCACTTTGTAAAATGACCACTATGCCCTGAGTCGCTTCAGTTTTAGCGCCTTCAACCTCAAAGACTTTCCACAACTCAACCAGTGGTAAATATTCGCCACGCACTTCCAGAACGCGCTCTCCTCCGGCCAGCGGATGGAGATCTTCTTCGCGCGGTTGCAGCGATTCCATAACGGCATTCAGTGGCAGAATGAAGACCTCATCGGCCACACGCACGGACATCCCGTCGAGGATCGCCAGCGTCAGCGGCAGCAGAATGCGAATAGTGGTCCCCTGTCCCTGTTTAGACTGGATCTCGACATGGCCGCCCATCTCCTGGATATTTCGCTTCACCACATCCATACCCACGCCGCGTCCGGAAACATCCGTCACCTGTTCGGCGGTCGAAAAGCCTGGCGCGAAGATCAGCATACCCACTTCGTCATCGCTCATGTTTTCGTGGATCGGCATGCCCTGAGAGACAGCTTTAGCCAGGATACGTTCGCGGTTCAGGCCAGCGCCATCATCGGTCACTTCAATACAAATATTCCCGCCCTGATGCTCCGCGGAAAGCGTCAGATTGCCGATTGGGCTTTTGCCGGATTCAAGGCGTTTTTCCGGCAATTCGATACCATGGTCGAGGCTGTTACGCACCAGGTGCGTCAACGGATCGATGATGCGTTCAATCAGGCTCTTATCGAGTTCGGTTGAACTACCTACCTGCGTCAGCTCGACCTGTTTACCCAGCTTACCGGCCAGATCGCGCACCAGACGAGGGAAACGGCTGAACACGTACTCCATTGGCATCATACGAATCGACATCACCGACTCTTGCAAATCGCGGGCGTTACGTTGTAACTGACCCATACTGGTGATGAGATCGCCATGATTGACAGGATCCAGTTCGTTAGAGCGCTGGGCCAGCATCGACTGGGTGATCACCAACTCACCGACCAGGTTAATAAGCTGATCAACCTTTTCAACCGCTACGCGGATACTGGTCGACTCGCTGGCGCGGGCGGGTTTTTCACGTTCCGCGCGGCTATGTGGTGCTTCACTGGCGGTAGCTTTCACCGCAGGTGCCACAGCAACCGGCTGCGGCTCAGTGACAACAGCCACCTCTTCAGCTTCAACTGCCACAGGCGCTGCGCTGACGGTTTCGAATTCAATTTGGTCCGCTTCAATGACAAAGCAAAGCACCGCGATGATGTCATCTTCTGCGAGGTTGCCATCAAGCGTTGCTGATAACGTGTCGCTTCCTTTTACCACATCGGTTAAGGTCGCCAGATTCCCCAGTTCCTCTTCCAGTAAATCCACTTCGCTGGCTTTCAGGCGCGAGAGAGTAATGCGTTTTTTGCTCTCTTCACTGGCGGGTTCAGGCTTTGCAACCGCCTCTTCCTGCATCGCGGCGCTGTCAACAACGCTAAGTTTTGCTGAGTTGACAACTGCCGGTGCGGTTTCACCTTTCGCTTCGAGCGCTAACTGCCGTAACGCCTGGCAGATGTACTCAAAACTGTCGGCATCAGGCTCCACTGAGCTTTTATAGGCGTCGAGCTGTTCCTGCATAATATCTTTCGTTTCCAAAAACAGGTTGATAATGTCGGCATTGAGCTGCATCTCGCCACGCCGCGCTTCATCCAGCAGGTTTTCCATCAGATGGGTCGTTTCCTGCAAAATGGTAAAGCCGAAGGTGCCCGCCCCGCCTTTAATCGAGTGCGCTGCACGAAAAATGGCATTCAGCTGTTCGGAATCCGGGGCTTCAGGAACCAAATCAAGCAGGTGTTGCTCCATATCAGCCAACAGTTCGTCAGCTTCATCAAAAAATGTCTGATAAAAATCGCTAATATCCATGCTCACGCTATCACCTCGGATTGGCTGGTGGCGATGTGGGAACGCTTACCGGCGGGAGTTCCGCTGGCCGTTGTAAGACACTTACCGGCTCATTCTGGCTTTCAGCGTTTTCATGCAAAATGGCCTCTTCTGCCTGCTTATTGAGAACCAGCAGGCTAATACGGCGGTTGATAGCGTCTTCAGGACCGCGATCGCTCAGACGCATCGTGGCGGCCATACCTACCACACGTAATACTTTTCCATCATCCAGACCGCCGCTAACCAGCTCGCGACGCGATGCATTTGCGCGATCGGCAGACAATTCCCAGTTGCTGTACCCTTTCTCACCATTCGCGTAAGGGTAATCATCCGTGTGACCGGAAAGGCTGATCCGGTTAGGGATCCCGTTGAGCACTGGAGCAATCGCGCGCAGGATATCGCGCATGTAGGGCTCAACTTCAGCGCTACCGGTCTTAAACATCGGTCGATTCTGACTGTCGATAATCTGTATCCGCAGCCCTTCCTGAACCAAATCAATCTTTAAATGCGGACGCAGCGCTCGCAGTTTGGGATCGGATTCAATCAGTTGATCGAGATCGCCGCGAAGTTTGCTCAAGCGGCTCTGTTCCATACGTTTTCTCAGGTCATCAATATTCGGCTGCTTGTTCACCTCGCCCTGCTGCTGGGTGTAATCATCCCCGCCGCCTGGAATCGGGCTTTGGCTATTCGAAATACGATTTCCCCCGGTCACTGCGGTGGCCAACGGTGTACGAAAATATTCGGCAATCTGGATCAATTCTTTAGGGCTGGAAATAGAAATGAGCCACATCACCAGAAAGAAGGCCATCATTGCGGTCATAAAATCGGCGTAGGCGATTTTCCACGAGCCGTGCGCCCCACCACCGTGATTCTTATGCTTGCGTCGCTTTACAACGATAATGGGATGGGCCTGATTTTTCATGCGTCCTCGGTCGTCTGTTGCGCAGTTGGATTTCTCACCGCACGAACATGTTCTTCCAGTTCGATAAACGAAGGACGTTCGCTGGAGTACAGTGTCTTACGACCAAATTCAACGGCAATCGGCGGCGCGTAACCATTCAGATTGGAGAGCAGCGTTATCTTCACGCACTGCATCATTTTGGTTGTTTCAGCGCTTTTCTGTCGCAGAACGCTGGCAAGCGGAGAAATAAATCCATAGGCCAGCAAAATACCGAGGAATGTTCCCACCATCGCATGCGCAATCAACGCACCCAGCTCTGCTGCCGGGCGATCGGCAGAAGCCAGCGCATGCACAACACCCATAACGGCCGCGACGATCCCGAATGCCGGTAGTGAGTCGCCGACCATCGCCAGACTATTCGCCGGGACTTCAGCCTCACTCTCATGAGTCTCAATTTCTTCGTCCATCAGCGCTTCAATTTCAAACGTATTCATGTTGCCACTGATGATCAGGCGCAGATAATCGACAATAAAATCAAGCATTACCGCATCCGCAAGAATGCGCGGATAGCTGGCGAAGATTTCACTTTCTTTTGGGTTTTCGATGTCGCGCTCAAGCGAGAACATGCCCTGTTGACGTGACTTAGCCATCAGGCGATACAAGAGCGCCAGCAGATCCATATACATCGCTTTGGTGTATTTCGAACGACGGAAAAGCAACGGGATCGCTTTCATCGTCCCTTTGATGGCTTTCCCGTTATTGCCGACGATGAATGCCCCAATACCCGCACCACCGATAATCACCAGCTCAGCCGGTTGATAGAGTGCCCCAAGGTGTCCGCCGGTCATCATGTAACCGCCGAAAACTGTACCAATAACAACCAGGTAACCTAATAAGATAAGCACGACATCATCCTTTCGCAATTGACTATGACAGGATGCGCAGTCGGGCAATTAACGTAAGGTCAGGACAAAAAAAAGCAGCGGTAATCGCTTACCGCTGCTGGAGTGTTCATCCACACCGTATCAGTTAAACAGCCTGTTCGATCTGTTCATCCAGCAGTTGTGGAATAATATCGGCAGCATTCTGGGAAAGTTTACGTCTTTTTACGGCCCGTGATGGCGGTTGGCATAAACTACAGGCAAAGCTGCCTGCGGGTTGGTGTGCGTGGGTGATAAAATTCCCACCGCAGCAATTGCATTGGGACAACTCCAGCAATCCGCTGTCGACAAATCGCACCAGCGTCCACGCGCGGGTTAACGCCAACAATGGCCCTTCTTCAGGCTGCGGACACTGCTCAAGATATAACCGATACGCCTTGATCACGGCATCCACGCCGCTACAGAGACCCGTTTTGAGCAGGAATTGCCATGCATTGCAAAACATCGACGCATGAATATTTTGTTCCCACGTCATAAACCAGTCGGTGGAAAACGGGAGCATCCCTTTTGGCGGAGGACTACCGCGTAATTCTTTGTACAGCTTGATTAATCGACCACGGCTTAATTGCGTTTCGCTTTCCAGCATTTGCAAACGGGCGCCCAATGTGATTAATTCCATTGCTAACTGGATATCACGCGCTTCCTGAACAATGCTTTTTTCGCTCATCATCAAGCCCTTTTCTTACGTGCTGCATCATCGATGTCGCTTAACAGGCGTGTTGAAAGCATGATACCAGTATGAATTTGCTGAAGATCGTCAACGCGGGAGTCTTGCGTCAGGCGAGTAACAGTCTGGTGATCGTCGAAACGGAAATGACATACCAGTTGGTTTGTTTCGGCCAGTTTGACCATTTGAGGAAGTGTTAATGTTGCCAACGTGTCCGCCATTTCCTCGCTGATACCAAGGCGAAACATCGCAGATGCTTTGTCCTGAACGATCAAACGCTGTGCAAGCAATAAATATGACAAATTGATGTCATAGATGTGTTTCAGCAACTCGGATGTATGCATTATTTGCATCCATAATAACCAACATTGTTTTCATGCGGTAAAACCGCACCCCGTGATGTCGCCGGGAAGGCCCGGTAAAAAAAAGCAAAAGGTCAAATACATAGCAGCGTGACGACACTTACGCGTTGTCTAAACATTCCCTTTTAAGAAGGCAGCGTCCCTTACAAGCTCACATCAATTCTTACAAATGTCTAAGATTTTTCCTAATTCGACGCAACTCTACCCGCCGTCAGTTACACATACAACGGAGGTATGCTGCGAATTTAAAGAATATGTGATCAAGATCACATAAACCAGCCAAACACTTAACATAAATCCATCAGCGCAGCTTTTACTTTGCTTATTTTTTAATCCGCAATCATCTATTTCAATTCCTGATGTACGAATATTCTTGCAATAAAACCGAATAGTATTTTGTTCACATCCGTTAATATCACGCCGTGAAATAGCGAGCTGGATCACATATTTAACTCAAAAAACTTTTTTAATTAAATTCTTTAGAAACAATAAGTTAAATATTTAGAGTGATTAATTAATACCGCGATGTGACGACCTTGCAAATGTTAATATATGTTTAATTTTTATTAACACATTGTTTTCATTAGCAGTGGGTTTCACTTAAGTAACCTGAACATATCTGCAACTAATATGAATAGATTATTCTATTTATAAGAATAATTAATGAATAATCATGATGACATTCACACTATCGAGGTGGGAAACGTTGCAGTATGGGGTAAGCTGAGTAAAGCT
Source organism: Citrobacter sp. Cpo148 (assembly GCF_030332375.1). NCBI lineage: Bacteria > Pseudomonadati > Pseudomonadota > Gammaproteobacteria > Enterobacterales > Enterobacteriaceae > Citrobacter > Citrobacter sp. Cpo148. Next base: position 848,636 of record NZ_JAOWHY010000043.1, read on the forward strand.
GAAAAGCCCTCTCATAATTCTTGAAAAAAAGGAGCGAGTTATGAGCTATTCGCACATTCTTGTTGCTGTTGCCGCCACCCCTGAAAGTCAGCAGTTGTTAGACAAGGCGGTTTCTATCGCTCGCCCTGTCAACGCCCGAATTAGCCTGATTACACTGGTCTCAGACCCCGAACTGTATAACCAGTTTGCTGCCCCCATGCTGGAAGACCTGCGTGAAGTGATGCAAGAAGAGACTCAGGATTTTATCGACAAACTTAGCAAAGAAGCAGAATACCCCATTGAACATACCTTTATTACCTATGGGGCTCTGAATGAACATATCCTGGATGTATGCCGCAAACACGCCGTTGATCTGGTCATTTACGGCAACCATAACCACAGTTTTTTTTCGCGCGCATCCTGTTCAGCGAAAAGCGTGATTCATACCAGCCAGGTGGACGTTCTTCTGGTTCCGCTAGCTGGAGATTAATCCACAGTGCCACGACTTCATGCGAGTTTAGAACAGGAAGAGATATTGTCTGGCAGTTGGTCTTGACTCCGACGCGGCGTGACCGTTTTAAGATCGCAAATGAACGTCGCCTGCCAGTTGTCGATATCGTTTTTAACGATAGTCTCAAGCATTTCCGCGTGGCGCGAGATACGTTCGGTAAGTGGCATCGTCAGCGCCTGGTTTAATGCACCTGCCACTTCATCCCGGTCATAAGGATTAACAATAAGCGCGGAGGTTAGCTCGTTCGCCGCCCCGGCAAATTGCGATAAAACCAGCACGCCAGGGTTAGCAGGATCCTGTGCGGCCACAAACTCTTTCGCCACCAGGTTCATACCATCGCGCAACGGGGTCACCAACCCTACATCAGAGTAGCGGAAGATCTTCATCAGCAATTTACGATCAAAATACTGGTTCAGATAGTAAAGCGGCGTCCAGCCCAGTTGCCCATATTTGCCGTTGATTCGCCCTGCTTCTGTTTCCAGTTGGTGGCGAATATCCTGATAGGCCTGCACCTCTTCGCGTGAGGTCGGTGCTATCTGCGTATAGCGAATTTTACCGTGGTGCTGCGGATAATGTTCCAGTAAGGCCTCATAGGCCTGAAAGCGCTCCGGCAAGCCTTTGGAGTAATCCAGACGCTCCACGGAGAAAATATTCTGCACATTTTTAAGCTCCGCTTTTAGCTGTGCCAGTTTTGGCGGCAGCGGACCGGACGCCTGTCGTGCAATCTCATCCGGTTCAATACCGATGGGATAAACCTGAGTGCGAAACGCTTTTCCCCATACCAGGTGCTGCTTATCTTTATGCGTGGACACCCGAGTCTGGGCTGCGAGACAGTCCAGAAAAGCCTGGCGATCGTTTTCGGTCTGGAAACCAAGCAAATCAAAATCACACATTTGCTCAAGCAGCGCCAGATGTGGCGGGAGCGCATTAAAAATTTCCGGCGTCGGAAAAGGAATATGCAGGAAAAAACCGATGCGATTGCGCACGCCGCGCTTACGTAGCTCGCAGGCAAACGGCAACAGATGGTAATCATGAACCCAAATAATGTCGTCATCGCCAAGCAACGGCAGAAGTTTATCTACCAGTAAGGCATTAACCCGTTGGTAACCTTCCCAGGCAGAGCGCTGAAACTGAACTAAATCCAATCGATAGTGAAACGCGGGCCATAAAACCGCATTTGAAAACTGGCAGTAATACTCTTCGTAATCTTGCTCACTCAAATTAAACGAGGCCCAGGTGATATTGCCACGCGTGACCTTTTTTAACGGTTTATCCTCATTACCTGTATCACCACTCCAGCCAAACCATAAACCACCAGCAGCTTTTAACGCGCCCAGTACACCGACCGCGAGCCCACCCGCGCTCCCTTTGTCATCTGGTGAGGCGATACGATTAGATACTACGACTAAACGACTCATAGCCACCTCTTCTGTTATTCGTTGCTTTCGGTTCTTGCTGCGAAGAGTTATTTTTCTCCAGCCAGTGCCAGACATCCCTGACGCCATCCAGACGCCATGTTGCCTGCGTCGGCCCGCTCCCTACCTTTACAGAAATACCGCCAGCGCGGTTAACTACAGCAAACCCTGTTTCATCTGTCAGATCATCACCGAAAAACACAGGGATCCGGCCAGCAAAAGGCGCTTCCTGCATAAATGCAGCTATCGCGTCGCCTTTATTGCTGCCCTTAGGCTTTATTTCCACGACACATTTTCCGTGCTGCAGAGCAAGCTGCGGCCATTTGCGCGTGATGCGCTCAGCCAGGGTAACCAGCGCCGCTTCGTGTTCGGGTGCCTGGCGATAATGCAACGCGAAGGCCATGCCTTTGGTTTCAAGTGTTGCCCCCGGTAACGTCACCAACGCTGCGTGTAATAACGCCCCGGCTTCACGTTCGATACCTTCAGGCAGGTTTACTATGTGCGTTTGACCATTGATGTCACGGCGTTCTGCCCCATGTACTCCGGCAAGCGGAAAACGAAACGGAGTAGTGAGTGCGTCAAGCTCAACCATTGAGCGCCCTGAAATCAATGCCAGCGCATCCGCATTCTGCGTCGCTAACTGATGTAGACATTGCAGGATTGTCTTCGGGACAACGACCTGGTCGGGAAAGGGTTTAATCTCAGCAAGTGTCCCATCGAGATCAAAAAAGTAAGCACAGTTTGCAGATTGTTCAGGGGGTAAAGTCAGTGATGCTGTCACCCGGTTATCCTCCTCATCATGGTCAGAACGCCACGCGGATCGCGGCGTATAGATGATGTATGTCGGATATAAGTATAGACAGTGTGACCATGCTCGCCATTTGAAAAAACAATCGCCAGCCGGGTAGCGGCTGGCGACGGGCAGAAGCTAGACTAAAAAGTTGGGGTTTAAATCATCAAACGGTACGCTTCGCTTTTTGCTTATAACGGTCGAAGATCACCGCCGCCAGCAGGATGAGGCCACGTACCACATACTGCGCGAACGGAGAGATATTCAGCAGGTTCATCGCATTCTCAACCGTCCCCAGGATCAACACCCCGGCCACCACATATGAGATTTTTCCGATGCCGCCTTTAAGCGAAACGCCCCCTAACACGCAGGCTGAAATCACGATCAACTCATAACCGATTGAGGTCATTGGCTGGCCGCTGGTCATACGCGATGCGAGGATAATCCCGGCAATGGCGGATACCAGACCGGAAAGAATAAAGATAATAATCTTGGTACGAACCACCGGAACCCCAGCCAGGCGCGCCGCCTCTTCATTGCCCCCAATGGCCAGCGTATTACGCCCAAACGTGGTTTTGTTCAGCAGTAAGCCAAAGACAATGAAACAAACGACCGTGATCCAAATAGGCGCAGGCAGACCAAACCAGTTAGCATAGCCGAGTGTGAAGAAACGCTCGTCTTCAATCCCGACGGCCTTACCGTCGGAGATAATATAGGCCAGACCACGTACAATCTGCATTGTCGCAAGAGTAGTGATCAGGGCGTTAATTTTTAACCGCGCAATCACGAACCCATTCACCAGACCACACAGAATACCGAGCAGCAGCCCGGCAGCCACGCCAATCCACAGACTTTCGGTCATGTTAATGACTACGGCAGTGGTAACACCAGCACAGGCAATTACAGACGCGACAGACAGGTCGAAATCACCGGATGCCAGGCAAAACAGCATCCCGCAGGCAACCATACCCGACATTGATACCGCCAGCCCTAACCCCTTCATGTTGATGAAAGTAGCAAAGTTTGGCACAAAGAGGGAACAAACCAGGAACAGCACGGCGAACACCACCAACATGCCGTATTGGTCCCAAATGCGGCCCAGATTTAGCGCCGACTTCGTTGCGCCAGAACCCGATGTAGAAACGGAAGACATCATACTCTCCTTATTCAGGCTACAGCCTGGCTGACTTTAGGCATAGCAAGGCTCAACGCCTGGCGCTCATCCGCCTGTTCATGAAGTAACTCACCGGCAATTTCGCCTTCTCTCATCACCACAATACGGTCGGCGACACCGAGCACTTCTGGCAGGTCACTGGAAGCAAACAATACGGCCACACCGCGCGCTGCGAGGGCATAAATCACGTTGTAAATTTCATGCTTGGCGCCCACATCAATGCCGCGTGTAGGCTCATCCAACAAAATAACTTTCATCTCTTCCGACAACCAACGACCAAGGATAGCCTTCTGTTGGTTACCGCCGGAGAGGTTCATGATCAGTTGCTCTGCTCCCGGCGTTTTGATGTTGAGTGAACGAATATGGTGATCGGCATTGGTCTCTTCCCAGCCGTTGTTGATCACGCATCCCCCCAGAACATGCTTACGCCGTGCACTAATGTTGATGTTGTTGCGCACTGAATGGACCGGAATGATCCCTTCAGCTTTGCGATCCTCCGGGCACAGCATCATCCCCGCTTCAATGGCATGGCTTGGTTTACGGATATCGATAGGCTGTTCATCAATAAATACCTGGCCCGCAGTGATACGCGTACCGCCGAACAGCCCTTTCATTAATTCGCTACGTCCGGCCCCCACCAGGCCAAACAACCCGACAATTTCACCGCTTCGCACGGATAAGCTGATTGGCGTACGCACGCCTGGAGCTTTGACTTCATGCAGCCGCAGACGCTCTGTGCCATACGGTCTGGATTTCCAGCCATAGATATCCCCGAGGTCGCGCCCGACCATCGCCTGCACCAGCGCATCGTGATCGACCTGCTGCATGTCCGTGAACGTTTTGACGTAATGACCATCTTTAAACACGGTGATGGCATCGCTGAGAGCAAAAATCTCCTCCATACGGTGTGAAACGTACAGAATGATGCGTCCTTCGTTGCGCAGCTCACGGATGACGCGAAACAGATTCTCAATCTCGCGAGCCGACAGGGAGCTGGTTGGTTCATCAAAGGCGATAATTTTGGCGTTTCGCGCCAGCGCTTTTGCAATCTCCACCATCTGCCACTGGCCAATGGAGAGGTATTTCAGTGGGGTATCGGGATCGATATCCATCCCCAGATGCTTCAACTGGATTCCTGCTTCATAGTTCAGCAGCGAGCGGTTCACAATCCCGCCTTTGTGCGGTAACTGCCCTAAGTAAATATTCTCGGCAACGGTCATTTCCGGGACGAGATGCAGTTCCTGATAAATAATGGCGACACCGGCGTTGAGTGCGGCAGTGGTATCCGCGAACGAAACTTCCTGTCCGCGGATCGTCAGAGATCCCGTTGTTGGCGCATAGTTACCGCTGAGAATTTTTAAGAGTGTTGATTTCCCGGCGCCATTTTCGCCCATCAGCGCATGCACCTGTCCGGCATAGCAGTCGAAACTGATATCCGTCAGCGCCTTAACGCCCGGGAACGTTTTGCCAATGCCGCGAAATGAGAGATACGGGGTAGACTGTTGCATAACGTCTCCGTGAGTCAGGATTTTACCGGCCAGGAAAACCGCCGGACGTAGGCCCGGTAAGCACAGTGCCACCGGGCATTGCGCCGGATGGCGGCTTCGCCTTATCCGGCCTACAACATCGCAGCATTTCTGTTACTTACCGCCTAAGCCTTTCTTCGCCAGCTCTTCTTTGAAGTTATCGCGGGTAATCAGCACCACATCTGTCACTTCAGTGAATGCCGGTGGCTCTGCACCTTTCGTTACCCAGTTGTAGAGCATTTCACTGGATTTGTAGCCGTGAACGTCCGGGCTTGGCAGCAGTGAACCGTAGAACCCGGTCGCTTCGCCTTTGGACAGTTCGCTCACTGCGTCAACACCGTTGATCCCGATACCAATCACGTTTGGCGCTTTGAAGCCCTGCCCTTCGGTCGCACGTACGCCACCCAGCACGGTGTTGTCGTTCATGCCGACAATCAGCCAGTTTTTGACTTCAGGATGCTGAACCAGCATGGAGTTGGCGGCGTCGAATGCGCCGGGGATGTCATTCGATTTTGTTGGGACCTGGTAAATCTGTTTTTCCGGGAAGCCTGCGGCTTTAAGCGCTTCCATTGAACCAGAAGTACGACGACGTGCGGTATCCAGTTCGTTGGCGGTAATGGCCATTACGGCGGTGGATTTCACATCCCAACCGCGTTTTTGCATCTCTTTGTACAGCTCCTGGCCCTGGCGCTCACCAATTTTGGTTGCCGCCATCATCACCAGCGGCACGGTATCCATCGGCTTACCTTTAGCGTTGGCAAACTGATCGTCGACGGCAATGACTTTCATATCGTAGCCACGCGCCTTAGCCATAATGGCAGGTCCCAGTTTTGGATCTGGCGTACAAATCACAAACCCTTTTGCTCCACTTGCAGCCAGGCTGTCGATGGCGTTAAGGGTTTTCTCACCATCCGGAACGGCAATTTTAATCACCTCAAAACCAAGGTCTTTACCGGCTTTATCGGCAAATTTCCATTCAGTCTGGAACCACGGTTCTTCCGGCTGTTTGACCAGGAAACCGAGCTTCATGGATTCAGCGATAGCGGATTGTGACATAATGGCCGCCAGACCGATGGCAGCCAGCGCTTTAGTGAATTTGTGCATGGTTAACTCCAGCTTTAACGTTCTTTTATGTAGGGTAAAATCAGACGATTTTTTGTAATTCGGACGTAAAACAAGGCATTACCTTTTATTGATAAGATCAATGCCAGTGCTGAGAGTATTTTTAGCGGGAAATTGATTCTCCATAAGAGAGCGGCATCACACCACAGAATTACAGTAATTGCGTACATAAATTCAGCGGGAAATGACATAAAAAAACGCGGTTTTGTCGACGGGAAAAAAGAGGGGTAGCAGATTAGTCCATAACATCAGCCAACGAATCCTTGTTCCCGAATACCGAAGCATTCGGGAGCACAATGATTACCATCTGTAATAAATGTGGTCAGCGTGATCGCGAACCGGAATGTCATCTTCCAGCAGACGCGCTGAAAGCGTGAAAGCAAAATCGAAAATATGCCCTAATCCTTTGCCGCTAATAAGGTTGCCATCTTCAACAACCGGCGCATCAATATATTCCCCATCCGTGACGTTTTGCCACAGATCCCCCGAACACACGTAGCGACGCCCCTTCAGCAGGCCGTTGCCGCCCAGCACGCGCGCCGCCGCAGAACACACCGGGCAAATGAGTTTTCCAGCCTCGTCATGGCGAGCGATAAACTGGATGACAGCCTCACTGGCGGCAAGGTTAACGCTGCCCTGCGGCCCGCCGGGTAACACAACGGCATCATAAAGATCCGTCTGACGCGCAGCCAGCGTGCTGTCCGTCACCATCGGCACGTCATGGTAGCTCACCACCGCCCGGGACTCGGCGCAGGCCAGTGTTTCAACTTCGATCTGCAGGCGGCGCAGAATATCAATGGTAACAATGGCTTCCGCCTCTTCAAAACCAGGTGCCAGTAGCACGGCAACCTTTTTCATACACACTCCTCGATTTTTCCAAATACACCAAACAATAAATGTCGAATCATTCAGGCGCTTAACTTTATTAATTTCCACAAAACTGATCTGGCGCAAAAAAAATTAGCCAGCAGATAGCGTTCACAGACGCGGGTCCATGGTGAAATTTCTTCATCCGAAGACCAGATAATCATCTGGCGACAGACAATACCTGATTGTGAAATTCCATTTCGTGATATGAAACATCATTTCATTATCAAAATTTCACTTTAATGCTATAAATATCAATCTGTTATATTCACAGCATTTATATGCACAAGCGGAAAAATCACTAATATTGCTATGACAATATGTAAAAAATCATAAATACGCAGATTTAAGGATTTTCTTATGTCGGGACTGGAGTTATGCTGAATCTCGATCGGGAGCGAATATAATTCGTGATCACTAAAGGACCGGCGGAACGGATTTATTCTGCTAACAGTTTTAATTGTACGTAGAGGTGACGTGTAGCGGCAGCCCGTTGCACTGACGTTAGTAACGTACATCCCCCTTTCTGGAAATAAGGATATTGATATGGCTGCAGTTGGAATTGTTCATAAACTCAACACACAAATGAACCTCGAGTTCTACGCATCGAATCTTTACCTGCATCTCAGTGAATGGTGCTACGAACACAGCCTGACTGGCACCGCAACCTTTCTACGCACCCAGGCGCAAGGTAACGTGACTCAAATGATGCGTATGTTTAATTTTATGAAAAGTGCCGGGGCTAACCCTATCGTCAAGGCTATCGATGTTCCGGGTGATGAACTAACTTCCCTTGAAGAACTGTTTCAGAAAACGCTGGATGAATACCAACAGCGTTACAGCAAGCTATCACGCTTAACCAATGAAGCAGAAGCCTTGAATGATGCAACAACCATTGATTTTCTTCACGATCTGGAAAAAGAGCAGCAGCAGGATGGCGTGCTGTTACAGACGATTCTTGATGAAGTCCGCAGCGCTAAACGTGCGGGACTGTGCATGGCGCAAACCGATAAGCACCTGCTGAACGTCGTGAACTATCAACATCACTAATCTTCAATTTTCATCGTGTTAATGCCGGATAACGATGCGACGCACCTTATCCGGCCGGTGCTTAATTTTCTCTACGCTCACGCCTCTCATTCTGCGAGGCGCAAAAAAACCTTTCTAAAACCTGAAACAACGGTTTATTTTAGTGAGATTCATTCTGCGGCGTGAATTTCAACTCGATCAAGGCAACCGCTTTTTGTATTGCGCGCATAGTGACCGGATCGGCACCTGCAGGATGGCTGGAAAAGTCGATGCTTTTCAGCTGGCTGGACATTTTCTCCCGAACTTCAACTGGGGCAATAACATCAAGAACATCCAGAATCTGCTTGATAACCAGCTGACAGGCAACAACGTCCGAGAGCAGTTCCTGATCGGCATTCAGTGTTTGGGACATAGTGAGCTCCTTATAGAAAGGTCGTCATAGTACCCATTCAACGAACGAAACGATAGCCGCGCATGCCTTCCGAATGCGCTGAAAATAAAAATAGTTCCAGTCAGTTTCTTTTGAGATGGCAAGCACAACATGAGTGAACATTTAGCGGTTGAGAACAAACGCGGTCTATCCCCGGCTGCATTACTTGTTGCCGGGGCTTTCTTTATGGAGTTTATTGACGGCACGGTGATTGCCACCGCACTGCCCGACATGGCGAAAAGTTTTGGCGTGCAGGCAGTTGACCTGAACATAGGTATCAGCGCCTATCTGATCACCCTCGCGGTACTGATCCCCGCCAGCGGCTGGATTGCGGATCGCTTCGGCGCCAGAAAGGTGTTTACCCTTGCACTGGCGATATTTACTCTCGCCTCGGTTTTATGCGGTTTGTCCGAAAACCTTGAGAGCTTTGTCGCCATGCGAATCTTACAGGGTGTAGGTGGTGCGCTAATGGTTCCGGTTGGCCGACTCGCGGTATTACGAACCACGCCTAAACATCAGTTGATCACCGCTATTGCGACCCTGACCTGGCCCGCTTTAGTCGCGCCCATCATTGGCCCTCCCCTTGGCGGATTCATTACCAGCTATGCCAACTGGCGCTGGATCTTCTTCATTAATGTACCGCTCGGAATACTGGCGATTGCGCTGGCGCTACGTTTTATCCCGGATATTCATGACGACGAGCGCCGCCCATTTGATATAACGGGATTTATCGCAACCTCTGTTGCGATGGTGAGCCTGGTGTATGCCATGGAGTTACTGGGAACCCAACAGCCTCAGGGCTGGCTGACCGCCGGACTTTTGGCGCTAGGAACAGTGACCTTTCTGTTTGCCCTGCATCATTTTCGTCGCACCGCCTGGCCAATGATTCGCCTTGATGCCATGAACGTCCCTACTTTTCGCGTCACCATGTATGGCGGATCGCTGTTTCGTGCCTCTATCAGCGCCGTGCCGTTTCTGCTGCCGTTAATGTTTCAGGTAGGTTTTGGCATGAACGCTTTTCACGCGGGTTCGCTGGTACTGGCGGTATTTGTCGGCAATCTGACGATTAAACCTGCCACCACACCGTTGATACGCTGGCTGGGCTTTAAGAAACTGCTGTTGATTAACGGTGCACTTAACGTTTTGGCGTTGCTGGCCTGTGCATTAATTACGCCGCAGACCCCCGTGTGGGTTATTTTGCTGGTGTTGTATCTGGGCGGTGTGTTCCGCTCAATTCAGTTTACCGGCGTCAGCACGCTTGCCTTCGCGGACGTCCCCGCGGCACAAATGAGCTACGCTAATACGCTGTTCAGTACGGCGACACAATTAGCAGTGGGATTGGGCATTTCTTTAGCCGCTATTGGCATCCGCATTGGTGATGTGGTCAGTGAAAGGCTGGCATTGGGCAATATTCCGGGGATCAGTTTCCGGCTGGCCTTTGTCGCTATTGCCATTATTTGTCTGGTAGGTATGGTGGATACGCTGCGGCTCACCCGTGATGCAGGAAGCGCAGTATCAAACAAGAACAGGTAGCCCGGAGGGTGAACGCCGCCGGGCCAACAGGATTTAGCCAATAACCTCGCGTACAAACGCTTCGATTGCTTTGTCCTGGCAGTTTTCAAAGAAGCACTGCTGGAAGCGCGGGCCTGATACAGCGGTTTTCACCAGTTCAGGATCGATCGCGCGCAGCGTGTCCAGATAATTTTCTTTTACCACAGCCGCTTTCACCTGATTCAGAATACCGGCGTTACGCACCTGCGGCTCTTTACGCTCCGGTGGGTAGCCTTCACCGTTACGCCCGGTGAACGCTTTTTCAAACATATAGCGCACATTCAGCTCAGCACCCCAGCCAAAACCTTTGGCGAATGCCAGAGAAAGCGCGTTGCCGTTGTTGATCTGAGAGAACAAGAACGCATCTGCAGGATCAAGGCAATAGCCACACACCACACCCGGATGGATATTCAGTGACATCATTGCCCCCTGGCCCGTACCGCAACCTGTAACAACAAAGTCTACAGCTTTGGAATTAAGCAGGATGCTGGCCATAATGCCTAAATGGATGTAGGTCAGATGATGATCATTTTCGTCGCTCATCCCAACGTTATAGACCGGAAAACCTTTCTCATCCGCAACGGCTTTAAGCTCGTTATGGATGATGGCGTTTTTGCTTGCCTGGCTGTTTTCCATCATCAATGCAATTTTCATTCTGTACTCTCCTGAATGCGCTGCGGTAGCCCGCTGAAAGTCATAACATTCAGCCACATTACTATTTTGCAATCACACTTTCAAATTTAATGAAATTTAGTTTTAAAAAACAAAGTTGCGCTCACATTCCTGTCTGAACAGTTCAGAATTACCTCAAGCAAATGACCTCGTTGTGATTAATCGCAGGTGATCTTCGGGCTATTCAAGCCATTGATGAGGGTCTCTGTATGCCATGATAGTGTATCTTCGAACTTTCAGAGCGATCTCATGAAGACCTTTATCCTAGCGCTTTTGCCGCTCATGCTGACAGGATGCACAATTACAAAACAGGCACAGGTCAGCGAAGCCAGCGCCATCACTGGTGTGGTTCGCCTGACTTATAATCAGGCCATGTTACAAACAGCACGAACCGATGACTACGTTACCCAAGGGACAGCCACCAAAGAGTGTCAGCGCCTGGGCTATGCCAGCGCAGAAGCGTTTGGCCAGCCGGTGTCAACCTGTAGCGTGTATGCAGGCTCTCTATGCTTAAATACCAAAATTACACTCGCCTGGCAGTGTCATGGTGTCGCGGTGCCCCAATCGCCTTCTTTCAATTATTAATATTTCCGACCAGCTCATTTTTGCTGGTCTTTTACCACTTTATTATTTATATCCTCCGTTTAATATCGTTAATGCGTTTTATTCCCATTCGCATTTTTAATAAATAAATTTATTATTTTACCTTTTGCAAATAATTAAATAACAAATTATAGTGGCGCCACGTCAATATATAATAACGTTTGTGGAGCAGAACCATGCTGAAAACAGAAATGATCGACCAACTGAATGAGCAAATGAATCTTGAATTATATTCATCTCTGCTCTACCAACAGATGAGCGCGTGGTGCAGCTATCACAGCTTCGAAGGTGCCGCCGCGTTTTTGCGCCGTCACGCCCAGGAAGAGATGACGCACATGCAGCGTCTGTTCGACTACCTGACCGATACCGGCAGTTTGCCGCGTATTAATACCGTTTCTTCACCCTTTGCTGAATATGCTTCTCTGGATGAACTGTTCCGTGTTACTTACGAACACGAGCAGCTAATCACCCAGAAAATTAATGAGCTGGCACACGCGGCAATGACCCACCAGGATTATCCAACCTTTAATTTCCTGCAATGGTATGTTGCCGAGCAGCATGAAGAAGAGAAATTATTTAAATCTGTTATTGATAAGCTGTCGCTGGCAGGAAAAAGCGGCGAAGGTCTTTATTTCATCGACAAAGAACTGGCTACGCTTGATACACAGAATTAATATTTTAGGGTAATGAAGGCAACCCGCCATCATTACCCCTTGAAATCAGTGACGGCAGATCTTGCTTTCGTGCGTAGAGAAGCCGTCTTCTTTTGCAATAAACTTTCCCTTCGCCGCTAAAAACGCCACCAACTCGCCTGCCGTCATATCCGCCGCAGAACAAGTGTGAAAACGCGCCTGCTCGCCGAAACGTGCCGTAATCGCCGCTTCAAGGCTGGCATTTGAATACTGCTCACCAGATTCAATCATCATGTTAAGCACTTCGTGACCGTGAATAGATTCCATAATACCTCCTTAATAAAGTCCGTAGCCTAATATGAACCGCACATCGTCGCTTTGCGCTAACGCAGGTTTATCAGCAGATAAATGTCATTTGTTATACATCTTAATGATCACAACATCGTAAACATTAATGTACAGTCATTGTAACGGTGATTTGACGAAAATAGCGTTTTGCCTTAATCTGCGCCGCAGATATAACCATTGATTATCTCTGGGACAGAGGAAAGCGTGAAAAACAGAACCCTGGGTAGTATTTTTATCGTGGCGGGAACCACGATTGGTGCCGGTATGTTGGCAATGCCACTGGCTGCGGCAGGCGTGGGGTTTAGCGTCACGCTGGTATTGTTAGTCAGTCTTTGGGCGTTGATGTGCTACACCGCGCTGCTGCTGCTTGAAGTGTATCAACATGTCCCGGCAGACACCGGGCTGGGTACGCTGGCAAAACGTTATCTTGGTCGTTACGGACAATGGGTAACGGGCTTTAGCATGATGTTTTTAATGTATGCTCTGACGGCGGCGTACATCAGTGGTGCAGGTGAACTGCTGGCCTCCAGCATCAGCGACTGGACCGGAACAAATATATCCCCGACAACAGGCGTACTGCTGTTCACCTTTGTTGCCGGTGGCGTGGTTTGTGTTGGGACCTCGCTGGTCGATCTGTTCAACCGTCTGCTATTCAGTGCCAAGATAATCTTCCTGGTGGCGATGCTGGCTCTGTTAATGCCGCATATTCATAAAGTGAACCTGCTTACGCTGCCGCTGCAACAGGGGTTGGCGCTCTCCGCAATCCCGGTCATCTTCACCTCGTTCGGTTTTCACGGCAGTGTTCCCAGTATCGTCAGCTATATGAACGGTAACATCCGTAAACTGCGTTGGGTGTTTATTACGGGTAGCGCCATTCCTCTGGTCGCCTATATCTTCTGGCAACTGGCGACGCTTGGTAGCATTAACTCGACAACATTCATGGGGCTTTTAGCCAATCACGCAGGCTTAAACGGCTTATTGCAGGCATTGCGTGAAGTCGTGGCTTCGCCGCACGTCGAACTGGCGGTGCATCTGTTTGCTGACCTCGCACTGGCAACCTCTTTCCTCGGCGTTGCATTGGGATTATTTGACTACCTGGCCGACCTCTTCCAGCGCCGCAATACCGTAGCGGGAAGAATGCAAACCGGCGCGGTGACATTCCTGCCGCCGCTGGCATTCGCGCTGTTCTATCCGCGTGGTTTTGTCATGGCATTAGGGTATGCGGGCGTTGCCCTGGCGGTGCTGGCGCTGCTCATTCCCTCGATGCTGGCCTGGCAGAGCAGAAAACAAAATCCGCAGGCCAACTACCGCGTAGCAGGCGGTGCTCCGGCGCTGGCGCTGGTATTTTTGTGCGGCATTGTGGTGATAGCAGTACAGTTTTCTATTGCAGCAGGATTACTACCAGAAGTGGGTTAAAACAAAGGGGCTTTCGCCCCTTTCTGTTAATGCAAACAGCACTGCTTATATTTCTTGCCGCTGCCACATGGGCAAGGGTCATTGCGCCCTACTTTGGCATCCACTTTCACCGGTACTTTGACCGGCGTTTCCTGAGGATGCGCCATCCAGTAAGCATGCAGGTCCAGCGCTGCCAGGCGGATGGCATCGACGCTCTCTTCAAACGCTTCCGGCGTTAGTTTCTCAACCACCGCAAAGTTCTCTTCCGTGCCGTGCAGCGCAATAGCTTCAAGTGCTGGTTTTAACGTGTCCGGTAACGCGGACCAGTCTGACAGTGCGACGCCACGCATATAACCAAAGCACCACTCTTCAACAATGGTCAGTTCATGCTCGTCAATTTCACGCAAACCAAACAGCGGCTCAAACTGCTCAGGGTATTCATCCAGACGATCGGCCGTATCCGCCATATGTTGAAACGCCAGGTTCATGAAACGCGTCATTTCTTTTTCGGAGGACCAGCGAGGGACATACTGCGCGCCGCCCCAAATTGCGACCAGCCACTGCTCTGGTTCAATTTCATACGGTGAACTCAGCACCGCCGTCAGCAAACCATCCAGTTCTGACACATCCAGAATAGCCTTGTCTGTATTGTACTTAGTCAGTACATCATCCAGCCATTCCAGTTCGCTCTCGTTTAATGGTCCCGTTTTCATAACGCTTTTTCCTTAGTCAAAAAATCTTGCCTGTGATCATCCTACATGGCTGGAGGGATAACAGATAAAAATGGGCATATGCGGCATATAGCTGCCGCCTGTTCAGGTTAACAGGAAACGAGGGGAATTCCGGAAGTTAACGCACAAAAGAGAACACTAAGCCGCCGGGCATCATACCGGGAAAACACAATAAAACCACCCGAAGGTGGTTTACTGTTGTTCAATACGGTTGAGCGTTGCGGTATAGCCCGTTTTCGCTACCGCGTTAAGTAAAGTATCGGTTGGGAAACCTTCTGGCACAATCGCTTCTGCTTGTCGGGTTTTTAGGGAGGATTTTGCTTTAATCACACCGTCGGTTTCACGTAGAGCCTGATTGACCGAAATAACGCACAGCGAGCAGGTCATATTTTGTATATCCAGCACCACTTTTTGATTGGCCGCCTGAGCCCACAGCGGCAGCAACAAGCATGCAACTAATGTGAAGATTTTCATTCAAATACCTCATAAAACCAGGCAACGAGCGTTGGATAAAATAGCACCGGCAAAATAAACGCCAGCGCGCACCAGTAGAGAATGCGCACTTGCTTCAACGTTAACCATCCGGAGCACCACAGCCGCCTGGAAAAATAGAGCCGCCAGAAGACGCGCAGTAATAAGCCCAATGACACCAGCATCAGGGGAATTCGCAAAAACTCAAACTGGGTGAAAACAGCAAAGCTCGCCGCCGAAATACCAAACAACAGATAGAGCAGCGGTCCAACGCAGCATAAGCCCGCGGTGACAGCAGCCGCAGCGGCCGTCAACAGGGTGAGCCCCGCCCCTTTAGCGTTGTTCTGTGGCGACATAGCTGTAGGAGAACGCTTTAGGATCATAGAAATTGATCGGGTCACCATCGACTTCAGCGTAAGGATAGCCAAAGTTGTTCATGGCTCCCTGTTCCGTTGCTGGATACAGCTCGAAATCACGCCCGTAGTTAAATCCAACCCAGTTCATTTCCCAGTTACCAAACAGGTAAGTGTTTACCGCCTGGACATCGGCGTCCTGATGCGACTTTTTCTCTGCCAGACGCATTTTGGTCACATCAGCAGGATCGCACGGTAACCAGCCGTAACCGGCCAGATAGAATTCGGCTCGGCAATGTTGCCCGCCGCTCACATCGGCGACGCCTGCACTGTCTGCTTTGCCAAAAGCGCTTTTCGAGTAACGTTCGAGTTTATTGGCTTTGCCCAGACGGATGCCAAACAGTTCGCGCGCCGGAATGCCGCTGGCCCGTGCCAGAGCAACAAAAACGGAGCTCATGTCGGTGCATTTTCCTTTGAGCTTACCGCTTTTTAAGATCTCCGCCACATCCCCCGTGCCGCAGCCAATAACGTCATTATCGCGCTCCATATGGCTACTCACCCACTCGTAAATCAGGCGTGCTTTTTTCAGCGGATCCTGCTCATTACCGGTAATTTTACGCGCGGTTTCCAGAACCAGCCCATCAACTGGGGTATGTGTCGTCGGTAGCAGGTACGGTTTTACATCAAGCGGATAAATAATCTGCTCCGGCGCTTGCCAGGTTTTCAGCGCGTCCTGCTTCAGCGGCTCCCAGTCGGCGGTTTCAATGTCGATATCAACGTTAATCAACAGTTCGCCCTGCGAGTCAGGCCAGGTGGCGAACAGCGTTTTCGCGCCATAAGTATTATTAGTGGTAACGTACGCATGCTTGTAGTTTCCGCTAAAGGTAAGCGCCGTCATTTGTTGAAACGCGGTATCTACCGGAAGCGGGATCCACAGTTTTACCACGCCGTTCGACCCCTTAGGAGGGTTAAGTTTATACGTCTGGGATAACACAAAGCGCCGACGCGCGACTGGCGCAACGGATGGCTCAGCGGCATGAACCGTCTGGCTAATAACCGCAGGACCGACTAAACCGGCGGCGGAAAGGAGAACGCTATTTTTGAGAAATTGTCGACGTTGCATTGCTGTCTGTCCATGTTGTAAGAGTTGAGCTACGGCTAAGAAGGTAAAAACCGTATGCGATCATCACAGCAGACAGACGCTGACATAAAAAGGTGAGCCGATGGAGGTTATTCATCAATAACAGACCTGTTAACTGTGAATGAAATAAGAAACTGCGCGACAGATAGTAAGCCATAGACAGGCAAAAAGTACAGCCGTGAGGGCGAGTTCAGAAAATATAGACATTCGTTGCCAGTTTGCGGGCTAACCCTCTTGCCCCTTCGCGCATAACCATATCGTGGTTCCAGCGAAAAACGGGTGCCGCCAGCGGAGCCAGGTAATTCATCCAGCGGATCGTGGTACGCACATTCCAGTCATATCTGACGATAGTTTCTGCGCCACTGGCAGAAAAAGACCACACGCCTCGCCCTTCAACCGCCCCGCTGGCTTGCCCCTCAAGCAGCGAGCAGGGCAGAATATTCAACACGTTGATATCAAAGGTTAAGCGATAAGGAAGCGCTCCTTTCCAGGTATAACGATGCAGCGCCCCAATGCCCTGTATATCACCTTTTTTAATCTCAACGATGCGTTCCAGACTTTCCCACCATTCTGGCCACTGATCGGGATGAGAAAAAACATCCCATACCTCCTGAATTGAAGCCTCAACCCGCCAGACGGTGGAAAACCGATAGTTAGCCATAATACAGACTCCCTCAAGGCGAGAAGAAATTGGCGGGAAAACGGATGTTAATGACCATTGCATCCAGAAGCACGGTTTCTAATCGCTGCCCATCTGGCGCATAGCTGATCACTTTGGCAGGGAGTCCATGATAATTATCGAGCCAGACATCATAACGATGTACTCCATCAACCGCCATTGTTCCTGGCCCAACCACAGATACGCGCGTCGTCGCCCGTCCTGCAAGGTTTTCATTACCAACTGTGGTTGTTATCCCTTCGCGTTGCAGATGACGAATATTGCCCAACAACACGCCGATATCAGAACGATTCACCCGATGACCGCGCTCATCCTGGATCAATGAATTAGTAGGCGACAGGTGCAAAATGGGCAACGAACCCACACCAAATGGCCATAACGTCACTTTACCGCTGACAGGATTAAAAATAAGCACCGCACCTGAATGTGGTTGGGTAAAATCCATCCGCACGTACCCAGGCTTTTGAAAGCTATAGCGAATAATTTTGCTTTCATCGGATGGCGACGAGGAGCGCATCATGACCTGATAAGACGTCAGGTTATTAAATGACTGTTGAGAAAATGCGATGGGATCCGTAGCCCTGGCATTCTGCGAAAAGATATCCTTTTTTTCCACCGAATATGCTGCACCACTAAGGGTGAGCAATGCTGCGAACATAACTATCGGAAAAGATGAAATGCTCATAGCAGCCCCCTGAATCAGCATTGCCAGCAAAAAGAAGTAATCACCTGTTGGCTGTTTTTATTATAGTTCTTAACTGCGCAGCACTACTCTTCCGGACTTTTAAACACAGTATGGATAGCAGGTTTAGATTATTGGTTTTCTTTTCAGTTAAGATGACAACATAAAGCTATACTTTAATAGCCATGCTTTTTATAGGTATTAATCATGAAACTGCCATCGGTATTTTCATGCGCCGTTCTCATATTACTGCTGCTGGCGTCATCGTCTGCCACAGCCAGCGCGTTACAAAACCAGGCTGTCAGAGAGCAAGAGTTGAGCGAGGCACTTCGAGCTGGTAATGGCGTGATCATCATTGGCGGGACGGATGATTTTGTTTTCACGTTCAGGGCACGAAACCGAATCCACAGACAGCTGGCGATACAGGATGGCTTTGGCGATCCCATCCTGATGAATGGTTTCCAGGACCACAACTATAATCCCGCCCGCGATGGGTTTATCAACAACCCTGCCCGAGGGGGCTTTATGTTTAACGCGCCGATTCGGCGATAGATTGATTAGCAATAGTGAGTATATAGAAGGCAGTTTACGTTTCTGGCAGGCTGCTTGACGCAAAGTATCTATGCTTGTAAAAAACAGGCACAAAAAAACCACCCGTAGGTGGTTTCACGACACTGCTTATTGCTTTGATTATTCTGTTCTTTCCCATGGTACCCGGAGTGGGACTTGAACCCACACAGCGCGAACGCCGAGGGATTTTAAATCCCTTGTGTTATCTATAATTATCAGATACATACGTTTATTTTTCGCCATTAACTCATTAAATTTAGATCTGACTAATCAACTGGTTGTGATTATCAAAAAGCCACAATGGCGAAATTTTTTTAGAAGAAATCTGAACGTATAAATCTCTAAATTGTCTGGCAACCATCATCTTTCACTCGGTTGAAAAAGAACGTCATTCTTCCCAAAACTTCAACTTATTACAGTGCAGAACCTTCTATCGCTTCACCATCATCAGAGAGAAGCGCCCTACTAAT
The DNA here is from genome assembly GCF_030332375.1 of Citrobacter sp. Cpo148. Taxonomy (NCBI): domain Bacteria; kingdom Pseudomonadati; phylum Pseudomonadota; class Gammaproteobacteria; order Enterobacterales; family Enterobacteriaceae; genus Citrobacter; species Citrobacter sp. Cpo148. The sequence goes on from NZ_JAOWHY010000043.1 coordinate 867,777, forward strand.
AAGTTTTGCAGACTGTGTATGGCCATCACATAGGATCAAAAGCACGTCACCTTGTCTCTTTGTACTCACTGGTTCGATTACTGTAAAATCTATGTCCGTTTCAAGAACGTGGCTATCAGCCTCAATCCTACAGATAACTGTCGGGCACAGGCGTATTCAATGTAGTATGTCGCAGATGAAGGAAAGCCCATGATGCACATCCGATGGATACTGTTTATTTACGCAGTATGTTTTAGCGATCAAGCGGCAAATACGAAGAAGTCAACCTAAATGCGCTTTGTGTTTGGAATGGGTATGAATTTAGTTCATGCGGCTTTAGCTCTTGTCGAATGATGATGCAGAGCATGGTTGAACCAATTCTTTCATATCACGGAAGTCGATCTAATCTTCGCTTGGTGCTACACTTTATACCTTTATTCCAACGCGTTGGCGTTGGTCATGGTAGCATCAAATGTTCGGACAAGCTAAAGGAAAGTATAATTCTAAGGATACCATCTCCTTTTCTGATTTCTTTTATTTCGTTACCTGTAGGTGCGAATATAATTAATTTAAATTGTGGGAAAAATTCATTAATCATAGATACAAACAACACATCTGCCATTGAATTCAATGGCAATAGTGCTATTTTAATTCGTGGTTTTATTAACGAGTCGAGTTCTAAGGATTATCGGATTAACGGATCGGATTCATTTTTAACTTTAACAGAATCATTTTCTGGTGATTATAGTATCAACATACAATCACCAGACATGAAATCAAGGGTGGTAATGTCATGTTCTAAATCATGATTTACATTTGTTATTTTTGGCAATTACTAGAAATAGAGATATAGCGAGATAGAAAATAGCAAAGAATGGCAAGCTTATTTTCAATGATGAAATTAACAGCATAATCTTTGCCCTTTTGGAAAGATTAATTCTAATAACAAAAGTAATGAATGCAATTAATGAAATGATTCCAAAAGGAATCCCAAAGATGGTAAATAAATTACCAAAGATAGTCATATCATATAATGATTCATAAAATGATGGTGCTGATATTGATTTGCCAACAAATCCGTAACCATAGGTGTATATGTCAGGATTAGCCATAAAGTTAGTTATTGTATCTATTTTTACATTATTACTTCCATCTGCACCAGAAAGAAAAAGAGATACTCTTTCATTTATTCTGTCAATTAGAACCAAGTATCCTATGAAAGCAAATCCCATAACAGGTATTATCATTCTAACTCTGAGCATCCCTATCAAAAGAATACCAAAACATAAAAATGCACCAACAAAAGATAAAGTTAATAGCATAGACATGCATGATAATATAAATAGTGTGTCTGTTTTTTTATTTATGGCATATCTTAAAGAAATAAGCCATGCCGTAATTCCACAATACACACTAGGCTCAGCGGTCAATCCAGTAGGTCTAAATCCTACTCCACTCATCATATTTCTTGACGGTTCCCCGCCTATCATAGTCGAGTAATCTATAATTGTCCCATGCAGACTATAGAAGATAACCTGCAAAACCAGGCACGTCACATAAAGAACCAGAGCAGCACTTACAGCTTTAAATATTATATGCTCCATGACATTTACAGCAGCATGATATAACAACATGGCAGAAAATAACCAAATACTTATTTTTAAAGATTGATATATCAGTATCTCTGTGTGCGTTGAGATATTGACATGAATAAATGCACTTATAAAAATTACAGTTATTAACGAAATTACAAATATAACAGACTGGTAGCAAATCTTTGCACCGCTATTTATGTACAGCAGAATGCAACAGAGTGGAAAAATGATAAGCTGAGTGCCATACACAGATAATGGTGAAGCTAAGTCGATTATAACACTAAATATCGCAACAAAAAGCAAAAAGGCGTTCATGTTAATAACCCAAAAAAAATTTTGCAGTATTGTACATGTAACTCCATAACTATGCAATTTACGCATACATCAATAAGAACATAATAAGCTCATCATAGCGTATTCCGTACCTTACGCCTGCTGGTTTAACTGTTACAACTTCTTCTAACGTTTCTGGATTAATGATTATTTAAGAAGGCGCTTCCCATTCGTCCTTGCACCAGAATGCGTAATTCTCTGGTTTAAGTCCGTGCTTTGTCAGGATAGAACCAACAGTTTGCGCACCAACACCGAAGTGGGCTCGTGCAGACTCTTCTCCCTTAAGTTCTATAGCGTCAGTAAACTTATAGCGAATAATATTCTTGCGAATTTCATTAGCCGCTTCCCTTTCCGCACTCTCGTTTGTTGCAGGGGTTTTTACCTTCAGTGTTTCATCAAAGGTGCTTATTGTTCCCGTTGCGGCATAGACAACAGACCATCTATGTGATGTATAGCCTAATACGGTCGCATTGTCTGTATCAGGCATGAATCCATTGTATCCACCAATCTTAAGGTCGCCATTTGGGTTTCTGGATGATGTTTTACCATCATAGCTGGAAAGGGTTGCACCTTTAGTACCGGTGGTAGTAGTCACTAAAATCCCGGCATCAGTAGCCCCAAGAATCTGAATGCCACTGTTATTGTTGCGTAAATCCTGTACTGGTGCCTCAACTACCGGAGAGGTAAATTTCCATTTTGTGTCGGAATAAAATTCAGCTGGCGACGAGTCGTCAGGCTGAATAATAAGCGCCCCTTTACCACTAGAACGCCTACGGCACCCAGTAATGTTTTTCAGGTCGGGGTCCATGTTTGAGCTAACAAGAACTCCGTCAAACTGGGATATGCTTTCGTAACTGTTAGCGCCTTGACGCTGTGCGCTCTCGGTTAGATATACCCATGACCAGTCAAAGTGATTTTCATAGGTTCCAACGTTAAGATCAATCTGATATGGACGCGTACACAACTCGCCAAAGAATCCACGGAAGTGAATATTACCAGCCACTGAAGTATCACTGCTCACAGTCTTCACTATACGCACTGCGCACGGAACGTCAGCGGGCCATGTGCCAGTAGTGATATTCTCTGAATGACCACCAAACACATGCAAGGTGTCGGTAGACTCAATCCAGAAAGAGCAGTTACCAGTGGCGTGGTGTGGGTTGTAGATATGAATGCGGGTATTATTATCTCCGCTTACACTACGTTCGAAATAAAACCCGCAGTCTACACGCTCAAAGTTGGGGTTCATAATTGAGTGGTAATACGAACCGCTATTACTACCACCAACTGTAGGCCCTGGTTTAAACTTAAGGCCTATCTTAGTTCCCCGTGCTCGTGGATTCTCCATTACACAGAATTGCTGTGACACGCGTATGGTAGTCTGAGATTCGTTTTCTGGTGCAATAGCGTAGGCGATAACGTCGGAATAGTAATTTGGGTTAATTACTACAGGATTGATGATATGGCAGAAATCATGGCTCATGCGAATGCAAGTGATATTATCGGCGCCTGCCACAATCACTGTCCCAGTAAAATCCAGATAGCGAGTTGACGTTACATCCTGAGTGTATGAGCCGTCAAATTTCATGACGAGGCTTTGTGTGATTAGATAATTAGCTCCAGGTCTGCCAACCACTTTACCGAAAGGGACATTTTTCAGCCATTCCAGCGCTGCCAGCATCGAGGCTGTATCATTAGTAACCCCATCTCCAATCGCACCAAACTCTTCAAACGATTTCAGTGTCGTAATCCGATGCGCTATCTGGTCAACTGTTGCACCATATTTTGTTAGATCAGATCTAAGAGAGGCATCACCAACTCCAACCCATGCGCCAGTGCCAACACCACCTGTTGAATCTGGTGTAGAACCGGCAGGGACTGTTTTAGGCAGAGAGCCATCCCAGCGGTAATACCCTCCATCCCCATCAGGTAATTTCCAACGCAATGCCTGATCTGCCGTCGTTAACGTAGTTCCATCCTGAAATTAATCAATCAGATTCCACCCCATAGACACCAGCTTTTCCTGGTATCTTTTTTCCATTCCATGCCAAGTTAACCTGCTCTTCCCAAATCGGTCAGGCCACATCTCATTTTCAAGATCATTCGACAGATGATCAAAGTTCTGAGCGTTATAGTATAAATCTTTTGCAGCAGCAGACCCCAGCGGATTGTCGGTGTTATAAGTGGTCATATGGGCCTCATAAAAGAAACAACTCGCCTCGGCAGGTTGATTTGATATTGATTAAGCTACATTGCCTGGGTATGTGGCATTGTCGTACTGGTAGAATGAATCGCGGTATTCTTTGGCAGTTACCTGACATGTACCGTCAGATTGTGGTGCAATCTCTGAAATTAACGCGCTGTATCCAACGCAAGATGACTCGCAAAATATCAGGCGCGGAGGTTCAATTGCTGGGTCGTTCATTATGATGTTAATGAGTTCTGCTTGTTCAGGAACAGATAATTCATAATCACCCACTTTCATAGCGGTCAGTAAACAAGACGCTGAACAATCCTGATAGCGGATTAATACGCGAGGATTATTGAATGTCCAGTCAAGGGGTTCTGACACTGCAATCGTCGTCACACCACTACTTGATCTCATATCTTCAATCAGCGTGCTGACTGTTTTGCTTCCAGGAATATCGTCTGTAAAAACAATTCTGTCGCCAACGTTATAACAGAGAGCATCCATTTCCGTTGTGGTGGTGTGAGTCAGACGTTGCTGTCGATACTTCATCGGTCTTCGCATACCTATCTGATAAGCACGGTCCTGATCAAGAATACCATCAAGCGTATAGTCCTCAGTCTTTACCGGAGTTGGGTTATCTGATGTTCTGCACTGCACCGTCTCTTCAGCCCATGTAGTGCCGTTGATATATGTGACATCCACACCATCATAGTCATCTGCTGACGGAGCAACGAAAGCCGTCTGAAGCGGATCAGTCATCTCCTGTGGGCTGATTATTCCCGTCCACGTTTTCACACCTTCCCTTGCTACAGATGCCAGACCATCGGTAAGAAGGAAGTAACTTTTTCCTGCATTTGTCACCTTCTGAAGCATCTCTATGTAGTGGCACACTGAATTTGGCCACCTGAACAGAGGTGATATGCTCACCTCAGAACATTACAGGTGCTCCAATGAAAAGAAGAAGTTTCAGCGCAGAATTTAAACGCGAATCCGCTCAACTGGTCCTTGACCAGAACTACACCGTTACAGATGCAGCCAGCGCTATGGATGTCGGCCTTTCCACTATGACGCGATGGGTGAAGCAGTTGCGTGATGAGCGACAGGGAAAAACACCAAAAGCCTCCCCCATTACCCCTGAACAAATTGAAATCCGTGAGCTCAGGAAAAAGCTACAACGTATTGAAATGAAGAATGAAATATTAAAAAAAGGCTACCGCGCTCTTGATGTCAGACTCCCTGAACAGTTCTCGATAATCGGGAAACTCAGGGCGCGTTATCCTGTAGCCACTCTCTGCCATGTGTTCGGGGTTCATCGTAGTAGCTACAAATACTGGAAAACCGTCCTGAAAAACCAGACGGCAGACGAACAGTATTACGAAGCCAGGTGCTTGAGTTGCATAGCATCAGCCACGGTTCGGCCGGGGCCAGGAGCAACGCCGCCATGGCGACACAGAGAGGCTATCAGATGGGGCGCAGGCTTGCTGGCAGACTCATAAAAGAACTGGGACTGGTCAGTTGCCAGCAACCAACTTACCGCTATAAACGTGGCGGTCATGAGCACATAGCTATCCCAAATTACCTTGAACGACAGTTCGCAGTGACGGAGCCAAATCAGATATGGTGCGGCGACGTAACATATATCTGGACAGGCAAACGCTGGGCGTACCTCGCCGTTGTTCTCGACCTGTTCGCGAGAAAGCCAGTGGGCTGGGCAATGTCGTTCTCACCAGACACCAGACTCTCCATGAAAGCGCTGGAAATGGCATGGGAAACGCGTGGCAAGCCAGCCGGAGTGATGTTCCACAGCGATCAGGGCAGTCATTATACGAGCCGGCAGTACCAACAGTTACTGTGGCGATACCGGATCAAGCAAAGTATGAGCCGGCGTGGGAACTGCTGGGATAATAGCCCAATGGAACGCTTCTTCCGGAGCCTGAAGAATGAGTGGGTACCAGTGACTGGTTACATAAGCTTCGGCGATGCAGCTCACGCAATAACGGACTATATCGTTAGATATTACAGCGCGCTCAGGCCGCACGAGTATAACGGTGGGTTACCACCAAACGAATCGAAAAACCGATACTGGAAAAACTCTAAAACGGTGGCCAGTTTTAGTTGACCACTACAAATGGATGAAGACAAAAAAACTTGCTGCTGAGAAATATCCAGACCTAGATTTCCAGTTCACTTTCCATGATCTAAAAGCCAAAGGGATTTCGGATCTTGAAGGTACGCTGAGTGAGAAACAAGAAATTTCAGGTCATAAAAACGCCTCACAAACAGCGAGATATAATCGAAGAATTTCTGTTGTTCCGGTCGTTGGGGGGCAGTAATGCCCTCTTTTTATGGCGAAGCTGAAAGGCGAAACAATGGTAAACATGGAGTACAAAAACAAAAAACCACCCGTAGGTGGTTTCACGACACTGCTTATTGCTTTGATTATTCTGTTCTTTCCCATGGTACCCGGAGTGGG
>NZ_JAOWHY010000044.1:0-118132 GCF_030332375.1 Citrobacter sp. Cpo148
TGCGGCGTGCCGCCTTATCCGGCCTACAGGGGCCGGGCTGAACGTATTTTGTAGGCCTGATAAGCGCAGCGCATCAGGCACATCACAACACCACGGTTACCATCTTATCCATTGCGTAACAAAATCAGCAATTTGCTGTATGTCGTTAATATCTAACAATGGAACATCCACCGCCAGCGGAACATCACTGGCAACCGCGATAACATATTCGTCTATCGCCAATTCTTCAGGACTATGCCCGCAACCGTCGCGAAAAAGCACGATCTTAGCGACAGGTTCATGCTTAAACCCTTCAACCAGCACCAGGTCCAACGTTGCTGCATCCATCCGGCTTACCAGATACGCTAAATCCAGTTCGGGCTCTTCCGGTGTTTCTACCATTAATGCCCAACGTTGCTGGCTGGCGACCAGCGTTTGTGCTGCACCGGCTTTGCGCAGTTCATAGCTATCTTTACCGGGCTTGTCGACATCCATATTGTGATGAGTATGTTTAATCAATCCGGGACGTATACCTCTGGCACGTAATTCCGGGATCAACTTTTTGAGCAGCGTGGTTTTTCCCGTCCCGCTCCATGCCGCAATGGCGAGTAATGGGATCATGATTTTTCCTGCCATTTTGCAAGCTCTTCGGGGGTGTTCACGTTTACGAACGCATCTTTATGATCGCTGAAATCGACAGCATGACCGCCAGCCAGACGCATAAAGACCATAACGCGTCGTTCACCGGACTGAAGATAATCCTGCAGCAAAGGCTGCATAGAGCGGTGCATCAGCGCAATGGTTGGGTGATCTCTTTCCCCATCATGCACCCAAACAACGGGTGCAGCTTTACGTTGCTCTTTTAAACGAGCGACCAGATCGTGAGGAATATAGGGCATATCGCACGGGCAAAACAGAAACCACTCCCCCGTTTGCTGCAGGAATACCGATAGCATCCCGGCCAGTGGGCCAGGGAAATCGGCCAAGGAATCGGGAATAACTTTCAGGCCGCTTTGCTGGTATATATCCCGGTGGCGATTGGCATTAACCACCACGGTTTCGACCTGCAAAGCGAGAATGTCGGCCACATGCCGCCAAAGAGGTTTACCGTCCAGTTCAAGCAGACCTTTATCGGTTCCACCCATCCGTCTGGCCTTACCGCCAGCCAGCACAACCCCTGTTATTGCACTATCCAGAATCACTGATATCGCCTCTTTTAATGTGGGATTGACCCTGCTAACGTATCTGTATTGAGCCTAAGGAGCACAACCATGAAATGTAAACGTCTGAATGAAGTTATTGAACTCCTCCAGCCTGCCTGGCAGAAGGAACCCGATCTTAACCTGATGCAATTTTTGCAGAAACTGGCGCAAGAGTCAGGTTTTGACGGCGAACTGGCGGATTTAACTGATGACATTCTGATCTATCACCTGAAAATGCGAGACTCAGCGAAGGATGCTGTCATCCCAGGTATTCAGAAAGATTATGAAGAAGATTTTAAAACCGCACTACTCCGCGCTCGTGGCGTAATTAAAGAGTAAAAGCTTGTAATCGCCGCCACCGAAAGCGCTGCGAAATGATATCCTGAATCATTCGTAGTATTTTCCGGATGATGGGATGAACGACAACGCTTTTAATTTCCAGACGCTACACCCGGATACCATCATGGATGCACTGTTTGAGCAGGGGATCCGGGTGGATTCCGGGCTTACCCCGCTTAACAGCTATGAAAACCGTGTCTATCAATTCCAGGACGAAGACCGTCGACGCTTTGTCGTTAAGTTTTATCGCCCTGAACGTTGGTCTGTCGATCAGATCCAGGAAGAGCACCAGTTTGCTCTGGAACTGGTAAGCGATGAAGTCCCGGTAGCTGCGCCGTTGGTACTGAACGGCCAAACGCTGTTAAGTCACCAGGGTTTCCATTATGCGATCTTCCCCAGCGTCGGTGGGCGCCAGTTTGAGGCCGACAACATCGATCAGATGGAGGCGGTCGGGCGCTATCTCGGGCGTATGCACCAGACCGGATCCAAGTGTACTTTTGCCTTCCGACCGACGATTGGCCTTGAAGAATACCTGACTGAGCCGCGTAAAGTTTTTGAACACGCACAGCTTATCCCATCAGGGCAAAAAGCGGCTTTCCTGAAGGCAACGGATGCGCTTATCGCGGTGGTTACCGAACGCTGGCATACGCGTTTTACTGCGTTACGCCTGCACGGTGATTGTCATGCCGGTAATATTCTGTGGCGCGATGGCCCGATGTTTGTCGATTTAGATGATGCCCGCAATGGTCCGGCTATTCAGGATTTATGGATGCTCCTCAATGGTGATAAAGCTGAACAACGCATGCAGCTAGAAACCATTATCGAGGCTTATGAAGAGTTTAGTGAGTTCGACATCTCTGAAATCGGACTGATAGAACCTTTACGCGCTATGCGTTTAGTTTATTATCTTGCCTGGCTGATTCGACGTTGGGCTGACCCTGCGTTCCCAAAAAACTTCCCGTGGTTAACCGGGGAAGATTACTGGCATCGTCAGACCGCGACCTTTATTGAGCAGGCAAAAATTCTGCAAGAGCCCCCCTTACAATTAACGCCAATGTATTAATCGGAGAAACTTGAACATGAAAAAAATATGGCTGGCGCTGGCTGGTATGGTCTTAGCTTTTAGCGCATCTGCAGCGCAGTTCCAGGATGGTAAACAATACATCACCCTGGAGAAGCCTGTTGCGGGTGAACCGCAAGTGTTGGAGTTCTTCTCCTTCTACTGCCCGCACTGCTACCAGTTTGAAGAAGTGCTTCATGTGTCTGATAACGTGAAGAAAAAACTGCCGGAAGGCACCAAGATGACCAAATACCACGTCGAGTTTCTCGGGCCTTTGGGCAAAGATCTGACGCAGGCATGGGCGGTTGCAATGGCGCTGGGCGTTGAAGATCAGGTCACTGTTCCGCTGTTTGAAGGGGTTCAGAAAACCCAGACCGTTCAGTCTGTTGCTGATATCCGTAAAGTGTTTGTCGATGCGGGTATTAAAGGCGAAGACTATGATGCGGCATGGAACAGCTTCGTAGTGAAATCTCTCGTGGCACAGCAGGAAAAAGCAGCGGCTGATTTACAGCTGCAGGGCGTTCCGGCTATGTTCGTGAATGGCAAATATCAGGTCAACCCGCAGGGCATGGATACCAGCAGCATGGATATCTTTGTACAACAGTATGCGGATACCGTGAAATACCTGGTCGGTCAGAAGTAAAAGCAAAAGCCGGTCACTGACCGGCTTTTTTATTTGCGGCTTTAATCGCGTCGAGCTGCGCGTCTTTCTCACTCCACAGCGTATTCAACCACAGCTGAAAGCGGCGCTTGAATGCCTTATCGTTCACGTAATCACCGTGTAACTCTTCATGGATTGGCTCCAGATTCACCCGCACGACAATCCTCGTTAGCTTACCGCTCAGCATATCGTAGAACGGTCGGCTACTGTTTTCCGGATAGCACAACGTGACATCCAGCATTTTATCGAACTGTGACCCCAGCACATTTAATGCCATCGCAATACCGGCCGCCTTGGGTGGGAGCAGGTTTTGATAAGGAGAACGGGTTTGCTCACGCTTCTCATGAGTAAACCGCGAACCTTCGACAAAATTCACAATGGTTGTCGGGTGCGCACGAAATTTCTCGCAGGAACGACGCGTCGTTTCGACATCTTTACCACGGCGTTCCGGATGGCGAAGCAGATAGCCACGTGAATAGCGTTTCATAAACGGCATATCCAGAGCCCAGCAAGCCAGGCCAATAAAGGGCACCCAGGCCAACTGCTGCTTGAGGAAATATTTATTCATCGGGATGTGCTTACGTAACAGAACGCAAAGCACAACGATATCGGCCCAGCTGTAATGATTACAAATGAGCAGATACCAGTTTTTCTTGCTAAGACCTTCCAGTCCTTCAACATCCCACTTCAGCCGTGGATTAAGGTGCAGCAGTAGCGCCAGACCTTCACACCAGCAGTACATCATGAAATTACAGAAGACAGAAACCTTGCGCCAGACGACAGGAATGGGCAAAAGGAGTTTCACAACCCCGGCAAGGATGATCGGCACAGAACAAAAAATTGTGACCAATATGGTCAATACGATACTCAGCAACAGCGTTATCGCAGCGAGTATTCTCGTCATAATTAAATTATTCAAAAGGTTAGCCATAGACAGTGCGCGAAAGAGGCGCAAGGGGCTGATTTTATCAGAAAACGAACCAAATGATGGATCTTCCCTGAATAGAAAAAAAGAGAATATCTATCCACATCAGGATATAAGCTGTAAAAATGGAATAAAATGCTGCGCGCTAAATTAAGTTTATGAAAAATATGTATAAATACAATGAAGCACTAATTGCCTTGCTATATTTAAAGAACTGAAAATTATTTACTCACAAAGTTATCCACAGCCGTGTTTGCGAGCAAAGCAGAAGATCTGCAAAAGTTTTTCGACAAATGCGGCGAAAAACTCATGTTTTCATCCTGTCTGTGGCATCCTTTACCCATAATCTGATAAACAGGCACGGACATTATGGTTCAGATCCCAGAAAACCCACTTATCCTTGTAGATGGCTCATCTTACCTGTATCGCGCATACCACGCGTTCCCACCGCTGACTAACAGCGCAGGAGAACCTACGGGCGCGATGTACGGTGTCCTCAACATGCTGCGTAGCTTGATTCTGCAATATCAACCAACCCATGCAGCGGTGGTATTCGACGCCAAGGGTAAAACCTTCCGTGATGAATTATTCGAACATTATAAGTCTCACCGCCCACCGATGCCGGACGATCTGCGTGCGCAGATTGAACCTCTGCATGCGATGGTAAAGGCGATGGGGCTGCCACTGTTGGCTGTTTCTGGCGTGGAGGCGGACGATGTTATCGGTACGCTGGCGCGGGAAGCAGAGAAGATCGGTCGCCCGGTGCTGATTAGCACCGGTGATAAAGATATGGCTCAGTTGGTGACGCCGAATATCACCCTTATCAACACCATGACCAATACGATCCTCGGCCCGGATGAAGTGGTAAATAAGTACGGCGTCCCGCCGGAACTGATCATCGATTTCCTGGCGCTAATGGGTGACTCCTCAGATAACATTCCTGGCGTTCCAGGCGTAGGCGAAAAAACCGCTCAGGCACTGCTGCAGGGGCTGGGTGGGCTGGATACCCTCTATGCCGAATCAGACAAAATAGCGGGGCTGACCTTCCGTGGTGCGAAAACCATGGCGGGCAAACTTGAGCAGAACAAAGAGGTGGCGTACCTCTCTTATCAATTGGCTACCATCAAAACGGATGTTGAGCTGGAATTGACCTGTGAGCAGCTGGAAGTCCGTCAGCCCGCTGCAGAAGAACTGCTTGGCCTGTTTAAACAGTATGAATTTAAACGTTGGGTTACCGACGTTGAAGCGGGTAAATGGCTACAGGCGAAAGGGACGAAACCGGCGGCAAAACCGCAAGAAACTATTGTCGTCGATGAAACGCCTGAGGAGCCGGCCACGGTTCTTTCGTATGAAAACTATGTGACGATTCTGGACGAAGCGACGCTGGAAGAGTGGATCGCTAAGCTGAAAAAAGCACCTGTCTTTGCCTTCGATACTGAAACTGACAGCCTGGACAACATTTCCGCGAATCTGGTTGGCCTGTCTTTTGCCATTGAACCGGGTGTGGCGGCGTATGTTCCTGTTGCCCACGATTACCTGGATGCCCCTGACCAGATCGCGCGCGACCGTGCGCTGGAGCTGCTAAAGCCGCTGCTGGAAGATGAGAACGCGCACAAAGTCGGGCAAAACCTGAAGTACGATCGCGGCATCCTGGCGAACTATGGCATCGAGCTGCGCGGCATCACCTTTGACACCATGCTCGAATCCTACATTCTTAACAGCGTCGCTGGACGACACGATATGGACAGCCTGTCGGACCGCTGGCTGAAACATAAAACCATCACCTTTGAAGAGATCGCCGGAAAAGGCAAAAACCAGCTGACCTTTAACCAGATAGCACTGGAAGAGGCTGGCCGTTACGCTGCGGAAGACGCCGACGTTACGCTACAGCTGCATCTGAAAATGTGGCCAGAATTGCAGCAGCATAAAGGGCCGTTGAACGTCTTTGAAAATATCGATATGCCGCTGGTGCCGGTTTTGTCTCGCGTTGAGCGCAACGGTGTGAAAATCGATCCGGCTGTTCTGCACAAGCATTCAGAAGAGCTGACGCTGCGTTTGAATGAGCTGGAGCAAAAAGCGCACGAGATCGCCGGAGAAGCGTTTAACCTCTCTTCCACTAAGCAACTGCAAACTATCCTGTTTGAAAAGCAGGGTATTAAGCCGTTGAAGAAAACCCCTGGCGGCGCGCCATCAACGTCGGAAGAGGTACTGGAAGAGCTCGCGCTGGATTACCCATTGCCGAAAGTTATCCTGGAATATCGTGGTTTAGCAAAACTGAAGTCGACCTATACGGATAAGCTTCCGTTGATGATTAACAAGAAAACCGGGCGCGTGCACACCTCATACCATCAGGCGGTTACTGCCACCGGGCGCTTGTCTTCAACGGATCCAAACCTGCAAAACATCCCGGTACGTAATGATGAAGGTCGTCGTATTCGTCAGGCGTTCATTGCGCCAGAAGACTACCTGATTGTCTCTGCGGACTACTCACAGATTGAACTGCGTATCATGGCGCACCTTTCACGTGATAAAGGTCTGCTTACCGCGTTTGCCGAAGGGAAAGACATTCACCGCGCAACGGCGGCAGAAGTCTTTGGTTTACCGCTTGATTCTGTGACCAGCGAGCAACGCCGCAGCGCTAAAGCCATTAACTTCGGTTTGATCTACGGGATGAGCGCCTTTGGTTTGGCGCGCCAGTTGAATATTCCGCGCAAAGAAGCACAGAAGTACATGGATCTCTACTTTGAACGCTACCCTGGTGTGTTGGAATACATGGAACGCACCCGAGCGCAGGCGAAGGAGCAAGGCTATGTAGAAACGCTGGAAGGTCGCCGTCTCTATTTACCGGATATTAAATCCAGTAATGGTGCTCGTCGCGCTGGTGCTGAACGTGCGGCCATTAACGCCCCGATGCAGGGAACTGCTGCAGACATTATCAAACGAGCCATGATTGCCGTGGATGGATGGCTGCAAACCGAGCAACCGCGCGTGCGCATGATCATGCAGGTACACGATGAACTGGTGTTTGAAGTGCACAAAGATGATCTGGAAAGCGTCTCCAAAAAGATCCACCAACTGATGGAAAACGAGACTCAGATTGACGTGCCGTTGCTGGTGGAAGTCGGGAGTGGTGAAAACTGGGATCAGGCGCACTAAGGGTTTACTTAATAACGCTCCTTTTTCGTAACTAAGCAACATAAGAGAGAGCTTTTTGTGATGTCCATTAGAATTCCCTATGTAAGGAATGAAAAAAAATTACAAAAAGTGCTTTCTGAGCTGCTCAAAAAAGAGTAAAGTTATTCTCGTAGGGTACAGAGGTAAGATGTTCTATCTTTCAGACCTTTTACTTCACGTAATCGGATTTGGCTGAATATTTTAGCCGCCCCAGTCAGTAATGACTGGGGCGTTTTTTATTTTGCTCGTCATACTTCAAGCTGCATACGCGTTGGCTTCCTCGCTCACCCCAGTCACTTACTTATGTAAGCTCCTGGGATTTGCTGCGTCGCCGCCTTTATGCAACTCGAATTATTTAGAGCAAAAATAAAGATCTGTAGGCCGGATAAGACGCGCAGCGGCGTCATCCGGCATATCGGTGAGTTATTCCTCTTCCTGCACCTCTTCAACCGGTGCCAGTTCACTAAACCAGCTATCCAGTTTTTGCCGCAGTTTGTCCACACCCAGTTTTTTCAGCGATGAAAATGCTTCTACCTGCACATCACCATTAAATGCCAGTACGGCTTCACGTACCATATTCAGCTGCGCTTTGCGTGCACCGCTGGCCAGCTTATCTGCTTTAGTCAGCAGTACCAGAACCTGAACGTTGCTCTCAACTGCCCACAGGATCATCTGTTGATCGAGATCTTTTAACGGGTGACGAATATCCATCAGCACTACCAGACCTTGCAGGCTCTGACGTTTTTCCAGATATTCAGCCAGCGCGCGTTGCCATTTACGCTTCATTTCTTCTGGAACTTCGGCATAACCGTATCCTGGCAAATCGACCAGGCGTTTGCCGTCAACGACTTCAAACAGGTTGATGAGCTGAGTACGACCCGGCGTTTTAGATGTACGCGCCAGACCTTTTTGATTCGTCAGGGTATTTAGCGCACTGGATTTGCCTGCGTTGGAACGGCCAGCAAAAGCCACTTCGATACCGGTATCGGAAGGTAAGTGGCGAATATCAGGCGCACTCATCACAAAGTGCGTCTGTTGATAATTCAAGTTAGTCAAAGCAGTCCTCTCCATCAATCAGGGCTTTGCAGCGATTATACCTGAACCCCAGCAAAAGGCTGGTTTTTCGACGAGTGGGCTGTGTAAGTAAAAACCTCGCGCTTTGTGAGACATTGCCGACAGTTTCTATACGAGATGACAGAGTAAAAAATGACAGAACTAAAATAAATCATATGGTTACATTTGGGCGCTATTCTTAAAATCAGAAATTGTTACCCAGGTTACTTGTACGTTTAAACCAAAACGGTAAAGTAGCGTCCATAGCGAGGAAGCTGAAAGGATAGACGACTCAGGATGAGGGTCAGGAGCGCCAGGAGGCGAAGACACAGGATTGTCAGGAAGACAAACGTCCGGAGACGTTAGTAAAAGGAAATGGAAACAACACGGAATGTTAGAGGCTAAGGGAAAAACAGGGTGTGTTGATAGCCAACAGGGATTGTAGAGCCCGTAAGGGTTGAGAGTCAGGAAAAAAGGCGACAGATTACTCTGTCGCCTTTTTTCTTTATTTCTGCTAGATTCCGGCGCAATTATATACTGAATAAAAACAGCCAAAGACGAATCATGATGAAACCAACTTCTACACCACGCGGTAAAGGTCCTGCAAAAGCGCGTCGTAAAACACGCGAAGAAATTAACCAGGAAGCTCGCGACCGTAAGCGCCAGAAAAAACACCGTGGTCATGCGGCAGGCAGCCGTGCGTCCGGTAGCGAAGGCGCATCTGGTGGCGGAAACCAAAATAAGCAAAAAGATCCTCGTATTGGCAGCAAAACCCCCATTCCATTGGGCGTGACCGAAAAAGTCACCAAACAGCACAAACCGAAGAGTGAGAAACCTATGCTTTCACCACAGGCTGAGTTGGATTTACTGGAAACGGATGAGCGCCTGGATGCGCTGCTGGAGCGTCTTGAAGCAGGAGAAACCCTGAGCGCGGAAGATCAGTCCTGGGTTGATGCCAAGCTGGACCGCATAGATGAGCTGATGCAAAAGCTGGGTCTTTCCTACGATGACGAGGAAGAAGAGGAAGAAGAAGAAAAGCAGGAAGACATGATGCGCCTGCTGAAAGGCGGCAACTAACGGTTTTACACCGTGGGTCTTCCCGTCCTGCTTATAACCCTTCCGGTTATATGTTATCTGGTGTGGTTATTCGTTAAACTACAGAGGTTGTCGCGGCGACAGAAGTGGCTGCGCAACCGACTTATCACCCGTACTGGGGTTAAGTCGGTACGCCGTACCCGCCAGAGACGCCATCGGAAGGAGTGAGCATGTCAGAGCAGTTAATAGACTGGGACCTGGCCCTGATCCAGAAATATAACTATTCCGGGCCACGATATACCTCGTACCCGACCGCGCTGGAGTTTTCTGAAGACTACGGCACTGAGGCATTTCTAAAGGCCGTGGCGCGTTATCCTGAGCGTCCTCTCTCGCTGTACGTTCACATCCCATTCTGCCACAAGCTGTGTTATTTCTGCGGCTGTAACAAGGTCGTGACTCGCCAGCAGCATAAAGCCGACCAATACCTCGATGTCTTAGAACAAGAAATTATTCATCGCGCACCGCTGTTCGCCGGACGCCATGTCAGTCAGTTGCACTGGGGCGGTGGCACGCCAACGTATCTGAATAAAGCGCAAATCAGCCGTTTGATGTCGCTGCTGCGTAGCAACTTTAACTTTAACTTTAACGACGACGCCGAAATTTCGATCGAAGTGGATCCGCGAGAAATTGAGTTGGATGTGCTCGATCATTTACGCGCTGAAGGTTTTAACCGCCTGAGCATGGGGGTGCAGGACTTCAATAAAGAAGTTCAGCGCCTGGTGAACCGTGAGCAGGATGAGGAATTCATCTTTGCGCTGCTGAATCATGCGCGTGAGATCGGTTTTACTTCAACGAATATCGATCTGATTTATGGTTTGCCAAAACAGACGCCAGAAAGTTTCGCCTTCACCCTGAAACGCGTTGCTGAGCTGAATCCAGACCGACTGAGTGTCTTTAACTACGCGCACCTGCCGACGCTGTTTGCCGCTCAGCGCAAAATTAAAGATGCCGACCTGCCCAGCGCGCAGCAGAAGCTGGATATCCTGCAGGAAACCATCTCTTCACTGAC
The DNA here is from genome assembly GCF_030332375.1 of Citrobacter sp. Cpo148. NCBI lineage: Bacteria > Pseudomonadati > Pseudomonadota > Gammaproteobacteria > Enterobacterales > Enterobacteriaceae > Citrobacter > Citrobacter sp. Cpo148. The sequence goes on from NZ_JAOWHY010000044.1 coordinate 10,498, forward strand.
CGAAACTGGCTATCAGTTTATTGGCATGGATCACTTTGCCCGCCCGGATGACGAACTGGCCATTGCTCAACGTAAGGGTGTGCTGCATCGTAATTTCCAGGGTTATACCACCCAGGGTGATACCGATCTGCTGGGAATGGGCGTGTCAGCCATTAGTATGATTGGTGACAACTACGCGCAGAACCAGAAAGAGCTGAAGCGCTATTATCAGCAGGTAGACGAGCAGGGGGACGCGCTGTGGCGCGGAATTGCCCTGACCCGTGACGACTGCATTCGTCGGGATGTTATCAAGCTCCTGATCTGCAACTTCCGCCTCGACTATGCCGCTGTGGAACAGCAATGGGATCTGAACTTCGCTGACTATTTTGCCGAAGACCTGAAACTGCTGGCACCGCTGGCGAAGGATGGGCTGGTGGATGTCGATGAGAAGGGGATTCAGGTCACGCCGAAGGGCCGTCTGCTGATCCGTAATATTTGCATGTGCTTCGATGCGTATCTGCGCCAGAAAGCGCGGATGCAGCAATTCTCGCGGGTGATTTAACGCTTTTCCGGGTGGCGCTTCGCTTATCGTGCCTACGAAAATCTCAATACGTAGGTCGGGTAAGCGAAGCGCTACCCGGCGAACCCGCTAGCTGAACAGTCCAACCAGCGCTGCGCACAATACTGCGGCGACCGCAGTTTGTGGCGTATGGCTTTCGACTGCACCGCTCGACAGCAGATTAATGATTGATTCCAGCATGATGACTTCCCCCCGTTAGTCGGGCACGATCATACTTAACTCATCGGAACAGTAAAGCGCAAAATAGCAGCTATTTGCGCTCAATTATTAATCTTTACACAGTGACGATATATCACTCCATTCCGAGTTCTTTTAGCTTACGCGTCAAGGTATTACGACCCCAACCGAGCAAGCGTGCCGCTTCCTGTTTATGCCCCTGGGTATGACGTAGCGCGGTAGTCAACAGCGTGCGCTCCATCTCTGGTTGGGCCTCAGAAAGCAAGTTTTGATGACCGGAGCGTAATGCCCGATCCGCCCACTGTGCCAATAGCGTTGCCCAACTATCCGGCTGCATATGGGACGGTGCATCTGGCACAGAGGTTTCAAACAGCTCGGTTGGTAAGTCCTGAATCAGTACTTCCTGCCCGGCGGCCATTACGGTTAACCAGCGGCAGGTATTCTCAAGCTGACGCACGTTACCTGGCCAGGCCAGACGGGTGAGCGCAGCCTCGGTTTCCGGGTGTAATTGTTTGGCTTCCACCCCCAGTTCGCGGGCGGCCTCCTGCAGGAAATGACGCGCCAGGCGGGGGATATCTTCCCGACGTTCGCGCAGTGGCGGCAGATGTACCCGAATGACGTTCAGGCGATGGAATAAGTCCTCACGGAATTTGCCTTCCTGCACGCGCAGTTCAAGATTCTGGTGCGTGGCGGCGATAATGCGTACATCTACCTTTACGGGCGCGTAACCGCCAACGCGGTAAAACTGTCCGTCGGCTAATACGCGCAATAAACGCGTTTGCACGTCCAGCGGCATATCGCCAATTTCATCGAGGAACAGCGTACCGCCGTCTGCCTGTTCAAAGCGCCCCTGACGAATGGTATTCGCCCCGGTAAACGCGCCTTTCTCGTGGCCAAACAGCTCAGATTCGATCAAATCTTTCGGGATTGCCGCCATGTTCAGCGCGATAAACGGCGCTTTGACGCGCGGGCTATGACGGTGCAACGCATGGGCGACCAGCTCTTTACCGGTTCCTGACTCCCCATTAATCAATACGCTGATTGAAGACCGGGACAGGCGACCAATAATGCGAAAGACGTCCTGCATTGCTGGCGCTTCGCCGATGATATCGGTTGTGGGGCCGTTAATCTGAACATTGCGCGGCTGCTGCTGTTCCTGATAATGACTGATGGCGCGCTCGACCAGCGCCACCGCTTCATCAATATCAAAAGGTTTGGGCAGATAATCAAACGCTCCTTGCTGATAGGCGCTGACGGCGGCATCCAGATCGGAGTGCGCGGTCATTATGATGACCGGAAGCATCGGATGCCGCTGTTTAATCTGTTTTAACAGCGTCAGGCCGTCCATACCCGGCATGCGGATATCCGACAACAGCACGTCCGGCGTTTTGCTGGCCAGCGCATCCAGTACCTCTTTACCACTTTCAAATGTGGTACAGCTTAGCCCTGCCCCTGCGAGCGCACGTTCAAGCACCCAACGGATGGAACTATCGTCATCAACGACCCAGACTATTCCTCGTTGCATAAACGTCACCTTATTTCCTGATAGGCAGGTAAACCGAGAACTCGGTATGACCCGGCCAACTGGTAAATTCAATTTTGCCGGAATGTTGATCAATCAAATTACGGGCGATAGATAATCCAAGGCCGGTACCGCCTTCGCGACCGCTAACCATTGGGTAGAACAGCGTATCCTGCAAATGCGAGGGAATACCTGGACCGTTATCCTCTACATCAATTCGTGCCGCCAGACGGTAACGCATGCCGTGTAGCGTGAGCTGAAACGCAGTACGGGTGCGCAGAATGATCTCGCCGCCTTCCGGTCCCAGCGCCTGCAAAGCATTGCGTACGATGTTCAGCAAAACCTGCTCGATCTGGTCCGGGTCGTGCAGTAATTCGGGCAGACTTGGGTCGTAATCCCGGATTAGCGTGACGTTTTCCGGCAGCTCCATCGAGACCAGCGCCACCACGCGTTCCGCCACTTTGTGAATACTTTCCGTGATGTGCATGCCGGGCTGTTGTGGCCCCAGCAGACGGTCGACCAGATTACGCAGGCGGTCCGCCTGTTCAATAATGACTTTGGTATATTCGGTCAGTGCCGGGTCCGGAAGCGCTTTACTGAGAAGTTGCGCCGCACCGCGTAATCCGCCCAGCGGGTTTTTAATTTCATGTGCCAGACCACGCACCAGATCGCGGGCAGCAATCTGCTGGGCGTGCTGGAGCTGTTCCTGACTCAGACGGCGCTGGTTATCCATAGGGGCCATCTCCAGCAAGATAAGGCCATCAGGCAGCCTCTGAGCGGTCACAGAGAGGATATGTGAGTGGCTGTCTATCACCAGCGTCACTTCGTTATCCGTAAAGCCCTGGCCTGCTTCCAGGCTCTCTCGCATCAGTCCGATGTTTAAGGAGAAATAACTCAACAGATCGGGAAGCGGTGTACCAAACAGTTTGCGGGAGCTTTGGGCGAGCAACTGCTGTGCCGCCGGGTTGGCGTAATGTACAGCCAGCTCATCGTCGACGAGTAAGATGCTGTTGATTAAAGAATTGAGGATCTGCCCAGCATCGGGCAGCGTGCCGGTTGCCATTCAGCAGTCTCCTGAAAAGTGTTGCACCAATTTAGTGCATTATAGCTTTTTACATCAAAAAAGCGCGAAAAAGCAGGTTGTTAGTGGAGAAAAAAGCCCATCCAGAGATGGGCTACAGATGACTGGCAAACATAGATGCCGGATGGCGGCTTTGCCTTATCCGGCCTACAAGGTAATGTTACCCTCCAGGCCTGATAAGTTTGCGCCATCAGGCGTCCTATCATTCACCATCGATCTCAAGCCTGCCTGAGCAGGCTAAAAGTTCCACGGCAACTCAAACGATTAAACGCTGTAGTACAGCTCAAACTCTACCGGGTGCGGAGTCATGCGCACGCGGTCATCTTCTTCGCGACGCAGCGCAATGTACGCATCGATCGCTTCATTGGTGAACACGCCGCCTGCGGTCAGGAACTCGCGGTCCAGATCCAGTTCTTTCAGTGCTTCTTCCAGAGAACCAGCAACCTGTGGGATCTCTTTCGCTTCTTCCGGCGGCAGGTCGTACAGGTTTTTGTCCATTGCTTCGCCCGGGTGGATCTTGTTCTTAATACCGTCAAGACCAGCCATCAGCAGCGCTGCGAAGCACAGGTATGGGTTAGCAGCCGGGTCCGGGAAACGCACTTCGATACGACGCGCTTTCGGAGAAGCAACCACCGGGATACGGATAGACGCAGAACGGTTACGGGCAGAGTAAGCCAGCATTACCGGTGCTTCGTAACCCGGGACCAGACGCTTGTAGGAGTTGGTGGTCGGGTTAGCCAGGGCGTTGATCGCTTTAGCGTGCTTGATTACGCCACCGATGTAGTACAGCGCCTGCTCAGACAGACCCGCATATTTGTCACCGGAGAACAGGTTTACGCCGTTCTTGGACAGGGACATGTGGCAGTGCATGCCGGAACCGTTATCGCCAAACATTGGTTTTGGCATAAAGGTTGCGGTTTTACCGAAACGGTGAGCGACGTTGTGAACGACATATTTGTAGATCTGAATTTCGTCCGCTTTTTTGGTCATGGTGTTAAAGCGGGTCGCGATTTCGTTCTGACCGGCAGTCGCCACTTCGTGGTGATGCGCTTCAACAACCAGGCCCATTTCTTCCATGATCAGACACATGGTAGAACGGATATCCTGAGAAGAATCTACCGGAGGAACCGGGAAGTAACCGCCTTTCACGCCTGGACGGTGACCTTTGTTACCACCTTCGTATTTGGTGGAGGAGTTCCATGCGCCTTCGATGTCATCGATAGCCACGTGGGAACCGGAAATAGTTGCGCCGAAACGGATGTCGTCAAACAGGAAGAATTCTGGCTCTGGCCCGAACAGAACGGTGTCTGCGATGCCGGTAGAACGCAGATACTCTTCAGCACGTTTAGCGATGGAGCGCGGGTCACGGTCGTAGCCCTGCAGCGTACCTGGTTCCAGGATATCGCAACGGATGATCAGGGTAGACTCTTCAAAGAACGGGTCGATGAGAGCAGTAGACGCATCTGGCATCAGAACCATGTCTGATTCGTTAATGCCTTTCCAGCCACCGATTGAGGAGCCGTCAAACATTTTGCCTTCTTCAAAGAATTCGGCATTTACCTGATGAGCAGGAATAGTGACGTGCTGTTCTTTACCTTTGGTATCAGTGAAGCGTAAATCAACAAACTTCACTTCGTGTTCGTTCAGCATCGTCAAAACGTGTTCAGCGGACATACTTACTCTCCCGGATTGGTCATTGTCGTCGTGGTAACGAAGTCTTCAATTCTGCAAAAATTGGCCGTGTCGCCATAAAAAATATAAAGCGAAATCTGTGCCAACTTTTAAATTGCCCCTAAAAGGCGTTATCATGCGCACCATCGTGCAAAGGGGCTGCACCATGAAGGTTGTATTGCACCATTATAGTGCTTTAATGTGAACATTAAGCACCATATTGGTGCAAAGCATGTCAGATTACCCCTTTTAACGCTCCGTGAATGTGATCACAAAGAAACTCTGCAATACTTGTTTGCGGAGGATGTTTGTGATCCTGTTTTGTACTGCGATTAATCCGTGTACAATAACGCGCTATTTCTAAAATGCCTGAGGCAAAGTTGTGATCGAAAATTTGCGTAACATCGCCATCATCGCGCACGTAGACCATGGTAAAACGACCCTGGTAGACAAGCTGCTCCAACAATCCGGTACGTTCGATGCACGTGCTGAAACCCAAGAGCGCGTGATGGACTCCAACGATTTGGAGAAAGAGCGTGGGATTACCATCCTCGCTAAAAACACCGCTATCAAATGGAATGACTACCGTATCAACATCGTTGATACCCCGGGGCACGCCGACTTCGGTGGTGAAGTTGAACGTGTAATGTCCATGGTCGACTCTGTGCTGCTGGTGGTGGATGCAATGGACGGTCCGATGCCGCAGACGCGCTTCGTGACCAAAAAAGCCTTTGCCCATGGCCTGAAGCCAATTGTTGTTATCAACAAAGTTGACCGTCCTGGCGCGCGTCCTGACTGGGTTGTTGATCAGGTATTTGACCTGTTCGTTAACCTCGACGCTACCGACGAGCAGCTGGACTTCCCGATCGTTTACGCTTCTGCGCTGAACGGTATCGCGGGTCTGGATCACGAAGACATGGCTGAAGACATGACTCCGCTGTATCAGACTATCGTTGATCGTGTACCGGCTCCGAGCGTAGATCTTGATGGCCCGCTGCAGATGCAAATCTCTCAGCTGGACTACAACAACTACGTTGGCGTAATCGGTATCGGCCGCATCAAACGCGGTAAAGTTAAACCGAACCAGCAGATCACTATCATCGATAGCGAAGGCAAAACCCGTAACGGTAAAGTCGGTAAAGTTCTGACCCATCTGGGTCTGGAACGTATCGAGAGTGATATTGCTGAAGCAGGCGATATCATCGCGATCACCGGTCTGGGCGAACTGAACATCTCCGACACCATCTGCGACCCGCAGAATGTTGAAGCGCTGCCAGCTCTGTCCGTTGATGAACCGACCGTTACCATGTTCTTCTGCGTAAACACCTCTCCGTTCTGCGGTAAAGAAGGTAAATATGTTACCTCTCGTCAGATCCTTGACCGCCTGAACAAAGAGCTGGTGCACAACGTTGCGCTGCGCGTTGAAGAAACCGAAGATGCGGATGCGTTCCGTGTATCCGGTCGTGGTGAGCTGCACCTGTCTGTTCTGATCGAAAACATGCGTCGTGAAGGTTTCGAAATGGCGGTTTCCCGTCCGAAAGTAATCTTCCGCGAAATCGACGGCCGTAAACAAGAGCCGTTCGAAAACGTAACGCTGGACGTTGAAGAGCAGCACCAGGGTTCTGTGATGCAGGCTCTGGGCGAGCGTAAAGGCGATCTGAAAAACATGAATCCAGATGGCAAAGGCCGCGTACGTCTTGACTACGTGATCCCAAGCCGTGGTCTGATCGGCTTCCGTTCAGAATTCATGACCATGACTTCCGGTACCGGTCTGCTGTACTCCACCTTCAGCCACTACGACGACGTTCGTGCGGGTGATGTGGGTCAGCGTCAGAACGGCGTACTGATCTCCAACGGCCAGGGTAAAGCAGTTGCGTTCGCACTGTTCAGCCTGCAGGACCGCGGTAAGCTGTTCCTGGGTCACGGTGCTGAAGTTTACGAAGGCCAGATCATCGGTATTCACAGCCGCTCTAACGACCTGACTGTAAACTGCCTGACCGGTAAGAAACTGACCAACATGCGTGCGTCTGGTACTGACGAAGCAACGGTTCTGGTTCCGCCGGTTAAGATGACTCTGGAGCAGGCTCTGGAATTCATCGATGACGACGAACTGGTAGAAGTAACACCAACCTCTATCCGTATCCGTAAGCGTCACCTGACTGAAAACGATCGTCGCCGTGCAATGCGTGGCGCGAAAGAAGAGTAATTAACACTCTTTTTCAGGTAAGCACAAAAAAGCCGCTGATTATCAGCGGCTTTTTTATTTCGGAAAGATTAGAAGAAATACTTAGCCCCGACACGAATTTGATTTTGTTCGCGGTGATAAGGTTCTACATTGCGATCTAACCAGCGTAGTTCCAGGTAGGGTAACCAATGTTCATTAATACGATACTTGAAGGTATTCGTAATCTCCCAGTGATGATCTTTTCCGTTACTGCTATTGAAGTCATTCACTCGAATAAAATAGTGCGGCTCAAAGGTATAGGAAAATTTATCGGTGATAGTAAAATTCCAGTAGTTGCCTATTTCATAGGTATCATTATTGTCCTGGTCACCGTTTAGATCGGTTGAGCTGTAGTTATTATGGTTATATCGGTTACGCACGGTAAGATTAAACCATGGGGTAAATTTATAGTTAACATCCAGATAAGCCGCACCACCGGAACCCGTACTCTTATCATTTATCAACCCACCTGGCTGGATAGTTAATTTATCTGTCGGTTTAAATAACGGATACCAGCCCTCTATTTCATTATAGCCGTGTTTTAACTCATCCTTGCGTTGCATGGTGTAGGTGTTGGTGAGCATGATACCCGCGCCCATATCGGAGTTATAGCCAACGCGCATCATCACTTCTATCTGATCTGACGCCAGATTATATGCCTCGCGGTTCTCGACATAGGCACCCGCAAAAACAGAGGTAGAAGCAACCGAAGATAAGAGAATTATTGTTGTTAACTTTTTCATAATAAATCCATTATTTAAGCGTAGGGAGGCCGCCATCCATTAAGATGGAATAGGCGGCTATTATTTTTATACGTTTACAGCAGAGGTATTATTTTTAGTGGTAACAGGATCCGATAGAGCATTGTTTTTTTTCCGTTGGCTGATTTCCTCAATAATAAAAGCAAAGCGAGTTTCGTTGAGCTTATAAAATAAACCCATCGTGAATGCAGCGATAATGGCCAATCCACAAGGCCAAAGGAAAATAAGCTGACGCAGGCCGAGCAAAGTTGCATCGCTTTGAGTTATGTTGGGGATATAACCGATTTGCGTCAGCATGATGCCTGGCAGGAAACCAGCGAGCGCAGCGGAAATTTTGCGCGAAAAGGTATAACCCGTATACACCGAACCTTCCGCGCGGATCCCTGTTTTCCATTCGCCATAATCGACCGTATCCGGAACCAGCGCCCAGTTCAGGCTGTTAACAAAAGCGGTTCCGAAGAAGGCCATACAGGAGAATGTCACGAACAAAAATGATGTGCTGCCCCAGAAAAAGTTCAGTACATCGCCGATAGCCCATAATGCCAGACCGCCGAGGTAAACCTGCTTTTTACCGAAGCGTTTCACCGCAGCGGGAACCAGCAGTACCCCAACCAGAATGCATCCCATGCTGAAGAACCCCATCCACGACAGCAGATGAATATCATTGAGCACGTACTGGGTGTAGTACACCTGGATTGCCAGCTTGATGTTGAATGCCGCCAGCGTGCATAAGTTGGCGACACACAGCACCAGCAGGGGAGGGTTACGGAAAATGGCACAGAACGATTTGAGAATGCTGGGCTTATGGTGATCCGGCACGATTTCGATATAGCGTTCCTTCACTCCGCTGAAACACCACCACATGCTGAACAGCCCGCAGACTGAAAAGATCAGTGCGGCAATCAGATAACCCAGCGAAGGCGAACTGACAAATAGAGCCTGAATTGGCATAAAGCCAACGGTGCACAGTAACAGACCTACGGTAGCGCCGCCCTGACGCCAGGCAGCGAGCTGAGCGCGTTCATGCGGGTTTTTAGTGATCGCAGGCACCATCGCGCCGTATGAGCAGTTCATCAGGCTATAGAACAGACCGAACAGCATAAACAACACCGTTGCCAGTCCGGTTTTCACCGTTAGCGTAAAATCAGTCGCTAAAAACTGCGCGCTGGCAACGACTGCGACAGGAAATGACGCATACAAAATAAAAGGTCTGAATTTACCTTTTGCGCCAATATTACGCCTTGAGTCCAGCAATACACCGGTCAACATATCAGTGAAGGCGGTGAAGAACTTCGCCACCAGAAAGATAATCCCACCGTAATACGCCGGCATCCCTAGTTCATCGGTATAAAATTTAAGCAGATACAGTGTGCCGATACACAGCATCAAATTTGAGCCGAAGTCACCCACTCCGTAGGCGAATTTTTCACGCAGGCTCAGTTTTAGCGTTAGCGGATCATGAAAAGACATAATCGCTCCTCAATAGCGCCCCGTAGAGCGCTATTCATTATTATTATCAAACGGGTTGTTTACGCGCTTCTATCTCTTCAACGATGCGGACATACATCTTCTCGTTAAGGTTGTAGAAACAGCCCATAGCCACAATGGTGATCACCGCTAAAGCGCAGGGATAAATAAAGATCAACTGACGCAAACCTTCGACCGTACTTGCTGATTGCACCACGTTGGGAACGTAGCCGATTTGCGTCAGCATCCAGCCGGGGAAGAATCCTGCCAGCGCTTGTGACACTTTACGAAAGAAGGTGAAACCGGTGTATACCGTGCCTTCAGAGCGTACGCCGGTTCGCCATTCGCCATATTCCACCGTATCGGAGACCAGCGCCCAGTTCAGGCTGTTAACGAATGCTGAGCCGAAGAACGCCAGGCAGGAGAAGGCGACAAAGCTGACGGAACCGCCACCAAAGAAGTAGTTAAGCAAATCCCCTGCAACCCAAATTAGCAAACCGCCAATGTAGACTTTTTTCTTGCCGAAACGCCTAACCATTCCTGGCATCAAGAAGACGCCGATGAAGATACAGCCCATGCTGAAAAAGCCCATCCAGGAAAGGAGGATTGGGTCATTCAGTACGTACTGGGTGTAATAGACCTGAATTGCCAACTTAACGTTAAATGCGCCAAGCGTACAAAGGTTGGCAACGCACAGAATAAACAGAGGGCGGTTACCGGCGATGGCGCGGAAGGATTGCAATAATCCCGGTTTTTGCGCGGCATCCACGGGTTTCACTTCCACGTAGCGTTCTTTTACCCCGGCATAGCACAGCCACATAAACAGCAGGCCAAACAGCGAGAACAACGTGGCAGCGAAGATATAACCCAGCTGTGAATTGCCTTCGATCAAGTTCATTACCGGTACAAAGCCGACTGTACATAGCAACAAACCCAGGGTTGCGCCCCCTTGTCGCCAGGCTGCCAGTGAAGCGCGCTCGTCCGGATTTTTCGTAATCGCGGGAACCATTGCACCATAGGAGCAGTTCATCATGCTGAAGAACAGTCCGTACAACATAAACAGCACCGTTGCCATCACCGTTTTACCGGTTACTTCAAACGGTGTACCGACAAAGTTGGCAATCGCCAGCAAGGTAACTGGAAATGCGGCGTAAAGAACGAACGGACGGAATTTACCTTTCGGGCCGATTTTGCGGCGGGAATCGAGCATAATCCCGGTGCCCATATCGGTAAACGCGGTAAAAAATTTGGCGATAAGGAAAATGATGCCGCCATAAGTTCCTGGTAAACCAAGGACATCGGTATAAAACTTGAGTAAATAGAGGGTACCAATGTCCAACAGGATATTGGAGCCTAAATCACCCATCCCATAGGCGAGTTTTTCTTTGAACGGCAAGCGTAGGGTTGCCGGATTAGAGGAATTCTGACTCATTATTATTCTCCATTTGCCCGCGAGTTGCCCCGCGGGCGAGCCGTGTTAGATGTTGCGTAAAGTGGCAAACAGTGACGCCCATTCACTCTTCGCGCGATAAAACACCGGAGGCTTGCCAATAGGCGCATCTACGGTAATTTCACCGCCCTGGTAAGTTTCCCCAGTCCAGACGTTTACCCAGCTATCCTCTGGCAGATACAGCGTCCAGTTTTGCTGGCCCTGTTCGTGAACCGGCGCGACCAGCAAATCTTGTCCCAGCAGATACTGATATTTCAGGGTATAGGTCCGAGCATCGTCTTCGTAATGCAGGAACAGCGGGCGCATCACCGGCAGACCGGTAGTGCTGTTTTGCGCGACAGCCTGTTTTAGATACGGTTTCAGGGTGGTAAAGACGGTGGTCATACGGGCAAAGTGGGCGATGGTTTCAGCATCACCATCAAACTGCCAGTTATCGCCAGGGCGGTTACCTTCGTGGGTGCGCATCATCGGCGTGAAGGCGCTGAAGTCACACCAGCGCAGCAGCAGTTCTTTGCTGCGTTTCATGTCAAACAGGGTGGTGTAGCCGCCGATATCGCTGTGGTGCAGACCGTGACCGGTCATCGCCAGCGACAGCGCCGCAGGAACGACGGAAGCCAGACCGTCGTCGAGGCTCCAGTCAACGTTCTGATCGCCTGCCCACATCATGGTGGAGTACTTTTGGCTGCCGGTGTAGCCCGCACGCATAAAGAACAGGATTTCGCCGAGTTTGCCGGTCTCCTGTAACGCTTCGTAGTTGCATTTCGCCCACAGTGCGGGCCAGGCGTTATGCATAATTTCAGCGCTGACGCCGTTGTGCAGATACGTATCGGTTGGCAGATATTCGCCAAAGTCGGCCATCCAACCGCCGCAGCCCAGCTCAATCATGTTCTTTTTGATGACTTCTTTGAACCAGTCGTAGGCTTCGGGGTTGGTCAGATCGACCACACCGCCGTAAAACTCGCCGAACTCAACCAGATAGTCAGCGCCTGAGGCATCTTTCGCCAGATAACCGCGTTCAGCCGCTTCGGCACAGAGATCTTTATCGCTGGCGACGTACGGGTTGATATAGGAGAGGAACTGTACACCTTCTTCTTTCCACTGCTTAATACGGTTATCCAGCTGCGGATAGTTGTCGCTGTTCCACTTCCAGTTCCACATCACGCGCTTGCCAAAGGAGGTCATGCGGATCCCGGACCAATCCTGCGCCCAGATGCCGTTTACTTTCACGCCTGCGTTACGCATGGTGTCCAGTTTGTTCTGGCAAATTTCAGTACCGCCCTGAATACCGAGCGTGACGCCATCGTAGATCCAGTCCGGCAGCTCCGGTTGGCGTCCTAACAGCGCAGTCAGTTTTTCCAGCAGAGAGATATAGGTTTCGGCGCACTCAATACGCAGAGTGGTTTTGTCTTCCCACAGAGCGAGTTCGTGATACTCCGGCGCGCTGAAATCGAAATTCATATAGCAACTGTTATCAACGTGGCAGTAGTACTTCTGTGTGCTGACGAAGGTTGGCTGCGGAAAGAAGGTCCAGTAATAATCACCGCCGGCATTTTCTTTGCAGTCGGCCTGCCAGGTGACATAGCTGTTTTTGTTGCGGCCCACGCCCTGTTCGCTGGTCCACAGCGGGAACGGTTTACCGCGTAAGTCGAAATAAGAGAACTGTTCGCCGCAGCCGTAAATATGATCGTCTGGGTTGGCCGCCAGACGCAGCCAGATACGGTTATGGCTGAGTTCCTCGTTATGGAGGTCGAGCTTCAAACGACCCTGATCATCGGTAGAGATGTGTAGCGTGGCGTTGATGGTATTACCGCGGCTGAAATGTACCAGCCAGCCATCAGGTGACTCGCTAACCGTGGCGTCGGTCAGAGCAATCTTCTCATTGAGCTTGTCTTTGATGCTGAAGTTGCCGCGAAACATGTCAATGTCGGCAACGCCAGTGCCGATCCACAGACAGGGGGTTTCTGTGCTGTGACGTAAAATCAGGCGCTGGTGGTACGTTAAAGCAAATCCATCAGGTAATGATGTGAGTTCTAAGGCGGTTGACCGTTGTTGTAGCGAATTCATTATCGTCTCCGTAAAAATAGGGTAATTCGGTAATTTGTCGGAAATCTGTTATTCACTGCCGATTAAAAAATGCATTTGATGTGTTTCTCCGGGCGCGAGATGAATCAGGCTAATTCCGGAGTTAAAGGCGTCTGGCGGGCAGGTCATCGGTTCAACCGCCAGGCCACGCCGTGCTAATTTTTCGCCGGTGTACACCTGTAGCCAGGGCTGGTGGCTGCGTAAAAAAGTGGACATGTTTTGCGATGGACTGGTTATCCTGACTTCCCACTCAGCGTCAGGTGGCATGGCCCTGAACGTATGATCGATAGTGGTCTGCGCAATGCGTCGCTGCGTTGTGAAATCCCGTTCATCGCATGTTTCTTCACTCGCTGGGAGTGTTAATTCACAGTCATCGATAGGGTGCAGATTGCAGGTCAAGTAGGGATGTGCTCCCGCGCCATAGGGTGCAATTTCGTCACCCACATTCTGTGTCCGAATAATGACGTGCAATCCGCTGTCTGCCTCCAGTCGGTAAATCACCTCTGAAACCAGCGCAAAGGGATAGCCATAAGAGGGCGGAAGAAAAATCGTCAACGACACTTCCGTGTTCGACAGTTGATTAATCTGCCAGTCCCGCCAGGCCAGCAATCCATGGATGGCGGTATGTGAAACAGGGTCGTTAACGGCAAGTTGGAAGGTCTTGCCGTTATGTTGATAGCAGCCATCTGCAACGCGGTTTGGCCAGGGAACCAGCACTTTTCCTAAATGTGCCAGCGGCATCTCTTCCGGCTTATGTGGAATCACAATGTGACGCCCAAGGTGCGTCAATTCTGCTAGTCCAGCACCAACCGTGACGATTTTCGCCTGGAAGTTTCCGGCTTGAAGATGAATGGTTTTTCCACCGTTATGCATGGCTGCTCACCTTGTTACTTATTTAGCGTTGATATCCAGCAGACCGGCAGCCACTGCCGGAGCAAGGCCCGGAGCCAGCGGTAGACGCGGGATCACCAGGCAGTGCAGTAGGTGATAAATGTCCTGCTTACCGTCCCAGACTTTGGTAGTCACCTTGTTATCGGTGTCCAGCTCCTGCCACCATGAACCGGTCTCGTAGTCCATCAGATATGTGATGCAGTAATCCCACCACTTCTGGTACCAGGCTTCGTATTGGCTGTCGCCGGTGAGGGTATACAAGGCATAGGCGGTACCCATGGCTTCGACTATCGGCCAACGCACTCTTTCGCGAACGATGGGTTTACCATCCCAGTCCACCGAATAGACAAAACCATCTGCGCCGTCCGGTGCCCAGGCATCACGGATGGTGGCGTGGAACAAGCCTTTGGCATCTTCCAGCAGCCATTTGGGAGGCGTTTCAAAACGGGCTTCCAGCGCGGCATGCAGATGCAGCATCAGGCGGCCCCATTCGATCCAGTGGCCCGGCGTGCCGCCGTAGGCGCGGAAACGGTGAGCTGGGTTATCCTTGTTGTAATCGCGGATTGGGTTCCACTGTGAATCGAAGTGTTCGTTAACGCGATACTCCCCGCTGCGGGCTACGTCGTGAATAATCACCGAAGCAATTCGCAGTGCGCGATCGAGCCATTTACGGTCATGGGTAACGTCATACACGATCAGGAAAGCCTCGACCGCGTGCATGTTGGCGTTACCGCCGCGGTAATCTTCCGTCTGGCTAAAAGCTTCGTCCCAGGATTCCAGGCACATCTGCTCCTCTTCGCTCCAGAAGTACTTTTCAATCACGTCGATAGCGTCATCCAACAATTGTCTGGCCTGCGGATGACCGGTGGTGACCGCACTTGCCGCACCGAGCAAAACAAAGAAATGCTGATAGCCCTGTTTGGAGGCGTCCATAACGCCTTCATCATTTACGCAGGCGTACCAACCGCCGTAGCGAGTGTCGCGTAACGCACCGTTCAGTGCTTTAATGCCGTGATCGACTAGCTGATATGCGCCAGGACGACCCATTGACGCGGCAACGGAGTAGACGTGCAGCATGCGGGCGGTGATCCACAGATGTGTCCCCATATCTGCTCTGACCTGACCACTGTTTCCCAGCCAGCCAAATCCGGTGGGTACCGCCGCATTCTTACCAAAGTTAAAGATGCGGTCGGTTTCTTGTTCCAGCCAACGGTTGTGGCTTAGGGTGTTGAACCATTTCATTCTTAGATCCTCTTAGCGCCGGGCCATCATTTCGTCGACGATATCGCCCAGGCGTTGTAATTTAGGCGCGGAAACATCACGCAGCATCAGTTCGGTATCTGGCAGGCCAACAACCGATGACCAGACCGCACGTCCGGCCAGGAAGCCAGATGCGCCTGCGGTCATTGCTACGCTGACTGCGCGCGGGAACAGTTTTTCATCCACACCAGAGGAGAGAATGACCCACGGCATGTTGATGTTCTCATTCAGGCGTTGAGAGGCGCTAAGCAGTTCTTGTTGGGTACCTTTGCCGTACAGCGGCATTTCGACCTTGTAGAGATCGGCTCCGCTATCACCCAGCTCTTTTGCGGCATCGATAATGGCCTGTTCGCGATCAAACTTATCGCCACGACGCGGCGGACGAACAACCGGCTCGATGATGCTCAGTAAGCCATTGGAATGGCATAGCTCATTGAATTCTTTCACCATGTCCAGACGCTGTTGGGCATCTTCATCGCTACGCCATAGCACCAGCAGTTTGAGAGCCTTAGCACCATCTTGCTTCACGGCCTGCGGGTTGATTTTTTTATCAATCACCACGCTATCGACCGGAATACCGTTACCCGGAATGAACTCATCAGCGGCCACAATCATGGCGCAGCTTTTAGCGACCGCGTTTTGCTCTACAACCTGGCGGTAGCAGAACTGCTGATCGACCAGAATGGCGGAGGCATAGGGGGACAGGATCTTCGCCGCATTGACTTTGAAATCGGTCAGCACGCTGTCATTGACCGGGGATTTTGCACCTGCTGCGGCAAACATTAAGCGCATGGCTTCGCGCTGATCGACTGCCAGCATGGCAAATCCGCCAGAAGCTCGGGTGATATCTTTCAGGGTGTACTTCGTCATTGTTCAGTCCTTACTTATCTGTATGTTTATTTAGCCCGGCGGATGCGCGAACCTGTTCAAGAATGGCCGTCCAGTCTTCACGGCCACGGCCAGCGGCACGCGCCTGGTTATAGACTTCGCGGGAGGCAGCACCGAGTGGCATCGGCACATGCAGTTGGTTGGCAACGTCCAGGGCGATGCCAAGATCCTTGTGAGCTAAATCGATCATAAAGGCCGGGGAAAGATCGCCTTTCAGCACTTTGTTTGGCCAGGAGGTGGTGAAGTGGCCTTTCCCGGCGGGGGTGCCGCTCATAACTTGCAAGGCCACATCAAAGGAGAGGCCAAGTGCCTCGCACAACACGGCTGCTTCGGCAGAAAGAGCGTTCAGTGCGATACTCATGTAGTTGTTGATGAGTTTCACGCGGATCCCCATGCCGGGACCCCCTGCATTGATCAATTCATTACCCATCGCCATCAGAACCGGTGCGGCGCGTTCTACCTGCTGTGCCGTTCCGCCTGCCAGCAGCAACAGTGTTCCCGCGATAGCGTGATCGGAGGTGCGTCCAACCGGGCAATCCATCATGTCGAAACCTTTGGCACGCATATCAGCGATAAGCTTGTCGGTTTGCAGTGGATGAATGGTCGACATATCAATCACTAATGCCTGTGGGGAGAGGCTTTCACAGATACCTTGCTCTCCGAACAGTACGCTACGCACCAGATCGCCGTTTGGCAGCATGGTGATGACAAATTCGGCCCCTTTTGCTGCCTGAGCCGGGTTGCTGGCAGGCTGTGCTCCTTTTTCCACCAGGCGCTGAACAGCATCCGGGTTAACGTCAAAGACGCTGAGTTGATGACCCTGCTTCAGCAAGTTGCTCGCCATGGGTGAACCCATCTGACCTAATCCGATAAATGCTATAACTGCCATAACGTTCTCCTGAGACGTGGATGTCATTTTTTGTCATTTAAGGTCGTTTGTTTTTGTCTGTTTTTGATCGTATTTGTAATTTATGGTCAAAAAATTGACAGCCGTCACTTTTTAAACATTTTGTGAAATTAAAATGATCCCATCTTGAAATGCCTAAGGAATGACCATGATTCGTATTGCTTGTGTAGGTATTGCCGTGATGGATCGCATCTATTACGTGGAAGGTTTACCGACCGAAGGAGGTAAGTATGTGGCTAAGCGTTATACGGAAGTGGGCGGCGGGCCTGCTGCAACGGCCGCTGTGGCTGCAGCGAAGCTGGGCGCGCAGGTGGACTTTATTGGCCGTGTGGGCGATGACGACACCGGAAATAGCCTGCTGGCGGAGCTGGAATCCCTGGGGATAAATACCCGTTACACCCGGCGTTACGCAGGGGCGAAGTCTTCGCAATCGGCAATTATGGTTGATGCGCAAGGGGAACGGATTATCGTTAACTATCCCAGCCCGGATTTATTGCCGGATGCTGATTGGCTCAATGAGATCGATTTTTCCCAGTGGGATGTGGTGTTGGCGGATGTTCGCTGGCACGAAGGGGCCAGGCAGGCGTTCGCGCTGGCGCGTCAGGCGGGAGTGATGACGGTACTGGATGGCGACGTAACACCACAAGATATCAGCGAGCTGGTGGCGTTAAGCGATCATGCTGCGTTCTCTGAACCTGGTCTGGCGCGTTTAACCGGGATAAATGATTCTGGAGCTGGACTAAAACAAGCACAAACGCTCACAAATGGTCATGTTTATGTGACACGAGGGAGCGAAGGCTGTGACTGGATAAAAAATAATACGTTGCAGCATCAATCTGGATTTAAAGTCGATGTTGTGGATACTACGGGAGCTGGAGATGTTTTCCACGGTGCGTTCGCATTCAGCCTGGCCGGCGGCGATGCTCCAGAAGAGGCCGTCAGGTTTGCCAGTGGGGTTGCTGCGTTAAAATGCACTCGCCCTGGAGGAAGGGCCGGAATCCCTGACTGTGATCAAACCCGATCTTTTCTGTCACTTTTTGTATAAAATGCCAGGGCAATGGTTTTTCGAGGAAATTTCATGAGTCTTACCGAACTGACCGGTAACCCGCGACACGATCAACTGCTTATGCTGATTAGCGAGCGCGGTTATATGAATATCGACGAGCTGGCCAGCCTGCTGGACGTGTCCACGCAAACCGTGCGTCGTGATATTCGTAAACTCAGCGAGCAGGGATTAATTACGCGTCATCATGGTGGCGCGGGCAGAGCTTCCAGCGTGGTGAATACGGCGTTTGAGCAGCGTGAAGTCTCCTGGACGGAAGAGAAAAAAGCCATTGCGGAAGCGGTGGCTGATTACATTCCCGATGGGTCAACGGTGTTTATTACCATTGGCACCACCGTTGAGCAGGTGGCACGCGCGCTGTTAAACCATAATCATTTGCGCATTATCACCAATAGCCTGCGTGTGGCGCACATTCTGTATAACAATCCGCGTTTTGAAGTCATGGTACCGGGGGGAACGTTACGCCCGCATAACAGTGGCATCATTGGCCCTTCTGCCTCGGCATTTGTCGCTGATTTTCGGGCCGACTACCTGGTTACCAGCGTTGGCGCGATCGAAAGTGATGGTGCGTTGCTGGAGTTTGATGTCAACGAGGCCAGCGTAGTGAAGACGATGATGGCCCATTCAAGGCATATTCTGTTGGCTGCGGATCATACGAAATACACGGCTTCTGCCGCGGTAGAAATTGGTAACGTGTCTCAGGTGACCGCGCTATTTACCGATGAATACCCTGGCCCGGCACTGCATAATTTACTCCAGTCACAGCAGGTGGAAATTGTGCAAGTGAGTCCTTCACAAGATGATGCTCTGGCAGTGTAATTCTCCCCAATGATGGCTAGATAGGTTCGTAGCCATCACTCTCGCATAGTCAAACTTCTCCTTTCCCGCTACAGTTATTCATCCACGGCGAATAAGGAGAAGGGCATGCTCTATATCTTTGATTTGGGTAATGTGATTGTCGATATCGACTTCAATCGCGTGTTAGGTACTTGGAGCGATCTGAGCCGTGTACCGCTGGCTTCGTTAAAGCAAAGTTTCACCATGGGAGAGGCTTTTCACCAGCACGAGCGAGGTGAAATAACGGATGAAGCCTTTGCCGAAGCGCTATGTCATGACATGGCGCTACCGCTAAGCTATGAGCAGTTCTCCCACGGCTGGCAGGCCGTTTTTGTTGCCTTGCGTCCTGAAGTCATCGACATCATGCAAAAGCTGCGTGAGCAGGGGCATCGGGTGGTCGTCTTGTCGAATACTAACCGTCTGCACACGACGTTTTGGCCGGACGAATACCCCGAAATCCGTCAGGCTGCTGACCATATTTACCTTTCCCAGGATCTGGGCATGCGTAAACCGGAAGCGCGGATTTACCAGCATGTCCTGCAGTCTGAAGGTTTTTCTGCGCATGAGGCGGTATTTTTCGACGACAACGCCGATAATATTGAAGGGGCTAATCGGTTAGGGATTACCAGCATCCAGGTTGTCGATAAAACGACCATTCCGGACTATTTCGCGAAGTTGCTATGCTAAAAAATGTTCAGCAACAAGCCAGGCACCATACGCGTCCTGTTCGGGCCTGGTTGAAGCTACTATGGCAGCGGATTGATGAGGACAATATGACGACGCTGGCAGGGAATCTTGCCTATGTCTCATTACTCTCATTAGTGCCGCTTATTGCCGTAGTTTTTGCGCTTTTCGCCGCATTTCCGATGTTTTCTGACGTCAGCGTCCAGCTACGTCATTTCATTTTCGCAAACTTTATCCCGGCGACGGGAGATGTCATTCAGCGTTATATCGAACAGTTCGTTGCCAACTCGAACAAAATGACCGCCGTTGGGGCGTGTGGGCTGATTGTGACAGCGCTATTACTGATGTATTCCATTGATAACGCGCTGAATACTATCTGGCGCAGCAAGCGTACTCGGCCTAAAGTTTACTCTTTCGCCGTTTACTGGATGATTTTAACGCTGGGGCCACTGCTGGCGGGGGCCAGTCTGGCGATCAGCTCTTATCTGTTGTCATTGCGCTGGGCCAGCGATCTCAACACGGTGATCGATAACGTCCTGCGTATTTTCCCGCTGGTGCTTTCCTGGCTCTCGTTCTGGCTGCTTTACAGCATCGTACCGACTACGCGTGTACCTAACCGTGATGCGGTTATTGGCGCCTTTGTGGCCGCTGTGTTGTTCGAAACCGGAAAGAAAGGATTTGCGCTCTATATCACGATGTTCCCGTCTTATCAGCTCATTTACGGTGTCCTGGCTGTGATCCCCATTTTATTCGTCTGGGTATACTGGACCTGGTGTATCGTCTTGCTAGGCGCGGAAATAACTGTCACTCTCGGGGAATACCGCAAACTTAAACAAGCCGCAGAACAAGAAGAAGCAGAGCAACCATGATTGCATTAATTCAGCGCGTAACCCGTGCCAGCGTCACCGTGGAGGGCGAGGTGACGGGTGAAATTGGCCCAGGACTTTTGGTCCTGTTAGGTGTCGAAAGGGATGATGACGAACAGAAAGCGAACCGCCTGTGCGAGCGCGTACTCGGCTATCGAATCTTTAGCGATGCCGAAGGCAAAATGAACCTTAACGTGCAGCAGTCAGGGGGCAGCGTGCTGGTGGTTTCACAGTTCACGCTGGCGGCAGATACCGAACGCGGCATGCGCCCGGGGTTTTCAAAAGGGGCTGCGCCCGATCGTGCAGAGGCGCTGTATGAGTACTTTGTTGAGCGTTGCCGCCAACAGGAAATGAATACGCAAACCGGTCGATTCGCTGCGGATATGCAGGTTTCACTGGTTAATGATGGCCCCGTGACGTTCTGGTTACAAGTATGAACCAGCTACCGGTGTGGCCGCGGACAACAAGAGAGAATACGACGATGTATCACCTTCGAGTACCGCAAACAGAAGAAGAATTGGAGCGTTACTACCAGTTTCGCTGGGAGATGCTGCGTAAACCGTTGCACCAGCCTAAAGGCTCCGAACGGGATGCCTGGGATGCGATGGCGCATCACCAGATGGTGGTGGACGAAGAGGGGAATTTGGTCGCAGTAGGACGTCTGTATATCAATGCGGATAACGAAGCCTCCATACGCTTTATGGCCGTTGACCCTTCCGTGCAGGAGAAGGGGTTGGGCACGCTGATGGCGATGACCCTGGAGTCTGTGGCGCGTCAGGAAGGGGTAAAGCGCGTAACCTGTAGCGCCCGTGAAGATGCGGTCGAATTTTTCGCCAAACTGGGGTTTGTGAGCCAGGGAGAAATCACCACGCCGCAAACCACGCCGGTGCGTCACTTTTTGATGATTAAACCCATCGCGACGCTGGACGATATTCTCCATCGCGGCGACTGGTGCGGACAGCTACAGCAAGCCTGGTACGAACATATTCCATTGAGTGAGAAAATGGGTGTGCGCATTCAGCAATATACCGGGCAGAAATTTATCACCACGATGCCCGAGACGGGCAATCAGAACCCGCACCATACGCTGTTTGCCGGGAGCCTGTTTTCACTGGCGACGCTAACGGGCTGGGGGCTAATCTGGCTGATGCTACGCGAGCGTCATCTCGGCGGGACGATAATCCTTGCTGACGCGCATATACGGTACAGCAGGCCGATCACCGGGAAACCTACAGCTATCGCCGATCTGGGCTCGCTGAGCGGAGACCTGGATCGTCTGGCAAGAGGTCGTAAGGCGCGCGTTCAGATGCAGGTCGGGGTATTTGGCGACGACACGCCGGGCGTGGTGTTTGAAGGCACTTACATTGTGCTACCCGCAAAACCGTTTGGCGCATATGAAGAAGGCGGGAACGAGGAAGAGTAAGTCAGAGGGTATCTTCTCTACTCGATGAATGCGTCTGCCGGAAGATTAAAGCGTTCTGCAAGCGCTTTAATATGGCTTACAGTCAGTGCTCTGCGACCATTTAAGATGTTGCTGACGTTCGATTTTGAACCGAGTTCGTTGGCAAGGTCTGCTGCTTTGAGACTGTATTGGTCCATGAGCGTACGCAATACTGAAACGCCAGAGGGTGTTTTCTCCAGGTGTTGGTTGAGTGCTTTGAATTCCGGCGCATGTTTTTCATATTTACTGATTCGGGCACAGAGCAATTCAAATAGTGGGTTTTCAAGATCGTCGTGGTCGACCAGATACTCCACTAGCACAAGTGCCCTGCGATACTCAGTGTCATTTCGGTCTTCCCCCAACAGTGGGATGGTTTTTACCGCATCGCTGAAGGTATCAACAATCTTTTTTGCGCTGGCTGTATCCATATGACGATGCGTTCTCATTCTTTATTACCCCGATAATATGCTGTCAGTTTGTCATATTCGGCATGGGAAACGATATGTTTGACAAATATCTTATGTGACCTGAAATCTATGTAGGAGATGAGTCTTAGGCTGTTACCAGAAACATCAATCACCCACCATTTATCTCTGTACTTAAAATTATCCAGTGAAGGAATATACTGCTTCATCTCTTCAGGCTGAATGAATGTTTTTTTCTCCAAAACATTCAGTAAATCAGCGAGAGCAAGCTGATGATTTGGATACATGAGCATTGCCTCGTTAAAAGGTATTCGGCTGATAACATGCACGGTGTAGTTCCATTACAAGGTTTTCAACCTGAAAACAAAATAACGCAACGCAATTAAGTTTACAAGATGAAAACACTATATTAATTAAGCATGTCTTACTGCTGTAGAATTTATGGCGCGCCAGGCAACATCCCGCATTGCGCTTCGTGCCGCTTGACTCACCCCTGCTAGCTGGAAAAATCCGTGGATAACACCGAGATAGCGTTGGCAGGTGCAATCCACGCCCTGCTCCTGGAACCGTTGATACAGGGCCTCACCCTCATCTCGCAGTGGGTCGAATTCAGCTGTAATGATGTGCGTGGGCGGTAAACCGTTGAAGTCTTCACGCCAGAGCGGGCTGGCTTCGGGATGCAATGGATCGGTTTGCGGCATATACATCTCGTAGCCCGACAGCAGTGTGTCGCGGGTGATAATGTAATCCTGTCCATTATGGTCATAGCTCGCAAAGCTGGCGGTTGCATCCAGCATCGGGTAGATCAGCATAAGCTGCGCAGGTTGCCATTGCCTGGTAGCTTTCAGGCGTAGTGCGGTGACCAGCGCCAGATGCCCGCCAGCGCTGTCGCCAGCCAGCGTAATGTTGTCCCGGTCTACTCCCAGTTTCTTGGCATACTTCCAGATAATATTGGCCCCCGATTCAGCATCGTTATGTGCTGCCGGGAAGATGTGCTCTGGTGCGAGGCGATACTGCACCCCAATGACCCGACAGCCGCTGTACCAGGCGAGTTGCCTTAGCTGGTTATCATGAGTGGTAAATCCGCCGCTGACAAAGCAGCCGCCGTGATAATAGATAACGCAGGGGAGATTTCCCGTGCTGCCCCGCGGCGAAACTACGCGAAACATCATGGCATCGAGCTCAATATCTTCAACTTGTACGCGGGTTTCAGTGTCTCCGGCCAGGACCGTGCTGGCGATATAGCCTGCTCTCCGGTCATCAATATTCTGCTCGCGCGAAGAAGGGCGTCCCGCCACGATAAATGCTTCAACCAGCTGTGCAATCCCGCTTTCCAGTGCCATTTTCACATCTTCTTATCTGTATGGATATACAAGTTTATAACCTGGATAACTAAGAATGAAAATGGGAAAAATGGGGGTGGTTATGATTCTGGAAAGCGGCTCGCAAAAGTAAAAATTGTTCGTGTGAAGGCTACTTTCCCGCTTTTCTCAGGTGTATGTTGTGTAGAAATTAATCGCCGATGATATACTGGAGGTATATGTGAGTATGATGGTTGGGATGGATATGGGCAGAATTTTACTCGATTTATCAGATGAGGTGATTAAACGTCTTGATGACCTCAAGGTTCAGCGCAATCTGCCACGAGCAGAACTCTTACGGGAGGCCGTTGAACAGTATCTTGAGAGGCAGGATCAGGCTGAAACAACAATTTCACGCGCTCTTGGGCTGTGGCAAGGCTGTGAGGAAGATGGTGTTGAATACCAGCGTAAACTCCGTGAGGAATGGTAATGGTCAAAGGATCAGCGCTTTTTGATACCAACATCCTCATCGATCTGTTTAGCGGTAGAAATGAAGCAAAACTAGCGATAGAAACATGGCCGCCGCAGAATGCAATCAGCCTCATTACATGGATGGAGGTGATGGTGGGCGCAAAAAAATACCATCAGGAAGCCCGTACTCGCGTTGCGCTAGGCGCTTTTAACGTGATCGGCGTTTCACAGGATATTGCTGAACGAAGCGTGAGTATCAGGCAGGAGCATGGGATGAAATTGCCGGATGCCATTATTTTGGCCACTGCGCAGATTCATCGTCTTACACTGGTTACGCGTAATACCAAGGATTTTGCAGGCATATCAGGCGCGGTCACGCCGTATACGTTATAACCCGGGCGACTTACGCCGCCCGGTGGTGCGGAGTACTTACTCCCCTTCACCTGGGAACAGGAACGGGTTGATGGAGCTGCGGGCAAAGCCCTCTTGCTCCATGTGCGCGTCCAGCATCAGTGAAGCGAGATCGTCAGCCACGGCCTCAACTTTAGGGTCTTTTTCCTGATAGAGAATCTTCAGGTAAGTCCCACAGTCGCCGCAGCTTTCAGCTTTAATTGCCGCCTGTTCGTTATCCAGCGACCAGTAGTTCAAATCACGGCTTTGCTCGCAGTTGCTGCATTTCACGCGTACCACGTGCCACTCGGTTTCACACAGGTTGCAGTGCAGATAACGCAGCCCCTGAGTGGTACCGATTTGCACCATGCTGGAGACCGGCATTGAACCACACACCGGGCAGTACTGACGCTGTTCACCGTATTCCGCACGGGCTTTTCCGGGGATCAGGCTTGCCATCTGCGCCCAGTAGAGCGACAGGGCAGCCCAAATAAACGGCGCTTTATCGCTGCTGACGGAGGCGAAATCAGAGGCAAACAGCGCGCTGGCCATCAGCTCAAGTTCCTGCTCTGAGGCTTTTTCCAGATTTTCGATCACGGCAAGCGCAGGACCGCTCATTTCTGGTTTCAGCTCAGCAATTAACGACTGCAGCAGTTTTTGCCAGTGCTTGTCGCGTGGCAGAACGTGGATATCCAGCGGCGGTTTGCCCTGATCGTTCGCTTCTTTGATGCGAACGGTCAGATCCATCTGCAGCGGATGGTCGTACAACACCACTTCCTGCGCGTGTGCGATCAGCGCGGCAAAGCGCAGATAATCGCCCAGCGGGTTGTTCTCGGCCAGCTCGCGCAGGCGCTCAGCGCGGCGGTTATACAAATTTTTGAGTCTGGGGAATAATAACGGCGGAATCATATCCGCCGTGCGTTTCTCGCTCTTCTCCAGCTCATCTTGCGGGATTATGCGAATACTCATTCAGATGACTTTTCCTGTTTCTGGCGGACTTCACGGTACCAGCGCGGGTGATGTTTCTTCGCCCATGAACTGGTAACCCATCCTTCCACCATCGCGGTAATGGTGCCTTTCACCCAAAGGGCGGCGTAAATGTGCACCATGATAACCACAATTAACGCTACTGCGGCAAATGAATGCAGCATTAACGCGAATCGGATCACCGGGATTGAGAAAGCAGGCGCAAAATACGGACGCCAGATGACCACTCCGCTCACCAGCAACAGGACCAGGAAGATAATCGCCGCCCAGAATACGCATTTCTGGCCGAAGTTATAACGTCCCGTGTCACCTACTTCCTCGTTGACGACAATCTTACGAATATTCTTCGCCCAAAAGATATCATCCCGATTGATTAGATTGTGGTGCCAGTAACGGAAAAACATGATGATAAACGAGGCAAACATGATCACGCCGACAAACGGGTGCACAATTCGCGCCAGTTGTGGAGTGCCCATGATGTGCATCAGCCAGTTAAAAGACGGGAAGAGAAAGCCCATCCCGCTCACCGCCGCCAGAATGAAGCAGAAGGCGGTGATCCAGTGGTTGATGCGTTCCGGCGCCGTGTAGCGCACGATGGTGTCACGTCGTTTCATTTGCGCACCTCGTCGTCTTTTTCATGCAGATTGTCTTCTTCCTCTTCCGCACGGTTCGGGCCTACGCCGACGTAGTGGAAGATGCTGGCCGCAAATGTCGCTGCAAAGCCGACGGCTGCGAGGGGTTTCCAGATGCCTTTCCAGAACTTAACGGTAGCGCTGATCTCCGGGTTCTCTGGCAGGCCGTGATACAGATTTGGCTTGTCCGCATGGTGCAATACGTACATTACGTGCGTACCGCCAACACCCGCCGGATCGTACAGACCCGCGTTTTCGTAACCACGCGTTTTCAGCTCCGCCACGCGCTCGCCTGCCAGCGTTTTCATCGACTCTTTGGTGCCGAAATGAATGGCGCCGGTTGGACAGGTTTTCACGCAGGCCGGTTCTTGCCCGACCACAACACGGTCAACGCACAGCGTACATTTGTAGACGCGGTTGTCTTCCGGATTGAGGCGCGGCACGTCGAACGGGCAGCCCGCGATGCAGTAGCCACAGCCGATGCACTGCTCAGACTGGAAGTCGACGATACCGTTGGCATACTGAATGATTGCGCCTTCAGCCGGACACGCCTTCAGGCAGCCCGGATCGGCGCAGTGCATACAGCCATCCTTGCGGATAAGCCATTCCAGTTTGTCGTTTTGTTCCACTTCCGAGAAGCGCATCACCGTCCAGGATTTGGCGGTCAAATCGGCCGGGTTGTCGTACACCCCAACGTTGTTGCCCACTTCATCACGGATGTCGTTCCATTCAGAACACGCCACCTGACACGCTTTACAGCCGATACAGGTGGTGACGTCGATAAGCTTCGCCACTTCTTCCTGATGGTCCCGCGCCTGAGGCGCGGGGGTGAAACCGTTAGTGGCGGAACGACGAATGATGTCTTGCGATTGATAAGCCATAGGTCGTCTCCGTTACACCTTTTCCACGTTCACGAGGAAGGACTTAAATTCCGGCGTCTGCGTGTTCGCATCACCGACGAATGGCGTTAACGTGTTAGCGATAAAGCCTTTTTTCGCCACACCTTCGTAGCCCCAGTGAATCGGAATACCGATTGTGTCGATATCCTTACCGTTAGCCTTCAGCGTGCGAATACGTTTGGTCACCACCGCCTTGGCCTTAATGTAGCCGCGATTAGAGGAGACTTTGACGGTATCGCCGTGGGAGATACCGAGCTTATTCGCCAGTTTCTCGCCAATTTCCACAAACTGTTCCGGCTGAGCGATGGCATTCAGCAGCGCATGCTTGGTCCAGTAGTGGAAGTGCTCGGTCAGACGGTAGGTTGTACCGACGTACGGGAACTTATCTGCTTTACCCAGTGCTTCTGCGTCACCTTTAAAGATGCGCGCGGCAGGGTTAGAGATAACGTTCGGGTGCAGTGGGTTAGTCCCCAGCGGTGTTTCAAACGGCTCGTAGTGTTCCGGGAACGGACCTTCCGCCATCTTATCGATAGCAAACAGGCGTCCCATCCCTTCCGGCTGCATGATGAACGGCCCTACGTTGCTGCCAGGTGCGGCGGCGCTGTAGTCCGGAATATCCATCCCGCTCCACTTCGCCCCATCCCATTTCAGGATCTGACGTTTTGGATCCCACGGATTCCCCTGCGGATCAGCGGAGGCGCGGTTATACAGAATGCGTCGGTTCAGCGGCCATGCCCAGGCCCAGCCCAGCGTATTACCAAGGCCTGACGGGTCGGCGTTATCGCGACGTGCCATCTGGTTGCCTTCCGGCGTCCAGCTACCGGCAAAAATCCAGCAGCCGCTGGCGGTCGTGCCGTCGTCACGCAGTTGGGCGAACGAGCTAAGCTGTTGGCCTTTCTTGACGATAACCGCACCGGTTGCCGGGTCGGTAATGTCGGCCAGCGCTTTACCGTTGCTCTCCATCGCCACTTCTTCCGAAGCTGGTTCGTGCGGGGTGGAGTAGTTCCAGGTCATGCTCAGCACCTGTTCCGGGTTCGCGCCACCTTGCTCGGCATACATCTTGCGCAGACGCAGGAAGATACCGGCGAGGATTTCGCCATCGGTAACGGCAATCCCCGGGGCGTCCGCGCCTTTCCAGTGCCACTGCAGCCAGCGACCGGAGTTAACGATAGAACCGTTCTCTTCGGCGAAGCAGGTGGACGGCAGACGGAATACTTCGGTCTGGATTTTCGACGGATCAACATCGTTCGACTCACCGTGGTTCTGCCAGAAGGTGGAAGTCTCAGTGTTGAGTGGGTCGATAGTGACCAGGAACTTCAGTTTGGACAGTGAAGCCACAACTTTGTTTTTGTTCGGGAATGACGCGACCGGGTTAAAGCCCTGGCAGATATAGCCATTCACTTTGCCCTGATTCATCATCTCGAAGTACTGCAAGACGTCGTACCCTTTATCCCACTTCGGCAGCCAGTCGAAGCCCCAGCTGTTTTCCGCTGTTGCTTTATCGCCAAAGAAGGCTTTCATCATCGAAACGAAGAATTTCGGGTAGTTGCCCCAGTAGTTCACCTGACCTTCCAGCAACGGTTTTGGCGTGTTGGCGGCAAGGTAGGTTTGCAGGTCAGTCTGTTTCTCGCTTGGCAGCGTCATATAGCCTGGCAGGCTTTGTGACAGCAGGCCTAAGTCGGTCAGGCCCTGAATGTTGGAGTGACCGCGCAGGGCGTTAACACCGCCGCCTGCCATCCCCATGTTGCCAAGCAGCAACTGGATCATCGCCATGGTACGGATGTTCTGCGCACCCACGGAGTGTTGTGTCCAGCCCAGGGCGTACAGGAACGACGCGGTTTTATCTTTGGCACTGGTTTCTGCAATGTACTCACAGACCTTCAGGAAGTCGGCCTTTGGCGTACCGCAGATGTTTTCTACGACGTCCGGCGTGTAGCGGGAGACGTGCTGTTTCAGCAGGTTCCACACGCAGCGCGGATGTTGCAGGGTGACATCGCGTTTGGCGAAGCCTTTTTCATCCAGCTCGTAGTTCCAGCTGGTTTTGTCATACTTGCGTTTGTCCGCGTCGTAGCCGGTGAACAGGCCATCTTCGAAACCGTAATCCTCACGCACGATCAGGCTGGCGTTGGTATAGGCCTCAGTGTATTCGCGGTTGAATTTTTCGTTGTTCAGCAGGTACAGCAAAACGCCTGACAGGAAAGCAATGTCAGTACCGGAACGAATCGGCGCATAGAAATCAGCCACCGCAGCGGTTCGCGTAAAGCGTGGATCGATAACAATCAGCTTCGCGCCGTTGTGAATTTTGGCTTCCATCGCCCAGCGGAATCCGACCGGGTGAGCTTCAGCGGCGTTACCGCCCATCACCACGACGAGGTTGGCGTTTTTAATGTCGACCCAGTGGTTGGTCATCGCACCGCGACCAAATGTTGGAGCAAGACTTGCTACCGTTGGTCCGTGTCAGACGCGTGCCTGGTTGTCGACCGCGAGCATACCGAGCGCGCGGGAGAATTTTTGCGTTAAATAGCCGGTTTCGTTACTGGAAGCGGAAGCACACAGCATTCCGGTGGAAAGCCAGCGGTTAACGGTTACGCCTTCAGCGTTTTGTGCAACGTAGTTAGCGTCGCGGTCTTCTTTCATCAGCTTAGCGATGCGGTCAAATGCCTCATCCCAGCTAATCTGTTGCCACTTATCTGAGCCTGGTGCGCGATATTCCGGGAATTTCAGGCGGCTTTCGGAGTGGATGAAGTCCACAAGTCCTGCCCCTTTCGGGCACAGCGCGCCGCGGTTCACCGGGTGATCCGGGTCCCCTTCAATATGGAAGATGGATGCTTTGGCGTTTTTTGCTCCGTCACCGAGACTGTACATTAACAGTCCACAGCCAACGGAACAGTAGGTGCAGGTGTTACGGGTTTCGCGGGTGCGCAGCAGTTTATATTGCCGTGTTTCCGCGAGCGCTACGCCGGGTGCAAAGCCCAGTGCCGCTGCCGTGGTGCCTGCCATACCGCCAGCGCAGATCTTAAAGAACTGCCTTCTGCTGACCTGCATGGTTTGCTCCTTGTTTCGACATTGTCACGTTCCCTTCGCTTTTCTGTAACGCGAACGCGAGGGAAGTGGTTGTTATTTTTCTTTGCGGACGGGACCGCAAAGGTCCAGAATTGGGTGAATTTCCCTCCGTCCAGGAGGGATTTGTAAAGAATACCACAATGTTGGTATGCGTGTTCCAATATGGTTAAAAGAAAGTGAATAAGATTATTCAAGAAAACATCAAGAATGTGACATCTTCGACAGGATCGCGCCAGTTGACCCTCTGGAAGCGCGAGGATTTGCAACATCCTCAGCCTGATGAGGTAGCTGAAGAAGTGCCTGTTGCGCTGGTATACAACGGGATTTCGCACGTGGTGATGATGGCATCACCGAAAGATCTTGAGCACTTCGCGGTGGGTTTTTCACTTTCTGAAGGCATTATTGAGTCCCCGCAGGATATCTACGGAATGGACGTAGTGCCTTCCTGCAACGGATTGGAAGTGCAGGTTGAACTGTCCAGCCGTCGCTTTATGGGGCTGAAGGAGCGTCGTCGCGCGCTGGCCGGTCGCACCGGTTGCGGCGTTTGTGGCGTGGAGCAGCTCAATGACATTGGCAAGCCGGTCCAGCCGCTGCCGTTTACCCAGACATTCGATCTGGCGAATCTTGATAACGCTTTACGACATCTCAACGATTTTCAACCCGTGGGGCAACTGACAGGCTGCACGCACGCGGCTGCCTGGGTACAGCCGTCAGGTCATCTGGCGGGCGGGCATGAAGATGTTGGACGTCATGTTGCGTTGGATAAACTGTTGGGACGACGTGCAATCGAAGGGGAAACCTGGCAACAGGGCGCGGTATTAGTCTCCAGCCGTGCCAGTTATGAGATGGTGCAGAAATCGGCGATGTGCGGTGTGGAGATCCTGTTTGCTGTTTCTGCGGCGACAACGCTCGCCGTGGAAGTTGCCGAACGTTGTAACCTGACGCTGGTGGGTTTTTGCAAACCGGGCAGGGCGACGATCTATACGCATCCGCAACGTCTGGTCGCGCAGTGACGCCACCAGGCGGCCAGAATACTGCCGGAAAATGCCAGTTCCATGATTACGGCAACTGGCGAGCCAACAATCACATTGTTCAGCAGCCAACACAGGCTGCCACACAAGGTGTATCCCCGTAATTTTCCGCTGCGTTTTTGAAATGACGCAAATGTCATCAGCAGGCTTCCCATCAGCGGCAAAATACTCGACAGATTTTGCCAAAGATAAATGCTACACAGCAGCGACCCCAGCATAAATCCCCACATCACCCAGCGGTGAAAGGTGACGATGGCTGTCGCGTAGCGGCATGCGGCAATGATCATTAACCCAGCCGCAGCGTGTTGATCCAAAAGATAGAAATGGATAGCTAACAGAGACGTAGAACTGGTGAGCAGCGTTAAAGTGATAGCCCGGCGTTGAAAATGAAAAGCGGAAATATCCAGTAAGAAGCTGATGCCAGCCAGCATCTGAGAAAGAAGAAATGCGTTCATTGTGGTCGCCATCTATTAAAGAGTGACGGGACAATAATCGACGCATCACCGTAAGGCGTTAACCTTTGTTAAGACGCTGGCGAATACGGGACAGGCTAACGGGGGTAATACCGATATAGCTGGCAAGATCGCGCTGGGTGAGCTGTGACTCCCAGTCCGGGAAGTGTGTTTGTACGTACTGATAGCGTTGCTCTGGGGTATTGAGCAGCAGCATCTGCTCTTTTTTCTCTTTGTAGATCAATTGCTGGACCAGTAGCTGAGTCTTAATATCCCGATTTCCCGGCGCATCAAGCAAAGCCAAGGGAATTTCAGTGGTTTCTCCAGCGGCGATCATTTGCAGGCTGTAATCGGCAGGTGTGTTAGTTAGCCAGTTCAGGTACAGAAAGCAGTATTCCCCGGCAAAGTAGAACTCTTTAACTCTTTCAACGCCGTTGTCAGCGTGATAAACC
The DNA here is from genome assembly GCF_030332375.1 of Citrobacter sp. Cpo148. Taxonomy (NCBI): domain Bacteria; kingdom Pseudomonadati; phylum Pseudomonadota; class Gammaproteobacteria; order Enterobacterales; family Enterobacteriaceae; genus Citrobacter; species Citrobacter sp. Cpo148. Next base: position 42,432 of record NZ_JAOWHY010000044.1, read on the forward strand.
GCACGAGCCACACCATGATGTAAAAGATGAATTTTACTTTGTGGTTCACCCTGACGAAGTAACCAATTACCCGCCGGTTGCGTTTTTCTACGGCTTCCAGCAAGCCATTGTGATTCCTGATTACGTAACATCTTATCTCTCAAATAATTTGAATAAGACTGGCAAATCATTCCGCTTTCAGTTGTTCGGGTATCAGCCTATTATTTATCACATCAAGGCACGGTGCCTTACTCAAACAACTAAGTTAAAGGGTTTATATCATGAAAAGCATCAAAACTTTTGTCGCAGTTATCGCTCTGGCTACTTCTTTTGGTTCTTTCGCTGCTCAGACAGTGACCGCAACCGGTTCTACGCTGGAAAGCGCTGAAGCAAAAATCGCCGCTCAGGCTGAACGTGCAGGCGCCAGCGATTACAAAATCACTCAGGCATACACCGGTAACCGCGTGCACATGACCGCCGAACTGCTGAAATAAGATACCTTAGTACTGTCGAAAGAGCGCCCTTGAGGCGCTTTTTTAGTTTATACCCGCCATTCGCAGCAATGCGGTCACCACTGCGGCAGCGACGATCACCACGATTAGCGGCATCTTGCGCCATGCGAGAAATACCGCAAAAGCCACGCCCAGCACGCGCGCCATGCCAGCGAAGTGTTCGCCTTCGTAAAAGGTAGTCGCCAGCGCAACGGAGAACAGTAATACCGTTGCGGCGTCGGAAAGCAGCGCCTGCGAGCGTTCCGAGAACGCTAAACGGCTCCCAAGCTTCGCTCCTCCTAAACGCATTAAATATGTTCCCAGAGATAACATGGCGATACCGACGATAAACAGCGTCATGTTGCCCATTATTTTTTCCTCGTCAGTAAGCCAAACAGTGAGAGCAAAACAGGTAAACCGACCGGCGCAAAGGGGATGGCGGCAAGCGACAACCCGGCGCCGCTACAGGCGCGAATCAGCGTGGTGCGGTTTTTAAAGGCCGGGACCACTAAGGCTAATAAAATTGCAGGGAAGACGGCATCCAGACCGATGGTTTCCGGGGCGGGGAGCAGTTTGCCGACGCCCGCGCCGATCAGTGTGCCAACAGGCCAGAAAAGCGCGACGCCCAGACCGCACAGCCAGAAGGCGGCTTTACGTTGTTCGGGCGTTTTTTGCGACAGGCCAAAGACTACGCTTTCGTCGTTCATGATATGACAGCCGAGGAAACTCGCAGCCCGCAAGCCCACCAGATCGCGCACCGTGACGCCAAACGGCACGTGTCGGGCGTTGACCAGTAAGCCGGCAGCCGCAGCCGCCAGTGGGTTACCGCCACTGGCGACGATGCCGATAAACATAAACTCGGACGCACCCGCCAGTACCGTAATCGAAAGCACAAACGGCACCCACAGTGGGAAGCCGTAGGCCATCGCCAGCGAGCCGTATGACATGCCGACTACGCCGACGGCCAGACAGACTAAAAAAATTGCTTTTATCGTGTCGCCTTTGAGACTGGAAAAATAATGTTTCATACCGTTTTAGCCATATCGAACGAATTTCCATTATAATGAACGCGACCAGTTAATATTACAAGTCGAACGAATCGTTCGATATAAAGAACATGGAGTCGTGAATGACCCAGCCCATCAGTATGATCGCGAAAAGCCTTGTGCGTGAACGTCAGCGCACCGGTTTGTCATTGGCAGAGATTGCCCGTCGCGCAGGGATTGCAAAATCGACACTCTCGCAATTGGAAGCGGGCAATGGCAATCCTAGCCTGGAAACGCTCTGGTCGCTGTGTGTGGCGTTGGATATTCCCTTTGCTCGCCTGCTGGAGCCGCAGGAACAAAAAACGCAGGTGATTCGTCGCGGAGAAGGGACAAAGGTGGTGGCTGAGCAGGCCCACTACCAGGCCATTTTACTGGCCGCCTGCCCGCCGGGGGCGCGGCGGGATATCTATCTGCTGCTGACGCAGCCGGGCGCGGATCGTATTTCACAGCCGCATCCACCTGGATCGGTTGAACACATCATCGTGACGCAGGGTAAGGCGATGGTAGGATTGACGGAAGCCCCGGAGGAGTTAGGCGAGGGGGACTATATTTGTTACCCCGCCGATCGGGCGCATATTTTTAAAGCGCTGGAGCCTGACACCCAGGCGATTCTGGTTTCTGAGCAGAACTAACTGTTCTGTTACGTTGTGCCGGATGCGGCGCGTTAGCGCCTTATCCGGCCTACAAGTCTATTGCAAATAAAACACTTCTTTTAGCTCAGCGCTAACCGGGCTGTTGTCCGGGTTTGCTGGCATTACGTCACGCATATGCTTCCACCAACGTTGGCAAACGTCGGTGCTGGCAACGGCATTCCAGCGTTCTTCGGACTCAATCTCAACGGTGGCGAACAGCAGATTGCGCGCCTGATCGAGATAAATCGCGTAGTGATGGGCGCCGTGCTCTTTCAGCACCGCTTCCAGCTCTGGCCAGATGGGATTGTGCCGACGTTGATATTCAACGTGCGCGTCGGCATTCACCTGCATCACAAAGGCCTTGCGGATCATAACGCCTCCAGATACAGCTCGCGGACCTCGTCGCGGCTGGCGGTGCGCGGGTTGCACGGCGCACACGGATCGGCCAACGCTTTATCCAGCCAGCCTTCAATATCCTCTTTCGTCACGCCAAGGGAACTAAAGCCCGCAGGAATACCAACACGCTTGCTGAGTGTACGAATCGCGTTGGTGGCCTCTATACTTGCCGCTTCATCGCTCATGTCACGGGTATCGACGCCCATTGCCTGCGCCACGCGGGCAAAACGCGCCACGGCATTCGGACGGTTAAAGTTTTCGATTACCGGCAGCAGGATGGCGTTGCAGACGCCGTGTGGCAGATTATGGGTTGCGCCCGGCTGGTGCGCCAGCGCATGCACCAGACCCAGACCAGCGCTGTTAAATGCCATCCCCGCCAGATACTGACCAAACGCCATTTGCTCACGAGCTTCGAGGTTATGACCGTCGTCGACCGCTTTTGGTAGCCACAGGTTGATCAGGCGAATCGCTTCCAGTGCGTTAGCGTCGGTGAGCGGATGAGCACCAACGGAAACATAGGCTTCCACCGCGTGGGTCAGGGCGTCCATACCGGTTGCGGCGGTGACGGAGGCCGGGATTTCCAGCATGACGCTGGCATCATCCACAGCGATGTCCGGGATGATATTCGGGTCGATGATCACCTCTTTAACCTTACGGGCAGAATCGATAATGACCGCGTTGCTGGTCATCTCTGCTGCCGTACCGGCGGTAGTGTTGATGGCGACCAGCGGGACGCCAGCATTTTTCACTTTGCCCACTCCGGAGTAAGCGGTAGAAGGGCCAGGGTTGGCTGTCAGGATTTTCACCGCTTTGGCGGTATCGATCGGGCTGCCGCCACCGAAGGCGATGATGTAGTCACATTCTGCGTTCTGATAGGCTGCAAAACCTTTCTGTACCAACTCTTCTGTCGGGTTCGGGAATACTTCATCAAACAGGTGGTAAGACATTTGATGTTTATCCAGCGCGGCAAACAGGCTATCCAGCAGGCCCAGTTTTACCAGTTGACCATCGGTGACGATCAGCGCTTTGCCCCATTGTTTATTCGCCACGAGATTCACCATATCGGCAATCGCGCCGGCGCCATGCAGGCTAATTTTTGGTAGTGCCAACATAAAGCTCATCACTATTCTCCTTAATAATAAAATCCTGTAGGCCGGATAAGGCGAAGCCGCATCCGGCGTTGAGTTGGGAGGTATCAGTACAGCTCTATGGCGCTTGCCAGCGGCGTAACACCAAAGCGTTTGCCAAGTGCGACCAGCTCTTCACGTGAGATGGTCTGCTTCATACCGCCCATCGAAAAGATTTTGACCAGAACTTCGGCGGATTTCTCTGCGGTATCTATCAAACCGAACGCTTCGTCGAGGGTAGGTCCGCTTCCGAACACGCCGTGGAACGGCCAAAGTACCAGCGAGTGTTTCTGCATTTCCTCGGCGGTAGCCTGACCAATTTCATCTGTACCCGGCACCATCCACGGCAGAATGCCAACGCCATCCGGGAACACCACCAGGCACTCGGTGCTGCCTTCCCACAGCTTGCGGGTAATCAGCGCTGTGTTGTTTTCCAGTACGTAGGTCAGAGCGATCAGGTTGGTGGCATGGCAGTGCATGATCACGCGGTCTTTACCGTTCGTCGCTTTAATGCGTTCGCAGTGAGAGAGGAGGTGAGCCGGCAGTTCAGAGGTCGGCACGGCCTCGTGGGTCAGGCCCCAGAGGATGTGGTAGCCCGCACCGTCGCTGTCTACTTGTACCACGCCCAAGTTTGCCGCGGGATCGAGCTGGACGTTACGGAAAAACTTACCGGAACCGGTGACGATAAACGGTGTGTTTGCCAGCAGCGGCATCGGCTGACTTAGCGCAATATAGCGTGGTTTTTCGTGGAAATCGGCGCTAAACGGCGCGATATCTGCTTCATCAAGACGCAGCGTCAGGTTGCCGCCATTACGCTCGTCCCAGCCTTTCAGCCACGCATCAGAAGTGGCTTTGATCATCCCCTGGACGAACCAGGAAGTCGTAATTTTTTGCATGTTCGGTGTTCCTGTTTATTGCCCGAACGTTATCGGGTCTTACGTAGGCCGGATAAGCGAAGCGCCATCCGGCAATCGTGTTTCATTTATTGCCGGATGGCGACGCGGGGCGTCTTATCCGGCCTACAAGCCTGGCGTCACGGTTAGCTACGTTTGCTCAAAATCTCTTTTTCATAAGCGCGCACGCTGTCCAGCCACTGGCTGCCCGCAGGCGTGTCGTGGCGCTGGCAATACATCTCCCAGACGGCCTGCCACGGCAGCGATTTTTGCTCTTCCAGCAGGGCCAGACGTGCGGTGTAGTCGCCGCTGGCTTCGAGCTGACGCAGTTGCTCGGTGGGTTCTAACAGCGCGCGCAGCAGGGCTTTTTTCATATTGCGGGTGCCGATCACCCACGCGGCGATGCGGTTAATGGAGGCGTCGAAGAAGTCGAGGCCAATGTGTACGCGGTCGAACAGGTTGTGGCGAACGATCTCGCTGGCAATCGCCTGAGTTTCATCATCCAGCAGCACCACGTGATCGCTGTCCCAGCGCACCGGACGGCTGACGTGCAGCAGCAGGCGCGGTACATACAGCATGGCGGCGGAAATTTTGTCGGAGATCACTTCAGTCGGATGGAAGTGGCCCGCATCCAGACACAGTGCGGTCTGGCGGCTGGTGGCGTAACCCATGTAGAACTCGTTAGAGCCCACGGTGTAGCTTTCCGCACCGATGCCAAACAGCTTGCTTTCGACGGCATCGATATGGTGCGCCGGGTCGAGTTTCTCGCTGATCACTTCGTCCAGTGCGTCCAGCAGACGCTGGCGCGGCGCTAAACGGTCAACGGTGATGTCTTTCATGCCATCCGGGATCCAGATGTTCATCACCGATGGTGTACCCAACTGCTCGCCAAAATACGCCGAGACGCGACGGCTGGCTTTGCAGTGATCGATCCAGAACTGGCGAATGGTGTCGTCGGCGTGCGCCAGCGTGAAACCGTCGGCGCTCAGCGGGTGTGAGAAGCAGGATGGGTTGAAATCTAGCCCTAACTGGTTCGCTTTCGCCCACTCCACCCAGTTTTTAAAGTGCTCAGGTTTGATTTGGTCGCGGGCAACCGGCGTATCAGATTCCAGATAGATCGCGTGCAAATTCAGACGTTTTGGACCAGGAATCAGGCTCAGCGCCTGCTCCAGATCGGCCCGCAGTTCGGTGGCGTTACGCGCTTTACCCGGATAGTTACCGGTAGCCTGAATACCGCCAGTGAGCGAGCCTTCCGGATTTTCGAAACCGGCGACATCATCGCCCTGCCAGCAGTGCATGGAGACCGGCAGACGATCGAGCTGGCGTAAGGCCGCCTCGACATCAATACCTACCGCGGCGAAACGCAGTTTTGCCAGTTCCCAGGCTTGTTCAAGTTGAGTGGTCATGCGCAAAGCTCCTTTGTCTGTCGTAGTGATTGAAACTGCGCCTGGTAGCGGGCAATTTCACTTTCAGGATTGGGAATGAAGGTGGTCAGTTCGTAGTTGGCGCGCACCACCTGACGGAAATCATCGACGTTGTTCAGCTCGTCCAGCGTCATCAGCTGGATGCCAATATTGCCGAGCGTGGAGGCCTCAATCGGCCCGGACATCACGCGAATACCGCAGGCGTCCGCACACAGCTGGTTCAGTAAGGTGTTCTGGCAGCCGCCACCGACAATGTGCAGTTGGCTAAATGCTGCACCACGCAGTTGTGCCAGTTCTTGCAGGATGTCGGCGTACAGCAACGCCAGGCTGTCGAAGATACAGCGCGCCAGTTCGGCGTTTTGCAGGGGAACGGGTTGGCCTGATTCACGGCATGCTGCCTGAATTTCTGCACTCATATCGTCGGGGTTGATAAAGCGATCGTCGTTCGGGTTTATCAGGAACTGGCAGGCCGGCAGCGCTTGCGTTTGGCTGATAAGCGTTGGCAGGTCGGTAATCTGGCGCTCTTTTAATACGCGCTGGAGCAGCCACAGCCCCATAATATTTTTCAGGACACGGTAGCGTCCTTCCGCGCCGCCTTCGTTGGTAATATTCGCCGCCAGCGCCGCATCGTTGGTATACGGTGTTCTGCTCTCAAAGCCCATCAGCGACCAGGTCCCGGAAGAGAGATAGGCGCTGTTTTTGTCGGCCAGCGGAGAAGCAATGACCGCGCTGGCCGTGTCGTGACTGGCGACGGCGACAACCGGAATTTGGTTTTTCTGTGGGCAAATCCAGTGGCCGATCACGTTCCCTGGATGCGTCGGGCGACCAAACCAGGCTTTGTCTGCCCCGGTCCACGCCAGCAGTGTGTCATCCCAGTCATCGGTATTGATATTGACGAGCTGGGTGGTGGTGGCGTTGGTGTATTCCCAGTTCATTTTGCCGGTCAGGCGAAAGCTGAAGTAGTCGGGGATCAGCAGGGCGTGGGCCACCTGCGGGAGCAGTTCTGGCTGCTGTTCAACCAGCGCACGCAGTTGATACAGGGTGTTAAAGGGCAGAAACTGAATGCCGCTACGGCGGTAAATTTCACCTTTACCCGGCTGCTCCATCGCCTGCGCCATAATGCCGGTCGTGCGGCTGTCACGGTAAGAGACCGGCAGACCGACACGTTGACCGATGTTATCGATCAGAACGTAATCCACGCCCCAGGTATCAATGCCGATGCTGTCTATCCGAATGCCTTCATCGCAGACTTTTTTCAGGCCAAGACGAATATCGTTTTCCAGGCTGTCGATGTCCCAGGTGTCAAAACCGTCTGTTTTTTGCAGGCAGTTCATGAAGCGGTGGATTTCACGTAGCGTCAGGGAGCGGTGTTCACTGTCGTAACGCGCCAGCATTACGCGCCCACTGGATGCGCCGAGATCGACTGCGACACAATGGCGAAAAGTCATAGCGAGGTCCTTCTGAGTTTTATTGCACTCAGTCTAAGAACCCCAGATAAAGCGTACCTTCTTGACAGTGACAGCCACAATTAGCGGCTGGCAACATGGCAAAGGTGAACGTGACGCTGTTCACAATTTCTATTAATAGGACCTGTTTTAGCGGATGTGACGCCTTCCGCAATTCGCGATCTTTCCCGCCATTTCTTGAAGAATTGACCGTGTTTACGCACTTTGGCGTCAAAAATTTAAGGTGAGGGTGATAACCCTTAATTACTATTCAGCCATGTTCATTTGATCGGGAAGGATGTCATCATGACGGTATTGCATTGCGTGGATTTTTTTCCGACAGGTAAAGCGCCAGTGGCTATTGAACCGCGGCTTCCTCAACCTGCGTTTCCAGAGCATCATCATGATTTTCATGAAATTGTGGTGGTCGAACATGGAACGGGGATCCATGTGTTCAACGGGCAGCCTTACACCATCAGCGGCGGTACGGTGTGTTTCGTTCGCGATCATGACCGGCATTTATATGAACATACTGACAATCTGTGCCTGACCAATGTGTTGTATCGCTCTCCGGATGCGTTTCAATTTCTGGCTGGGCTGAATCAGCTTTTACCTCAGGAACAGAACGGGCAGTATCCCTCCCATTGGCGGGTGAATCAGGGGGTGTTGCAGCAGGTTCGACAACTGGTGGGGCAGATGGAAGCGCTCGGTGAGGGGATGGATACACCAACGGCGGCAAATCGCGAGATCCTGTTTATGCAACTGCTGGTGCTGCTGCGTAAAAGCAGCCTGATGGAAGCAGCGACCGATAACGACGCGCGGCTTAACCTCCTGATGGCGTGGCTGGAAGATAACTTTGCCGACGAGGTGTGTTGGGAGGCGCTGGCTGAGAAGTTTTCCCTCTCTTTGCGCACTCTGCATCGCCAGCTCAAACAGCAAACCGGATTGACGCCGCAGCGCTACCTTAACCGCTTGCGGCTGATCAAGGCCCGGCATCTGCTTCGCCACAGTGATGACAGCGTGACAGACATCGCTTATCTCTGCGGATTCGGCGACAGTAACCACTTTTCGACGCTTTTTCGCCGTGAGTTCAAGTGGTCACCACGCGATATTCGTCAGGGGCGCGATCTCGTTGTGGCAAGCCGCCTCCAGTAACGCGAAAGCTATCAACGTTTTTTACCGCCGAATCTCAGATAATCATGTCCCTTAACGCCGGATGGTGGCTACGCCTTATCCGGCCTACGTGTCACGTAATCTGTAGGTCGGATAAGGCGTAGCCGCCATCCGACAGGGAATATTGTGATGGCGAATCATCTGGTCCTTCTGAAATCAGACTTCTTTGCGCATGAGCAGCAGGCTGTGGCCGTGGCTGACCGTTATCCGCAGGATGTCTTTGCTGAGCATACCCACGAGTTTTGCGAGCTGGTCATGGTCTGGCGCGGTAATGGTCTGCATGTCCTTAACGATCGCCCGTACCGGATAACCCGTGGCGATCTGTTTTACATTCGCGCCGAAGATAAACACTCCTACACCTCCGTGAACGACCTGGTGTTGCAAAATATCATCTACTGCCCGGAGCGGTTGACGCTGAATGTTGACTGGCAAGGGGCGATCCCCGGATTTAACGGTACGCCGAGGCAGCCGCATTGGCGACTCGGCAGCGTTGGCATGAGCCAGGTCCGACAGGTGATAAGCCAGCTTGAACATGAAAGTAATCAACGTGATGCACAGGCTTTTACCATGGCTGAGCTGCTGTTCGGGCAACTGGTGACACACCTTAAGCGGCATCGTTATGCCACGGATACGCTCCCGGCGACCTCCAGTGAAACGCTGTTGGATAAACTGATCACCGCGTTAGCCGGTAGCCATGAGCATGCGTTTGAACTGGATACGTTTTGCGAGCGCGAACAATGCAGCGAGCGCGTTTTGCGCCAGCAGTTTCGCAGCCAGACCGGGATGACCATCAACCAGTATCTCCGCCAGGTGCGGGTTTGCCATGCGCAGTATCTGCTCAAACATAGTCGGTTGATGATTAGCGAGATTTCCATGCGCTGCGGCTTTGAGGACAGTAACTACTTTTCGGTGGTATTTACGCGGGAAACCGGGATGACGCCGAGCCAGTGGCGTCATCTCAGTACTCAGCATGCTTAGCTGGCCATTCCCAGACCGACAATGTTTGCCGCGACAATGATCACTACGCAGCCGAGGCTTAGCACGCTGACCGGACGACGACCCGCGTTTTTCCACTCTTTCAATACCAGACCGACAATCCCGCCGCACAGAACATAGAAGCTCATGTGCAGCATCCAGCTTACATAGTCATACTGCGCCGGAATACGTGCGTGGCCCCAGGCGTAGAAGAAGAATTGCAGATACCACATCAAGCCACCAAGCGCAGAGAGCAGCACGTTGGTGATAATCAGCGGTTTGGCTAACGAGAAGTCGGCTTTTATCGACAAGTTCTTCACTTTTGCCAGACGAATGAAGCAGAAGCCCAGGTTAACAAGCGCGCCACCGCCCATAATGACCACATAGCTAGGCAGGGCGACATACAGCGGATCGACGCCCAACGCGGCGGCGGCATCGTGCATCGGTTTCGCCGCGTTCATCGCAAAGGACATCCCGGCGGAGAAAATACCGCACATGACGGCCAGAACCAGACCTTTTTTCAGGTTGAAATCTTCCGCTTTGATGCCCATTTTGCGTTCTTTTAACTGACCGGCACGGGTAACAATACCCACGCCAATCAGCGCGACCAGTACGCCAAGCAGCGTCATGCGGCCACCAGAGGTATTGATCAGTACATCAAAATTGCCGTTGATAATCGGGGTCATCAGCGTGCCGACAATCAGCGTAATACCTATCGCAATCCCGATACCCATCGACATACCGAGATAGCGCATGGTCAGGCCATAGTTGATATTGCCAATCCCCCACATTGCACCAAACAGAAATACCGGCGCCAGCGTGGAGAGGCTGAAGGAGCTGAAGTAGGCCCAGAAATCGGGAAGTAACATGGCGCTGATGGTCCACGGCAGGATTATCCAGGAGACGATCCCGCCAACCGACCACATCGTTTCCCATGACCAATGTTTGACTTGCTTGAACGGGGCATAGAAACAGGCGGCACTGGCTGCCCCTATCAAATGCCAAAAGATACCCATCGTAATCGCGTTACTCATGACTTAATCCTCGTTATTTTTTATCGTCGGTAATGACCCCTCCGACCTAACGAGTTTAAAAATTACGCAGGTGGTTAACCTTTTGACGATTGCCGCCCTTTTGCGCATGTTGGCAATTATCACGTTAAGTGGGTGATTCGGCTCACATCTTTAACAATGGGTTTGATTCATTAAGACCATGTAAAAAGTACGGCATTGATAATCATTTTCAATATCATTTAATTAACTATAATGACCCAACTGCTTACGCGGCGTTAACACTGGCCGCCCGACAATACTGGAGATGATTATGAGTTATACACTGCCATCCCTGCCGTACGCTTATGATGCCCTTGAACCGCACTTCGATAAGCAGACGATGGAAATCCACCACACCAAACACCACCAGGCTTACGTAAATAACGCCAACGCTGCGCTGGAAAGCCTGCCTGAATTCGCCAGCCTGTCCGTTGAAGAGCTGATCACCAAACTGGATCAACTGCCAGCAGACAAGAAAACCGTACTGCGTAACAACGCGGGCGGTCACGCTAACCACAGCCTGTTCTGGAAAGGCCTGAAAACCGGTACTACGCTGCAGGGCGACCTGAAAGCGGCTATCGAACGTGACTTCGGCTCCGTTGACAACTTCAAAGCTGAATTTGAAAAAGCAGCGGCAACCCGCTTTGGCTCCGGCTGGGCGTGGCTGGTTCTGAAAGGTGACAAACTGGCTGTTGTTTCCACCGCCAACCAGGATTCCCCGCTGATGGGTGAAGCTATCTCTGGCGCTTCCGGTTTCCCAATCGTGGGCCTGGACGTTTGGGAACACGCTTACTACCTGAAATTCCAGAACCGTCGCCCGGACTACATCAAAGAGTTCTGGAACGTCGTGAACTGGGACGAAGCTGCCGCGCGTTTCGCAGCAAAAAAATAAGTTCTACGCTTTAACAAAGCCCTGCAAGCGATGCTTGTGGGGTTTTTTTGTGATCAAACTCAATATAAAAACAATGATCCACTTAAATTGAAACAAGGTTTTATTATGCGAGTGGGATCACTTTTATAGTCTCTATGAATGTCTATCTTCTTTTCATCAAGACGGGCGCATCTCAAAGCAAGATGCAATCGCCCATAAAAATTGCCCCATTTTTATGTCTACAGGTGATGGAAATGCAGATCAAACGTACGATAGAGAAAATCCCAGGTGGTATGATGCTGGTGCCGCTTTTCCTGGGCGCGTTGTGTCACACCTTTTCCCCCGGCGCCGGGAAATATTTCGGCTCTTTTACCAACGGTATGATCACCGGTACGGTGCCTATCCTGGCAGTCTGGTTCTTTTGCATGGGGGCGTCGATCAAGCTAAGCGCCACCGGCACCGTGCTGCTCAAATCAGGTACGTTAGTCATAACCAAGATTCTGGTGGCGTGGGTGGTTGCAGCGATTGCTTCACGCATTCTGCCGGAACATGGTGTAGAGGTCGGATTCTTCGCTGGGTTGTCTACGCTGGCGCTGGTGGCCGCGATGGATATGACCAACGGCGGGCTGTATGCCTCGATTATGCAGCAGTACGGCACCAAAGAAGAGGCCGGGGCGTTTGTCCTGATGTCGCTGGAGTCTGGCCCGCTGATGACCATGGTGATTCTGGGAACCGCCGGGATCGCGTCGTTTGAACCACACGTATTTGTTGGTGCGGTATTGCCGTTCCTGATTGGCTTTGCGCTGGGGAATCTGGACCCTGAACTGCGGGAGTTCTTCAGCAAAGCGGTGCAGACGCTGATCCCGTTCTTTGCCTTCGCATTAGGTAACACCATTGATTTGAGCGTGATTGCGCAGACCGGCGTGCTGGGTATTCTGCTGGGCGTGGCGGTGATTATTATCACTGGTATTCCATTGATTATCGCCGATAAACTGATTGGTGGTGGCGATGGTACGGCGGGGATTGCCGCTTCCAGTTCTGCGGGGGCGGCGGTTGCTACGCCTGTGCTGATTGCTGAAATGGTTCCGGCATTTAAACCGATGGCACCGGCAGCAACTTCCCTGGTCGCCACGTCGGTGATTGTGACCTCCATTCTGGTGCCGATTATCACGTCTATCTGGTCGAAAAGGGCCAAAGCAAGGGCGGCAGAAATTGATATTCGTGGCACCGTGAAGTAAGTCTCTTAAGCCGGATGGTCTGCACCATCCGGCTTAATTATTTACCCTTTGACGACAAACACCTCATCGATTGTTCGACACTCACTCTCGTTCAACTCTCCACCGGCATTACGTGACACGCTGGTACAATAGCCAAACTTACGCGATACCACGGTTTTGATGGTGGTGACAAAATCTTCGCCGATGGCATAGATGGACATGTAGGTGCCAATCTGGTCCTGAATATCGCGAAGCGCTGCCAGGTCGCCCTGTTTGAACGCTTCCCGCGCGCTGACAAACAGTTCCGGCATGACGTTGTTCAACCCTGAAATAATCCCCGCGCCACCTGCTAACAGGTTGGGAATGTAGTATTCGTCATAGCCGGACAGCACGGCAAAATCCTCCCGCACGGCGCGGGTGGTCTGAATCATACTGCGGGTATGGGACTGGCAGTCGACGGTGTCTTTAATGCCAGCGAAATTCGGGAACTCGGCGGCGAGGGTGGCTACCAGTTCGGGAGTTAAATCGCAGCCGGTGCGTGCCGGGAAGTTATAAGCAAACCATTTGCCGCTGAGTGTCTGCCCCAACTGACGGAAGTAGCTCAGCAGCTGTTTCGCTGTTTGTCCGTAGTAGTAGGGCGGCAGGATCATCACGGCATCGTAACCTGAGCGATACGCTTCCTGCGCCATCAATAAAACATCATTCTGGCAGGTGGATGAGACGTTGGCGACCATCTTCAGCGAGCTCATGGCGCGGGCCTCGCGGATCAGCAGCAGTCTTTCTTCGAGCGTGAAGGAGGCAAATTCCCCGATGCTGCCCATCAGCAAAATCACGTCGATTTTGGCCTCGGTAAGGCGTTTGAGATGTTGGCTTAGACCGTTGAGATCGATCTTGCCATCATTGTCCATTGGCGTAATGGAAGGACACCAGACGCCAGCAAATTGCGATTGACCAGTCACGTTGTCGACTCCTTATTTGAAATGATGTTTCAAAACCAGATTACATTGATAGCATGTGTCCCTAAGTTTCATGTGAACCGTGCTCTCATTTTGAGCGACTGGGGTAAAATAAATGTGGTGTAATGGGGGAAATTTATCGGGAGAGGGAACAGATGCGATATCCGGTCGATGTTTTTACAGGCAAAGTTCGGGACTACACGGGAAGCCGTCCCAGCGCGATTGCTAAAGTCCAGATTGACGGTGAGTTGATGCTGACCGAACTGGGGCTGACGGGGGATGAACAAGCGGAAACGAAAATTCACGGCGGGCCGGATCGCGCGCTGTGTCACTATCCGCGTGAACACTATCAGCACTGGAGACAAGCGTTTCCGGAGCAGGCGGAGCTATTTGTCGCCCCCGCGTTTGGTGAGAACCTCTCTACTGAGGGGCTGACTGAAGATAATGTGTATATTGGCGACATTTTCCAGTGGGGAGAGGCGCTGATTCAGGTCACGCAGCCGCGCTCGCCGTGCTTTAAGCTGAATTTCCATTTTGGCATCAGCGATATGGCCAGCCAGATGCAGGATGCGGGCAAGACGGGCTGGCTGTGTAGCGTCATCGCGCCTGGTCAGGTGTCAGCAGACGCGCCATTGATCCTGGCGTCACGCGTGAGCGACGTCAGCGTGCGGGAGGCCATTGCTATCGCCTGGCATATGCCGTTTGATGATTCGCAATATCACCGTTTACTGTCGGCTGCTGGGTTATCAAAAAGCTGGACCAGAACGATGCAAAAGCGCCGTTTAAGCGGCAAGATCGAAGACAATTCCCGCCGTTTGTGGGGAAAATAAACCTACCTTCATCTGGCAGTTAAATCAGGTGGAGACACCTGATTTACCTCTCCCCCGTGCTTCATCCCCCCTGTGTACAAAACCGGGCAAAAACCTGACGGTCTCGGTTTGCTTCAAAGCCATTCTTGATACCTGGTCCACAAAAAGAAACTCTGCGTTGAAAAAAAACTTGAGTATTTCCTGCACTCAAATATCTTAGCTTCAAATTGGTTTAAACCAGATGAGCGAAATGAAAAAGAAAAACAATGTTGATGTGCTCAGGGAGCGCTTTGAAAGCTGGTTAAACGAGAAGAATTTACCAGCGGGGTCCAAATTGCCTTCGGAAAGGGAGTTATGTGAGCTGCTGGATGCAAAGCGTATGACCTTACGTCAGGTTCTGATTGAGCTTGAGATCGATGCGCGTATTTTCCGCAAGAACCGCAGTGGTTGGTTTATTTCGTCGAAGCGATTTATTTATAACCCTAAATCACTTTCCAGCTTCAATGCTGAAGCCTGTGCTCAGGGACGTAAGCCTTTTTGGGATTATTTAACCAAAGAAACCATTGATACAGTTCCGCATCATGTTGATGATGTTTTTCTCTCCTCCGGTGACCGCTATTTAGTTACCGGCTGGTGCGGTCTTGATTCACATAAAGTGTTTTACCATGAATCCTATATTGATGCTGATGTTGCGCCAGGATTCATTAATAAATTGGGCAATCAGTCTTTTGCCAGCGTCTGGGAAGATGCGTTTGGTCATGTTTTAAATATCAAAGAAATGATTTTTAAACCGGTCAATATGCCAGAAGTGGCCTGCAAAGAGCTGGGTGTTGCGCCTAATACGTATGGAATTTTAGTAGAAAAACATCGGGCTACCCGAGATAAAAAAGTGGTTCAGGTTGATTTCGAATACTGGCGACTTGAATCAGTGGAACTTGTTATTCGCGATGAATGAGAAAAATAATGGGAAAATGTAACCAAGAACTTCTTGCGGAACGCGCGAGAAATATACCGCTGTACCTACATGCTTATGCTTTTCATCTGAATATGCGCTACGAGAGAGTCCTGCCGGGGGATCTTCTGGATATTGCGCATCAGCAAAAATTGAAGGGTGTAAAAATACATGTTGAGGATGGTGAGTCCCAATCACTGCAGAAACTGAACGATCAGCAGCTACACGATTTTAAAGAGAAGGCCAAAAAATATAATCTGGATGTGCATATCGAAACGAGCGCATCGGATAAGGCGACATTGACGGATGCCATCCGTATTGCTGTTGCTACTGGTGCAACTTCAGTGCGTTTCTACCCGCGTTATGAAGGGCATCTCAACGATGTTATGGCGAAGATTGCCAATGATATTGCGTGGCTGTCTCAGTATGACGATTGCGGACTAAGCTTTACTATCGAACAGCATGAAGATCTGCAAGGCCATGAGCTGGTGACGCTGGTTAACAATAGCGGGATGAAAAATCTCTCTATTCTGTTTGATTTTGGCAACATGATTAATGCCAATGAGCAGCCGCTTTCTGCGTTAGAGGTTATGTCTCCTCTGATCACTCAGGTGCATATCAAAGACGCAAAAATTATTAAAGAAGGTAAAGGCTGGGGGCATGAGGCTTGTCGTTCAGGACACGGCGATTTACCCATGGAAGAGATGCTTAAGGCATTATTACTTTTAGGTGAAGATAAACCGCAAGTACATGCTTTTGGCCTGGAAGAAGAAGTTGAATATTATGCCCCTGCATTTCGCTTCGACGATGAGGGTGATAATCCATGGATCCCATGGCGCGATGCAAGTTATACGCCGCTGCCTGACAGCAACATGATTGATGCGCGACTGGCGCAGGAAAAAGAACATGCTCTTGCCCAAATAAAATACATTCGTGATATATGTGACAAGTTTATAGGCAATTAATTAGTTTTCTTAAAATATTATTAAATGCGGAAAGGATTATGAAAATAATCCCCTGGCTTTATTAATTATACAATTTAATTTAGATATTTCTCTCAACAAGCAATGAGGGTTTAATCATGTTCATGAATAAATGGGCAAGGCTCTGTTTTTTGATTTTAGGCGGCGGCACGATATTCAAGCTTTCAAGTATGAAAGATGTTTTCTATGTGCCAATGCAGAATGACTGGGGTTTAACTAATACGCAAATTGGGTTGAGCTTTACGGTTTATACGATTGTTCAGACAACCGGACTTTTTCTTTCTCTCTATATCGCAGATCGTTACTCCAAGAAAATATTATTACCGTTCGGTCTGATTGGCGTTGGGTTATGTGGCTTATATCTGGCAACGCTACCGTCATTTACTGGTTATCTCATTTGCTTTGCCGCGATGGCTTTCTTTGCCGATGTGGTTTATTGGCCGGTATTGCTGAAAGCCGTTCGTTTGCTGGGAACGAAAGAAGAACAAGGACGCATGTTCGGCTTTTTAGAAGCCGGACGTGGTGTGGTGGATGTTATCGTTGCATCTGGCGCTCTGTTTGTCTTCGTTCAGTTTGGTGAAGGTAAAGCGGGGATGCAGGCGGGCCTGTTGTTCTATACGGTAATTACGCTTGTGGCAGGTATTGTGACGTACTTTATTGTCGATGATGACAAAGTGAAAGGCGGCGAGAAAACCAGTGCCAACATGGAAGTGTTAAAGGGTATCAAACATGTTTTGTCCTGCCCTAATGTTTGGCTGGCTTCTTTAGGTATTTTCTTCGTTTATGCCGCGTACTGTGGACTGACTTACTTTATTCCGTTCTTAAAAGATATCTATATGCTTCCGGTAGCTCTCGTCGGTGCGTACGGCATCATCAACCAGTATGCGTTAAAAATGGTAGGTGGGCCGATTGGTGGAATGTTGGCAGATAAAGTTGCTAAATCACCGACAGTGTATCTGAAGTGGACGTTCCTGATCTCTGCTGTGGCGATGCTTGTGTTCATGCAGTTACCGCATCAAACAATGAACGTGTATATCGGTATGGCGGCGACATTAGGGTTCGGAGCGATTATCTTCTCACAGCGCGCCATTTTCTTCGCGCCGATGGATGAGATCGGTACCCCACGTGAGTATGCGGGCTCGGCAATGGCATTTGGTTGCATCATCGGTTATATGCCAGCGATGTTTGCGTACACGTTGTACGGCTATTTGCTGGATACCAATAGCGGCATCACTGGCTACAACTATGTCTTTAGCGTGATGATTGCGTTCAGCTTAATGGGCTTTATCTGCTCGACCATTCTGGTGAAGCGAATTAAAAAGCAAAAGCTAGCGGCGGCGGCTGCGGCGGCATAACGTGAATGCTTCCCCGGTAATTATGTCGTACCGGGGAAGCCTGTTACGCGCGTTTATACAGCGGTAACCAAATCACCAGCCGTAAACCACCCAGCGGGCTGTCTTCGGCCTTCACCCAGCCACGATGCTGCTGAATTGCGGTTTCAACAATCGCCAGACCCAGACCCGTTCCGCCAGACTCGCGATCGCGCGCCTCATCGGTACGATAGAACGGACGGAAAATCTGTTCTCTGTCTTCAGGGCTAACGCCTGGGCCATCGTCGTCCACGGTGATGGTAATCCCGTCGATATCCACCGCGAAGCCAACTTCAATCTTCGTATGTGAATAGCGCAGGGCATTGCGCACAATGTTTTCCAGCGCACTTTCCAACGCATTTGGGTTACCGTACAGCGGCCACGGACCCGGCGGGAAATTCACCGTGAGTGATTTACCCATCTGCTCAGCTTCAAAGGCGGCGTTATCCAGCACTTCGCCCCAAAGCTGATTAGCTTTCACTGTTTCACTGACCAGCGCGTTTTTCTGCTGATTACGTGACATCACCAGCAGGTCGTTGATCATGCTGTCCAGTCGGTGAGCTTCTGTTTCAATGCGCTCCAGCTCTTTGCTCTCACCGCTACGACGGCGCAGCAGAGCGGTGCCCAGTTGCAGACGCGTTAGCGGTGTTCTCAGCTCGTGAGAGATGTCCGACAGCAGGCGTTGCTGTGTGGTCATCATCCGTTCCAGCGCCGTAACCATCTGGTTAAAGCTCGCGCCTGCCGCCAGGAACTCCTGCGGACCGGCTTCCAGCTCAGGATGTTGACGCAGGTTACCCTGAGCTACTTCATCCGCCGCGTTTTTCAACTTACGCGCCGGTTTCGCCAGACTCCAGGCAAGCCAAAGCAATAGCGGTGAGCTGACTAACATGGTGACGATCAGCAACAACAGCGGTCGGTCGAACAGCAGGTTGATAAAGTCAGATTGTGAGCTGCTGGCAGGTCGTATGAGATACAGCTGGTAGTTATCTTCACCGTCTCTGACGGAGAAAGGCCCGACCATCTCAACGCGACCGTATTTTTTCTTTTGCGGATGGTCGGCGTTATCGGCCTGACCAATAAAGTTACGAATGATCTGCATTTCGTTGCGTTCTGCGCCGATCACGCGTCCTTCCGTCGTAACAAGTAATAACCGCTGTCCTGGCGGCGCCCACTTGTCTATCGCCCGAAACAAGCGACGCCACCACATCAAATCGTTGGGTGGATCGTTCGCCAGTTCAGCTTCAACGTGTTGCTCAATCATTAACCCCTGGCGCTGCTCGCTGTCCAGTAGCTCGGTCATCTGGCGTGAGTCGAGCTTGGGTAACATCAGTACCAACATCAACACCAGTGCCAGCGTCAACCAGAAGATGGCAAAGATGCGTGCGGTTAAGCTCCCTATCATGAAGCGGAGACCATCAGGTAGCCGCGACCACGCAGGGTTTTAAACCACGGGTGTCCGTCTTTACGCTCTGGCAGCTTACGACGCAGGTTCGAGATATGCATGTCGATCGCGCGATCGAAAGGCGTCAGGCGTTTGCCCAGCACTTCCTGGCTCAGGTGCTCACGCGAAACCACCTGACCGAGATGCTGAGCCAGCAAATAGAGCAGGGTGAATTCGGTGCCGGTTAACTCCAGAATTTGCCCGTCAAAGCTGGCTTCCTGGCGACCCGGATTAAGGCTTAACGCATCAACTTCCAGCGTCGGCGAACCGTTATCGCTGTTCTGCTGCTGTTCGCTCCAGTGTGAGCGACGCAGAATAGCGCGGATGCGCGCGACCAGTTCACGGTCGTTAAACGGTTTAGGTAAATAGTCGTCCGCGCCCAGCTCAAGGCCAAGTACGCGATCCAATTCGCTGCCGCGAGCGGTCAGCATGATTACGGGTGTCTGGTGTGTCTGACGAAGTGCTTTCAGCGTATCAATGCCGTTTTTCTTCGGCATCATGACGTCGAGCAAAAGTAAATCGATGCTGTCATCCAGAAGCTCAAGCGCCTGTTCCCCATCATAGGCAACCAGCACATCGAAACCTTCCATTTCGAGCAACTCCTTTAACAGGGAAGTCAGCTCTCGGTCATCATCAACTAACAGGATTTTATTCATTGTTTACGTACCTCCGAGGCAGAAATTACGTCATCAGGCGTCGCTAATCTATGACTTTACGTTGTTTTACACCCCCTGACGCATGTTTGCAGCCCGAATCGTAAACTGTCTCTCGTTGAATCGCGACAGAAAAGATTTTGGGAGCAAGTGATGGGCAAAGTTACCGCTGCCGTCATGGCCTCAACGCTGGCACTCAGTACATTTAGCCATGCAGCTGAAGTCGTCACAGGCGATCACTGGCACCTGGGTGAAGGCTCATCGCAACGCAGCGTTCAGAGCCACATGTTTGACGGTATCAGTTTAACCGAACATCAACGTCAACAGATGCGAGATTTAATGCAGCAGGCAAGACACGAACAGCCTCCTGTTAATGTTAGCGAAATGGAGACAATGCATCGCCTTGTCACCGCAGAGAAATTTGATGAAAGCGCAGTGCGCGCTCAGGCAGAAAGAATGGCGCAAGAACAGGTTGCCCGCCAGGTTGAAATAGCCAGGATCCGCAACCAGATGTATCGCCTGTTAACACCAGAGCAGCAAGCGGTTTTAAATGAGAAACATGAACAACGAATGGAGCAACTGCGCGATGTAGCGCACTGGAAAAAAAGCTCATCGTTGAATTTATTGAGTAGTAGCAACTCACGTTCCCAGTAGTAACCCTGTTTTCCTTGCCATAGACACCATCCCTGTCTTCCCCCACATGATGTGGGGTTTTTTTTTGCCCAAAATTTGTCCCTCGGTTATTGCCTGACTGTTTTACTTCATCCGTTATACTAGCGGCATATCCTGGCAGGAGTGTTTATGAATCAAACCTATGGGCGGCTGGTGAGCCGGGCGGCAATCGCGGCAACCGTGATGGCATCGCTGTTACTTTTGATCAAAATTTTCGCGTGGTGGTACACCGGATCGGTCAGTATTCTGGCTGCACTGGTGGATTCTCTGGTGGACATCGCGGCGTCGTTAACCAACCTGTTGGTGGTGCGCTATTCGCTGCAGCCCGCCGATGATGAGCATACGTTCGGACACGGAAAAGCGGAATCGCTGGCGGCGCTGGCGCAAAGCATGTTTATTTCTGGTTCGGCGCTGTTTTTATTCCTGACCGGGATTCAGCATCTCATCCAACCCACGCCGATGAAAGATCCGGGCGTTGGGGTGGTTGTCACCATCATTGCGTTAGTGTGTACAATCATTCTGGTCTCGTTTCAGCGCTGGGTAGTGAAGCGTACGCAAAGTCAGGCCGTTCGGGCAGATATGCTTCATTATCAGTCTGATGTTATGATGAACGGTGCGATTCTCATTGCGCTCGGGCTGGCATGGTATGGCTGGCATCGTGCAGATGCCTTGTTTGCGCTGGGGATTGGCATCTATATTTTATATAGCGCATTACGCATGGGGTATGAGGCAGTGCAATCTTTGCTGGATCGCGCTTTACCCGATGAGGAACGTCAGGAAATTATTGATATAGTGACGTCATGGCCTGGAGTCAGCGGCGCTCACGATCTTCGCACGCGGCAGTCAGGGCCGACCCGCTTTATTCAGATTCATTTGGAAATGGAAGATAATCTGCCGCTCGTTCAGGCGCATTTAGTGGCTGAACAGGTTGAGCAGGCAATTTTACGGCGTTTCCCGGGATCGGATGTCATCATTCATCAGGATCCCTGTTCAGTCGTACCCAAGGAAGGCAAGATGTTTGAGCTTTCATAATTCGTTGTAAAAAAAGTGAACCGGGCCAGCATTTTGTGTATAAATTACCACCATTTGGCCTGACCTGAATCAATTCAGCAGGAAGTGATTGTTATACTATCTGCATATTCGTTGGATCGTTTCGATATGCGGAATCGACTTCCGGCAGCAGATTTCATTTTGCATTCCAAAGTTCAGAGGTAGTCATGATTAAGAAAATCGGTGTGTTGACAAGCGGCGGTGATGCGCCGGGCATGAACGCAGCAATCCGTGGTGTTGTACGTGCAGCGTTGACGGAAGGGCTGGAAGTCATGGGGATCCATGATGGCTACCTGGGTTTGTATGAAGACCGTATGGTCCAGCTTGACCGCTACAGCGTGTCCGACATGATCAACCGTGGCGGTACTTTCCTCGGTTCTGCTCGCTTCCCGGAATTCCGTGATGAAAACGTACGTGCGGTGGCGATCGAAAACCTGAAGAAGCGTGGCATCGACGCCCTGGTTGTTATCGGGGGTGACGGTTCTTACATGGGTGCAAAACGCCTGACTGAAATGGGCTTCCCATGCATCGGTCTGCCGGGCACTATCGATAACGATATCAAGGGCACCGACTACACCATCGGCTACTTCACCGCTCTGGGCACTGTCGTTGAAGCGATTGACCGCCTGCGTGATACCTCTTCTTCTCACCAGCGTATTTCCATCGTCGAAGTGATGGGCCGCTACTGTGGTGACCTGACCCTGGCGGCTGCAATTGCCGGTGGTTGTGAGTTCGTGGTGGTTCCGGAAGTGGAATTCAGCCGTGACGATTTGGTTACTGAAATCAAAGCAGGTATCGCGAAAGGTAAAAAACACGCAATCGTAGCGATCACTGAACACATGTGTGACGTTGACGAACTGGCGCATTACATCGAGAAGGAAACGGGCCGCGAAACGCGTGCAACCGTACTGGGTCACATCCAGCGTGGTGGTTCCCCGGTTCCTTACGACCGTATCCTGGCATCCCGCATGGGCGCATATGCGATTGCACTGTTGCTGGAAGGCCACGGCGGTCGCTGCGTAGGTATTCAGAACGAGCAGCTGGTTCACCACGACATCATAGACGCTATCGAAAACATGAAGCGTCCGTTCAAAGGTGACTGGCTGGACTGCGCGAAAAAACTGTACTAAATGCAATTGCCTGATGGCGGCTTGCACCTTATCCGGCCTACATGATGCAAATCGTAGGCCTGATAAGCGTAGCGCCATCAGGCAAAAACTCGACGCCATATATTCCCCCAAGTTATAGCAAATCTTTTTTTATTCTTTAATGTTTGGATGCCTTTCTGGCACGCTTTGCTCATCACAACACTACCTAAGAGAGCTGGGCGATGAACAAATGGGGCGTAGGGTTAACATTATTGCTGGCATCGACCAGCGTTCTGGCAAAGGATATTCAGTTACTTAACGTATCGTACGATCCAACGCGTGAACTGTACGAGCAGTACAATAAGGCCTTCAGCGCGCACTGGAAGCAGGAAACGGGCGACAACGTTGTGATCCGCCAGTCGCACGGCGGTTCGGGTAAACAGGCGACTTCCGTCATCAACGGCATTGAAGCCGATGTTGTGACGCTGGCACTGGCTTACGACGTGGATGCCATTGCTGAACGTGGCCGTATCGATAAAAACTGGATTAAACGCCTGCCTGATAACTCCGCGCCTTACACCTCCACCATCGTGTTCCTGGTCCGCAAAGGCAATCCCAAACAAATTCATGACTGGAACGATTTAATCAAACCGGGCGTGTCGGTCATTACGCCAAACCCGAAAAGCTCCGGCGGAGCTCGCTGGAACTATCTGGCGGCATGGGGCTATGCCCTGCACCACAACAACAACGATCAGGCCAAGGCACAAGACTTTGTGAAGGCCCTGTATAAAAACGTTGAGGTACTCGATTCTGGTGCACGTGGTTCAACCAATACCTTCGTTGAACGTGGTATCGGTGATGTACTGATTGCCTGGGAAAACGAAGCGCTGTTGGCAACGAACGAGCTGGGCAAAGATAAATTCGAGATAGTGACCCCGAGTGAATCTATCCTCGCGGAGCCGACCGTGTCCGTGGTTGATAAAGTGGTGGAAAAGAAAGACACCAAAGCGGTGGCGGAAGCTTACCTGAAGTATCTCTACTCTCCGGAAGGCCAGGAAATTGCGGCGAAAAACTACTATCGTCCACGTGATGCAGAAGTCGCGAAGAAATACGAAAACGCATTTCCGAAGCTGAAGCTGTTCACTATCGACGAAGAGTTTGGCGGCTGGACGAAAGCGCAGAAAGAGCACTTCTCTAACGGCGGTACGTTCGACCAAATCAGTAAACGATAAATAAGTCTGTGATTTACCGACCCGGTGGCCAAGCGCGACCGGGTTTTTTATTTGTCATGGTTTTGCGTTACTCTTGCCCTTCAATGGGATACAGGAAACGCGTAATGAAAAAAGCAGGCTATCTTTTACTGGCGGTGATTGTGGTCGCCGCCGCTGCAGGTATCGGGTACTGGAAATTCACCGGCAACCCGGACGCATTACGCCAGATCGTTCTTCAGCAATGCCTGCCGCACCAGTTGCAGCAGCAGGACCCCGCACCATGCGCTGAAGTAAAGCCGGATGCCGGATATGTGGTGTTCAAAGACCGTAACGGCCCACTGCAATATCTGTTGATGCCTACCTGGCGGATCAACGGTACGGAAAGTCCGCTGCTGTTGAAATCAGGCACGCCGAACTTTTTCTGGCTGGCCTGGCAGGCACGTAGCTTTATGAGCCAAAAATACGGCCAGGAAATCCCTGACAAAGCAGTCTCTCTGACCATTAACTCTCGTAGCGGGCGTACGCAAAATCACCTGCATATTCATATCTCCTGCCTGCGAACCGATGTCAGAAAGCAGCTGGATGACAACCTGGCGAAAATCAGCACCCGCTGGCTACCATTACCGGGTGGGCTGCGCGGTCATGAATATCTGGCACGTCGCGTCACGGAAAATGAACTGGCACAACGCAGCCCGTTTATGATGCTGGCGGAAGAGGTGCCGGATGCGCGTGAGCATATGGGCAGCTATGCGTTGGCGATGGTGCGCCAGAGCGACGAATCCTTTGTCCTGCTGGCTACTCAGCGCAATCTGCTGGCACTGAATCTCGCCTCCGCTGAGGAAATTCAGGATCATCAATGTGATATTCTGCGTTAACCCCACCTAATCTGGCGTTTACTCCGCATGCCTGTCCCCGTATTCTTGTTGAAAAAAACAACAGGAGACAGGCATGTCGCTCTGGCTTACACACCCTCTGTTTATCCCCTCTCTGGTGGTTGGTATCACCATTCTGCTCTGGGCTACGTCGCTGCTGCCGGAGTTTATAACGGCGCTGCTGTTCTTTGCCGTGGCGATGGTGGCCAAAATCGCGCCACCGGATGTGATTTTTGGCGGCTTTGCGTCCTCCGCGTTCTGGCTGGTGTTTAGCGGCTTTGTACTGGGTATCGCGATTCGTAAAACGGGGCTGGCGGACAGGGCGGCGAGGGCGCTGTCATCGAGGTTGACTGATTCCTGGCCGTTAATGGTGGCGAGCGTAGTGCTGCTGAGTTACGCGCTGGCATTTGTAATGCCATCCAACATGGGCCGCATTGCGCTGCTGATGCCGATCGTCGCGGCGATGGCGAAACGGGCTGGAATTAACGACGGCATGCGCGCCTGGTATGGTCTGGCACTGGCCGTCGGGTTTGGGACGTTCCAGCTTTCTGCGACGATTTTACCCGCTAACGTACCGAATCTGGTGATGAGCGGCGCGGCGGAAGGCTCTTACGGCATCCACCTCAATTATCTTCCCTATTTGCTGCTGCATACGCCGGTTCTGGGTTGGCTTAAAGGCGCGGTGCTCATTGTGCTTATCTGCTGGTTGTTCCCTGGCAAGCCGCATGCGCCGCGCGATCTCACGCCGCCGGAGCCGATGAGCCGGAATGAAAAACGTCTGGCCTGGATGTTAGCGGTGGTGCTGTTCTTGTGGGTAAGCGAAAGCTGGCACGGCATTGGCCCTGCGTGGACCGGACTGGCTGCGGCAGTTATCACATTGCTACCACGGGTTGGCTTTATCAATGGCGACGAGTTTTCCACTGGGGTCAACATTCGTACCTGTATTTATGTGGCGGGTATTCTGGGGCTGGCGATCACCGTCACGCAAACCGGTATTGGTAGCGCTGTTGGCGAAGCGCTGTTACAGGTGATGCCGCTGGATGCGGAAAAGCCGTTTACCAGTTTCCTCGCGCTAACCGGTATTACCACAGCGCTTAATTTTATTATGACGGCGAACGGTGTTCCGGCGCTGTATACCACGTTGGCGCAAAGTTTTGCCGATGCGACGGGATTCCCGCTGCTGTCGGTGATTATGATCCAGGTGCTGGGTTATTCCACGCCACTGTTGCCGTATCAGGCTTCACCGATCGTAGTGGCGATGGCGCTCGGGAAAGTACCTGCAAGGGCGGGGATGCTGCTGTGTATCGCACTGGCGGCGGCAACGTATTTGATTCTTCTGCCGCTGGATTACGCCTGGTTTACGGTGTTAGGAAAACTGTAGATGTATCAAAATGTTAATTTTATGTTTTGTGAGTGAGTGAATTGTATTATGTGCGGCAATATCGGTTAATGCCTGAGCGCAGATTTGCGCACTGGAAATTCAAGGATTGATTCATGGACAGTTTGACCCCCATCCGCTGTTGGCCTGCCATCATCTCGCTCGTGATTACGCTGACCATCTGGTTTGTTATCCCGTGTCCTCCTGACGTAACCCCGCAAGCGTGGCACCTGCTGGCACTGTTTATTGGTACGATCGCTGCGATTATCGGTAAAGCTATGCCCATTGGCGCAATTGCGATTGTGGCGATTATGCTGGTGGCGATGACTGGCGTTACTAACCCCGGCAAACCCTCCGCGGCGTTGAACGATGCGTTGAGTGGCTTTTCGAACCAGTTAATCTGGCTGATTGGTTTATCCATTATGCTGTCGCAAAGTCTGTTAAAGACTGGCCTGGGAGCGCGTATTGGCTACGGGTTTATTGCGCTATTTGGTAAAAGAACGCTGGGTATTGCGTGGGCATTAACCCTTGCGGAAACACTAATTGCACCCGTAACGCCAAGCAATACCGCGCGTGGAGGCGGCATTATCCACCCGGTAATGCGGGCGATTGCGGAAAGCCTCGGCTCGCAGCCAGGCCATGCCGAGAATGGCTCAACGGGCCGTTATCTCGCGCTGGTGAACTACAACATTAACCCGATCAGCTCGGCAATGTTCATCACCGCGACCGCACCTAACCCGTTAATCGTCAGCTTTTTGACGAAGGGGACGGATGGCGTGCTGAATATGACCTGGGGAATGTGGGCTATTGCGGCGCTTCTTCCCGCTTTGGTATCACTGGTTGTCATGCCGATTGTAATCTGGTGGCTCTATCCGCCAGCTATCACGCGCACGCCAAATGCGCCGCAGTTCGCGCGGCAAAAACTGGATGCGCTGGGTCCACTATCACTGGCAGAAAAAATCACCCTGGCAGTGTTCATTTTGCTGCTCTGCCTGTGGGCGGGTGTTCCAGCGATGCTGATGGGCAGTGCCTGGAGCGTAAACCCCACTAGCGCCGCGTTAATTGGTTTGTCGATTCTATTGATGGCGGGCGTATTGAGCTGGGATGACATTCTTAAATGCCGCGGGGCATGGGATACGATAGTTTGGTTTGCCGCGTTGGTGATGATGGCGGATTTTCTCAGCAAACTGGGGTTGGTGGGATGGCTGGCAACCAGCGTTGGTAGCGCAATCGACCATCTTGGCGTGCACTGGAGTGTTGCAACGCTGCTGTTGATTCTGCTTTATGTCTACTCGCACTACTTTTTCGCCAGCACTACTGCGCATATTACGGCTATGTTCGCTGCGTTTTTCGCTGCAGGATTAGGCCTCGGCGCGCCGCCAGCGCTGCTTGGTTTAATGCTCGGTTTCTCCTCCTCCCTGATGATGTCGCTCACGCACTATGGCACGGGCACTGCGCCGATCATCTTTGGTTCGGGCTATGTCACGCTGGCAGAGTGGTGGAAAACGGGGCTGGTGATGAGTGTGGTCAACCTGACCATTTGGGGGGTGACCGGCGCCTTCTGGTGGCACTGGTTGGGATACTGGTAGTTAATACAGCGGGAGGAGTGCTCCTCCCGCCTTAACAACTTAAGCCTGTTTAGCGGCTTCTGCTGCTTTAACGATGACGGCGAAGGCGTCTGCTTTCAGAGAAGCACCACCTACCAGCGCACCGTCGATGTCCGGCTGAGCAAACAGTTCTGCCGCGTTAGCTGCGTTTACAGAACCGCCGTACTGGATGATTACTTGCTCAGCGATTTTCGCGTCAGCTTTAGCAATGTGGTCACGAATAAATTTGTGAACAGCCTGAGCCTGAGCAGGAGTTGCAGATTTACCGGTACCGATAGCCCATACTGGTTCGTAAGCGATAACGACGCCTTCGAATGCTGCCGCGCCCTGAGTTTTCAGAACTGCGTCGATCTGACGTGCACAAACTTCTTCAGTTTTGCCCGCTTCGTTTTCTGCTTCGGTTTCACCGATGCACAGAACTGGAGTCAGACCCTGCTCTTTCAGCACGGCGAATTTTTTAGCGATCAGCTCGTCAGATTCTTTGTGGTAAGTACGACGCTCAGAGTGACCGATAATGATGTACTGTGCGCCGATGTCTTTCAGCATTTCAGCACTTGTTTCACCAGTGAATGCGCCAGACAGGTTCAGGTCAACGTTCTGCGCGCCCAGAATGATGTGGCTACCGGCAGCGGCGTGTTTCGCCAGGTCGATATACATTTCCGGCGGAGCAATCGCTACTGCACAGCCAGCAACGCCAGCCAGTTCTTTACGCAGATTAGCAACCAGTTCGTTTACCATGTGGCGGCTGCCGTTCAGTTTCCAGTTACCCATCACTAAAGGATGTCGCATTTCATTTCTCCACGCTTGTCAGCGAATTAAGGAATATGGCCGCCCCTCAGGGCAGCATGGTCTGTGAAACAGTATAGAGATTCATCCCCCGAAAGGCTTTGCTTTTTGTCATTTCCCCGTCATTCTCCACGTTGCAGGTGCGTTGGCTGTACTCTCTCACCCCAGTCACTTACTGATGTAAGCTCCTGGGGATTCGTTGCGTCGCCGCCTTCCTGAAACGTGAATAATTTAGGGGGAATTCGACCCTTCGAGGTTTTCAGATAGTGCCAGCTTAATCGGTTCAACAGCGAAGGTCAGCCCCTTTTCACCGTTATCTGCCACGACATAGCGAATTGCGCCTTCTGTTTCGGCGTAATAGTGCTTACCTTTGCCTGCGGCGAGCAGTTTTTGCAGTTTTTTCTGGCTCTGTTCCTTCGTCAGTAGCGGTGCGACGGTGCGGATGACGGCGGTCATGTATTCCAGCGCTTTCGCTTTAGCTGCCTTTTGCTCTGGTCCCTGAATTGGTAACCAGGTTATCTGCATGCTTTTGATTTTCAGGGTGCCGCGCTCAAGGGCGGAAGACGCATACAGGTTTTCATTGATTTTACTGGCCGCGCGGGTGAGATTTGCCCGATCGCGACTGCTGTCGATGGCGCGGAACTCATTCAGGATCAGCTTCGGATTCTGTGTATTAAAGTTTTCGCGAAACTGGCTAATCGACAGGTCAAAGGTCGGCGCGCCCGCCAGTAAATAGGGGGCTGTGGTTGCCGTCGATGGCGCTTCCGCCAATGCCGCAGTGCTCGCGGTTAAGGCTGAAAACAATAATAAAAACAGTGTAAATCCGTGCTTCATCAATCGTACCTTTCATTCTCGCTGCTCACGATTAAAACGGTAACCGTCGAGCTTGTCAAAAGGGTAAACTGTTCTGGAAGGTAATAATAAAGGAACTTACATGACCATACAGCAGTGGTTATTCTCATTTAAAGGGCGCATCGGGCGCCGTGATTTCTGGATTTGGATTGGCCTATGGATCGTCGGCATGCTGGTTTTGTTTTCGCTGGCGAGCAAACAATTACTCGATATTCAGACCGCGGCTTTTTGTCTGGTGTGTCTGCTATGGCCAACGGCGGCAGTGACGGTAAAACGTCTGCATGACCGTGGGCGTTCTGGAGCGTGGGCGCTGTTGATGATTCTTGCGTGGATGCTGCTGGCCGGAAATTGGGCGATGTTACCCGGCGTCTGGCAATGGGCGGTAGGCCGCTTTGTTCCAACGTTGATTCTGGTCGGCATGCTTATCGATCTGGGGGCGTTCATTGGCACCCAGGACGCAAATAAATATGGTAAGGATACGCAGGACGTAAAGTACAGGGCTGACTCGTAGGCCGGATAAGCGCCATCCGGCAAAATGCCCGGGTGTTAACCGGGCATTGAAACGTTCTTACCAGTAGTGCTCTGCGGTCATATGGCCTGGTCGGCGGCGCAGGTGTTTGGTCATCTGCCGGGTGTCCTTCAGCAACTGCTGCGTGTCGCGTACCATCTGCGGGTTTCCGCACAGCATCACATGACAGGTTTCTTTATCCATTGGCAGCCCGACCGCTTTTTCCAGTTCACCGCTTTCAATTAGCGCCGGTACACGCCCGGTCAGCGAATCTGCCACGGTTTCACGGCTGACTACCGTCTGGATGCGTAATTTACCTTCGTAGCGCTTTTCCAGGGCCTGCATCAACGGTAGATAGCTCAAATCGGCGGCATAGCGCGCGGCGTGGACCAGCACCAGATTTTTGAAGCGATCCAGGTCTTTGCCTAATTGCAGAATCGACAAATATGGGCCGATAGCCGTGCCGGTTGCCAGCATCCACAGCGTGTCGCAATCGGGGACTTCATCCAGCACGAAGAAACCAGCAGCTTCACTCACCACCTGGACTTCATCGCCAGGCTTCAGTGCTGCCAGACGAGGGCTGAGTTTGCCGTCGGGAACCGTCACCAGATAAAACTCTAAATCGGGGTTATCAGGGGCATTGACGTAAGAATAGGCGCGCTGGACGCGTTCGCCGTCGATCTCAAGGCCAAGCTTGGTGAATTGACCTGCAGTGAAAGGAAGAACCGGAGCTCGCACGGTCAAACTAAACAGGGCATCGGTCCAGTTCTGTACCTTCGTGACTTTGCCTGTTACCCAATCTGCCATGGTTTTCTCCTGTCTGCTTTGATTGCCTTATCTTCGTTTGTTGGACGAAAGATTTCCAGCCCATATGGGCTGGAAGGCTCTATTGATCAAATCAATTACAGGATGTGCGCCTGCACATCGGGATCTTTGCGATCGAGGTAGTGAATCGACTGAATGCGGCGGATCGTACGTGATTTACCGCGGATCAGCAGCGTTTCGGTGGTTGCGATATTACCTTTGCGGCTAATCCCTTCCAGCAAATCGCCTTTGGTGATGCCGGTGGCAGAGAAAATGACGTTGTCGCTACGCGCCATTTCATCGAGACGCAGCGCTTTGCCCGCTTCAATACCCATGGCGGCGCAACGAGCGAGTTCCTGTTCGCCAATGCGACGGTTCTCTTCGCTGTCGCCTTTGACGTCATGACGCGCCAGCAAACGACCCTGCATGTCGCCGTCCAGCGCGCGGATAACGGCGGCAGAAACGACACCTTCCGGTGCGCCGCCAATGCCGTACAGCACGTCAACTTCACTGTCTGGCATGCAGGTCAGAATGGAGGCAGCAACGTCACCGTCTGGAATAGCAAAGACGCGCACGCCCAGTTTTTGCATTTCGGCGATCGTTTCATCATGGCGTGGCTTGGCCAGAATGGTGACGGTCAGTTCACTCAGCGGCTTATTGAGTGCAGCGGCAACGTTATGCAGGTTGGCTTCCAGCGACAGGTTCAGGTCGATAGACCCTTTTGCGCCTGGGCCGACAATCAGCTTTTCCATGTACATGTCTGGCGCGTTCAGGAAGCAACCTTTATCGCCAACAGCCAGTACGGCCAGCGCGTTTGCCTGACCCATTGCCGTCATGCGTGTGCCTTCGATAGGATCGACGGCGATGTCGACCGCATCACCAAGACCGGTCCCGACTTTCTCACCGATAAACAGCATCGGTGCTTCATCGATCTCACCCTCGCCAATCACGATGGTGCCGTCGATATTGACCTGGTTGAGCATAATACGCATGGCGTTTACCGCCGCGCCGTCAGCGGTATTTTTGTCGCCGCGGCCCAGCCATTTATAGCCAGCCAGCGCGGCCGCTTCGGTCACGCGTGAAAATTCAATGGCAAGTTCTCGTCTCATTGCAAACTCGTAGCTAAAAGGAATGGCGCGAAGTGTAGCACAGGGGAGGGGGCGAGATTATTGATGTGTGTGCGGGGTTGCCCCCGCACGAAGATATTGCCGGATAAGGCACAGTTGCCATCCGGCTATGACGTATTACTCGTCGTGATCTTCCCACGCCATGGCGCGTTTGACCGCTTTTTTCCAGCCGCTGTAACGGAAGTTACGTTCGGTGGTTTCGATACCTGGGCGGAATTCACGCTCGATGACCGCTTTTTCCTGCAGCTCATCCAGATTCTGCCAGAAGCCTACTGCCAGACCAGCCAGGTATGCCGCACCCAATGCGGTGACTTCGCGGACTTCCGGGCGCTCAACGCGCGTGCCGAGAATGTCGGACTGGAACTGCATCAGGAAGTTGTTGGCGACCGCACCGCCATCGACGCGCAGGGCGTGCAAGCGAATACCGGAGTCAGCCTGCATTGCTTCCAGAACATCACGAGTCTGATATGCAATAGACTCAAGCGTGGCACGGATGATGTGGTTGGAGTTTACCCCACGGGTCAGACCAAAGATGGCGCCGCGAGCATACGGGTCCCAGTATGGTGCGCCCAGGCCAGTAAATGCCGGAACGACATACACGCCGTTGGTGTCTTTCACTTTGGTGGCGAAATATTCGGAGTCGAACGCATCGCTGATGAGTTTCATTTCATCACGCAGCCACTGGATAGATGCGCCAGCCATAAATACCGCACCTTCCAGCGCGTAGTTCACTTCCCCGGTCGGTCCGCAAGCGATGGTGGTCAGCAGTCCGTTTTCGGACTTAACGGCTTTCTCGCCGGTGTTCATCAGCATGAAGCAGCCGGTACCGTAAGTGTTTTTCGCCATCCCTTCCTTCACGCACAGCTGGCCAAACAGCGCCGCCTGCTGGTCACCGGCGATACCGGAGATAGGAATACGAATACCGCCTTTACCACCGATGTTGGTCTGGCCGTACACTTCAGAAGAGCGACGAACTTCAGGCAGCATCGCACGCGGAATATCCAGCGCATCCAGCATCGTGTCATCCCAGTCCAGGGAGTGGATGTTGAACAGCATGGTACGTGAGGCGTTGGTGTAATCCGTGACGTGTACACGTCCCTGCGTCATTTTCCAGATAAGCCAGGTATCTACGGTACCGAACAGCAGTTCGCCGCGACGAGCGCGCTCACGCGAGCCTTCTACGTGGTCGAGGATCCACTTCACTTTGGTGCCGGAGAAGTACGGGTCAATGACCAGACCTGTATTATTACGGATGTACTCTTCCATACCGTCGCGTTTGAGCTTTTCGCAGATATCCGCGGTACGACGACACTGCCACACAATCGCGTTATAGATAGGTTTACCGGTTTCGCGTTCCCAGACGATGGTGGTTTCACGCTGGTTGGTAATACCGATCGCTGCAATTTCATCGGAACTGATATCGGCTTTCGCCAGAACTTCTACCAGCGTGGAGCTTTGGGTCGCCCAAATTTCCATCGGGTCATGTTCTACCCAACCTGCTTTCGGGTAGATTTGCTCGAATTCGCGCTGTGAAACGGCAACGATATTCGCATCGTGGTCCATTACGACCGCGCGGGAGCTGGTGGTGCCCTGGTCGAGCGCAACGATATATTTTTTTTCAGTCATAATTTTTTGTCCCGTAGTCACATTACTGCGAAGCTTTTTGTTGAGTGTTGGCCGCAACGTCTTTTTCTTCAATCGCGCAGACATCGCACGGTAAATGACGACCAATCAGTTTGCGATATGCCCATGCGCCCAAAATCGCGCCGGTAATCGGGCCAAACACCGGAACCAGGAAGTAAGGGATATCGCGACCACCCGTGAAGGCAATCTCACCCCATCCGGCCATCCAGGCGAAGAGTTTCGGTCCGAAGTCACGTGCCGGGTTCATCGCAAAACCTGTCAGCGGACCCATGGAAGCACCAATAACGGCAATCAACAAGCCGATCAGCAGTGGTGCCAGCGGACCACGAGGTACACCGTTACCATCGTCGGTCAGAGCCAGAATCAGCCCCATTAGAATAGCGGTAATGACCATTTCAACCGCGAAGGCCTGCACAAAATTGATATGCGGGTTTGGATAGGTGGAGAAAGTACCTGCCAGACCCAGGCTCTCGGTACTGCCGCGTACGATATGGTTAGTTTGTTCGAAATCGAGGAAAAGATTGTAATAAAGCCCGTAAACCAGTGCCGCTGCGCAAAAGGCGCCGGCAATTTGCGAAATAATAAAAGGAACAACTTTGCGTTTATCAAAACAGGCGAACAGCCAGAGTGCGATGGTTACCGCGGGATTCAGGTGTGCACCAGAAACGCCTGCGGTCAGATAGATAGCCATCGCTACCCCCAGACCCCAGATGATACTGATTTCCCACTGACCAAAAGTAGCCCCAGCCACTTTAAGTGCAGCGACACAGCCCACACCGAAGAAAATCAACAACCCGGTACCGA
Organism: Citrobacter sp. Cpo148; assembly: GCF_030332375.1. NCBI lineage: Bacteria > Pseudomonadati > Pseudomonadota > Gammaproteobacteria > Enterobacterales > Enterobacteriaceae > Citrobacter > Citrobacter sp. Cpo148. The sequence goes on from NZ_JAOWHY010000044.1 coordinate 76,720, forward strand.
GGAATTCAGCAATGCACTGGCCTTTTAAGGTTGATGTTTGACTCATAATCGGATCCTGAAGAGAGTTTAATGTTTATTGTGTGCGAGAAGGTCACTGACATCCCCGGAGCCGGTAGGCACACTGTTAATTTATCGTTAACGCGCAAAAACGAGAAATATCGAAATTAAAATGTGTGTACTGCATCAACAAAATGAGCGTTTTCGCGCCATCGTGAGGTATTTGTTATACAAAAATAATGTGAGCTGAATCATTTCACTGATCAATCTGTTAACACTTAAGAGTTATGACAGTAATGTCACCAGGAGAAAGACTAAAAGTGTTGCAAACCGCAATCTGCGCGGGATGCCGCTGGACAGGGATGACGCGGCTTCATACAATCGGTGTTAAGTAGAGTGCGCTCGTTTTTATTAAGGCGTCGCCGGTTATCGGGACGAGGATTTTTATCCATCAACGCCTTGCAATTCAGGAGAGGTATGACGATGTCATTAGAAGTGTTTGAGAAACTGGAAGCAAAAGTACAGCAGGCGATTGATACCATCACGCTGTTGCAGATGGAAATCGAAGAGCTGAAAGAAAAGAACAACTCACTGTCGCAGGAAGTTCAGACTGCACAGCAGCAGCGTGAAGAACTGGAGCGTGAGAACAACAACCTGAAAGAACAGCAGAACGGCTGGCAGGATCGTCTGCATGCCCTGCTGGGTCGTATGGAAGAAGTCTAATTCTGATTTCTTGAAAAAGGCATCCATAATGGATGCCTTTTTGTTATGTAGAGATTAGGATATCGTATTTTTTAAATATCAAAGAATACGATATGACAAAAAGAAACGATATTATTGATGATTCGGATCGACTTATCACCAGCGATATTAGATATGGTCTTATCTATACAGATAATTTAGGATGGATTGATTTAGGCCATGCTAATCCGGCAGGGGCTGAAAAATTATGGTTTGAAATGACAAGGCCTCGTGGTGGTGATAGTGAGTTTTATGAAGTGAATTATCATCAAAGTATGTCCAAAAACATTCATGGCATAAATATCAATACTGGTATATATCGTAGATTTATGGTGCGCCGAGGATTGCAGGAGCGAACCTTACAAGGTATTGCTTTATCAATATTCTTAGGTACGTCACATCGCTTTGAGTCCTTACAGGACTTTTGGCCTTATGTTTATTTAACGGATAGTGGTTATAGTGCTGAAGATTTGGTCTCAAATCTATTTGGTTTTTACCAAGCGGTAAATTATGCAGATTACACCTCTTACCTTCAGATATGCTCGAAAGAAAAGGCTTATCGAATCTGGGACTTCTATGGCCCAGTTGGTGAGTTTAAGAATAAAAGTGTTATTCCGTTACTGTTTCCTGACCCTATCAATAAAGATAAGAGACATGAACCCTATTCGGGTGAATTACCTTTATTTATGGATGTAATAAGACCTATTGCTAATCCTGATTATGTTCGGGAACTCCACATATGAAATCCAGGAGATCAGGTTTTATTATTGTGTTTATGCTTTTTATTGCGCTATTTTATTGTCATTTTATGGTGAGCATCTATACAGAAAAAATCTACACTCAGCAGAATTTATTATTTTATCATCTGCTAACACCGAAACCTCTTAAACAGGCTCCAAGGATATCTAACGACTGGTTTTTTGTAAGCTATGCAGATGATGGTAGTCATCTTCAACGCAGTGAGATAATTTTTACCGAGATACAAAAGAGTGGCATTCAGATAGCTGAGGATAAATTAAATGCTTATATCGAAACTTATCCTGTCAGTCGTGAGACGATGAGTATCGTTGTCGAAGAAAAATATAAAAAGTATGATATTAAAGTCATTCATTACGAATCAAATGAATGAAAAAAAGGCCATCAAATTTGCTGATGGCCTTTTTCGCTTACTCGATATCGAGCGGGTCTTCGGAGAGGATTATCCCGGTGTTATCGGCGTACAGGTGGTCGCCGGAGAAGAACGTCACGCCGCCAAAGTTGACGCGCACATCGCTTTCCCCAATGCCTTCACCGGAAGCGCCTACCGGAATTGCGGCAATCGCCTGAATGCCGATATCCAGTTCTTCCAGATCGTCTACCTGGCGTACTGAGCCGTAGATGACCAGACCTTCCCATTCATTCTGTACGGCCAGCCGTGCCAGTTCGGCATCGACCAGCGCACGACGAACAGAACCGCCGCCATCGACCAGCAGAATGCGACCACGGCCGTTTTGTTCGAGCAGATCGTACAGCAACCCGTTGTCCTCGAAACATTTTACCGTGATGATTTGTCCGCCAAACGACGACCGTCCTCCAAAGTTAGAGAACAGCGGTTCCACGACGTTGACATCTTCCTGATAGATGTCACAAAGCTCGGATGTATCGTATTTCATAGGCTTAACGTTCAGTTGCTGCGAGAATTTTTAGTATATCGCGCTATGTGTACTGTTGGCAAAATCATCAATTGTTAATTGATATTTGTCAGTTAAAGAGACCACTGACTTAAGAAAATTCCAACGACAAACAGCAGGTTAGTTAACAATGCCGCTTTTACGGTGCGTTCCAGCATCGGACGCATTGCTGCCGGGTCCATCTCGCGCATTACATAGCGAGCCTGTTTGATCAGCAGCGGAGCGGCGAGGATAAACAGCCATCCCCACAGGCTTTGCAGTGAGAACAGGTTGAACAGTGCCAGACAGACCAGCGTGCCCATCAGCAGACAGGCGTGGTAGCGGCGGGCATTGACAGCGCCTAAACGCACGACCAGCGTGTTCTTGCCGTTTTCTCTGTCGCTGTTGATATCGCGCAGGTTGTTGACGTTGAGCACGGCGGTTGCCAGCAGGCCGCAGGCGGTGGCAGGCAGAATCAGCGCTGGAATCAACGTATGCGCCTGCAGATACCAACTTCCCATTACGCTGAGCCAGCCGAAGAATACCAGCACAGAAATATCGCCCAGGCCGATATATCCGTAAGGGCGATTACCCACGGTGTAGGTGATCGCGGCGATAATCGACAGACCGCCGAGCACCAGGAAACCGACAAAATCCGCCAGCGTGTGACAGGCTACAGCAACCAGGGCTAGCCCGGACAGACAGATCAGCACCACGGTGACGATCAGCGCGCGCTTCATCTGCTGTTGGGTGATGACCCCTTTTTGCATACCGCGCAGCGGTCCAATACGGTCGGGTTTGTCGCTGCCTTTAACGGCATCGCCATAGTCGTTAGCGAGATTGGACAGAATTTGCAGCAGTCCTGCCGTAATCAATGCCAGCAGAGCAACCAGCGGATCGAAGTATCCTTGCCACCATGCTAATGCCGTACCGACGATGATCGCCGCGAAGGCGAGCGGTAAGGTCTTAGGTCGTAAACTTTCCAGCCAGGCTTGTGAGCGGCTAATTTGTTGTTGTTCAGTCATATTTAGCGCCAATAAAAATGGGGCTTTATCAGCCCCATCAACAGTGATGAAAATGCATTGAACGCGATTATAGGATAAAACGGCTCAGATCTTCATCTGCGACCAGCGCATCCAGATGTTTGCTCACATATTCGGCATCAATTGTGATGCTTTGGCCGTTCAAATCGCTCGCATCATAGGAAATATCTTCCATCAGACGTTCCAGAACGGTATGCAGACGACGTGCACCGATGTTTTCGGTGGTTTCGTTAACCTGCCAGGCCGCTTCGGCAATGCGTTTAATACCGGATTCAGTGAAGTTGATGTCCACACCTTCAGTCGCCATCAGCGCTTTGTACTGGACGGTGATGGAGGCATTCGGTTCGGTAAGGATACGCTCAAAATCGCTGGTGGTCAGCGCCTGCAGCTCGACACGAATCGGCAGACGACCCTGCAGTTCTGGGATCAGGTCGGACGGTTTGGCTACCTGGAATGCACCAGAAGCGATAAACAGAATGTGATCTGTTTTCACCATGCCGTGCTTGGTGGAGACCGTGCAGCCTTCAACCAGCGGCAGCAGGTCGCGCTGTACGCCTTCACGGGACACGTCCGGGCCGGAGGATTCGCCGCGCTTACAGATTTTGTCGATTTCGTCGATAAACACGATCCCGTGCTGCTCAACGGCGTCGATAGCTTCTTGTTTCAGCTCTTCCGGGTTCACCAGTTTGGCCGCTTCCTCTTCAATCAGCAGCTTCATCGCGTCTTTGATTTTCAGCTTACGCGGTTTTTGCTTCTGACCGCCCAGGTTCTGGAACATGGACTGCAGCTGGCTGGTCATCTCTTCCATTCCTGGAGGCGCCATAATTTCAACGCCCATCGGTGCGGCCGCGAGATCGATTTCGATCTCTTTATCATCCAGCTGGCCTTCACGCAGTTTTTTACGGAATGCCTGACGCGCTGCAGAAGGTTCCTGCGGCTGCTCTGACTGCCCCCAGTTATTTTTAGCTGGTGGGATCAGCACGTCGAGAATGCGCTCTTCCGCCATCTCTTCGGCACGGAAGCGGTTTTTCTCGATTGCCTGCACGCGGACCATTTTGATGGCAGCATCGGTCAGATCGCGGATGATGGAATCTACTTCTTTACCAACATAGCCGACTTCGGTGAATTTTGTTGCTTCAACTTTGATGAACGGCGCGTTGGCCAGTTTTGCCAGACGACGGGCAATTTCGGTTTTACCGACGCCGGTCGGGCCAATCATCAGAATGTTTTTCGGCGTGACTTCATGACGCAACTCTTCGTTGAGCTGCATACGACGCCAGCGGTTACGCAGGGCGATCGCCACGGAACGCTTAGCGTTATCCTGGCCGATGATGTGTTTGTTCAGTTCGCTGACAATTTCGCGTGGGGTCATTTCAGACATGGGGGATCCTTACGCTTTGGAGTTCAATTCTTCGATGGTATGGAAGTGGTTGGTATAAATGCAGATATCCCCTGCAATATCCAACGCTTTCTCAGCAATCTCGCGTGCGCCAAGCTCGGTATTTTCAAGCAGAGCGCGTGCAGCAGCCTGGGCGTAGGGACCGCCGGAGCCGATAGCAATCAGATCGTTTTCTGGCTGGATGACGTCGCCGTTACCGGTGATGATGAGTGATGCCGTTTCATCTGCGACGGCCAGCAGCGCTTCGAGTTTGCGCAGCATACGGTCGGTACGCCAGTCTTTTGCCAGTTCAACGGCCGCTTTCACCAGGTGACCCTGGTGCATTTCCAGCTTGCGTTCGAACAGTTCGAACAGCGTGAATGCATCCGCAGTACCGCCCGCAAAGCCCGCAATGACTTTGTCGTTATACAGACGGCGGACTTTCTTCACGTTGCCTTTCATTACGGTGTTACCCAGTGTGGCCTGACCATCACCGGCGATTACCACATGGCCGTTACGGCGTACGCTTACTATTGTTGTCACGAGCAGACCCCTTGGTTACAAATGCAATGTACAGGCCCCGCACAGTGTACGGGGCGTAATGCAAGTATAGATGGGGGGGATTTTGGGGGTTTCAACCCCCAGTAGAGAGTCGAATGCAGTTTGTGTGACCAGCAACCTTCAGGCGGCTGATGGTGTTGTCGGCATTCTCTTTGCCTTTGACCGGACCAATGACCACACGATTCCAGCCGTTATTGGTGGTAATACGGGAGTTAAAGCCTTCAAAGGCCAGCTGCGCGCGCACGGTTTCTGCCTGCTCAGCGCCTTTAAATGACCCGCACTGAACCATCCAGCGGCGTTCATCTTTTTTCTCCGCCGTCTGTTTTGGCGGTTGCGTTTCATTCGTTATTGGCGCGGCCGGTTGCGTTTTCGGCTGAGCGGCGGTGGTATGCGCAGGCGTTTGCAGCAGATCCTGATACGGCTGTTGCGCCGCCGGTTTTGGCTGCGCTTTCGGCTGCTGTACCGGCGCGGCTTGTGCTGTACGCGTTTGCTGCTGCTGATACGGCTGTTCTGTTGCCCGTGGACGCGGCTGCTGAGCCTGCTGCTGTGCGTTATTCCACTGCTGCTGTTGCACCTGACGCTGACGCTGCAGCGTTTGCTGGCGTTGTTCAGGCGTTTGCTCGTTCCACGGTACTTCGTTGAGCTGCGTCGGCTGTTGACGCATATCAGCCTGCATTTGCGCCAATAGCTGGCGCTGCTCATTGGTTAGCTGATCGGCATTCAGCACCTCGCCGCCCGCAGACGGTTCGGTAGGCGCACGTACGCCAGGCTGACGGCTTTCCAGCTCTTTGATGTATCGCCAGCGCTCTTCCGGTTTTGGCGGAATGCCATTACCGGTGACTTTCTGGTTTTGCAGCGTTTCGGACTCTTCTTTCTTGTGATGCGTAATGAAGTACAGACCACCGATAAAGGTCACGAGTACGGCTGCAGCAATAGCAACCATTGCGGGCGATACCGCAGGCGTATTGCGTTGTTTTTTCCGTGATGTGCTCTTCTTGCGCCGCGAAGGTGCCGGTTGGCCGCGACGTACATAATCTCGTTGTGCCACTATCGTTTCGCTGTATATATTCGTTCGTCAGCCCGCCATGTTACTTAAGCGGCGGGCCTTTGACCAGACAGGGGAGTCCGAAAGCACTTTACTTTACGTCAGTGCCCGGGTAGTACCCCGAATAATAAGCTCGCAGTCCAGTAAACGTGAGCCACTGCTGACGCTCTGCCCTTGTAATTGATCGAGCAGTAACAGCATAGCTTCACGTCCGATATCGAAACGCGGCTGTGCGACGGTTGTCAGGGGTGGATCACAAAATTCCGTGAGCGAAATGTTATCAAAGCCAATAATGGATAAATCATCAGGGACTTTCAGACCCTGACGTTTGGCGTAAGAGAGTGCGCCCAGCGCCATGACGTCGCTGTGACAAAAGACAGCGGTCGGCGGCTGCGGTAGTTCAAGGAGCTGCTTCAACGCATTGGCTCCCGCTTCATAGGTAAAGTCACCGCGCGCGATGAAATGCGGATCGACCGTAATTCCGCTGCGGCGTAATGCCTGAACGTAGCCTTGCAGACGGTAATGGCACAGCGGCATATCTTCGGGTCCGGCGATACAACCAATGCGTTTATGCCCCAGTTCCAGCAGATAATTCATCGCGTTAAAGGCGGCGGTGAGGTTATCAATGTGCACGGTAGGGAGTTCCAGCTCTGGCGCGAACTCGTTCGACATGACCATCGGCGGTAAATTGCGCTGTTCTTCCACGCTGGCATCAAACGGCAGGCGTGAGCTGAGCAGTACCATGCCATCGATCTGCTTGGTGATAATGAGGTTAAGAAACGTCTTTTCCTGCTGGTTCTGGTGCGCGCAGTCGCCAATAAGCACCAGGTATCCCTGTTCTGCGGCAGTCACTTCGATGCCACGAATCACTTCGCTAAAAAACGGATCGCAGATATCTGGCACAATCACCAGAATGGTACGTGACTCATTACGCTTAACGTTACGTCCCATTGATTGGGGTAGATATCCCACTTCCAGCGCTGCCTGCTCAACCTTGTTACGGGTTGACTGCGAGACTTTGTCCGGGTTCATTAATGCGCGGGATACGGTTGCCGTTGAGACTTTCGCCTTCAGAGCAACATCTTTCATCGTAGCGGCGGCAACCTGCTTATTCGGTTTCACTCTTTCTCCTCGCCAGAGAGCTGCTGGCACAGACTCGTCCCTGGATAACCTTCATCTGAAACATTTTTATCAGATAGTGAATGGAAGCGGTTACAGAATTTTCATAAAAAGTGTGATGGATCTTTAATTTTACGATCCGCCTCGCATCGTGAGGGGTTATCCCTCGATGGGATCGACATCCAGCACCCATTTAACCTTGCGTGCATCGGGTAGCGTATTGATCAGTGCCAGCGTGCCGCTGACGATATGTTGCAGACGAATTCGTGATGGATGTTGCAACAATATTTGCCAACGATAACGACCACCGCGTTTGGGCGCCAGTGCGGGAACCGGGCCGAGCACCCAGAGTTTGTCATCGGCCAACGGGCTGGCTTGAATGAGATTCCGTAGTTGCTGCAAGAACATTGGTGCATGCTGGTTGTTATGATCTTCTGCCCGCACGATCACATGGCTGGTCCACGGTGGAAGCTGGAGCGTTTGTCGCTCGGCCAGCGCCTGTTCGGCAAACGCGTCATAGCCTTTATACAGCAAGGTTTGCAGCAGCGGATGTTCAGGATGGTGCGTTTGCAGCACCACTTCGCCTTGTTTCCCGGCGCGTCCGGCACGGCCAGAGACCTGCGTATAGAGCTGGGCGAAGCGTTCTGCTGACCGGAAATCTGCGGAGAATAGCGCGCCGTCAACGTCCAGCAGCGCCACCAGAGTGACGTCCGGGAAGTGGTGGCCTTTGGCCAGCATTTGCGTGCCTATAAGAATTCGTGCGCCGCCGCGATGCACTTCCGCCAGATGCTGCTCCAGCGACCCTTTACGGCTGGTGGTGTCGCGATCGATACGTGAAATTGGCACACCGGGGAAAAAAGGTGCCAGAGCCTGCTCAAGCTGTTCGGTGCCGAGTCCTACCGGAACCATATGCGTCGAACCGCAGGAGGGGCACTGACGCGGTATTGGGCGCTGGCTGTCGCAGTGGTGGCAACGCAGGTGGTGCTGCGCCTGATGTAGCGTGTAGTAATGATCGCAACGCGGACATTCGGCAATCCAACCACAGTCGTGGCAAAGCAGGGCGGGCGCAAAACCACGACGGTTCAAAAACAGGATCACCTGGTTATCCGCCTGCAGGTGCTGACGCATACGGGCGATTAGCGCAGGGGCGAGTCCGGCCTGCACCTGCTGACCTTTGAGATCCAGCACGTGCTGAGTGGCTGGGCGCGCATTTCCGGCTCGGCGCGTCAGGCGCAGCATGCGGTATTTGTTCTGCCGCACGTTACACAGCGTTTCCAGTGCCGGAGTGGCTGAGCCGAGAATAATCGGGATCTGCTCACTATGGGCGCGGTAAACCGCGAGGTCGCGCGCATGATAGCGCCAGCCTTCCTGCTGTTTATAAGAGCTGTCGTGTTCTTCGTCGATGACAATCACGCCGAGATTTTTAAACGGCGTAAACAGCGAAGAACGCGTGCCGATAACTATCGCCGCCTCGCCATTTTTTGCTTTCAGCCAGGCTGAAAGACGTTCACTGTCGTTTAAACCGGAGTGCAGGACTTCGACCGGCGCATTGAAACGTTCGCGAAAACGGGCAATAGTTTGCGGCGTCAGGCCAATCTCCGGCACCATCACCAGAGCCTGCTTGCCCTGGGCAAGGACGTTTTCCAGAACGCTGAGATAGACCTCTGTTTTGCCTGATCCCGTTACGCCCGCTAATAGCCAGGCGCTAAAACTGTCTGAGGCGCTGTGAATCGCCCCGACGGCGGTGGCCTGCTCGGTGTTCAGCCGCAGACGCTCACCGGAAACCGCGTAGTGCGTACGCCAGTCGCTAAAGCCTGGTGTTTCGCTCGCCAGATCGCACAGCCCTTTTTTCCGCAGTGCCTGTAATGCGGCATCATTAAATTCCAGTTCAGCCACCTGGTCGCGCCAGATTTTCCCCTGGCGTAGCGCAGCCAGCGCCTGTTGCTGCTTGGGAGAACGCTTCAGGCTGTTGAGGTCAATTACCTGGCCTTCTTCAGTGGCAAACCAGTACCACATGGGCGCGTTTGTCGCCGGGCGTCCCTGGCGCAGTAAAATTGGCAGAGCGTGAAACAGTACGTCACCGATGGGATGATGATAATAATCAGCCGCCCACAACAGCAGACGCCAGACAGAGGTCGAGTAGACAGGTTCGCTGTCCAGCACTTCGAGAACGGCTTTCAATTCGCTCCGCGGCAGTTCACTGTGCTCGCTGACGGAAAGGACGATACCCACGCGCTCCTGCTGCTTGCCAAAGGGCACGCGTACACGACACCCGGCTTTGGCACTCAAGCCTTCCGGCAGGAGGTAGTCAAAGGTGCGAGGTAGCGGAACAGGTAAGGCAACGTGCGCAACGGGCATTGAATCATCCTGACTTGAAATCTGGCGGGTTAGTATACACATTAGTGGAGGGTAGAATGCGGATCAGTTTGCATGAGCAGGTTAATTTCTGTATGATTCGCCGCCTTTGATGCAAATTGATTGCGTCAAACAATGACCATTACCCGAGAGTTTCAGGCTGTTGATGCAGCGTGAAAGGTGACGGGGAATAATTAACATCGCGTGGTGTCTGGCGTTAGGGCTGGAAGAGCGACGCGGCCTTAAACCGAGGTTTTCCCATGAAAAAAGATATTCACCCGAAATACGAAGAAATTACTGCAAACTGCTCTTGCGGTAACGTCATGAAAATCCGCTCTACCGTCGGTCACGATCTGAACCTGGACGTGTGCGGTCAGTGCCACCCGTTCTATACTGGCAAGCAGCGTGATGTTGCTACCGGTGGCCGTGTTGATCGCTTCAACAAGCGTTTCAGCATCCCAGGCAGCAAGTAAGTTTCAGCTGTCAGAAAAAAGCGCCTTACGGCGCTTTTTTTGTTTCTGCGCTTCAGAACTGAAATATATATTGATGTATTGAATAATCTATTTTATTCAATAAATAAAACGGTGTTTTATTTTCTCGATAAAATATTGCAACTGGTGATCTGCGTCCTTTTTATCTTCTGTCTTTTGCCACTTTTACCAGCTCCTGGCAAAATACCAAAGGTTTCTGCTTTCTTTCTAAAATACACTTTCGTGGAAATATAAAATTAATCTAAAAGCCTTTTTGTTTTCCCATTTTATGGACAAACGAGATGGATTATTTCCGTTGTTGAGTGTGAAGAGGGATTGTCATGAAATTTAAATCTGCGTTATTACTGATTCCATTATTCTCTGCGGCCGCACAGGCGGGTTATGTTGATTACCGACATGAATATTATGACGATGGACGTAATTACGATCGTGTGTATATGTCTCACCGTTTTGCCACGGGTTTTGGTGTGGCAGTAGAAGCCATTTCTCGTTCCGAAAACACGCAGTCAAATGATGCGTGGAATAATATGGAAAGTAACGGCAACGAGTATACCGCAAGCTATCAGTTCACCTGGCAGGGTCTTGTCTGGCAGCCCGGCATTGCGATCGAAACGGGCGATAATATCGCGATTTATAAGCCTTATATCCGCGTGCAGTACAACATCAACGACAACTGGTGGACCGCGTTCCGCTATCGTCAGGAATACATGCGCAGAAACACTGACGGCAAAGATGACCGCATGGTCTATCGTCCGGAAGCCTGGCTTGGTTATAATGTCAATGACTGGATGTTTGAGCTAAATGGTATTTATAAAATTGCCGATAGCGAAGATTTATATAACAACCGGAAAGATGATTATGAATATAACTTCCGCGTGGCGTACAAATTAGGCTCCTGGGTTCCATTTGTTGAGGTTGGCAACGTTTCCTCGGGTTATAACACAACAACGACAGACGATCGTCAGACCCGTTATCGTGTCGGTCTTGGTTATAACTTTTAATCGGTAATAGTTTTCGTATCGGCTGATTACGTCGATAAGCATAGTTTGTGTGAATAATATGTCTAAGGAGTTGACATCATGTCTAATGATGGAGCTATTATCGGAAATAATGAAACCACTGCCGTCAGGCCTTTCGGAATTAGAGATAAAATTGGTTATTTATGTGGTGACCTCGGAACCTGTTTTATTCTTGGCTTAGTTAATAGTTTTTTAATGATTTATTACACTAACGTCCTCGGTATTTCCGGCGTTATTGTTGGTTCACTCTATTTTGTGACCAAACTCTTTGATGCGTTTGTTGATGTTGGTGTAGGGCGCTTATGCGATACCTCTAAACTGACGGTACATGGACGTTTCAACCCGTGGGTGCGTCGTATGAAGTATCCATTTTGCATCATTGCGGTTGTCCTGTTCCTGCCGTTTGTGAATGATTTTTCTTATACGGCGAAAATCATCTACATCTGCTGCTCCTATTTCATTTACGGTTCGCTGTTATCGACCGTGAGTATTCCGTACGGTGCTATGTCTGCGGCGATTAGCTCGAATCCTGAAGATCGTGTATCGCTTTCAACCTGGCGTAGCGTTGGGTCAGCAATTGGCGGTGGGGCAACTGGCTTTTTCATTCCAATCCTGATGTACACCACCCTGGTGGATGGAAGCCAGGTGATTTCCGGGCAACACTTCTTCTGGATTTCCATTGGTTGCGCAGTGCTGGGCTTGATCTTTTTATCCTTGACCTGTCATTTAACGACGGAGCGCGTGCGCGTGGAGAGAAAAGAGAGCATGCCCGTTTCGGTGTTGCTGAAGGGACTGGCACGCAATAAGGCGCTGATTGTTTTAGTGGTTGTGGATTTGCTGATTGTAATTAATCAGGGGTTGTCCGGTACCAACATGACTTACCTGTTTAATGACTATTTCCACAATAAAGAGGCGATGTCAGTCGCATTGCTGTTTACCTTTGGTTCCCTGGTTCTGCTGGCGCCATCGGCATCCTGGCTCACGAAGCGGTTTGGTAAAAAAGAAGCCAGCGTAGGCGCGTTGCTTTTTGCCGTGGTCATGTATGTGATTATGTACTTTGTCCACATTACGGATGCAAAGGTCTATCTGGTTTTCTTGTTCCTGGCGACGCTGGGTGCAGGGTTATTCAACCTGATGATTTGGGCGTTTATGACTGATGTTTGTGACTACCATCAGTATGTCACTGGCGATCGCGAGGATGGCACGGTTTATGGTGTGAACTTCTTTGCGCGCAAGGTTGGTCAGGCATGCGCAGGGGCGATTGGTGGCTTTATGTTGGCTATCATTGGCTATCAATCATCGTCAACAGGTGGTGCAGTGCAAACCAGCATTGTGCAGGAAAATATTTATACGATGGCGAATCTCTTGCCGGCGCTATGCCTGTTTTTGGCGGCGGTCATTCTGATTTATTTCTATCCATTGAACCGTACGGAAACGCTCAAAATGGAAGAAACATTGAATAAACTCAATGGTATTAGTAAGTAACACTGTGAGAAAAGGCGGGAGCATTCCCGCCTCTACACGCCCATTGCCGTTCTAACTATCAGTATTCCCACGTTTCCGGGTTGATACCCAGTTCACGCATGATTACCTTTGCTTCTTCCGGGATTTCATCACTGCGTTCTTTACGCAGGTCGTCATCGTTGGGTAAGGGTTGCCCAGTAAAAGCATGCAGAAACGCTTCACACAGCAGTTCGCTGTTGGTGGCGTGGCGCAGGTTGTTCACCTGACGACGCGTGCGTTCATCGGTAAGGATTTTTAACACCTTCAGAGGAATGGAAACCGTAATTTTTTTGACTTGCTCACTCTTCTTACCGTGCTCAGCGTATGGGCTGATATATTCGCCGCTCCATTCAGCCATGAGATACCTAATCCTCTTCGTCATTAATATTGAGGCCAGAACCTGAGCCCGGACCATAATTGCGCGTAGTTTATCGTAGTGGCGTGGCCCTGACACGAAGTAAGCCGACGCAGATGTACGCTAATGCATATAATTTTAACGGCTATTTCCAGTTTGCTCAATCTATACGCAAAGAAGTTTAGATGTCCAGATGTATTGACGGCTATCGTAACTATGATTACTCTGGTGTCTGACTTTTCACCGACTCAGCCAGGATCTCCTCAATATGACGCGTAAACAGGCCACCATCGCAGTGCGTAGCGGGTTAAATGACGACGAACAGTACGGTTGCGTTGTCCCGCCGATTCACCTCTCCAGCACCTATAACTTTACCGGATTTAATGAACCTCGCGCCCATGACTATTCGCGTCGCGGCAACCCAACGCGCGATGTTGTTCAGCGTGCGCTGGCGGAACTGGAAGGCGGTGCAGGTGCTGTGCTGACCAATACTGGCATGTCGGCGATTCATCTGGTGACCACAGTCTTCCTCAAGCCAGGCGATCTGCTGGTCGCACCGCATGACTGCTACGGCGGGAGCTACCGACTGTTTGACAGTCTGGCAAAACGTGGCTGTTACCGCGTCCTGTTTGTCGATCAAGGAGATGAGCAGGCATTGCAGGCCGCATTGGCGGAAAAACCGAAGCTGGTGCTGGTAGAAAGCCCAAGCAACCCGCTGCTGCGCGTGGTGGATATTGCGAAAATCTGTCAGCTGGCGCGTGAAGCTGGCGCGGTCAGCGTGGTCGACAACACTTTTTTAAGCCCGGCACTGCAAAATCCACTGGCATTGGGCGCCGATCTGGTGTTGCATTCATGCACGAAATATTTAAACGGTCACTCAGACGTGGTGGCTGGTGTTGTGATAGCGAAAGATCCGGAAACGGTCACTGAACTGGCATGGTGGGCGAATAATATTGGTGTGACCGGCGGCGCGTTTGATAGTTATCTGCTGTTGCGCGGCCTGCGTACTCTGTCTCCTCGAATGGAGGTGGCGCAACGTAATGCTCAGGCGATAGTCGATTATCTGCAAACTCAGCCGCTGGTGAAAAAATTGTATCACCCGTCATTGCCGGATAATCAGGGCCATGAGATTGCCGCGCGTCAGCAAAAAGGCTTTGGCGCGATGTTAAGTTTTGAACTGGATGGTGATGAGCAAACGCTGCGCCGCTTCCTCGGAGGGTTGTCATTGTTTACGCTGGCGGAATCGTTAGGGGGCGTTGAAAGTCTGATCTCCCACGCCGCAACCATGACACACGCGGGCATGGCGCCAGAAGCGCGTGCTGCTGCCGGAATTTCCGAAACGCTGCTGCGTATCTCCACCGGTATTGAAGATGGCGAAGATTTAATTGCCGACCTGGAAAATGGCTTCCGGGCTGCAAACAAGGGGTAAACATGAGTGTGATTGCGCAGGCAGGGGCGAAGGGTCGTCAACTGCACAAATTTGGTGGTAGTAGTCTGGCTGATGTGAAATGTTATCTGCGTGTCGCAGGCATTATGGCGGAGTACTCGCAGCCTGATGACATGATGGTTGTTTCAGCCGCAGGCAGTACCACTAACCAGTTGATTAGCTGGCTGAAATTAAGCCAGACCGATCGCCTTTCTGCGCATCAGGTTCAACAGGCGTTACGTCGCTATCAGAGCGAGCTTATCAGCGGTTTGTTACCGCCTGAGATAGCGGATGGACTGATTGGCGCGTTTATTCACGATCTGGAGCGTCTGGCCGGATTACTCGACAGCGGCGTGAACGATGCCGTCTATGCTGAGGTTGTTGGGCATGGTGAGGTATGGTCCGCGCGTTTGATGTCTGCGGTCCTTAACCAACAGGGGCTGGAGTCAGCCTGGCTGGATGCGCGCGATTTTTTACGTGCTGAACGCGGTGCCCAGCCGCAGGTAGATGAAGGTCTTTCTTACCCGCTGCTACAGCAACTGCTGGCACAGCATCCGGGTAAACGGCTGGTGGTTACCGGCTTTATTAGCCGCAGCAATGCCGGTGAAACGGTCCTGCTGGGGCGTAACGGCTCCGACTACTCGGCGACGCAGGTTGGCGCGCTGGCGGGCGTTTCTCGCGTAACTATCTGGAGCGATGTCGCCGGGGTTTACAGCGCGGACCCGCGTAAAGTAAAAGACGCCTGTTTGCTGCCGCTGCTGCGTCTGGATGAAGCCAGCGAACTGGCGCGTCTGGCGGCGCCGGTTCTCCATGCCCGTACCTTACAGCCGGTTTCCGGTAGCGATATCGATCTCCAACTGCGTTGTAGCTATACGCCGGAGCAGGGTTCAACGCGCATTGAACGCGTACTGGCCTCCGGTACCGGGGCGCGTATTGTGACCAGTCATGATGACGTCTGCCTGATTGAGTTTTTGGTTCCGACTGGCCAGGACTTTAAGCTGGCTTATAAAGAGATTGATCAGGTTTTAAAACGTACCCAGGTGCGTCCGCTGGCAGTGGGTGTGCATCCTGACCGCCAACTGCTGCAATTTTGCTATACCTCCGAAGTCGCTGACGGCGCACTGAAAATTCTGGATGAAGCTGGTCTGCCGGGCGAGCTGCGTTTGCGCCAGGGGCTGGCGCTGGTAGCGATGGTCGGGGCGGGCGTCACCCGTAATCCGCTGCACTGCCACCGTTTCTGGCAACAGTTGAAAGGTCAGCCGGTTGAATTCACCTGGCAATCGGAAGAGGGTATCAGCCTGGTCGCGGTACTGCGTACTGGGCCAACAGAGAGCCTGATTCAGGGCCTGCATCAGTCAATTTTCCGCGCGGAAAAACGCATTGGTCTGGTGTTGTTCGGCAAAGGCAACATTGGTTCGCGCTGGCTGGAACTGTTCGCTCGCGAGCAGAGCACGCTCTCGGCGCGCACCGGATTAGAGTTTGTGCTGGCGGGTGTGGTTGATAGCCGTCGTAGCCTGCTGAATTACGAAGGGCTGGATGCCAGCCGCGCGTTAGCTTTCTTTGATGACGAGGCAGTAGAGCAGGATGAAGAGTCTCTATTCCTGTGGATGCGTGCTCACCCGTATGATGATTTAGTGGTGCTGGACGTTACTGCCAGCGAGCAACTTGCGGATCAGTATCTGGATTTTGCCAGCCATGGTTTCCACGTTATCAGCGCCAACAAACTGGCGGGGGCGAGCAGCAGTCATAATTATCGCCAAATTCATGACGCTTTTGAAAAAACCGGTCGCCACTGGCTGTATAACGCTACCGTAGGCGCAGGCTTGCCGATCAATCATACCGTGCGCGATCTGATTGATAGCGGAGATACCATTCTGTCGATCAGCGGGATCTTCTCCGGTACGTTGTCGTGGTTGTTCCTGCAATTTGATGGCACGGTCCCGTTCACCGATCTGGTGGATCAGGCGTGGCAACAGGGGCTGACTGAACCCGATCCGCGCGTAGATCTTTCCGGCAAAGATGTGATGCGTAAGCTGGTGATTCTGGCGCGTGAAGCAGGTTACGACATCGAACCGGACCAGGTTCGCGTGGAATCGCTGGTGCCTGCGCACTGTGAAGAAGGCTCTATTGACCATTTCTTTGAGAATGGTGATGAGCTTAACGAGCAGATGGTGCAGCGTCTGGAAGCGGCGCGTGAAATGGGGCTGGTGCTACGCTATGTGGCGCGTTTTGATGCTAACGGTAAAGCGCGCGTTGGTGTTGAAGCGGTTCGTCCTGAACACCCGCTGGCGGCGCTGCTGCCGTGCGATAACGTATTCGCTATTGAAAGCCGCTGGTATCGCGATAACCCGCTGGTGATCCGTGGACCGGGCGCAGGTCGTGACGTCACTGCCGGCGCTATTCAGTCAGACATCAACCGTCTGGCGCAGCTGCTGTAGTTTTTGTTGCCGGATGATCCGGCCGACGGTTCGTTTGTGACCCAGGCCGGATAAAATACGTCAACAGCCATCTGCATAATCACTTCAACGCTCTCATCCTGCGTTAAACCTACCCGTATTGCGTCTTACCCGCGCTCTGGCCAGAGGCGAGTCTGTCACCGCTCTCGTTAACGGCTGGCAGACGGTCATGCCACAATTCCCCATCATTTCAGGCTGATGTGAATTTTTTTCACGTTGGCTGAGTATTCCTCACCTTTAACGATGATTTTTGTGTTGACGCCAGCGTGCTTTTCCGTCATTTTTACATCTAGACGTCTAAACGTATAGCAGTTCACAACACAACATATAACGACAAAAGATTGATGAGGTAAGGTATGAGCTTTTTTCACGCCAACCAGCGGGAAGCCCTGAATCAGAGCCTGGCGGAAGTACAGGGTCAGATTAACGTTTCGTTTGAGTTTTTCCCGCCGCGCACCAGTGAAATGGAGCAAACCCTGTGGAACTCCATCGATCGCCTGAGCAGCCTGAAGCCGAAGTTTGTTTCAGTCACCTACGGTGCAAACTCTGGTGAGCGCGACCGTACGCACAGCATTATTAAAGGCATTAAGGATCGCACTGGTCTTGAAGCAGCTCCGCACCTGACCTGTATTGATGCTACCCGCGATGAGCTGCGCACCATTGCTCAGGACTACTGGAATAACGGTATTCGTCATATTGTTGCTCTGCGCGGTGACTTGCCGCCGGGAAGCGGTAAACCGGATATGTATGCCTCTGACCTGGTGACTCTGCTGAAAGACGTTGCGGACTTTGATATCTCCGTTGCGGCTTATCCGGAAGTACACCCAGAAGCGAAGAGCGCTCAGGCCGATTTGCTGAACCTGAAGCGTAAGGTTGATGCTGGTGCAAACCGCGCCATTACTCAGTTTTTCTTCGATGTGGAAAGCTATCTGCGCTTTCGCGATCGCTGCGTGTCTGCGGGAATCGATGTGGAAATTATTCCGGGTATCCTGCCAGTCTCCAACTTTAAACAGGCGAAAAAATTTGCCGATATGACCAATGTTCGTATCCCCTCCTGGATGTCGACCATGTTTGATGGTCTGGATGACGATGCGGAAACCCGCAAGCTGGTAGGTGCAAACATCGCCATGGACATGGTGAAAATCCTCAGTCGCGAAGGGGTGAAAGATTTTCACTTCTATACTCTAAATCGCGCCGAGATGAGCTACGCAATTTGTCACACGCTGGGAGTAAGACCAGCATAATTAGTGCCTCAGCCCTCTTCGGAGGGTTTTTTATTGATCATTTTGATCTACATCTCTGTAACTTTAAATATAAAAGGAATGAGCTATCGAATCTGTGGGTTTTTTCGACTATATCTTATCTCTGGTGGTGTATATCGTAGTCAGAACACTGTAAAGGGAGCATATAGATGAGCATGTCCGACGATAGCCAAAACGCATCAACTGCCGGTAAGTGTCCTTTTCATCAGGGCGGGCCGGATCACAGCGCGGGTGCAGGAAGAAATAACCGCGACTGGTGGCCTAATCAACTCCGCGTTGATCTTTTAAACCAACATTCCAATCGTTCGAACCCGCTGGGTGAGAACTTCGACTACCGCAAAGAATTTAGCAAACTTGATTACTCTGCCCTGAAAGGGGATCTCAGAGCCCTTCTGTCCGAATCTCAACCGTGGTGGCCTGCTGACTGGGGCTCTTATGCCGGTTTGTTTATCCGCATGGCATGGCACGGTGCTGGGACCTATCGTTCCATCGATGGACGCGGTGGCGCGGGTCGCGGACAGCAGCGTTTTGCACCACTGAACTCCTGGCCAGACAACGTCAGCCTGGATAAAGCGCGTCGTCTGCTGTGGCCAATCAAGCAGAAATATGGCCAGAAAATTTCCTGGGCCGACCTGTTTATCCTTGCGGGTAACGTGGCGCTGGAAAACTCAGGCTTCCGCACTTTCGGCTTCGGTGCCGGTCGTGAAGACGTCTGGGAACCGGATCTCGACGTAAACTGGGGTGATGAAAAAGCCTGGTTGACCCACCGTCATCCGGAAGAACTGGCAAAAGCGCCGCTGGGCGCAACCGAAATGGGTCTTATCTATGTGAACCCGGAAGGGCCGGACCATAGCGGCGAACCGCTTTCTGCGGCAGCGGCTATTCGCGCGACCTTCGGTAACATGGGTATGAACGACGAAGAAACCGTAGCGCTGATTGGCGGCGGTCATACGTTGGGCAAAACTCACGGTGCAGCGCCGGCTTCGCACGTAGGCGCCGATCCAGAATCCGCACCAATTGAAGCGCAGGGCCTGGGCTGGGCCAGCAGCTACGGCAGCGGCGCGGGTGCAGACGCAATTACTTCCGGTCTGGAAGTGGTCTGGACGCAGACGCCGACCCAATGGAGCAACTATTTCTTCGAGAACCTGTTCAAATATGAATGGGTGCAAACTCGCAGTCCGGCAGGCGCTATTCAGTTTGAAGCGGTTGACGCACCGGAAATTATCCCCGATCCGTTCGATCCGTCGAAAAAACGTAAGCCAACAATGTTGGTTACCGACTTGACGCTGCGTTTCGATCCGGAGTTCGAGAAGATTTCCCGCCGTTTCCTGAACGATCCGCAGGCGTTTAACGAAGCGTTTGCCCGCGCATGGTTTAAGCTGACGCACCGTGATATGGGGCCAAAAGCGCGTTACATCGGACCGGAAGTGCCAAAAGAAGATCTGATTTGGCAAGACCCGCTGCCGCATGCGTTCTTTAACCCAAGCGAAGAAGATATCCTGAAACTGAAGGCGACCATTGCTGCTTCCGGGTTGTCCGTGGGCGAGCTGGTGTCAGTGGCGTGGGCTTCTGCATCAACGTTCCGCGGTGGGGATAAACGTGGCGGCGCTAACGGTGCGCGTCTGGCGCTGGACCCACAGCGTGGCTGGGATGTGAATGCTACCGCGGCACGCGTACTGCCTGTGCTGGAAGGCATTTATAAGTCAGCCCATACCGCTTCGTTAGCCGATATTATCGTGCTGGCCGGTGTTGTTGGTATAGAGCAGGCGGCTAGCGCTGCGGGTGTCAGCATTAAAGTACCTTTTGCGCCGGGCCGCGTGGATGCGCGTCAGGACCAAACGGATATTGAGATGTTTGAACTGCTTGAGCCGATCGCCGATGGCTTCCGTAACTACCGCTCCCGTCCTGACGTATCGACCACCGAGTCGTTGCTGATTGATAAAGCGCAGCAGCTGACGCTGACCGCACCGGAAATGACCGTGCTGGTGGGCGGTATGCGCGTACTGGGCACCAACTTCGACGGCAGCCAGCATGGCGTCTTTACCGATCGTCCTGGCGTGCTCAGCACTGACTTCTTCGTCAATCTGCTGGATATGCGCCATGAGTGGAAGGCGGTTGATGAGTCAAAAGAGCTGTTCGAAGGTCGTGACCGTCTGAGCGGTGAAGTAAAATACACGGCAACCCGCGCCGATCTGGTGTTCGGTTCTAACTCCGTACTGCGCGCAGTGGCTGAAGTTTATGCCTGCAGCGATGCTCACGAGAAGTTCGTGAGAGATTTCGTTGCCGCATGGGTGAAAGTGATGAACCTGGATCGTTTCGATCTGCTGTAACAGATAATGCCGGATGTCGCTTGTGCGTATCCGGCATAGTATGAATAAAAAAATCCCCGCGATTGCGGGGATTTTCTATTGGCAGGTTATTCCCACTCTTGCAGGTAACGTTGACCGTACTGGTCAGCCACCAGCAGGGCGGCATACACCTGGTCCGGAGTTGCGCCGCCAGGCATGTTGTGGATGGTTTCGCCTTCTGCACAGGCTGCCTCAGCCACAATGCGCATTTTCGCCGGGATATCCTGTTTGATGTCCAGTTGCGCCAGGGTAATCGGCAGGCCAACGGAATGACACAGCGCGGCAACGGTTTCAATTTCATCAACTGGCGCGTTTTCCAGCACCAGCTGCGTTAGCGTACCGAAAGCCACTTTCTCGCCGTGGTAGTAGTGATGCGCATCCGGGATTGCGGTCAGACCGTTATGAATGGCGTGAGCAGCTGCCAGACCACCGCTTTCAAAACCGACACCGCTCAGATAGGTGTTGGCTTCAATAACGCGCTCCAGTGCTGGTGTAACCACGTGCTGCTCGGCTGCCAGCATCGCTTTTTCACCTTCTTCGATTAGCGTATTAAAGCACAGCTCTGCCAGCGCCAGCGCCGCCTGAGTACACTGACCGCCCGCCATGGTGGTTGCGCCGCTGCGTGAACAAGCACGCGCTTCGAACCAGGTTGCCAGCGCATCGCCAATACCCGCAGATAACAGACGCGCCGGTGCACCCGCAACAATTTTGGTATCCACAATGACCCTGTCCGGATTGTTGGGCAGCAGCAGATAGCGATCGAATTCACCGGCATCGGTGTAAATGACGGACAGCGCGCTGCACGGCGCATCGGTAGAGGCGATGGTTGGGGCAATGGCGACAGGCACGCCCATAAAGTGTGCCAGCGCTTTGGCGGTATCCAGCGTTTTACCGCCGCCAATACCAAGTACTGCGCCACACTGCGCTTTTTCCGCTACGCCGCGCAGACGGTCGATTTCGTTTTGTGAACATTCGCCGCCAAACGGTGCAATTTCCAGCGCCAGTCCGGCATCCTGAAAGCTTTTTTCCAGTGCGCTCTGGGCAAAGCCTAAGACAAACTTGTCCCCAACGACCAGCCAGCGTTCTGCCAGTGGTTTGAGGTAGCTGCCAAGACGGGTAATAACATCGGCACCCTGGATG
Source organism: Citrobacter sp. Cpo148 (assembly GCF_030332375.1). Taxonomy (NCBI): domain Bacteria; kingdom Pseudomonadati; phylum Pseudomonadota; class Gammaproteobacteria; order Enterobacterales; family Enterobacteriaceae; genus Citrobacter; species Citrobacter sp. Cpo148. The sequence goes on from NZ_JAOWHY010000044.1 coordinate 98,608, forward strand.
TACTTACCAGGTGATTGAATAATGCGATCCATACTTTATTTCCCTCACAGGTTGATGTGACCAAATGCGTTGTTCCAGTCCTGCTCAAACTTCTCTATTGCTGACTCTACCGCAGGGGTATTGAGCATTTGTTGCGCTACGTCTAATGGCAGGGTGATAGCTTCACATCCTGCCAGTAAGCAATCCAGCGCCTGACGCGGGGTTTTAAAGCTGGCTGCCAGTACCATGCTGTTTGGCGCATGCAGCTCCAGTAACGTTTGCAGTTCTTGTACTGTGCGAATCCCGTCGCCGCCCTGTGCGTCGATACGGTTAACGTAAGGCGCGATATATTTGGCTCCTGCCAGCGCAGCCAGTAGCCCCTGAGAAGCACTGTAAACGGCGGTTCCCAGCGTGGTGATACCCTCTTTTTTCAGCATCTTAATCGCGGCCAGACCTTCGGATGTCACCGGGATTTTCACTACCAGACCGGGCACTGCATTGCTCAGGCGTTTGGCTTCTTCCACCATGCCCTGCGCCTCGCGGCTCATGGTTTGGGCAAACAAAATACCCTCTTCGCCGATGGCGTTTTGCAGGCGTGGCAGTACATCCCAGATAGATTCTTTGCTTGCCGCCACAATGCTTGGGTTGGTGGTGACTCCCGCGATAGGAAAGATGCGTGCCAGACGTTCAACTTCCGCAACGTTGGCGGTATCAAGGTAAAGTTCCATACAAAACACCCTCTTCGTTTTCTATTAGCAACCCGTTGCCGGAATGCTTTGCTGTGAACAGGATAAGAGTGTTTCTCCACACCGCGCTATCTGACAAATTTGTCAAAAGCTGGATAAATGTAATGTATCTAGAAAAATGAGAGATACTTCACATATCAGTTTTAGGTGAGTTTATTCTGGCAAAATGGGTAATGGATTTCTTTTTTGATATTACAAAAATCCAGTGAATGTTATTTTTGTCTTCTTTATTGCTGGCAGATATTTTTCTCCGTCAATTGGCTGTGGTATTGCCGACGGTATTCTGATGGTGAACGTTCTGTATTTTTGCGAAACAGGCGGCAGAAGTAGTTGCTGTCAACAAACCCACAAATGTGCGCCACCTCTTTAATCTTCAATTCGTAACCCTTCAACAGCGTTTTTGCGTGTTCCAGTCGCGTGTGGTTCAGGTATTCGTTAAAACCGATAGCGCCCGTTTTTTGAAAAAGGTGGGAAAGATAATTGGGTGAGATGTAGAACGCCTGCGCGACGGATTCTCGGGTGAGCGGTGAAGCGTAGCGTTCGTCAATATAGTTGCGAATGGCTTCGAAAAGCGCCTGGCTGCGTGATGCGGTTTGGATCTGGCTGCCGAGCAGATCGCGGCAGTGGCTCAGTAAGCTTGCAACGATTAGCCTGGCGGTTTGCTGCTCCTGCGGCTGCATCTGCATTTCATTGAGCGTTTGCAGCAGGAATGAGCCAATACGCGGTCCACGGCGCGCGACGTGCTGGCGGGTAAGGTTTTGATATTGCTTACCGTCCCACTGAACGATGCTAAAACCCAGTTGCTGTTTGCCAAATAAGATACTGAGCGTGGTCACCGGTGTGAGCCACTGTGGAAAGTTCCAGCCACCAGCCGGAACGAACAAGGCATCGCAAGGCTGTAACGTCGCGGATGCGCCAGCAACACCGTTATCGGTGAATTCACCTTCCAGCACAATCTCCAGTCGGGGAAAATCGACCTGATACGCCAGTTCCGGCGTTGAGCTACTGGTGCTGGCAAAGTAAATCTGCCGCAGCGGTGTGGGGCCGTTGATCAGGCGAGAGAGCAGGTGGCTGATGTCGTGATACATGTTAATCCCTTGCAGGCAGCAGACAGGGAAACAGTAACGTTGAAAACAATCGCCCTCAAGTGATTATTGCCGGATGGCGGCTAATGCCTTATCCGGCCTACAAGTCTTTGCGAGCTGTAGGCCGGATAAGCGTAGCGAATCCGGCAGACTGTTACTGATTACCGATTTGATCGCCGTAAGGAAGGGTATCGTAATCAATCAGGGCATTCTTTTTGTACGGGTTGCCAATCCAGCGGGTCGTCTCTTTGAACTGCGGGCTGGTAATGGCACGAGTTGGATCGAAACCATCATAGGTGAAGCCCGCTAAATCAGACCAGGTGTGGATAAGCTCTGAGCTGCTGTATTTACGATTCACATCCTGTGAGAAGTCACGCGGGTGTGCAGCCTGCCATTTTTCCGAGGTCCACAGCAGGAACGGCACCGTATACATATGACGCGTTGGGTTGTCTTCATTACGACCCTGCGTTTTATGCGGTGGCGTATCGTATACCTCTTCTCCATGATCGGAGAAGTACAGCAGGAAGCCGTTCGGATCGGTCGCTTTATAGTCTTTGATCAGACTGGCAATGATATGGTCATTGTAGACATTCGCGCTGTCGTAATCGTTGTAGGCTTCCAGCTCATCGTCACTCAGGCCTGCGGGCACATTGTCGACATTATTGTCGAACTTACCCTGACCATCCGGATAGCGGAATTTGTACTTAATATGCGTTCCCAGCAGGTGCACGATGATGAACTTTTTCGGTGCAGGGTCGGCCAGTACTTCTTTAAACGGTGCCAGCACGTTGCTGTCATATTCGCGCGCACTTTGTGTACGCTGCTGGTTCATATAGAACTGTTTATCCGTCTGCTTAGAGAACACCGTCAGCATGGTGTTGCGGGCGGTCATCGTCTGCTGATTGGTGATCCAGAAGGTTTTATAACCTGCCTGTTTCATCATGTTCATCAGGGACGGCTGAGTCAGATACAGATCCGGGTTCTTCTCGTTGGCAAAGGTCAGCGCCTGCTGCAGGATTTCAATGGTGTACGGACGGGAGGTCACGACATTATTGAACACGGTGAAGTTAGGATCGGATTTATGCAGTGCATCCAGTTCCGGCGTTGTTTCGCGTGGGTAACCGTACAGGCTCATGCGGCCACGTTGCGTTGATTCGCCAATCACCAGTACCAGCGTACGCGGTGCATCACCTGAGCTGTCTTTAAAGTTGGCCAACGGCGGCAGGGCATTGTTCTCATTCAGCAGGCTGTTCAGCGCGGTCAACTGCTGACGATACTGATAATAACCAGAGATGAATTGCCATGGCGCAGCTGGTTCCATGCGTGAGGCGAGACCATTCAACGTTTTTTCAAATGGTTTATGTTTGATAAACGTGTTCACCGTCATCGGATGCAGAATCAAACCGTATAACAGTGCAAACGACACCAGATAGCGCCAGGGCGATGGAATATGCACAGGACGCAGACGTGTCCATAGCAGAATTGCCACAGCTGTATAGGCCAGCGCAATCAAGACAATCTTCAGGCTGAAATACTGGCTCAGATATTCGCTGGCTTCGTTCGCATTGGTTTCAAACATTACGTACAGAACGCTTTGCGAGAACTCTTGTCCGTAAATGACGTAATAGCTTAGAGCAGCCAGCGAGGCTGCCCATAGCATTACGCCAATGACGGCAGCAATAACGCGGATACGGTTTGGAAATAAGAATACCGGAATCAACCACAGCGAACTGAACAGCAAGGAGTCGCGTAAACCATTAGTTCCGCTATAGCCGGATAAGAGAATAACGACCTGGAGTAAACTGGAAAAAAAACAAAAATAGAGGAGCGCCCAGCCCAGGGCTTTCCAGCTAAATTTAGGTTTAGACTGGGGGTGTAAGGATTGCATAATGTAAGCCTGTCTTTAATTGTAGCGCCAAGAGTAGCACTTAAACATTAAGAGGAACTGAAGCATCACGATCTTAGGATCGTGTTTTGCCATCTTTATATTCATTTTATGAATATATTCGAGGGGGAATATATTGAAAATGAAGTGGTTGTAACAGCGGTTTTTGCCGTCGCCTCCGAATAATAGCACGAAGGCGACGGGGGAGGGACGTTAGCCTGTATTGCGCATACCAGCGGCGACACCAGCGATTGTGACCATCAATGCTTGTTCTACGCGTGGGTCCGGTGCATTGCCTTGCTCTTCCGCCAGGCGTGAGCGGTGTAACAGCTCTGCCTGTAATACGTTTAGCGGGTCAGTATAAATATTTCTTAACTGAATGGACTCGGCAATCCACGGCAGGTCGGCCATCAAATGTGAGTCGTTGGCAATCGCCAGTACGACATCGATATCTGCTGCCAGGCGTTGGCGTAGCTCTGCACCCAACGGCCACAGATCTTTTTTGACCAGGCGCTGATCGTAATACTCTGCCAGCCACAGGTCTGCTTTCGCGAAAACCATTTCCAGCATGCCAAGGCGTGTGGAGAAGAATGGCCAGTCGCGGCACATGGCTTCAAGTTCGCTTTGCTTGCCGTCTTCAACCACTTTTTGCAGCGCGGTACCTGCACCCAGCCAGGCCGGGAGCATCAGGCGGTTCTGCGTCCAGGCGAAGATCCACGGAATGGCGCGCAGAGACTCTACCCCGCCGGTCGGACGGCGTTTTGCCGGACGTGAACCGAGCGGGAGTTTACCCAGTTCCTGCTCAGGTGTTGCCGAGCGGAAATAAGGGACGAAGTCTTTGTTTTCACGCACATATCCACGATAGAGCTCGCAGGAAATATCGGAAAGCTCATCCATGATATGACGCCAGCTATCTTTCGGTTCTGGCGGTGGTAACAGGTTGGCCTCCAGAATTGCTCCGGTGTACAGCGACAGGCTGCTGATGGTCACTTCCGGCAGGCCGTATTTAAAGCGGATCATCTCCCCTTGTTCTGTCACGCGCAGACCGCCTTTCAGGCTGCCCGGCGGTTGAGAGAGTAGCGCCGCATGTGCAGGCGCGCCGCCGCGACCAATGGAACCACCGCGACCGTGGAAAAGCGTCAGTTCGATACCGGCTTTTTCGCAGGTTTTGATTAGCGCGTCCTGAGCCTGGTATTGCGCCCAAGAGGCCGCCATCACGCCCGCGTCTTTTGCGGAATCAGAATAGCCAATCATGACCATCTGTTTGCCCTGAATAAAGCCGCGGTACCAGTCGATATTTAAAAGTTGAGACATGACGTCATCGGCATTGTTGAGGTCGTCCAGCGTTTCAAATAGCGGAGCGACCGGCATAGCAAAACCAATTCCGGCTTCTTTCAGCAGCAGATGCACGGCCAGCACATCCGACGGAGTTTTCGCCATCGAGATAACATAGGCGGCAATGGAGCCATATGGGGCTTCGGCAATGACCCGACAGGTGTCGAGCACTTCACGGGTGTCGTTGCTCGGTTCCCAGTTACGCGGCAGGAGCGGACGCTTGGAATTCAGTTCGCGGATCAGGAAAGCCTGTTTATCCGCTTCCGACCAGTTTTCGTAGTCGCCAATACCCAGATAACGGGTCAGTTCGCCCAGGGCTTCAGTATGACGGGTGCTTTCCTGACGAATATCAATACGCACCAGCGGTACACCGAAACACTTCACGCGCCTAAGGGTGTCGAGCAATTCGCCATTGGCGATAATACCCATGCCACAGGCCTGCAGAGACTGGTAGCACGCGTATAGCGGGTCCCAAAGCTGTTCGTTTTGGGTGAGAAGTCCCGCAGGTTTCGGCAATTTCTCGCCTTTCAGACGGGCTTCAAGCCAGGCCTGAGTTGCCATCAGACGAGAACGCAGGGTTTTCATCAGATAGCGATAAGGTTCAGCTGCGCCTTCTTCGCCTACCAGCGCCATCAGCTCCGGCGTGGCATCCACCATCGACAGCTCAGAAATCAGAAACTGGATGTCTTTCAGGAACAGGTCTGTCGCTTTCCAGCGGCTGAGTAGCAGCACGTGACGGGTGATATCTGCCGTTACGTTCGGGTTACCATCACGGTCACCGCCCATCCAGGAAGTAAATCGAACCGGGACAAAATCAACCGGCAGCTTATAACCCAGATGCTCTTCCAGTTGTTCATTCAGCTCGCGCAGGTAGTTCGGTACACCTTCCCACAGGCTGTTTTCAACTACCGCGAAACCCCATTTGGCTTCATCAACCGGGCTCGGGCGCAGTTTGCGGATCTCATCCGTATGCCAGGACTGGGCAATGAGCTGACGCAGACGGCGCATCAGTTGGTTGCGTTCATAATCGACGAGGTCTTTGTTATCAAGCTGCTTGAGGCAGGCGTTCACTTCACCCATTTTATGGATCAGCGTACGACGAGTGATCTCGGTCGGGTGGGCGGTGAGTACCAGCTCCAGAGAGAGTGATTCTACGGCTTTCTTGATGGTGGCGTCATTGAGGTTGGGCTGCTCTTTCAGTTTACGCAGAGTGCGAGCAATCACTTCCGGGTTGCTGGCTGCTTCGCCTTTTGGCGAAATGCTGTGGTATTGCTCGGCGGTGTTGGCCAGGTTCAGGAACTGGCTAAATGCGCGGGCAACCGGCAGCAGCTCGTCGTTAGACAGATTTTGCAGTGTGGTGAGCAATTCCTGGCGATTAACTTCATTGCCAGCGCGAGATGATTTGGACAGCTTACGAATTGTTTCTACGCGATCAAGAATGTTCTCTCCCAGCGCATCCTTGATGGTCTCTCCCAGCACTTTGCCGAGCATACTGACATTACTACGCAACGCGGAATATTGTTCGTTCATATTAACCCAGACACCCCATCTATTTTGAATATGTCCTGTATCTTTCACGCCTGACTATCACGCGAAATCTTGCGGACTTAATTTTTTAGCCGTCTTTTATAAAGCCACGTAAAACACGTGACGTCAATTGCTGCGAAATCGGTTCAGCAAACGAATAAATGCCGTGAATTTACGTTATTTAATTCACATCCAATCAAATAAGCGTTGCTTATGGAAATGTTAAAAAATCACCCCGCTTACCACTAAAGGATTGGCGGGGTGACAAGCAGTTAATGCCAGCAGAAATGATGCACAACCTGGGTGATTAATTCGCGAGTTGGCTTAATAAAGCGTGTTTCCAGATATTCATCCGGCTGATGCGCCTGATTAATAGAACCAGGACCCAATACCAGCGTCGGGCAAAGCGTCTGGATAAATGGCGCTTCGGTGCAGTAGTTCACCACTTCAGTCTGTGCGCCCAGCAGTTTCTCAACCACCTCTACCAGTTGATGGTCAGGTGGACACTCATAGCCTGGAATCGGTGGATGCAGTTCCGATATGGTCAGGCGACCCGGCCAGCGTTCGCTGACAGGGGCCAGCGCTTCGTTAAGTAACCCATTGAGATCGTTTAGCGTCATACCCGGTAGCGGGCGAATATCCATATGCAGTTCGCAGCAGGCGCAGATTCGGTTGGCGGCGTCGCCGCCGTGGATGTGGCCCAAATTTAACGTTGGATACGGAACGGTAAAGGCATCATGGTGATAGCGCGCTTTCAGGTCATCGCGCAGATGCATGATATGGCCGATGGCATCATGCATCAGTTCAATCGCATTAACGCCACGCGCCGGATCGCTTGAATGACCCGATTGTCCCAGAATGCGTATCGCATTAGAGATATGACCTTTGTGTGCGCGAACCGGTTGCAGTGAAGTGGGTTCGCCAATAATCGCGCAGTCTGGGCGCAGAGCAGTGGTTTCAGAGAAGTAGCGAGCTCCCGCCATGCTGGTCTCTTCGTCAGCAGTGGCCAGAATGTAGAGGGGCTTTTTCAGCTTCGTGACGTCGACATCACGCAACGCGTCGAGGATAAAGGCGAAGAAGCCTTTCATGTCCGCCGTACCCAAACCATAGAGCTTATTGTCATGCTCGGTCAGGGTGAACGGATCGCGCGTCCAGCGTCCGTCGTCAAAGGGTACGGTATCGGTATGGCCCGCCAACAACAGACCACCAGAGCCCTGTCCAATGCTCGCCAGCATATTGAATTTATTCCGCGTATCGGGAACCGGCTGGACCTCCACATTGAAGCCTAAATCTTTAAACCAGCCCGCCAACAGAGTGATTAAACCTGCATTGCTTTGATCGAGCGCTTCTTCGGTAGCGCTAATCGATGGCGTGGCAATCAGAGCGCGGTAAATCTCGATAAATGGCGGTAAATTGTTTTTCATTGTTGACACACCTCGGGTCATGATAGTATCAATATTCATGCAGTATTTATGAATAAAAATACATTAACGTTGAGCGTAATAAAACCCACCAAGTGTAAGGTGAGGTGATAAAGGCTTATACCTGGCAACAGAATCTAAGAAGGTGAGCAGCCCCGATGTTGAATACGCTGATTGTGGGCGCCAGTGGCTATGCCGGCGCAGAGCTTGTGACCTATGTAAATCGCCATCCTGATATGACCATAACCGCTTTGACCGTCTCAGCGCAAAGCAATGATGCAGGAAAATTAATCTCCGATTTGCATCCGCAGTTGAAAGGCATTGTCGATTTACCGTTGCAGCCAATGTCAGATATCAGCGAGTTTAGCGCAGGGGTGGATGTTGTGTTCCTCGCAACGGCTCATGAGGTAAGTCATGACCTGGCTCCGCAGTTTTTGCAGGCCGGTTGCGTGGTGTTTGACCTCTCTGGCGCGTTTCGCGTAAATGACGGCGCGTTCTATGAAAAATATTATGGTTTTACCCATCAGCATCCCGACCTGCTGGAGCAGGCAGTTTACGGACTGGCGGAATGGAAAGAAGACCAACTGAAAGAAGCGAATCTGATTGCTGTGCCGGGTTGTTACCCGACGGCGGCGCAGCTTTCGCTGAAACCACTGATTGACGCCGGGCTGTTGGATCTCAGCCATTGGCCGGTAATTAATGCGACCAGCGGCGTAAGCGGCGCGGGCCGTAAAGCGGCTATCTCTAATAGTTTTTGCGAAGTAAGCCTGCAACCATATGGCGTGTTTACCCATCGTCATCAGCCGGAAATCGCTAGTCATCTGGGGGCTGAAGTGATTTTCACCCCGCATCTGGGCAACTTCCCGCGCGGAATTCTGGAAACTATCACTTGCCGCCTTAAAGCGGGTGTAGCTCATGCTCAGGTAGCGCAGACGCTGCAACAGGCGTATGGCGATAAACCGCTGGTGCGTCTGTATGACAAAGGGGTTCCAGCGTTGAAGAATGTGGTTGGATTACCATTCTGCGATATCGGGTTTGCTGTGCAGGGTGAGCATCTGATCGTTGTGGCGACGGAAGACAACTTATTGAAAGGCGCGGCGGCACAGGCGATGCAGTGCGCAAATATTCGTTTTGGCTTTGCCCAAACGCAGTCTCTTATTTAAGGGTGCAACAATGAATCCATTAATTATCAAGCTGGGCGGCGTTTTACTGGATAGCGAAGAGGCGCTGGAGCGTCTGTTTACCGCACTGGTGAATTATCGTGAGTCGCACCAGCGTCCGCTGGTCATTGTGCACGGCGGCGGCTGCGTGGTCGACGAGCTGATGAAGCAGCTGAATCTGCCGGTGAAAAAGAAAAATGGTCTGCGCGTCACGCCTGCCGATCAAATTGACATTATTACCGGTGCCCTGGCGGGAACGGCGAATAAAACCTTGCTGGCCTGGGCGAAAAAGCATCACATCGCGTCTGTTGGTCTGTATCTTGGCGATGGCGACAGCGTAAAAGTGACGCCGCTCGATAAAGAACTGGGTCATGTTGGACTGGCGCAGCCGGGTTCGCCTAAGCTGATTAACACGCTGCTGGAAAGCGGTTTTCTGCCGGTAGTGAGCTCTATTGGTGTCACTGATGATGGTCTGCTGATGAACGTGAATGCCGATCAGGCTGCAACGGCGCTGGCGGCAACGCTGGGTGCGGATCTGATCCTGCTCTCTGATGTGAGCGGTATTCTGGATGGCAAAGGCCAGCGCATTGCCGAAATGACCGCGGCGAAAGCGGAACAGCTGATTGAACAGGGCATTATTACCGATGGCATGATCGTGAAGGTGAATGCAGCGCTGGATGCCGCGCGTACGCTGGGCCGTCCGGTGGATATCGCCTCCTGGCGTCATGCAGAGCAACTTCCGGCGCTGTTTAACGGCACGCCAATTGGTACGCGTATTCTGGCTTAACTATTAATGTGCCGGATGGCGGCTTCGCCTTATCCGGCCTACGTGGGTTTTGTAGGCCCGGTAAGCGCAGCGCCACCGGGCAAAAATATCATATTAAGGAAATTTGTTATGGCACTTTGGGGTGGGCGTTTTACACAGGCAGCAGATCAGCGGTTCAAACAGTTCAACGACTCGTTGCGTTTTGACTACCGCCTGGCAGAACAGGATATTGTTGGCTCTGTGGCCTGGTCCAAAGCGTTGGTAACGGTCGGTGTACTGACTGCCGATGAACAGCTGCAGTTGGAAGAGGCGCTGAATAACCTGCTGGAAGAGGTTCGTGCGAATCCTCAGCAGATTTTGCAAAGCGATGCCGAAGATATTCACAGTTGGGTGGAAGGTAAGCTGATTGATAAAGTCGGCCAGCTTGGTAAAAAACTGCATACCGGGCGTAGCCGTAATGACCAGGTCGCGACCGATCTCAAGCTGTGGTGCAAAGATACGGTTATCGAATTACTGTCGGCCAATCGTCAGTTGCAAACTGCGCTGGTGGTGACGGCGGAGAATAACCAGGACGCCGTCATGCCGGGTTACACCCACCTGCAACGTGCGCAGCCGGTGACGTTTGCTCACTGGTGTCTGGCCTATGTTGAAATGTTGGCGCGTGACGAGAGCCGTTTGCAGGATGCGCTCAAACGCCTGGACGTCAGTCCGTTAGGCTGCGGCGCGCTGGCGGGTACGGCGTATGAAATCGATCGCGAGCAGTTGGCGGGTTGGTTGGGCTTTGCCTCGGCAACGCGCAACAGCCTGGACAGCGTTTCTGACCGTGACCACGTGCTGGAGTTACTCTCCGACGCCTCTATCGGCATGGTACACCTGTCGCGTTTTGCTGAAGATCTGATTTTCTTTAACACCGGCGAAGCGGGTTTTGTTGAACTCTCCGACCGTGTGACTTCCGGTTCATCTCTGATGCCGCAGAAGAAAAACCCGGATGCGCTGGAGCTGATCCGTGGCAAATGCGGTCGCGTGCAGGGTGCGCTGACCGGCATGATGATGACGTTAAAAGGCCTTCCACTGGCATACAACAAAGATATGCAGGAAGACAAAGAAGGGCTGTTCGACGCGCTCGACACCTGGCTGGACTGCCTGCATATGGCCGCGCTGGTGCTGGATGGCATTCAGGTGAAACGTCCGCGTTGTCAGGAAGCGGCGCAGCAGGGTTATGCTAACGCCACTGAGCTGGCGGATTATCTGGTGGCGAAGGGCGTCCCGTTCCGCGAAGCGCACCATATTGTGGGGGAAACGGTGGTCGAGGCGATTCGTCAGGGCAAACCGCTGGAAGCGCTGTCGCTTGCCGACTTACAAAAGTTCAGCCAGGTGATTGGCGATGACGTTTACCTGATCCTCTCGTTGCAATCGTGTCTGGATAAACGTGCAGCGAAAGGTGGCGTGTCGCCGCAGCAGGTTGCGCAGGCGATCGACTACGCGAAGGCACGCCTGTAGGTCGGATAAGGCGAAGCCGCCATCCGGCACTGTGCGCCGTTCTGCCTGATGGCGCTACGCTTATCAGGCCTACCAAACCATAACCCGGCCGAGCTTTGCGACGCCGGGCTTTTTTTATGCAAAAAAAATGCGGACTCAAGGTCCGCAAAAGTTCACGTTGGCTTTAGTTATTTCGAGTATGAGAGAAACTCTCAAACGGACAGTAGCTTCAAGGGTTAAAGGGGTACCGTTCCGTTTCTGTGGTGCATTATTAAACAGAAAGCTTGATAGGGATAATCGTTCGTTGCTATGCTACCTATCGCTACGAACTATCGTGGCGATGGAGGATGAATAATGAATATTCGTGATCTTGAATACCTGGTGGCACTAGCCGAACATCGTCACTTCCGACGAGCGGCAGACTCCTGTCACGTTAGCCAACCAACGCTGAGCGGGCAGATCCGCAAGCTGGAAGATGAGCTTGGCGTCATGTTGCTGGAGCGTACGAGTCGCAAGGTGCTGTTCACCCAGGCCGGTTTGCTGCTGGTGGATCAGGCGCGTACCGTGCTGCGCGAGGTCAAAGTGCTCAAGGAGATGGCAAGCCAACAAGGCGAGACAATGTCTGGCCCGCTGCATATTGGTTTGATCCCAACGGTGGGGCCATACCTGCTGCCGCATATTATTCCGATGTTGCACCAGACCTTCCCAAAACTGGAGATGTATCTCCATGAAGCGCAGACACATCAGCTGTTGGCGCAACTGGATAGCGGCAAGCTCGACTGCGTCATTCTGGCGCTGGTCAAAGAGAGTGAGGCGTTCATCGAAGTACCGTTATTTGATGAGCCTATGATGCTGGCGATCTATGAAGATCACCCATGGGCAAACCGTGACTGTGTACCGATGTCCGATCTGGCGGGTGAAAAACTGCTGATGCTGGAAGATGGCCACTGTCTGCGCGATCAGGCGATGGGTTTCTGCTTTGAAGCGGGTGCTGATGAAGATACCCATTTTCGGGCAACCAGTCTGGAAACGCTGCGTAACATGGTGGCGGCAGGCAGTGGTATTACCTTACTGCCTGCGCTGGCCGTTCCACCGGAGCGTAAGCGTGATGGTGTCGTTTATCTGCCATGCATTAAACCCGAACCGCGTCGTACGATTGGTCTGGTGTACCGTCCTGGTTCGCCGCTGCGCAGCCGTTATGAACAGCTGGCAGAGGCCATCCGTGGATCAATGGATGGCCATTTCGACAGTGCGTTAAAACAGGCGGTTTAAGCCATTTAGCGCCGCTACCCGATAGGCTTCTGCCATGGTTGGGTAGTTAAAGGTGGTGTTAACGAAGTACTCGATAGTGTTACCACCACCTTTTTGCTCCATTATCGCTTGCCCGATGTGAATAATTTCGGCCGCGCGCTCCCCAAAGCAGTGGATCCCCAAAATCTCTTTGGTTTCGCGATGGAACAGGATCTTCAGCGTTCCGACACTCATACCCACGATTTGTGCGCGTGCCAGATGCTTAAACTGGGCGCGGCCAACCTCGTATGGAACTTTCATTGCCGTGAGCTGCTGTTCTGTTTTACCAACGGAGCTGATTTCCGGAATGGTATAAATCCCGGTTGGGATATCTTCAATCAGATGCGCAGTGGCTTCGCCTTTTACCAATGCCTGGGCGGCAATGCGTCCCTGGTCGTAGGCCGCCGATGCCAGGCTCGGATAACCAATCACATCCCCTACGGCGTACACATGCGGCAGCGCCGTCTGGTACATACTATTCACTTTGAGCTGCCCGCGGCTGTCGGTTTTCAGACCAATGTTTTCCAGCGCCAGCGAATCGGTATTACCGGTACGGCCATTGGCGTACAGCAGGCAGTCGGCCTTCAGTTTCTTACCGGACTTCAGGTGCATGATGACGCCGTCATCGCAACCTTCAATCTTCTCATACTCTTCGTTGTGGCGAATGACCACACCGCTGTTCCAGAAGTGGTAAGAGAGCGAGTCGGACATCTCCTGATCGAGGAATGCCAGCAGACGATCGCGGGTGTTGATTAAATCAACTTTGACGTCCATTCCACGGAAGATCGACGCATATTCACAGCCAATGACCCCTGCGCCATAAATCAGCACATGACGGGGTTCGTGGTGCAGGCTCAGGATAGAGTCACTGTCGTAAACCCGGGGATGCGAAAAGTCGACATCAACAGGGCGATAAGGACGCGAACCGCAGGCAATAACAAACTTATCCGCAGTCAGCGTTTCCACCGTACCGTCGTGACATTCCAGGGCGATCGTGTGTTCATCAACAAAACGAGCATTTCCCTGCAAAATTTCGCAGTGGTTGCGCTCGTAAAATCCTTGCCGCATACGCGTTTGCTGATTAATAACGTTATCAGCGTGGTTGAGAATATCGGCGAAAGAAGAACGAAGGAGTCGGGAGTGGTCGCTGTACAGTGGGTTCTGATTGAATTCAATAATGCGGCTGACGGCGTGGCGGAGAGCTTTCGACGGGATGGTGCCCCAGTGGGTACAACCTCCGCCGACGTTATGATAGCGCTCAATTACCGCGACGCGCGCTCCTTGCTTAACCAGACCCATTGCCGCGCCTTCGCCGCCGGGACCGGAACCTATTACTATTGCATCGTAATCGTAAGAATGTGACATGGTCAGGCTTACCTGTTCTTATACATAAAAGCAACAGAATAGTAACATCGTTGTTGAGATAACCCAATTATCGTTGTGCTTTTTTGCGAAGTCGAAGCACAAACTGCGCGTAAACAATCATTCACAAAGCCATGCCAACCGCCTAATCTCTGGTATAGTGCCAGCAAGGTATGTGGAAGGATTCAGACATCGTGATGGGCGTTAGAGCGCAACAAAAAGAGAAAACCCGGCGTTCGCTGGTAGAAGCCGCATTTAGTCAACTCAGCGCTGAGCGTAGTTTTGCCAGCCTCAGTTTACGCGAAGTTGCTCGTGAAGCGGGCATTGCGCCAACCTCGTTTTATCGCCATTTCCGCGATGTGGATGAACTCGGCCTGACGATGGTGGACGAGAGCGGTCTGATGCTGCGTCAGTTGATGCGCCAGGCGCGCCAGCGTATCGCGAAGGGCGGGAGTGTGATCCGCACCTCGGTCTCAACATTTATGGAGTTCATCGGCAACAATCCCAACGCCTTCCGTTTATTATTGCGCGAGCGTTCGGGGACATCCGCAGCGTTTCGTGCAGCGGTCGCTCGTGAAATTCAGCACTTCATCGCGGAACTTGCGGACTATCTGGAACTCGAAAACCATATGCCTCGTGCGTTTACTGAAGCACAAGCCGAAGCCATGGTAACCATTGTGTTCAGCGCCGGGGCAGAAGCACTGGATGTTGGCGCTGAGCAGCGCCGACAGCTGGAAGAGCGGCTGGTATTGCAACTACGCATGATCGCGAAAGGCGCATTTTATTGGTACCGCCGTGAACAAGAGAAGATGACGCACCACTCCGAGTAACGAGAAGGACAAGCAATGAAACAGTCAGGTCAAGATAAAGGTACGCTGCTGCTGGCGCTGGTTGCTGGCTTATCGATCAATGGTACATTTGCGGCGCTGTTTAGCTCCATTGTGCCATTCTCAGTATTCCCGATCATTTCGCTGGTGCTGACGGTGTATTGTCTGCATCAACGCTATCAGAACCGCACCATGCCTGTGGGATTGCCGGGCCTGGCTGCCGCCTGCTTTATCCTCGGCGTTCTGTTGTACAGCACCGTAGTACGCGCTGAATATCCGGATATCGGCTCTAACTTCTTCCCGGCGGTACTGTCGGTGATTCTGGTGTTCTGGATCGGCTTTAAAGTGCGTAACCGTAAGCAGGAAATAGCAGAGTAACAGTTGTAACTGTAGGCCGGATAAGGCAAAGCCGCCATCCGGCAATCTGAAGCGGCCGGCCTACGTTCAGTTTTACTTCTTGGTTAACAGTACGCCGCATTCCATATGGTGCGTATACGGGAACTGATCGAATAGCGCCAGACGTGAAACATTGTGCGTCTGGCTTAACGTTTCCAGGTTTTTACACAGCGTCTCCGGATTGCAGGAGATGTACAGAATGCGCGGATACGCCTGCACCATTTTCTCCGTTTCGCTGTCCAGACCGCTGCGCGGTGGGTCAACGAAGATAGTTTCACACTGGTAACTCTTCAGATCGATTCCCTGCAAACGGTTGAACTCGCGAACGCCGTTCATCGCCTGAGTAAACTCTTCGGCCGCCATGCGGATTATTTGTACGTTTTCAATCTGGTTAGCCGCAATGTTGTACTGTGCAGCAGCAACGGACGGCTTGGCGATTTCCGTTGCCAGTACGCGGTTGAAGTTTTGTGCCAGGGCTAACGAGAAATTGCCATTGCCGCAATACAGCTCCAGCAGATCGCCTTTTGAGCCCCTGGTGACATCAATCGCCCACTCCAGCATCTGAATATTCATGGCGGCGTTCGGCTGGGTGAAGCTGTTCTCAACCTGGCGATAGATAATCTCTTTACCCGCAACCGGCAAGCGTTCGTCAATGTAGTCCTGATCCAGCTCGATTTTGGTTTTGGTTGCCCGGCCAATCAGATGCACATTCAGGTTTTTCGCCCGTAGCCCATCCCGCAGCGCTTCAGCTTCCTGACGCCATTCATCATCCAGCTTTTTATGGTACAGCATCGATACCACCGCCTGACCGCTCAGGGTTGTGAGGTAATCAATCTGAAACAGTTTGTGACGCAGGACGTGGTTGTTGCGAACGCCTTCGATCATTGCCGTCATCAGCGTGTTGATAAGCTCACTGGCTGCCGGGAAGCTGTCGACACGGATACGGTTTTTGGTCTGGCTGTCGAACATGATGTGGTACAGATCATCACCGTCATGCCACAGACGGAATTCCGCGCGCATACGGTAGTGGCTGACCGGTGAGCGAAACACTTCCGGAGCCTGTGCATAAAATGGCGTCATTAAGCTCTGCAGACGCACCACTTTTTCAGCTAACTGTGCGTCGTACTGTTCTGTCGGAAGGTGTTCGGGGGTCATGATGCGTCCTGAAAAATAAAAGTACGCGGGGATTGTAGGGATTGCTCATCAGATGTCCAGTCATTGATGATTTCCGATATTGTGATACGCAGTCTGGACAGTGGGTTGTAACAAACTGTAGCATCCGTTTTCCGGTCCTGTGAGTTAAAAGGGAATCCAGTGTGAATCTGGAGCTGACGCGCAGCGGTAAGGAAGGTAGGGGATGAGCGCACCTGGTGCAGACACTGCGGCATGCCGTGGGAAGTTATCGTCTCTTTAAGTTGCCTCCAAGCCCGAAGACCTGCCGGCTAACGTCGCATCTGGCTTTCATCATCGCGTACTATCGGTGGGACCTGCGGCATCCTTCTTATATTGTGGATGCTTTACAATGATTAAAAAATCGTTGCTGTGCACGGCACTTTCCGTCACGGCATTTTCTGGTTGGGCACAGGATACTAGCCCAGATACTCTCGTTGTTACTGCCAACCGTTTTCAGCAGCCTGTTAATACTGTCCTTGCCCCCACTGATGTGGTGACGCGTGAAGATATTCAGCGCTGGCAGTCAAAAGATCTCAATGATGTCATGCGCCGATTGCCGGGCGTAGATATTTCGCAAAGCGGCGGTATGGGAAAAAGCTCCTCGCTGTATGTTCGCGGTACTGAGTCCCGGCATGTCCTGGTATTGATTGATGGCGTGCCGATGGCGCGTGCAGGCATCGGTAATGCGATTGATATTGGTCAGATTCCGGTATCGTTGGTGCAACGTGTTGAATATATTCGCGGGCCGCGTTCAGCTGTGTACGGATCTGGTGCGATCGGTGGTGTGATGAACATCATTACGATGAGTAATGAAGAGAAATCACAGATCAACGCAGGTATGGGGACTGATGGTTATCAGACCTACGACGGCACGATAAATAAACGATTTGGTGACACGATGGTGACGGCGGCTGGCGCTTACCAGACGACCAAAGGTTTTAACATTCAACCTGATTCCCCTTACAGCGGTGACAGCGATCGCGATGGTTATCGCAACAAACTGTTCTGGGGCGGCTTGCAGCACAAGTTTAACGATAACTTCTCCGGTTTCTTCCGTGGTTACGGCTACACGGCGAATAGCGATTACGATCAGGGCTCTTATGGCTATGCTGGCGGTAATGACGAAGCTCAGAATTACACTCAGTCCTGGGATTCCGGCCTTCGTTACAGCTCAGGTATCTATTCCGCCCAACTGATTGCTAACTACCAGCATCTCAAAGATTACAACTATAGCAATCAACTCGGTCGTTATGCGGGGGATGCTACGCTGGATAATATGGAACAGCGCTATATTCAGTGGGGAAATAACGTTGAGGTTGGGCATGGAGCGATTAGCGGTGGTGTCGACTGGAAACAAGAAAAGCTGACTTCCAGTAGTACCACGAAATCGGACGCTTATAAACGTGATACGACCGGACTTTATCTAACTGGGCAACAACAAATTGATAGCGTCACGCTGGAAGCCTCAGGCCGTGAAGATCATGATGAACAATTCGGCTGGCATGGCACCTGGCAGACTGCTGCAGGCTGGGAGTTTGTTGATGGCTACCGTGCAACGCTCTCTTATGGCACAGGTTTCCTGGCCCCTTCACTTGGTCAGCAATACGGGGCTACGCGTTTTGCCTCTTCCTATGGGCCGGGTATTGCAGCCAACCCGAATTTGAAACCGGAAGAATCTAAACAGTGGGAAGCAGGGATTGATGGATTGACAGGGCCGCTTGATTGGCGTCTTTCTGCATATCATTATGAAATTCAAAACCTGATCGATTACAAGAATAACCAGTATATCAACGTTAAGTCAGCCACGATTAAAGGGCTGGAATGGACTGGGAATGTTACGACTGGCCCAGTAGATCATCACCTGACGCTACAGTATGTTGACCCGCGGGATGATGATACGAATAAGGTACTCTATCGCCGAGCAAAACAGCAGGTTAAGTATGAGTTAACTGGGCAGGTTCAGGACTTGGGGTGGAACGTTGCTTATCAATATATAGGTGAACGTTACGATAATGATTATGACAATAATCGTGATGTTAAATTGGGCGGCGTCAGCTTGTGGGATATCGGAGTGTCATATCCAATCACCTCACAGCTGACAGTTCGTGGTAAAATCGCCAACCTGTTCGATAAAGATTACGAGACAGTTTATGGCTACGCAACTGCAGGACGGGAATACACCTTGTCTGGCAGCTACACCTTCTGATCCCCGTCCCACCGTGCTGGTGTTTGATTCCGGCGTCGGTGGGTTGTCGGTCTATGACGAGATCCGGCGTCTTCTGCCGGATCTCCACTATATCTACGCTTTCGACAACGTCGCTTTTCCTTATGGAGAGAAGAGCGAGGAGTTTATCGTCGAGCGTGTTGTTGAGATTGTGACTGCGGTCCAGCAGCGCTATCCCCTTTCTCTTGCGGTCATCGCGTGTAATACAGCAAGCACGGTGTCACTCCCTGCGTTACGTGAGAAATTTGCATTCCCGGTTGTGGGCGTGGTGCCTGCGATTAAACCGGCAGCGCGACTCACGGCGAACGGTGTTGTGGGGCTACTGGCTACACGTGCAACGGTGAAGCGGTCGTATACCCATGAGCTGATTGCACGATTCGCTAACGAATGCCAAATTGCAATGTTGGGTTCTGCTGAGCTGGTGGAACTTGCGGAAGCGAAGCTGCACGGTAAAACAGTTTCTCTGGAAGAGCTGCGGCGTATTCTGCGTCCGTGGCTGCGGATGTCTGAACCACCTGACACAGTAGTGCTCGGTTGCACTCATTTCCCTCTATTACAGGAAGAACTTTTACAGGTCCTTCCCGAGGGGACGAGACTGGTGGATTCTGGTGCCGCGATAGCGCGCCGCACGGCCTGGTTGTTAGAGCATGAAGCACCAGATGCGAAATCAACCGATGAGAACGTTGCATTTTGTATGGCAATGACGACAGAAGCTGAACAATTATTGCCTGTGCTACAGCGCTATGGCTTTAAAACGCTCGAAAAACTGTCAGTTTAAGTGGTTTTGATGAAAAAATACGCACTCGGAAGATTATTTTAAATTTCCCCTTGTCAGCCTGAAATAACTCCCTATAATGCGCCTCCACTGAC
>NZ_JAOWHY010000044.1:118182-161665 GCF_030332375.1 Citrobacter sp. Cpo148
GATGCAGAATGGACCATTACCACCCTGACGCATTCTGTCAGCCCGGATAATGGATTTACGACCAGCATGGAGCTTGAAGTAAAGATTGATGATCTTGAAATTGAATAATTGGTTCTCAATATTAAATAATGATGTATCATTATTGCGACTACGGCAAGGGTGGTGGGATAACAGCGATGATGAACTGTCCAGAGTGCGGTCATGCAGCACATACCAGAAGCAGCTTTCAGGTATCAGCTACGACAAAAGAACGTTACAACCAGTGCCAAAATATAAATTGTGGCTGTACGTTCGTTACTCATGAAACGTTTGTACGGCACATTATAAAACCGAATCTAATTTCTTCTGCGCCGCCACATCCTGGAAAAGGTGGTCAAGGCCACATGAGTTTCTGAACAGAACCCGCTTTAATGGCGGGTTTTTTGTTGCCGCCACTCCGACACTCTGTCGCCATTTTGCCGCCACAACCATAGAAAAAGGGGCTACGTTTTCACGTAACCCCTTGTTTTATTTGGTGGAGCTGGCGGGAGTTGAACCCGCGTCCGAAATTCCTACATCCTCGGCACTACATGCTTAGTCAGTCTTTACATTCGCCTGGCACCTGCGGACAGACACGCCACTACCAGACTAGCCTGATTAGTTTTAACGCTTCAACCCCAGGCAGGGCCTCCACGCGATCTCTTTTGGGTTTGACCTCTCTTTGATCCCCGTCTTAAGAGCGGAAGCTAGGGAGAGAGGGCTCAGAGCAGGTTATTAAGCTGCTAAAGCGTAGTTTTCGTCGTTTGCGACTATTTTTTTGCGGCTTTTTACGAGGCCAACCGCCCCTCGGCATGCACCTTGGGTTTCGCGAATCCCGTCGAATCCAGAATCAGCCCCAATGTGTTAGAGCAAGTATAACAGACTTGTGACACGCGTGACCAGCCCCCGCAACCCCTAATCCTCAAGGATTTAGCGCTCGCGCAGCGCTTCTTTTGCGCGATTAAACGGTTTGATTAAATAGTCGACGATGGTTTTTTCACCTGTTTTTATATCCACTGTGGCAATCATGCCCGGTACTATGGAGAAATGGCGTCCCAGTTTGTTCTGTAAGAAGTCCTGATGTGTGCGGATAAACACGCGGTAATAGAAGATTTCCGGTTTCACTTTGTCCTGAATGGTGTCCGGAGAGATGGTTTCGACTACGCCTTCCAGTCCGCCGTAAATGGCGTAGTCATAGGCGGTTATCTTTACCAGCGCCCGCTGGCCGGGATGGATGAAAGCGATATCACGCGGCGACAGGCGGGTTTCTATCAGCAGATGATCGTCCAGCGGCACAATCTCCATCATCTCGCCGTTGGGCGGGATAACGCCGCCGATGGTGGTGACCTGGATGTTTTTCACAATACCGCGCATCGGCGCGCGTACGGTCAGGCGGGTGACGGAATCCTCACGTCCTTTTAAAATCGCCGCCAGCATATCCACTTCGGCGTTGGCCTTTGACAGCGCTTCCCGCGCCTGCACGAAATATTGCGAGCGCAGATCGGTGATTTTTAATCCCAGATCGCTTTTTTGTCGTTGCAGGCGCAGCACTTCTACGTGGCTGGCAGCACCGCTTTTCTCCAGCCGTTGGGTGATGGCCAGTTCTTTATTTACTGAGATCAGTGCATCCTGAAGTTCTGCCATTGAATCCGCAAGCTGCGCGCGGCGGCTTTTATACAGGCGAGTTTCGGAGGCGATGAGATCCGGCCAGGCGCGCAGTGAATCGGGAAAGACCAGCGGCAGATCGTTAACTTCGGCATTAAGCCTTGCGCTGGAAGCCAGTGAGGCGCGATAACGGGCTGCACTCTCCCCAACGTTGGACTCAGAACGGGTGGGGTCGAGGCGGGCGACTATTTGATTGGCCTGCACTTTATCTCCCTCGCGTACTGTAAGCTCGGCGAGAATGCCGCCATCCAGCGACTGCAAGACCTGCTCTCGCGAGCTGGGGATCACTTTCCCGCTGCCGGTTGAGACTTCATCCAGCTTGCCGAAATATGCCCAGATACCCAGGACGGCAAACAGCAGCGTGCTGAGCAGAATAATACGGCTGGCCCCGGAAAAACGGTGCTCGCGGCGGAT
Source organism: Citrobacter sp. Cpo148 (assembly GCF_030332375.1). NCBI lineage: Bacteria > Pseudomonadati > Pseudomonadota > Gammaproteobacteria > Enterobacterales > Enterobacteriaceae > Citrobacter > Citrobacter sp. Cpo148. Next base: position 120,280 of record NZ_JAOWHY010000044.1, read on the forward strand.
ATCGAGGTCGTCCATGGCGGCATCATGCGGATTGGTTTTCATTTTTCCACTCCCGACCGTGAGTTGGGGCGGGTGCCCGGCTCGCATTTAATGCCTGCGCTTTCGGGGCATCCATAACCAGTTGGCCTTCTTTTAATACCACCACGCGTTCGACCAGCTCCAGAACCGGTACGCGATGAGTGGCGACAATCAATGTGCGGTTGCCCAGCCACTGGTTCAGGCGCTGAATAAACTCCCGCTCGGTATGTTCATCCAGCGAGGCGCTGGGTTCGTCGAGCAGCACGATATTGGGCGATCGCAGCAGCATTCTTGCCAGCAGGATCGACTGCCGTTGTCCACCGGACAAACCGTTGCCGCCCTCCATAATGGGATGCGCCAGCCCTTTGGCGAGCTGTTTAACGAAAGCTGCCGCGCCGCTGACCTCCAGCGCTTCGAAGATCTGCGCGTCGCTGGCATGCGGTGCGCCGAGGGTCAGGTTCTCGCGTAGGGTGCCGAAAAACAGCCGCGCGTTCTGGCTAAGAAAACCGATGTTGCGGCGTAAATCAGCCATATCGATCTGCGCCAGACTCAGGTTGTCGAGCCGGACATCGCCCTGGATAATCTCCACACCGCCCGCCATGGCTTGCAGCAGGGTTGATTTCCCGGCACCGTTACGCCCGAGGATTGCCACGCGCTCGCCGGGCATGACCTCCAGGCGCGAGATGCGCAGCGGAACGCGCTGATCGTCGCTGTGGTAGCGAAAGTGTGCGTTCTCAAACAGATAATGGCCGTGAAAAATCTCCTGATGCACCCGGTCTTCGTCGTACTGCGTTTCGGTGGGAAGCTGCATGATGCTGTCTAACCCCATCTTCGCCGCCTTGACCTGTTGCCAGCGGGCCAGCACACCGCACAGATTAGCCATTGGGGCAATCATTCTGGAACCGAGCATCGAAGCGGCCACCACGGCCCCGGTGGTCATCGTGCCTTCAATGACCATCGGCGCGCCGAACATAATGATGGCGGCGTAGACCAGACTTTGTACCGACATGCCCCAGCCAATCAGCCCCTGAGTCAGCCTGCGCGTGCGCAGCCCGGACTCTCCGGTAATGCGGATGTAGCTGTTCCACTGCTGTAAAAAGCGGTTTTCCGCCTGCATCAGCTTGATGTCTTCCAGCCCCTGAACGCTCTCGACCAGCACCGCGTTGCGCAGGGTGGATTCATGGGCAGCCTGGTTGGCGAGCACCGCCAGCTTCTTCTGTAACAGCAAACCGGGCAGGATCATCAGCAGGGCCGCGACGGGCGCTATCCATGCCAGCGGCGGGGCGATAAAAGCCAGCACTACGATAAACAAAAAGAAAAACGGCAGATCGACAATGGTCGACATGGTCGAGGAGGTGATCATCTCGCGAACCTGTTCCAGCTCGCGCAGTTGAGAAATGAAGCTCCCCGTCGAGCGGGGGACGGCGCTGTTGCGCAGGCGCAATGCATGGCTGAACACGCGATCGGAAATGCGCATATCGGCGCGTTTGCCGAGCAGGTCCATTATGTGGGTACGCGCTTCGCGCAGCAAAAAGCCAAACAGCACCGCCACCAGTACGCCAGTGGAGAGAACATACAGCGTTGGATAAGACTGGGCGGGGATCACCCGGTCATAAACCTGCATGGAAAAGATAATCCCGGCGAGCGACAGAACGTTAATCAGAAAGGCGGCAATCATGACCGGCAGATAAGGACTAATGTCTTTTAACACCAGTTCGCGCATCCAGTCGGGCTTGAAGCGCGAAATATAGCGGTCTACCCGACTGTCCTTCAGCGCCGACAGCGGGCGCATCGCGGTAATACTCACGATCTCCGGCAGAAGCTCTGCGACCGTGAGCCGGTTACGCTGGCCCTCTTCGGCGATGATAAACACATCCAGTGCATCTTCGCCGTTGAAATGTTCTATCACCATTAGCTGGCCGTCGCGCAGTTCCGCCACCACCGGCAGACGCCACTGACCGAACACCTGCGTGGCGGTATCCAGCGCATGAAATGACAGTCCCGCCTGACGCGCCAGTTGCGACAGGGCCGTTGCCCGGCTTTTTCCCGCAAACCACGGGGCGTTGGCCTGGATTGCGCCGGGAGAACAGGCCACGCGATAGTGATTGGCAATATGCGTCATCGCCTGCGCCCACTGGCTAAGAGCGTGTTCGCTAATTGCATCTTTTGCATGTGAATCGAGGTCGCTCATAGCTTGATCTCCACCGATTGAATGCTGCGATTATTTAAGGCGAACGCCTGGCGAAGCGAGCCAGTGTTATAGAGGCAGTTCAGCTGGAGCTGGCGCAGCTGGTTTTGAGTCTGGAGTTCCGCAAAACGGGCCTGATACACCTCTTGCTCGGCGTTAAGCACGTCGAGCAGCGGGCGCGAACCGAGGTCCAGATACTGCTGTTGATAAAGCTCGCGCGTTTGTTCACTCAGTCGCTGCTGGCGGCGCAGAATCTGCAGGGCGGTGGCGAGGCTCATTGCCTGGCTGCGGGACTCCAGTAATTTTTGTCGTACTTCGAGTCGGGTGCGCTGGATGGAGTATTGTGCAGACTCTACCGCATGGCTGGCGGCGTTGCGCCTGGCGGTGAGTCCGCCCCCCTGATACAGCGGCATCTCAACTTTTACCCACGTGGAGTACTGGGTTTTGTCGAGCACCTCATGGCTGGGGTATTTGTCGTTGAGATAATGCTGCACCGACGGTTCCAAAGAGATGGTGGGCGTCATCTGCGCGTTGGCGTAATCGAGATTTGCCTGTGCCACATTCGCTTGTGCCCAGGCCGCCAGAACCGCGGGAACCAGTTTATCTTCCGGTTTGACCACATCGCAGCTGCTGTCCAGTTTGGCCGGGAATTCGTTGCTGATGCCGTTAAGTGAGTTCCAGCCGAGGTAACTCATCAATGTGGCCTTACTGCTGTCGAGATTGGCCTGATACTGCGCCAGCTGAGAACGCGCAGACTCGATACGCGCATCGGTTTGTACCACGTCGGACAGCGAGGTTGCCCCTTCATCATTGCGTTGTCGGGTCAGTCGACCAATGTCGTTTAAGGCGGTGAGCTGTTCTTCGGCGGCATCCACCATTTGTTGCCACGTCTGCACCTGGACTATCGCGTTGGCGGTTGCGTGGGCGATGGTATCAATACTGAGTAACACATTCGCCTGCTGTTGTGCGGCTCCGGCGGTCTCGGCTCGGACCTGGCTTGCCACTTTGCCGAAGTCGTACAGCATTTGTGACACCGAAATAACCAGCGCCGGGCTAAAGCCGTGGTCGGTATAGGTATTGCTGTAACCGTTATTCATTCCGGCAGAAACCTGCGGGTAATATTTCGATTTCGCCACGTCGATCTGTTCGTTTTGCGAAAGCAGTTTGCCGATCGATTCACGAATAGAAGGATGCCAGCTCACGGCACGACTTACCGCGTCGTTGAGCATCAGGTTGCCGGGGGCGGCAGCGCTCAGCGGCAGATCGGCAACCGCGCCGTCCAGCGAGGGAAGCATCTGGCTGGTGGCCAGTCCTTCCGGCGTAATAATTTGCGGTTCATCTTCGGCATTCACCCGCAGGGTACAGAGCGTTAATGCCAGAAGTAATGCAACAGGCGCGACATTTCTCATAGTTTATCCCTTACAAAATACGGCAGCGACGACTGTTATTGCCCCGGACGTCATGGCATCCGGGGCTGTAGTTATGGCGCTTTAACGCATTGCGTTAACGTCAGGGCACGATGTGATTTTGTTGCACCAGCTCATCGAGCGTGGTGTGTACGTTCTCCAGCGTTATGAGATTGGTTGAGTGATATGTGTTGCCCGTACCGTCGCGGTCGATGGCAATCACCGTGTTGTTACCGCTGGTGGTTACGGTGAGGTAGTTGCCGAGCGTAGCGTTCTGCCCGTTCCAGCCCACCAGCAGGTCGCCGATATCGATTTTGTCACCCTGGGCCAGTGAGAAGTTGGTCCAGGTGTCGGTAGCACCATTGCTAATGTTGCCGCCGGTAGCGTCGTTGGCGTTGAGCAGGTGATAAATCAGCGTATCGCCGTAGGCGCTGCCAGTCAGGCGATCGGCATCGACGGTACTCACCACTTGCGGATTCATATTGATGGTCAGCGTAGCGGTATCGGTATGGCCATTCTGGTCGTTAAGGGTGTAGGTAAATGTCTCTTTGGTGACGATGGTGGAGAGCGAGACATCGCTGTTGAGGGCATAGGTGTAATGACCATCAATGCCAATGGTCAGTTTGCCGTACAACCCGTTAATGATGGCGCTGGTCGTGCTACTCAGCGGATCAAGCGTGACGGTACTGCCGCCCGTGCCGTTCACCGTCAGCAAGGTATGCACGCTGGCAATATGGTCTCCGTCATAAATATTGCCGGTGACGCTGTTCGCTGTGGAAGTCTCGAAGTTTTGCAGGTCGATTATCGTACCTTTCACGCTGGGGGTGATGGTGATATTCCCCAGCCCCAGCCCCCCGACGCTTCCGGTATAGTCGAGGCGATAGTTGCCGGGGTGCAGTACGATCCCGCTCAAGGCTATATCGATATTGCCACCAACCAGCAATCCGCCATTGAAAGAGTTACCGGCAATCTTGATGTTGTTGCTGTCATACAGCGCCCAGGTGACGGTCAGCCCGCCCAGCGTCAGACCTGACGCGACGTTAAAATGCAGTATGGCGTTTTGCACCGCCGTTCCCGTAGCGATTTCAATGACGCCAGTACCACTTTTTGAGGTGGGTGAAAGGAGTTGGGCACTCCAGCTGGCGTTCCCGACGCTGTCGTCGGTAAACGACCGGGAAGTATCCGCCTGGGTACTAACCGCCATCGTGCTGCTGACGTCATTTACTGCATCCAGCGCCTGTGGGGTCGGTTTGATATTCAGCGATGCACTGCCGGTATCACCGTTTGGCGCTTTGACCTTATACACGAAACTGTCCGGCGTATTGATACCGTCTGCGCCCAGTCCGCTTCTCAGCGTGTAGGTGTAGTTCCCTTTCGCATCAATAGTCAGCGTGCCGTACTGCCCGTTAATGGTGGTTGTACCCGTTCCGTTTACGGTGACACCGTTAACTTCGGTGATAACGGTATTGGCCGGAGCCGAGTCGTTGACCAGCAGGTTTCCATTGGTTGTCGCACTCAGGCTGTCGACGGCGTAGGTGTGATCGGCCTGGATATTCAGGGTATAGCTGGTCAGCAGCGTCAGACCGCCGGAGGCGTTAAGCAGGAACAGATAGTCACCGCCAGGCAGGGTGATGGTGTAATCCGTTGAGCTACCTCCTAGCAGCGCCGTGACCCAGTTGGGCTTCACGCGGAACTGCTCATACTGCTGAATGGACTCGTTGAAGCGATAAACATAGAGGTCAAAACCGCCAACCGTGACGCCGAGAACGCTGGCCTTGACGGTCAGCGTGCGGGTTGCGCCATCATCCACATTAAATTTGATCGGATTGGTTAAACCGTTAACCAGACTGACATCCAGCACATTACCCAGTCCGACGTTGGCGAGGGTGAAGCCGGTTTGCTGTGATGTGCCATGATCAACCGCGATGACCTGCGTCCCGTAAGTCAGCGCAGCCACATCGTCTGCCGCGGTTACCGTACTGGTGGTGGGCGCCTGACCGAACGTTACCACCAGTTTTGCCGAGGAGTGATCGCTGCCATGCGTCAGCGTGTAGGTGAAACTTTCAGAACGGCCATACACCGAGATTGACGTATCGGTCAGGGTATAGGTGTAGCTACCGTTCTGATTGATATGCAGGATGCCGTATTTCCCCTGCACATCAATGCCGCCCGACGGGATGTTCACGACGTTGCCGTTACCGTCGGTGATGGCGGTGACCAGCGTGCCGGAAGGGGCATTATCCTGCCCGTTGGCGGGATCGATATCGGTGATGATATTGCCAGACTCGGTAGTACCGCCGGTGATGGTTCCTGCGCTAGCTTTTACCACAGAGACATCAAGGCTGGTGTATGCTCCGGTCGCCAGCAGGTTGGTGTTGTAGCTGACCACGCGGTAATCACCACCAGTCAGTCCGCTGTAATTGAGCGTTACGCCTGAGGCGCCCAGAGTGAGGAGGCTGGCAAAGTCTGGTTTTCCGGTATCCACCACCGTAACCCAGGCATTCAGCGCGGTGTCAAAGCGCTGGATGACGACTTCAAGTGTGTTTAACAGCGACAGCACTACGCCGGTCGCTGCGGCATTGATTGTAATGGATCCGCTGCCGCCAGAAGCGATGCTGAAATTCACGCTTGCCGTATCGTTCCCCAGCACGTTGGCGACATTTCCCAGCGCATTGACCAACAGGAAACCATAATCGCTTTGATGCTCGGTGCTGACAGTGACATCGGTTTGTAGCGGCAGGCTGGTGACATTGTCTTCAGCCAGCAGCGGCAATACTGGTGCGAGAGCGCTTGTCGGCGATGAGGTATTTCCCGCCGCATCGGTCGCCGTGGCGGACAGTGACTGCCCTTCAATCTGGCGAACCGGCAGGTTGACGCTGTAGACACCGCTGCTGTTGGCGATTGCCGTCACGCTGGTGCCGCCGGGCAGAGAAATGGTGACCGTGCTTCCCGCTTCGGCGACGCCGCTGACGGTACCGCCATCGGCGTTGATCAGGAGCGTTGGCGCGGTCGGTGGCGTGGTGTCCACAATCACGCTGAACGAACCGGACAACCCACTTGCGCCGTTGGCGTTGGTTGCCGTGGCGGTAAACGCATGGTTACCTTCGCTGAGTGCACCGGATGGGGTAAAGCTCCAGATCCCGTTACCGTCTGCGGTCGTGAAGCCCATTAGCACGCCGTTGTTGTACAGATTGATGACGGCGTTAGCCTGCGCCGTTCCGCTGAGCGTTGGCAGGGTGTCATTGGTGGTTTTACCGGGAGCGACGGGTCCCATGATAGTGCCGACGTCATCGAGCACGCTGGCAATAACAGGCGCAGGTGGTACGCCGGTAAACGGTGCCAGCACGTTACCCGCCGTACCGATGTTGCCTGCGGCATCCTGTGCGCTGACCATCAGAGTTTGCCCACTGATTTGCGGTGGGTTCAGAGTGAAGGTGAAATTACCGGAGGCGTTGGCGGTTGCCGTGCCGAGCACCGTTCCGCCGCTGGAGGTAATAATGACCGTGCTGTTTGGCTCGGCAACGCCGGTGAGCGCGGTGCCGTTGGCGTTTACCGCCAGCCCGGTTGGGATACCCGGGGCAACGGTATCGACCACGATCGCTGCCGCAGACGATATACCACTGGTATTACCCGCGCTGTCCGTTGCGGTGATGGTAAACGAGTGGGTACCTTGTGCCAGCGCGGTAGTCGGGGTGTAGCTCCAGTTGCCGCTGCCATCCGCCGTTACGCTGGTGACAAAGCTGCCGTTATCATAAATATCAACTCGCGCGTTGGCTTCCGTGATGCCGTTTAACGTTGGGCGTGCGTCGTTGGTCGGCTGATTGCTGCCAATCGGCCCGGTGTTTGGCCCGACATCGTCAATAATGCTGCTGATTGAAGGCTGCGTCGGCGCCGTGGTGTCAACCACCACGCTAAAGCCTGCCGTCGCGCCGCTGGTGTTGCCCGCCGCATCAGTGGCGGTGACTGTGAAGGTGTGCGATCCATTAGCCAGCGGTGTGGTTGGGGTAAACGACCAACTGTTATTGCTTTGCACCAGCGCGGTACCCAACAGGGTGCTTCCGTCATAGATGCTGATGGTGCTGCCTGCCTCGGCGGTGCCGTTCAGCGTCGGGCGTGCATCGTTGGTCAGCTGTCCGTTGCTGAGCGCTGCATTGAACACGCCGCCTGCGATATCATCCACCACAGAGACCAGCAGCGGGACGGATGGTGCAATGGTGTCGACATTAATCGTAAACCCACCTGAGACAGGACTCACGTTCCCGGCGGCGTCGGTGGCGATGGCGGTAAACACATGCTGACCGTTGCCAAGTGTGGTGGTCAGATATTCCCAGGTGCCGTCTATCGTCGCAGTCACCGTTGTCAGCAGCGCGCCATTATCGTAGATGGCTACCCGGGCTCCGGCTTCCGCTGAACCGCTGAGTACGGGACGGGTGTCGTTGGTAGAGGCTCCGTTCGATAGCGTTCCGGTTCCCGGCTGCACGTCATCAAACGCCTGGATAATCGTTGGCGCAAGCGGGGCGACGGTATCAACAACGATGTTAAATCCCGCAGACGTCGGGCTGACGTTTCCAGCCGCGTCGGTGGCTGTTACCGTCAGCGCGTGGTTACCGTTGCTAAGTGGGGTTCCCGGTGTGAAGGTCCAGGCGCCCGTACCATCTACAGGAGCAGATCCGATCAGCGCTCCGTTATCGTAAATTTTCACCATGGAATTGGCTTCTGCCGTACCGCTAAGCGTCGGGAGTGGATCGTTCGTGGCCTGACCGTTGTTCAGATTTCCAATCAGTGGGCCGACATCATCCGCAACCTGAGTAATCACTGGTGCTGTCGGTGCCAGAGTATCGACGGTGAAGGTAAAGCCACCAGAAGGCAGGCTGGTATTGCCTGCGCTATCTGTAGCCGTGACGGTCAGAGTATGCTGGCCGTTACCCAATGCCGCGGAGGGTGTAAAACTCCAGCTTCCGCCTGCGCCGACGATGGTGGTGCCAATCGGCTGACCATCGCTCAGCACGGTAATGGTCGCGCCAATTTCACCGGTACCGCTGAGCGCCGGGCGACTTTCGTTGCTGATTTGCCCGTTGGAGATAGGCCCGGTTGTCGGCGCAGTATTGTCCTGCACCGAACTGATGACCGGTATTGACGGGGCAATAGAGTCCAGCTCAATAGTAAACGATGATGATACTCCGCCTGTGTTTCCCGCCTGATCTGTGGCAACGACGGTGAAAATATGTTGCCCCTGTCCCAGCGGAGCATCCGGAGTGAAGCTCCAGTTACCTGACTCGTCCACCTGAGTTGTACCTATTTCAGCGCCGTTATCACGGATCGTGATGATGGCACCAATCTCACCTTTGCCGTTCAGGGTAGGCTGCGCATCGTTTGTAAGCTGTCCGTTGGTCAGCGCGGTATTGCCGGGCTGATCGTCAATTACTGAGGTAATGCTCGGTGCGGCTGGCGCCAGCGTGTCGACGACGACCACAAATGGTGGCGTTGTCGGGCTAATGTTACCCGCGTTATCTGTAACGCTGGCAGTCAGCGAGTGGCTTCCTTCTCCGAGAGCAGGGGCAGGCGTAAAGCTCCAGTTGCCATTTTCGTCGCTGGTGGTTGTGCCGATTACCGTGCCATTATCGCGGATGGTAACAACCGAATCCGCCTCGGTAACGCCAGCAAGCGTTGGGGTATTATCATTGGTCAACTGCCCTGAGGTCAGGGGCTGGATCGTACCAACGTTGTCCGTGACTGTCACAATAGATGGCGCATTCGGTACCAGGGTATCGACAATGATCCGGAAATCACTGGATGGATCTCCCTGGTTGCCAGCGGCGTCCGTTGCGCGGGCGGTAAAGAGATGATCGCCTTCTCCCAGCGGTGCTGTCGGGGTAAAGCTCCAGAATCCGTTACTGTTTACGGTCGTTGTGGCATAAGCGACACCGTTATCGTAGAGGGTAATGGTTGCCCCGGGTTCGCCAGTTCCGTTGAGCGTCGGACGCGAATCATTTGTAATTTGCCCTTTATCCAACGAGCCAGTGCCGGGGGCAACATCGTCGATAATGCTGGTGATCGTTGGCGCTTGCGGTGCCGTCGTGTCGATGGTGATAGCGTAGTTGGGTGACTGACCGCTGGGTATGCCACCGACGGTTTGCGACACAGTGAAGTTATAAGTTGCACCGTTAGTTAGTGGGGCGGGTAACTGATAACTCCATGCGCCAGAAACAACGTCGGCTATTACCGATGGAACTTGCAAAACACCATTTACATAAATATTAACAGTCGCTCCTGCAGTGGCAGTCCCTTGCAGCAGTGGTAAGGTGTCATTGGTGGTTTTACCGTTGCCAATCACCCCCATGATGGGCGCGATGTCATCAACGATCTCAAGCGTTGGTGGATGAGGAACGCTGGAGGTAGCAGCGCTAAACGTTGTCGGGTCGCTTTGATTTCCGGCGGGATCCTGAGCGATGGCGTTGAGCGCCTGACCGGTTGTTTGCGCTGGCGAAATTGTGACAGCGAAGTTACCTGAATCGTCAGCGATCCCTTGGCCGAGGATCGAAGTACCGCTGCGAATGATGACGGTACTGCCTGGATCGGCAGAGCCGCTAACCAGCGTACCGTTCGGGTCTACGCTGGTAACCGTAGGCGTTGCAGGCGGCAGGGTATCGACAATCAACGTCAGCGGGTTATCTGCTGCCAGTGAGTTACCTGCGTCATCCACGGCGCCGAAAGTCAGTTTGTGAGTGATATTGGGCGTGAGGGGGACATCCACACTCCAACTGCCGTTAGCAGCAACGGTAGCTGTCGCAATGGCGATGGGATTGTTACCATCGAAAATCAAAACCGTACTGCCCGGTGTGCCGGTACCGCTAATGGTTGGCGTTGTATCGTCCGTGACGCTGCCGCTGGTTAGCGAACCGGTAAAGACGCCAACGTTATCCTGGATATCCGTGACCTGCGGCAACGTTAACTTCGTGTTGTTAACCGTAAACGAAATGCTGTTTGAATTGTCGCTGACGTTACCTGCGGGGTCTGTTGCGGTAGCGCTTAATGTGTAGCTCCCGTTTGCCAGCGCAGTCCCGGGGGTAATACTCCAGGTACCGCCTGCCACCGTTGCAGTACCGATCACCGTACCGCCGTTATACAGAGTGATGATGTCTCCATTGACACCTGTACCACGAATGGTTGGCGTGGTGTCATCGGTCACGGCGTTGGGTGCAAGGTCACCCATGATATCGCCGACGTTATCATTGGCGGCGATAATCACCGGCGGCGCAGACGGCGTCGTGTCGATGTTCAGTGTTATAGCTGTTGATGGCTGGCTGACGTTGCCTGCAGGATCGGTTGCGGTGAGGGTTACCTGGTAAGTACCTGGAGTAACCGGTGCTGGCGGAGTAAAGCTCCAGGTTCCGTCTGCACCTACTGTTGTCGTTCCCTGCAAAGGGGGAGTGCCGTTCAGATAAACGGTAATCAAATCTCCGACGTTCCCCGTGCCGCTAAAGGTTGGCGTGGTATCGTTGGTGTTGCCGTTAGTGACCACACCCGTTACTGGAGCCACATCGTCGGTAATGATTGGCGCGGCTGGTTGTGCGGGAGGTGTGTTGTCTACCGTCAAGGTAAAGCTGGCCGATGGGATCCCCGTGTTGCCTGCAACGTCAGTCGCTGTAGCGGTGAACTTATGCGGCCCGTCGGTGAGTGAGGTTGGGGTAAATGTCCAGGTGCCGTCTGGCTGTACGGTGACGGTACCAATGGAACCGCCATTATCATAAATCGTAATCTTCGCGCCGGGCTCGCCGGTTCCGGAGAGTTCAGGATTCAAGCTCTTGGTACTGCTGCCGTTACTCAGCGTTTGTAGATTTGTCCCAATCAGACCTTCTGCAGAGCTGATAACCGGGGCTGCTGGTGGGGTGGTATCAATCGTTAGCGTAAAGGTCCCGGCATTGCTGGCGTTGCCTGCAACGTCCGTGGCAATAGCGGATAAATTGTGTGTGCCTTCACTGAGCGGTTGGTCGAGTTGAATACTCCAGGTGCCTCCGGGCAAAACAGTCGTGCTTCCAATTGGCGTAGCTCCATCATAAAGAGTGATCTTAGAACCGTCCGTTCCGGTTCCTTTCAGCTCTGGCAAGGTATCGTTTGAACGGCTTCCGGTAGGCAGATCGATCGGTGCATTCCCAACGTCGTCGGTAGCAGCCAAAATGACAGGAGCGCCTGGCGGTTGGGTATCTACGGTAACGCTGACCACTGTGGGTGAGGTGATGACATTACCGGCGGCATCAGTTGCCGATACCGTAAACTGGTGGGTGCGATCGCTGAGCACCTGATTCCCCGGAACGGTATAACTCCAGGTACCCGAGCTGTCGACAAGAATAACCGTCAATAACTGAATGCCATCGTACAGGTTTACCAGTGAACCTGGCTCACCGGTACCCGAGATGGTTGGCGTATTGTCGTTGGTGACCCAACCGTTATTTGCAACGCTGCCCGTAATGCTGCCAACGTCATCGTTAACCAACGTTATCACTGGAACAGTTGGCGCAATTGTATCGACAATGATTTTCCAGCTTGCCGCGCTGCTGGTGTTATTCGCGGCGTCTGTGGAGGTCACCGTGAAGATGTGAGCGCCCTCGCTTAGCGCCGAGACTGGCGTATAGTTCCAGTTACCGTTGATATCAGCGACAACGGTCGTCAGCAGGGTGCCGTTATCGTAAATTTTGACCTGAGAACCTGCTTCGGCGGTGCCTTCCAGCTTAGGTTTGCTATCGTTGGTGACATCGCCGTTATTGAGAGGGCCCTGATACATGGGCTGGTCATCCGTCACGGCGGTGATGATGGGCGTTCCAGGGGCGGTAATATCCGGAGCCACCGCGGAAGTTGGCTGACTCTCGTTATTGCTACTGTCCGTTGCGGTAACTTTTACCGTTTCGCCGTTCATTTTCGACGGCGTAATCGACACCGTGAAGTTGCCGCCGCTGTCTGCCTGGCCTGTGCCGATCTGAATACCATTGCTGTCTTTTACAGTGACGGTGCTTCCCGCTTCAGCATGTCCGCTTACAGAACCACCGTCCCCGGCGACGGTGACGCCGGTTGGCGCGTCAGGCGCCGTGGTATCCGGGGCGGTAATCGCGCTGTTGCCGCTGGTATTGCCAGCAGCATCCGTCGCGTTGGCGACAAGATGTTCTCCGTTGGTCTGCGGCGGAACCAGCGTGGCGGTGAATTCTCCGTTCGAGCCGGCGGTTACTGTTCCAATTATCGCGCCACCAGGATCCAGAATATGTACCGTACTGTTGGGTTCCGCCATGCCGGTAACCTGATCGCCTGTAGGATTAATCACCAGATTAGCTGGCGGCAGCGGGGCCGTGATGTCTGGCGCGAGCGCGGTTTCCGGTAGGCTTGGGTTCCCGGCAGGATCGGTGGCGATAGCGGTAATGGTTTCACCATTGGTCTGAGGCGGGTTAATGGTGATGGTAAATGAGCCATCCGTTCCGGCGACGCCGCTGCCGATCTGAAGACCGTTATTATTATTGATGGTCACGGTACTTCCTGGTTCGGCTGTACCGGTGACGACAGAGCCGTCGGCAGATACGTTCAGATCGTCCGGCGCTGACGGTGGCTGAGTATCGATAGTGATATTGAATGCCGATGACGTTCCTCCCGTGCCCAGGTGGTTGGTTGCTGTGGTGGTGAAGGAGTATGAGTCGTCCTGCAAGTTGGTGTTGGAGGTCCAGGTCCAGTTGCCGCTGGAATCGGCTTGTACGCTTACAACAAGCGCGCCGTTGTTATAAATGTTAACCGTGCTGTTGGCGTCTGCGGTACCCGAGATCGTAGGCGTTGGGTCGTTGGTGGCCTGATTATTGTTCAATGGCCCAGTTGAGGGGGTAACATCATCCACAATGCTGATGATAACAGGCACGCCCGGGTAGCCAGAGTTGGTGGCATTGAAGGACGTGTCTGGCCCGACGTTGCCTGCCTGGTCCTGAATCTTCGCGATCAGCGCTTCACCGTGCGTCTGTGAAGGTGAAATCGCGATGACGAAATTGCCGGTTTGATCAACGGTAGTTGAACCCAAAACCTGATTATTACTACCGATGATAATGACTTGGCTTCCTACCTCAGCACTACCGGTTACCTCGGTGCCTTGCAGGTTTACGGAGGAAATGACCGCGCCTTCAGGCGGGGTAGTATCGATGGTGAATGTCGGTACACTCGTTTCCGCGCTCACGTTACCCGCATCGTCAGTTTGCGTCAGCGTCAGATTATGAACACCGTCGCTAAGCGGCGTGTCAGGTGTAAACGTCCAGTTACCATTGTCATCCACCTGAACCATGCCAATCAGAATGCCATTATCAGAAATGCTGATGTAAGAGCCCGCTTCACCAGTGCCTGTGAGTGTTGGCGTGGCATCGTCGGTTACACCGTTATTACCTATCAAGCCTTTAATGGAACCTGAATCGTCAGTTACTTCTGTGACCACAGGGGCGTCGGGGGCAAGCGTATCGACAATAATCTCCCAACTGTCCGACATGTCGCTGCTGCCCGTACCGTCTGATGCACTGACGGTAAACTTGTGGGTACCGTCTGCGAGTGGAGAGGATGGCGTAAACGACCAGTTGCCGTTGGCATCGATAGTGACCTGGCCTATTTCGACGCCGTTATCAAAAATATGCAATGTGGCATTTGCGGGGCCGGTGCCCTGGAGAGTAGGCGTATTATCGTTGGTGGATTCCTGCTGATTAACAGGGCCAGTAATCAGCTCCTGGTTATCGATTACGCTGGTGATAACGGGTACGTCAGGCATGTTAGGGGTTGTTGTTGGCGGTGAACCACCATCCCCATTACCACCGTTGCCATTACCGTTGCCGGCATTATTATCACTCCCGCCGTCACCACCGCCGCCACCTCCACCACCCGCCGCGAGGCCAATTCCGCCTGCTACCGCGATCCCACCAAGAACCCACGGCCAGACGGCGCCGCCTTCATGGCTTCCCTCAGCAGTCATTAGCGGAGTGAGATCGTCCAGATGCTGGAAATGGAATGCCCCATCAGTATCCTGAACCCACCACAGCGCGCCATTACTGTCTTCCAGAACAAGCTGGTTTTGCGCATCACCTTTTCCGACATAGAAGTTCTTAATGGTGATGGTTTCACCTGAGCGGAGAGTGACAACCAGATCCTGATTCACGCGAGTCAGTTGACTTACCTCCTCACGTGACACCGACAGTTTCACGATAGAAGGCGAACTGAGCGTAACTTCAGAGGATTCAACATTTGTGGAAACGCCAGTTAATTTTGATACAACGGCGAGTAGACGCATATGTTCACTCCTGATGGCATGTCGGGAGTATTAATCCGCAACAGCGCGCTGGGAAAATGAGCAGACAGGGGCCCCGTTCACCATAAAGATGAATTTACACAGGTAATTACATTGATTAGATCATGCAGAAGTTCATTTACTTATCAAATACGTTCGGGCCCTGTTAGCTGAATAGTTCTTTCGTATTAGATGATATAGTCAGAAAGAATGTATTCTGCAACTTATCCATATATAAAAATATATTTGGCTAATTGAAAAGTATACTTCCCGGTGTGTATTCAATGATTTGTCTTTAGTTAACTTATTGTATTTAAAGGTTTGCTCATTTAATTGAAATGGACGGGGATATAATAAACAACAGTAATAATAGTGTTATTAAATAAGTTTGAATATATGCGATATGGTCTTGAAGTTTTATTTTATTAGACTATGGGGCGCTACGGTAATGCCAGGGGAGTTTATTTCATACCTGAACGATTCAGCACAAATAAACCATAAACCTGATGAATGTATTGGGTGGGTTTCAATAACTAAAAAATAAGAACCAGTCTCAGGATGAGAGACTGGTCACAGGAGAATAGCGTTTAGCGACCAGCATTTTTCATAATACGCGCTTTATCTAACTGCCATTCGCGTTCTTTCACATCGGAGCGCTTGTCGTGCTGTTTCTTACCTTTCGCGACGCCAATTTTCACTTTGCACCAGGCATTTTTCCAGTACAGTGAAAGCGCAACAACGGTATAACCGTCACGATTCATTCGACCATACAGGGAGTCGAGCTCACGTTGGTTTAACAACAGCTTACGGGTACGGGTGGGATCACATACCACATGCGTTGAGGCAACAGCCATTGGCGTGAAGTTGGCGCCAAACAGGAACGCTTCGCCGTCTTTAAGGATGACGTAGCTGTCGCCGATGTTAGCTTTACCCGCCCGCAGGGATTTGACTTCCCAACCTTGCAGAGCGAGTCCTGCTTCGAACTCTTCTTCAATAAAGTATTCGTGTCGTGCGCGCTTGTTAAGCGCGATTGTGGCTGAGCCAGGTTTGTGTGCTTTTTTCTTCGTCATAATGCCGCTCAGTATAGGTAATCTGGAATCGAAAAACACCCCATTTCATCCAGCGGGGCGCAAGGCGCTATCTTAGCACGAGTTAGGCTATAGCGTTTTTTTTAGCGGGGGATAAATGGTATTATTTGTGTGATTGATATTGATGGAAATTGTTATGCCTCAGATTAGCCGGACCGCTTTAGTACCTTACAGTGCGGAACAGATGTATCAGCTAGTGAATGATGTTAAATCCTATCCCCAGTTTTTACCGGGATGCACCGGTAGCCGTGTGCTGGAGTCGACTCCGGGACAGATGACCGCAGCGGTGGATGTCTCGAAAGCAGGGATTAGCAAAACGTTCACCACGCGCAATCAATTGACCAGTAACCAGAGCATCCTGATGCATCTGGTCGACGGACCGTTCAAGAAACTCATTGGCGGATGGAAGTTTACGCCATTGAGTCATGAAGCGTGCCGCATTGAATTTCATCTCGATTTTGAGTTTACCAATAAGTTAATCGAGCTGGCATTTGGTCGTATCTTTAAAGAGCTGGCTTCGAACATGGTGCAGGCCTTTACGGTCCGCGCGAAAGAGGTTTACAGTGTCAGCGTCAGCTAAAATTGTCGTTGAAGTGGCGTATGCGCTACCCGAGAAACAGTATCTACAGCGTGTGACGCTGCAACAGGGCGCTACGGTGGAAGAGGCTATTCGCGCTTCCGGGCTGCTGGAATTGCGTACCGATATCGATCTCAGCAAAAATAAAGTGGGCATTTACAGCCGTCCGGTAAAGCTTGCTGATGTTCTCCAGGACGGTGATAGGGTGGAAATTTACCGGCCACTGATTGCTGATCCGAAAGAGCTGCGCAGACAGCGAGCAGAGAAATCCGCTAAAAAATAGCAGACAATAAAAAAGGTGCTCATTGAGCACCTTTTTTTGATCTGTTAATCCTACTTGTTGTCGGTCAAAGCAGGTTTGTTATCAATGTTCGTCAAAATGCCGCTGCTGTTAAAGGTCAGCGTCAGTGTTTGCTGGGTTACGCCTTCATGACCAGGTTGCTGACGGAACACATAAAACCAGGTGTTAGTGCCAAAAGGATCGGACATCATTGGTGTACCCAGAGCATAAGCAACCTGCTGTTGCGTCATACCCGTGCGCACTTTGGCGACATCGGTAGGTGTCAGATAATTTCCCTGGTTGATGTCAGGGCGGTAAACCACTCGCTCCAGAGTGGAACAGCCTGCAGTCAACATCAGTAGTACTGCTGCAGCAGCAGTCAGCGTTTTACAGCGCATAGTGATTTGATTCCTTTTCGGGCCCGAGCAGTACGCGGCTCATATGTAATATGCCGATGATAATAGACCTTTCACCACTTTAAAACCTTTTGCTGTCGGGTCGGTCTGCGATTTTATGTTGAACTCAGACCTTAACAAGGTAAAAAAGTTTATGCCGCCAGCAGTTCTTTTGCATTTGCGAGGGTATTGCGCGTCACTTCGCTACCGCCAAGCAGGCGGGCTAATTCCTGCAGGCGAGCGCGTTTATCAAGCGGCTGCATGTGTGTTTCGGTCATCGCGCCATCCGTTTCTTTGCTGACGTAGAAGTGTTGATGACCACAGCCAGCAACCTGCGGCAAGTGAGTAACGCACATTACCTGAGTTGACTCGCCCAACTGACGCAGCATTTTTCCCACTACCGCAGCAGTCGGGCCGCTGATACCGACATCCACTTCATCGAAAATCAGCGCCGGTGTTTCCATTTTGCGTGCGGTAATAACCTGAATAGCCAGCGCAATGCGCGACAGTTCCCCACCTGAAGCCACTTTCGAAATCGGCTGCAACGGCTGGCCTGGGTTAGTGGTCACTTTAAACTCTACGCGATCGGCACCGTCTGCGCTCAAATGATGTTCCTCGAATTTCACATCAATGCAAAAGACACCGTGCGGCATTGAGAGAGTATGCATGCTCTCTGTAATCAGTTGTCCCAGCTCCTGAGCATAATGCTGGCGCTGTTTGTGCAGCATTTTTGCCGTTTCCAGAGCCTGCTGGTGGTGATTGTTCACCGCCAGGGTTAAGGTTTCGAGCGAGTCGGCCTGATCGTCTAACTGCTGTTGTTCATCCAGCAATGACTGATAGAACTGTGGCAGCGCTTCAGGGGCAACATGATGCTTGCGGGCCAATGAGATTTGTTTGGAAATACGCTGTTCAAGTTCGAACAAACGGTTAGGGTCCAAATCCAGACGATCGCAATAGTGGCGCAGCTCGTCGCTGGCTTCGCTGAGTTGGATCGTGGCCTCTTCCAGCATATCCAGGATACCGGAAAGTTTGCCGTCCATGCCTGCCAGTTCAGTGACCAGCTGCTTTGCAGTGTACAGCTGGCTTTGCAGGTTGATGTCTTCGCCATCCGCCAGGATAGCCAGCGCCTGTTGGCTGGTGGTGAGCAATTGCCCGCTGTTAGCCAGACGCTTGTACTCTTCATCAATTTGCTCAAATTCACCCGGCTGCGGGTTGAATTCGTTCAGTTCTTTTAACTGGTATTGCAACAGTTCCGCCCGGGCTGCTCGTTCCTGACTCTGTTGTTGATGATGCGCCAGGTCACGGCAGCTTTGGTGCCACAGCTGGTAGCGCGCAGCCATTTCCTGAGTCAGGGACGCTTCATTGGCGTAACCATCCAGCAGAGACTTTTGGTGTTCTGATTTTGTCAGGAGCTGATGCGCATGCTGACCGTGGATTTGAATAAGCAACTGGCCCAGCTCGCGCAGCTGTGACAACGGTACGGCAGTGCCGTTAATGAAGCCGCGTGAACGTCCATCGCTGCTGATAACACGACGCAGCAAACATTCACGGCCTTCCTCAAGCTGGTTTTCTTCCAGCCAGCGCAGAGCCGCGGGGGTGTCTTTTAAGGCGAATCGCGCGCAGAGGTCGGCTCGCGTGGCGCCTGCACGTACCATGTCGGCATCTGCGCGTCCGCCCAGGCACAAACCGAGAGCATCAATGGCAATGGACTTACCCGCACCGGTTTCACCGGTAATAACGGTCATTCCGTTCTGGAAATCGATCTCAAGTTCACGAACGATAGCAAAATTGCTGATGGTCAGTTGTGCCAACATAACTGTTTTCCTGTATGAAAAACCATAACTGTAATTACATACAGTATAAACTGGTTTTTTATACAGTAAAGGGGTTGGCGTTAAATTAGAATAATTTTTTTGACCAGCCTAGTTTAGTGCTTAATGTGTTGAAATAGCTGTAATCTTTTGGGTGTATCAGGTTCAGATGATAATCACAGCGGCGAATTAATACGTCTTCACCTTCCTGTATAGGCAGGGCGATCTGGCTGTCGCAACTGATTTCCAGATCGTTTCGGCGATGAGAGAAGCGCAGGCGAATGGTGCTGCTACTGTTGATCACCAGTGGTCGTGCGGAAAGCGTATGCGGGAACATCGGGACCAGCGTAATAGCATCCAGTGAAGGCGTCAGGATCGGACCTCCGGCAGAGAGCGAGTAGGCGGTAGAGCCGGTCGGTGTGGAAATAATCAAGCCGTCCGAACGCTGGGAGAAGGCAAAAATTTCATCGATATAGACTTCAAATTCAATCATGTGCGCCACTTTTCCGGGGTGCAACACAACTTCATTGATCGCAGTGCTAATGCGCTTCTGGCAATCCTGTTGGCACACCTGGGCTTCAAGTAAAAAGCGCTTTTCGCTGATGTAGTGGCCTTCCAGCACGTCAGCTAACTGTTGGTGGGCATTGTCTGGGTCAAGGTCGGTCAGAAAACCGAGATTACCGCGGTTAATGCCAATAACCTTGATATCATAACGTGCCAGGGTGCGTGCGGCGCCCAGCATATTGCCGTCGCCGCCGACTACCACGGCGAGGTCTGCCTGCTGGCCAATCTCTGCGAGCGTACCGGTTTTCACATTTTTCAGCTGCAGCTCGTGGGCGATTTGTTGCTCAACGATAACCTCATAACCTTTGGCGCACAGCCAACGGTAGAGCATTTCATGTGTGGTCAGTGCAGTGGGGTGACGTGGATGCCCCACAATGCCAATACACTTGAAATGTTTGTTCATTTTCTCGAGGTCCTTGTAACGAAGATTAGTGACAATGTGAGTACTTCCCTTGAATCCCTGAATCTGATCCCCATAATAAGCCAAGTTAGCGAGATGAATGCGAAAAAAACGCGGAGAAATTCATGAGTAGTAAAGAACAGAAAACGCCTGAGGGGCAAGCCCCGGAAGAAATTATCATGGATCAGCACGAAGAAGTTGAGGCGGTTGAACCAGACGCTTCTGCTGAGCAGGTGGATCCGCGCGATGAAAAAATTGCGAATCTGGAAGCTCAGCTTGCTGAAGCCGAAACGCGCGAGCGCGACAGCGTGTTGCGTATCAAAGCGGAAATGGAAAACCTGCGTCGTCGTACCGAACTGGACGTAGAAAAAGCGCATAAGTTTGCACTGGAAAAATTCGTCAACGAACTGCTGCCGGTGCTGGATAGCCTGGACCGTGCGCTGGAAGTTGCGGACAAAGGCAATGACGCTATGGCGGCTATGGTCGAAGGTATTGAGCTGACCCGTAAGTCAATGCTGGATGTCGTGGCGAAGTTTGGCGTACAGGTGGTTGCAGATATCGACGTGCCGATGGACCCGAACGTGCACCAGGCGATTGCAATGGTAGAGTCTGACGACGTTGCTGCCGGTAATGTGCTGATGGTTATGCAGAAAGGCTATACCCTGAACGGACGTACCATCCGTGCGGCGATGGTCTCTGTGGCGAAAGCCAAAGGCTAATCAGCCTCAGACCGGGTAATGCTGATGCGCTACCCGGTCTGGATTACTCTCACTGGTCCGATACGCTTTCCCGCAGCGGTTTGACGGGCAACACCTGCACCTGTTTAATCATATTATCCTGCACGTCGAGAATATCGATATCGTACTGCCCAATACGCACACGTGTGCCAGCAACCGGGATCTCTTCCAGCGCTTCAAGAATAATACCGTTCACGGTACGAGCGTCATCTTCCGGCAGGTGCCAGTTAAACGCCTTATTGATTTCACGAACGTTGGCGCTACCGTCAATGATCACCGAACCGTCATTCTGCGGCGTGACTTCTTCGGCAAGCGTCGGTGACATTGAGGTCGTGAAGTCACCAACAATCTCTTCCAGAATATCCTCGACCGTAACCAGTCCTTGAATATCGCCATATTCATTAACGACCAGGCCCACTTTCTTCTTATTGCGCTGAAATTTAATGAGCTGGGTGCTGAGTGGTGTGCCTTCCGGAACGTAATAAATTTCGTCGGCGGCGCGT
Organism: Citrobacter sp. Cpo148; assembly: GCF_030332375.1. Lineage (NCBI taxonomy): Bacteria > Pseudomonadati > Pseudomonadota > Gammaproteobacteria > Enterobacterales > Enterobacteriaceae > Citrobacter > Citrobacter sp. Cpo148. The sequence continues at coordinate 141,537 of NZ_JAOWHY010000044.1, forward strand.
AACATGGTCTCTTTGGTGAACTCTTTTTTCTCGGCCATCAATCGCCAGGCTTCACGTACGCGCAGCATACTGATGGCATCGTCGAGCGAGTCGCGATACAGCACAATACGACCGTGCGGGGAGTGCGAAAGCTGACGCACGATTGATTTCCAGTCATCGTTAATATCAATGCCGATGATTTCATTACGCGGGATCATGATGTCATCGACGCTGACTTTTTCCAGATCCAGCACTGACAGCAGCATATCCTGGTTACGGCGTGAGATTTGCGAGCGCGATTCATTCACCAGCGTTCGCAGTTCATCTTTACTCAGCGAACCGCTCACTACGATATCCGTTTTGATGCCCATCATGCGCATCAGAAGCCGCGTAATGGTGTTGAGTAGCCATACTAACGGCATCATCAGAATCTGCAGCGGAGCCAGCAGGACGCTGCTCGGATAGGCAACTTTTTCCGGATATAGCGCGGCAATCGTCTTTGGTAGCACTTCGGCAAAAACCAGCACCACAAACGTCAGTACCCCGGTGGCAATGGCGACGCCAGCATCGCCATACAGGCGCATACCGACAATGGTGCCGAGTGCGGAGGCCAGAATGTTCACCAGATTATTACCGATGAGCACCAGGCTTATCAGGCGATCCGGCTTGCGAAGTAACTTTTCAACGCGTTTTGCCTGGCGATTTCCCTGTTTGGCCCGATGGCGTAGGCGGTAGCGATTCAGGGTCATCATTCCGGTTTCAGAACCGGAAAAATAGGCGGAAATGACCACCATGATGAGGAGCGTGATAATGAGCGTGGTGGTGGAGATGTGTTCCACGTAGGGTTCCTTAAAGATTTAACTCACGAACTGCTGCAGGATACGGCTGCCGAAATAGGCCAGCGTCAGAATGCCAGCGCCTGCGACGTTAAACCATACGACGCGACGTCCGCGCCAACCTTCATGGTAATGTCCCCACAACAGAACGATATAGACAAACCATGCCACGATAGAGAGAACGGCTTTATCAATGTTCTCGGTACTGAACAGGTTATGCATGTAAAACAGGCCAGTGCACAGGGTGAGCGTCAGCAGAACCACGCCAATTTGGGTGATATGAAACATCTTCCGCTCAATACTCATCAGTGGCGGCATCTCATTGCTGAAGGCCAGTTTCTTGTTTTTCAGTTGGTAATCGATCCATGCCAACTGTAGCGCGTAGAGCGCGGCGATAATCAGCGTGGCGTAAGCGAACAGTGATAGCCCGATGTGAATCATCATGCCTGGCGTAGCTTCGAGATGAGTGATGAACTCGTTAGGCATAAATGTGGCGAAGGCCAGGTTTATCAGCGCAAAGGCGTAGACAATGGGCAGCAATAGCCAGCCACGATTGCGGGACGCGACGATGGTCATTACCGTACAGATCATCAGGCTTACCAGCGAGCCGACGTTCAACAGGCTCAGGTTTTGTCCGCTTTCACCGCCGGGTAGGATACGCGCTTCCAGGGCGATAGCATGGCTTACCAGCGCAACGACCGCAGAGAGAATAGCCATACGCCGCCAGCCGCTGTTTTTTTGCAGCAGAGCGGGAATAATCAGCGCGAGGCTGACTGAGTAGGCGACAAGGGCGAGCAGAGCAAAAACGGGCATATAGGTGTCGACAGTTGGCCAGTGATAAAGAAAAGCAGTATAGCGTTACGTGACCGCTGCTCCAACCGTTGCATAACAACAAAGGCGGCTTCATGTTATACTGCGACAAATTTCTGTTGATGTGTCGCTGTCGCGACCGACCGTTTCCACCCCAGGCGAGAGACAATGTTTGATAATTTAACCGATCGTTTGTCGCGCACGCTGCGCAATATCAGTGGCCGTGGACGCCTTACTGAAGACAACGTTAAAGAGACGCTGCGCGAAGTGCGCATGGCGCTGCTGGAGGCTGACGTAGCGCTGCCGGTAGTGCGTGAGTTTATCAATCGCGTAAAAGAGAAAGCGGTTGGTCATGAAGTTAACAAAAGCCTGACGCCGGGTCAGGAGTTCGTCAAGATTGTCCGTAACGAACTGGTTGCGGCAATGGGCGAAGAAAACCAGACCCTGAATCTGGCTGCACAGCCGCCAGCCGTGGTGCTGATGGCGGGCCTGCAGGGTGCGGGTAAAACGACCAGCGTCGGTAAGTTGGGTAAATTCCTGCGCGAGAAGCACAAGAAGAAAGTGCTGGTGGTCTCCGCGGACGTTTATCGCCCGGCGGCGATCAAACAGCTGGAAACGCTGGCCGAGCAGGTCGGTGTCGATTTCTTCCCGTCGGATGTCGGCCAGAAGCCGGTCGATATCGTTAACGCCGCGCTGAAAGAAGCCAAACTCAAATTCTACGACGTGCTGCTGGTGGATACCGCCGGTCGTCTGCACGTTGACGAAGCGATGATGGACGAAATCAAACAGGTCCACGCTTCTATCAAGCCGGTAGAAACGCTGTTTGTGGTCGACGCCATGACCGGTCAAGATGCCGCGAATACCGCAAAAGCCTTTAACGAAGCGCTGCCGTTAACCGGCGTAGTGCTGACAAAAGTTGATGGTGATGCCCGTGGCGGTGCGGCGCTCTCTATTCGTCATATTACCGGTAAGCCGATTAAATTCCTCGGCGTCGGCGAGAAAACCGAAGCACTGGAGCCGTTCCATCCGGACAGGATTGCTTCGCGCATTCTCGGCATGGGCGACGTGCTGTCGCTGATCGAAGATATCGAAAGCAAGGTTGACCGCGCACAGGCAGAAAAATTAGCCAGCAAGCTGAAAAAAGGCGATGGCTTCGATCTCAACGATTTCCTTGAACAGCTTAACCAGATGAAAAACATGGGCGGTATGGCAAGCCTGATGGGCAAGCTGCCGGGCATGGGTCAGATCCCTGACAATGTGAAATCGCAGATGGACGATAAAGTGCTGGTGCGTATGGAAGCCATCATCAACTCGATGACGATGAAAGAACGCGCTAAGCCGGAAATTATCAAAGGTTCCCGTAAACGCCGTATCGCTGCCGGTTGCGGTATGCAGGTACAGGACGTAAACCGCCTTCTGAAACAGTTCGACGACATGCAGCGCATGATGAAGAAAATGAAGAAGGGCGGAATGGCGAAGATGATGCGTGGTATGAAGGGGATGATGCCCCCAGGATTCCCAGGCCGCTAATCGGCCTGGCTTGTTTGCCATTTCGGCACCGGGGTGTGCTCGCCATCCTCACGTACTGCGTGTACGCTCCGGTGGCTGCGCGCACGCCGGCACCGAACTGACGGCACCGCCAGCGGCCTTTTATAGCAGAGTTATCAACTGCTGATTGCATTTTCCCCAGAAATCAGTAAAATTTTCGGGCTTTTAATATGACACCCGGGCTCCGTTCCTCGATGGGGCCTGGGTGTTTTATTCACACAAGAGGATGTTATGGTTACTATTCGTTTAGCTCGTCACGGCGCTAAAAAGCGTCCGTTCTACCAGGTTGTTGTTACCGACAGCCGTAATGCACGCAACGGTCGCTTCATCGAGCGCGTTGGCTTCTTTAACCCAATCGCTAGCGAAAAAGAAGAAGGCACTCGCCTGGATCTGGATCGCATCGCTCACTGGGTTGGCCAGGGTGCGACTATTTCTGATCGCGTAGCTACGCTGATCAAAGCAGCAAACAAAGCAGCTTAATCTGTCACGGTGGTCATGATGAGCAAGCAACTCGCCGCACAGGCTCCTGTGGAACCCATCGTTTTGGGGAAAATGGGGTCTTCTTACGGTATCCGTGGTTGGCTCAGAGTGTTTTCTTCCACTGAAGACGCCGAAAGCATTTTTGACTATCAGCCCTGGTTTATCCAGAAGGCGGGTCAGTGGCAGCAAGTACAGCTGGAAAGCTGGAAGCACCACAATCAGGATCTGATCATCAAGCTGAAAGGCGTTGACGATCGTGATTCGGCGAATCTACTGACTAATTGCGAAATTGTCGTGGATTCCTCGCAGTTGCCAGCGCTGGAAGATGGTTCCTACTACTGGAAAGACCTTATGGGCTGTCAGGTAGTGACTACTGAAGGCTACGATCTCGGTAAAGTCGTCGATATGATGGAAACCGGTTCGAATGACGTCATCGTCATCAAGGCAAACCTGAAAGATGCGTTTGGTATCAAGGAACGTCTTGTGCCGTTCCTCGATGGGCAGGTTATCAAGAAAGTCGATCTCGCTACTCGTACTATCGAAGTAGATTGGGATCCTGGTTTTTAAACCACCGGATAAACGGTAAAAGTCGGCGTTATGGGGATTGGCTTGTGTTTATAGGTATCGTTAGCCTGTTTCCAGAAATGTTCCGCGCAATTACCGATTACGGGGTAACTGGCCGGGCAGTAAAAAATGGCCTGCTGAACATCCAGAGTTGGAGTCCTCGTGACTTTACTCATGACCGGCACCGTACCGTGGACGATCGTCCTTACGGCGGCGGACCGGGGATGTTAATGATGGTGCAACCTTTACGGGACGCCATTCATGCAGCAAAAGCTGCGGCTGGTGAAGGCGCAAAGGTGATTTATCTGTCACCTCAGGGACGCAAGCTTGATCAAGCGGGCGTTAGCGAACTGGCCACGAATCAAAAGCTGATTCTGGTATGTGGTCGCTATGAAGGAATAGATGAGCGCGTGATTCAAACCGAAATTGACGAAGAATGGTCAATCGGCGATTACGTACTCAGCGGTGGTGAGTTACCGGCAATGACGCTGATCGACTCCGTTTCCCGGTTTATTCCGGGAGTTCTGGGTCATGAAGCTTCGGCAATCGAAGATTCTTTTGCTGATGGGTTGCTGGATTGCCCGCACTATACCCGACCTGAAGTGTTAGAGCAGATGGAAGTACCGGCAGTGTTACTGTCGGGGAACCACGCTGAGATACGTCGCTGGCGTTTGAAACAGTCGCTGGGCCGGACCTGGCTTAGAAGACCTGAACTTCTGGAAAACCTGGCTCTGACTGAAGAGCAAGCAAGGTTGCTGGCGGAGTTCAAAAAGGAACACGCACAACAGCAACATAAACATGATGGGCAGGCGTAAGCCCCCAATATCAGTTTACCCAGGATAAGAGATTAAATTATGAGCAACATTATTAAGCAACTTGAACAAGAACAGATGAAGCAGGACGTACCTTCCTTCCGTCCGGGTGATACCGTGGAAGTGAAAGTATGGGTTGTTGAAGGTTCCAAAAAACGTCTGCAGGCATTCGAGGGCGTGGTTATCGCTATTCGTAACCGCGGTCTGCACTCTGCATTCACTGTTCGTAAAATTTCCAACGGCGAAGGCGTTGAGCGTGTCTTCCAGACTCACTCTCCGGTAGTTGACAGCATTGCTGTTAAACGTCGTGGTGCTGTTCGTAAAGCTAAACTGTACTACCTGCGTGAGCGCACTGGTAAGTCTGCTCGTATCAAAGAGCGTCTTAACTAAGATTCGCGCAAGCGACATCCTGTTAGAAAAGGGCTGGCCGAAAGGCTGGCCCTTTTTTTTATCCCGACGTTTACTCTTTTGTTCTTTATGGCAATGGAAGGACTGCGCGGTGCGCAGCCAGTTGGGGGACGATTATGGTGTCGTGATCACGACCGCCACGCGGCGGTTTTCAGCGCGACCTTTTGATGTCTGGTTGCTGGCAATGGGATATTTCTTCCCGAGTCCCTGAGTCGTCAGGTTGCTGCGGGGAATATTAGCGCCCTGCGCCCAGGCATCGGCAACGACATTAGCGCGTTTGAGTGACAGAGCTTCGTTATAGCTGTCTTCACCGTAGTTATCAGTATGACCATCCAGGCGAGCATGATTTAGCCCGGTAGCTGCCAGTTTGGATGCCATTTCCTTGATCTGTTTTTCACTTTCAGGACGGAGTTTATAGTCATTTTTGTCAAACAGGATGGTGTCAGACAGGCCGAGAGACCAGTCTCCTGATGCTTCAGTAAATCCGTATGATTTCATGGCTGCAATTTGCTCTGGGGTAAATTTTCCCTGAGGTGCCTGACAGCCAGCCAGAATCAGTAAAAGCAGAAGAAACGGGGATAATAAACGTTTTAGCATGTGTGTAATTCCTTATTTTTTAATAATGCGTTCAGAACGCAAATGTTTAGCCTGATACATATTTTGATCGGCAAGTTCTTGTAATTTTTCGGCAGAGGCATGTTCCCACGTCAGCGCAAACCCAATGCTGAGCGTCATGCTTGCCAAATGACCATTATGCAGGTCAAAAGGTCGGTTAAACTCTTGTGACAGTGCCGCGCAGATCCGCTGAACCTCATATTCAGAATGAACGCTGTACAGCACCATGGCGAACTCATCGCCGCCAAGTCTGTATGGGTAATGGCGACTCCCCCCAAACTCGGATAACCTTTTTGCGACTTCAATCAGGACCCGATCCCCCGCTGCGTGGCCCCAGGTATCATTAATAAATTTAAAATTGTCGCCATCAAGGAATAACAATGCCGAGCTGCTGTGGGCGGCATCATCATTCATTAGGGCATTTATGCTGCTGCGAAATGCGGCGCGATTTGCCAGACCCGTCAGAGGATCATGTAGTGCAGTACGCAAAAGCTGAGCGTTTTTTGCCTGCAGTTTAAGTTGCCACTCCTCCATCTCGTCCAGCAGACTATTAAAGTCCAGGGCAAAGAGATGAAACTCTTCAATGCGTTCCTCTGATACGCGCCGTGAAAAGTTACGGTTGGTACGAACATCATGTACCACCTCGGTAATGTTTTGCAGTGCATCCACAACGCCATTGTGTAAATAGCGAGTGAGCATTAATGCAATTCCGGATGCCAACAGAATGCACCCGGTAAGAACGGCCAACGACAAATAGATGAAATGACTGATAACGCTATCGCGCGCAGTCAATCGTACTTCACCGATGACGTTGCCATTATGCAAAATCGGCTGAGTGACCGGTTGTGGGAACAGCCAGTGGCTGATCATCCCGCTGATCTTTTCAGTGGTATCCTGCGCGTTATAGCGCCAGGTGGCGATCACCTTCTGGTTTTTATTACGAACTTCTGCAACGGAAAATTGCCCCTGCTGACCCAGTGCCGCCAGCGTTTCAGTTGCTGCAACACTATCAGAAAAGACTAATGCAGCTTCGAGCGTACGGGTCATGGTAGCGGCAGTCAGATCCAGATTCTTTTGCGCATACTGTCTTAATGCCAGCACGGAAGAAATGCTGAGCAGCAGCCAGATCAGCATCATGGTTACCAGAACGCTGATTATGCTGATACGCCGTAATGTTCGCTTAAACGTCGGGCGTGCTATGGGAGAATGGCCCTTATCCATGCTTATTATTCCGTGCAAGCATCAATACGTCTGGACTGACCCTTACGCCGCTGCGTGAAAGGGAATCCATATTTACGGAAAATCTCACATCTTCGTCTTTAATTATGAGGCAAAAGGCGCTGCCAATAACGCATTCAGGGTTCTGTTCAGCAATTAATAACAATGCCTTAGTCGGATATTTATTCTTTAATTCCACCTGATAAGTAGGGGATTCTTTTCCAAAATAAAAACCGTCACACTGCGAAACTAATATTTCTTGTTCCGTACGGATGATGACGGGAAGATAGGGTAATGCGCCTGCACTGGTATCTTTCAGGACACTGGAAAAACGCGATGAAGAGAAAATACACAGTTTTGGGGGCCCGGAAAGTGCAGGCCAGCGTGTATAACTGACGATGCCGGAAACCATAGCGCGTACCGATTTTGCTTCTTCCGTAACGCTTTGGGCATACAGCGGTAATCCGGTCAGGAGCAGTGCCAGTAGAAGTATGAGTCGGTAAGAATAGCTCATGAATAGTTACCTACCAGCGTTTGCTGTAAAACGTCGAAATACATTCAAGATTGTTTGCAACAAAATAACATTATTTTCCTAAGCCGTCATTATTCCTGGAATAATGCTATTGGTGATTTAAGTTAAATCTTAATGGTTTATAAAATATAAACCATTGTTTAATTTAACCTTATCGAGGCAGCACCCTCGTTTGCCCCTTGCTGCCAGGCGCTGTGTAACTGGTCAACATTTTCGACAGTATCGCAACTGGGCGGAAAAGTTTTCCCGGTCAGGCCTCTGGCATAAACAAAATCCTGCTGGCAGGTTTTACGTTGTCCCTCGGCGTAACCCTTAAGGTATTCCGTACGATCGACGTCGGGGTCATTGTAGTTGTCGGCAAGCGTTTCATTATCTTTAACGGCATAACCCGAAATGGCATCTTGTATCCCGGCGTCGTACCAGTCGGTACCAGTCCAGGTAGGGGCATGGGTGTAGGGGTCTATCTGACATCCGCTCAGAAGTAATAGAAACAAGATGCTGATGAGTTGCTTCATTGCCTGTGCTCCTTCGTTTTTTTAAGCATAGTGGATCTGAAAATTCGGTGATGTAAATTTAAATGTACATTTGCAAGGGCTGTTTTTGCCTTGAAATAACATCATGTAAATTAAAATTTACGGATTGTGGATTGAAATCTTTACCTGTTGTGATATCGTTATTTCCTCCTCGCTGAGGATCAACTATCGCAAACGAGCTAAACAGGATCACCATCATGCAAAAAGACGCGCTGAACAACGTACATATTACCGACGAACAGGTTCTGATGACTCCGGAGCAGCTGAAAGCTGAATTTCCGCTGAGCCATGAGCAAGAGGCGCAAATCGCCCAGTCGCGTAAAACCATCTCAGATATTATCTCCGGTCGCGATCCGCGCCTGCTGGTCGTATGTGGCCCATGCTCCATTCACGATCCTGAAATGGCTATTGAGTATGCTCGTCGATTTAAAGCCCTTGCCGCAGAGGTCAGCGATAGCCTCTACCTGGTGATGCGCGTCTATTTTGAAAAACCCCGTACCACTGTCGGCTGGAAAGGGTTAATTAACGATCCTCATATGGATGGCTCTTTTGATGTTGAAGCAGGTCTGAAAATTGCGCGTCAGCTGCTGCTTGAACTGGTAAATATGGGACTGCCGCTGGCAACTGAAGCGCTGGATCCAAATAGCCCGCAATACCTGGGCGATCTGTTTAGCTGGTCCGCAATCGGTGCCCGTACTACGGAATCGCAGACCCACCGTGAAATGGCTTCCGGTCTTTCGATGCCGGTTGGCTTTAAGAATGGTACCGACGGTAGCCTGGCGACCGCCATTAACGCCATGCGTGCGGCTGCGCAGTCGCACCGCTTTGTCGGTATTAACCAGGCCGGGCAGGTTGCACTGCTGCAAACACAGGGGAATCCGGACGGTCACGTGATCTTGCGCGGGGGTAAAGCGCCGAACTACAGCCCGGCAGATGTCGCCCAGTGCGAAAAAGAGATGGAGCAGGCGGGACTACGACCTTCTCTGATGGTAGATTGCAGTCATGGTAATTCCAATAAAGATTACCGCCGTCAGCCTGCCGTGGCTGAATCCGTGATTGCACAAATCAAAGATGGCAATCGCTCGATCATTGGCTTGATGATTGAAAGTAATATTCACGAAGGCAACCAGTCTTCCGAACAGCCGCGCAGCGAAATGAAATACGGCGTATCCGTAACTGACGCCTGCATTAGCTGGGAAATGACGGATGCGCTGCTGCGTGAAATTAGCCAGGATTTAAACGGCCAGCTGTCGGCGCGTGTAGCATAAGAGGTTGGTTATGGTTGCTGAATTGACCGCATTACGCGATCAAATTGATGAAGTCGACAAGGCGTTGCTGGATTTACTGGCACGCCGCCTGGAGCTGGTTGCCGAAGTAGGTGAAGTAAAAAGCCGCTTTGGGCTGCCGATCTACGTGCCGGAGCGGGAAGCCTCTATGCTGGCCTCTCGTCGCGCGGAAGCGGAAGCCCTTGGCGTGCCGCCGGACCTGATTGAAGATGTGCTACGCCGCGTTATGCGTGAGTCCTACTCCAGTGAGAACGACAAAGGGTTTAAAACGCTTTGTCCTTCTCTGCGGCCGGTGGTGATTGTCGGCGGCGGCGGTCAGATGGGGCGTCTGTTCGAAAAAATGCTCACCCTGTCAGGTTACCAGGTGCGGATCCTGGAACAGCAGGACTGGGATCGCGCGCCGGAGATCGTCTCTGATGCCGGCATGGTGATCGTCAGCGTGCCGATCCACGTCACCGAGCAGGTGATCGCCAAACTACCGCGTCTGCCGTCTGACTGCATCCTGGTGGATCTGGCTTCGGTGAAAAATGGTCCTTTACAGGCGATGCTGGCTGCACATGATGGCCCGGTGGTGGGGTTACACCCAATGTTTGGTCCGGATAGCGGCAGTCTGGCCAAGCAGGTCGTCGTTTGGTGTGACGGACGTCAGCCGGAAGCTTATCAGTGGTTTCTGGAACAGATTCAGGTATGGGGTGCGCGACTGCATCGGATCAGCGCCGTTGAACATGACCAGAACATGGCGTTTATTCAGGCACTGCGTCACTTTGCGACCTTTGCTTACGGTCTGCATTTAGCGGAAGAGAACGTTCAACTGGAGCAGCTGCTGGCGCTCTCTTCGCCGATTTACCGCCTTGAACTGGCGATGGTTGGCCGTCTGTTTGCCCAGGATCCGCAGCTCTATGCCGATATTATTATGTCGTCTGAGAGCAACCTTGCGCTGATTAAACGCTACTACCAACGTTTTGGCGAGGCGATCGGTTTGCTGGAGCAGGGAGATAAGCAAGCGTTTATTGACAGCTTCCGTAAGGTGGAGCACTGGTTTGGCGATTATGCGAAACGCTTCCAGAGTGAAAGCCGTACTTTGTTACGTCAGGCGAATGACAGCCGTCCTTAATTAAGATGCCGGATGGCGGCTTCGCCTTATCCGGCCTTCAAAAATCGTATGAACCGTAGGCCGGATAAGCGTAGCGCCATCCGGCATTGCCAAACGTTAGCTCGGATCGACTGGCACCACGTTCTCACTTGGATAGCATCCCAGTACTTTCATCGAACGCGTAATCTCACCCAGCTCTTTCAATGCTTTTTGCATCTGGGGCGATTCCAGGTTGGCCTGGATATCAAGATAAAACATCTCTTCCCACGGATTGCCGTGAATCGGGCGTGACTCCAGTTTAGTCATAATCAGATTATGGTTACGCAGCACCAGCAGCGCCTCAACCAGCGCACCGGCTTGTTGCCCCGTCGCCATCAACAGGGTTGTTTTTGCCGGAACCTGATCGGAAACATTGATTGCTTTGCGTGCCAACACCACGAAGCGGGTGATGTTTTGCGACTGGTTAGCCTCAATATGCTCGAGAACCTGCAATCCATACAGTACGCCTCCGGCTTCGCTCCCCAGGGCCGCCACGCGCGGTGAGTTAGCCTGCGCAACTTTTTCCATCGCCGCAGAGGTGCTTTCAGTGTACTCAATCTTCCAGTGCGGGTAGCGATTCAGGAACTTGCTGCACTGCTGGAACGGCTGCGGATGGCTATATACCGTTTCAATGGTCTCAAGATCCGTCGTGCCAGACACCAGTACACAGTGGTCTATCGTAATGGTCATCTCGCCAACGATAGACAGGCTGGTGTGCTGCAGCAGGTCGTAAACGTCGTTAATCCCACCTGAGCTGGTGTTTTCAATCGGTACCACAGCATAGTCAGCCTGTCCGGTTTCGACCTGATTAAAGATATCGGCAAATTTTGCGCAGCCGCTTTCAATAAATTGTTCAAAATGGCGAGCGGCGTACTGACGTGCGGCGAGATGGGAATATGACCCTTTTGGCCCAAGGAAGGCCACGCGCGCGGAGTGTGGGTTAATTTTGTTCAGGTGCTGCTGGAGCAGAGCCTGTTGAGTCAGGACGGAATCTTCGATTATGAGCTGGAACAGGCGAGTAATGTAGTGAGCATCAAGATGATGTGTTTTGCCAAGCTGAATGAGTCGGTCCAAAAGGTCACGTTCACGATCGATATCACGAACCGGACGATGCGAAAGCAGTTTGGCTTTACCAACTTCTACGGCCAGTCCACGTCGCTCAGCCAGCAGGGCCAGTAATTTTTCATCCAGCGTGCTGATCTTATCGCGCAGCGCCAGCAATGGGTTTTCCGATGTCATAGTGTTGCCTTTCTTGTTATCAATAAAAAAGGCCTCCCGTGTGGGGAGGCCTTATTGTTCGTCTTCGCATTCTTTATCACACGACGAAACGCCTCCCATTCAGGGGAAGGTAAAAAAGAATGCGAAGAAGAACGGGACAAGTTTCATGTAATTTTCCTTTGGCTACGTCAGTAAAGTACCCGTACTGTTTTCACCCTGTCAACAAAAAACGCGCCCGAAGGCGCGTTGGCGATACACTCAATGTAAGGGACTACTCTTCTTCTGCTTCGACGAAGTTGGCGTCTTTGACTGAAGTTGTTGCACGACGGGCTTCGCCTTTGTGCTGCACTTTATTGAGCTGCCGTTCCAGCTTGTTGATCAAATCGTTAATTGCGGTGTACATATCCTCGTGTTTTGCGCTGGCGACCAGATGTCCGTTCGGTGTATTGATGGTGGCATCAGCAATGAAACCCTGTGGCTCCTTAGACAGAATGATATGTGGATTAATCAGATGAGTTTGCCATTTTTCTAGTTTGGCGAGACGGTCTGCGACATGCTGGCGAATTGCCGGAGTAATTTCCATTTGTTTACTGGTAATGTTCATTGTCATAAATTTTACCTCTTGTCTTTCCCGTCTTGGTGATTCCAGCATACCGTTCCTAATGTCAAAATGTGTGATCTAAATCACATTATTTTGTCGCTTTTTGTCAAGAAAACCTTTTTGTGAGGCACCGCAGGAACAGGCGATTTTTTACTTGAGGAATACCTGAAAGCAGGCCATATTTGATGGGATGCGTTGGAGCTAAACCGCTTCAGTTGTGGCGTTAACGGATAAAAAAACGGCAGCCCTTGGGCTGCCGTTTTGCATTCTGAGGCAAATCAGGTATTGCTGCTGTTGGCGGCAATGATTTTCGCGACTTTTTCAGCCTGCGCATTCATCTGCATCTGGCGATAAGCGTTTTCCATCAACGGCAGGGCATTACGTGTTGCCTGGGTATCCGGGTAGTCGCGCAGCATGCCTTCCACACGGTTTACCACGGCAACCCATGCGCCGCGGGCAGTGTAGTATTCTGCAACGGAGTATTCATACTTCGCCAGGCGGTCTTTCAGGAACACCAGACGTTTGGTGGCGTCAGTGGTGTACTGGCTATTCGGATACCCACGCACCAGTTTGGAAAAGTCATTAAACGCAGCTCGGGCATGTTGCGGATCGCGATCGCTACGATCAACACCAAAGAATCCTTGCAGTGCGCTATCATCCAACGCCATATTGGTCAGGCCACGCATATACATGACATAATCAATGTTAGGGTGTGTCGGGTTAAGACGGATAAAACGATCGATGGCAGCCTGAGCAAGTGGCAGATCGGCGTTTTTGTAGTAGGCGTAGATGAGATCTAATTGCACCTGCTGAGAATACGGTCCAAATGGATAACGGTTATCCAACGCTTCCAATTGCGTTATTGCCTGTTTCCAGTTACCGTCCTGCAGCTTTTGCTGAGCAGTCGCGTAGATTTCATTTGGCGGATTATCGGGCACCTCTTCCTTTGAACCAGAGCAACCCGCCAAAAACAGGCTCAACGTGGCTGCTGCCACCAGATATTTCATGCGCGTCATGACGTTTTGACTTTCCTCAAAATGTAATACGGGAGATTCTCTGTTCCTGCTCCCGGTTAAGACCAGCTACAATAGCACACTATATTAAACGGCAAAGCCGTAAAACCCAACGTTAAACGAAGAAGCAGTTTATGGCACAACGAGTAGAACTCACCGCAACAGTCTCCGAAAATCAGCTCGGTCAACGCTTAGATCAGGCTTTGGCCGAATTGTTCCCTGATTATTCGCGATCGCGCATAAAAGAATGGATCCTCGACCAGCGCGTACTGGTAAATGACCAACTTTGCGATAAACCGAAAGAAAAAGTGCTGGGTGGAGAGCGTGTCTCCATCAATGCAGAAATTGATGAAGAGGTTCGTTTTGAACCTCAGGATATCCCACTGGATATCGTTTATGAAGATGACGACATTCTTGTCATCAACAAACCCCGTGACCTTGTAGTGCATCCGGGCGCCGGGAATCCCGATGGTACGGTATTGAATGCGTTACTGCATTACTACCCGCCAATCGCGGATGTTCCTCGTGCAGGTATCGTGCACCGTCTGGATAAAGACACGACCGGATTAATGGTGGTGGCAAAAACGGTTCCGGCGCAAACACGTTTAGTGGAGTCGTTGCAGCTGCGCGAAATTACCCGTGAGTACGAAGCCGTGGCAATTGGTCACATGACTGCTGGCGGAACCGTTGAGGAACCGATTAGCCGTCACCCGACCAAGCGTACGCACATGGCGGTACACCCAATGGGGAAACCGGCGGTAACGCACTATCGCATTATGGAACACTTCCGTGTGCACACGCGTCTGCGGTTGCGTCTGGAAACCGGACGTACGCACCAGATCCGCGTGCACATGGCACATATCACTCATCCGCTGGTGGGCGATCAGGTTTACGGCGGTCGTCCACGTCCACCGAAAGGCGCTTCTGACGAATTTATCTCCGTACTGCGTAAGTTCGACCGTCAAGCGCTGCACGCGACCATGCTGCGTTTGTATCACCCGATTTCCGGTATCGAAATGGAATGGCATGCGCCGATCCCACAAGATATGGTGCAGTTGATTGAAGTGATGCGCGCTGATTTCGAAGAACATAAGGATGATATTGCCTGGCTATGAGTAAGCTAATTGTCCCGCAGTGGCCGATACCGCAAGGTGTCGCGGCGTGTAGTTCTACCCGTATTGGCGGAGTCAGTATGCCGCCTTACGATTCGCTGAATCTGGGCGCCCATTGCGGCGATAACCCGGAGCATGTTGAAGAGAACCGCAAACGACTGTTTGCTGCGGGCAATCTGCCGTCAAAGCCAGTCTGGCTGGAGCAGGTCCACGGTAAGGATGTCCTGAAACTGACCGGCGAGCCTTACGCCTGCAAACGCGCAGATGCGTCGTACAGCAACACGCCGGGCACCGTGTGTGCGGTGATGACCGCTGATTGTTTGCCGGTGTTGTTTTGCAATCGTGCCGGAACGGAAGTTGCTGCGGCCCATGCGGGTTGGCGCGGATTATGCGCCGGCGTGCTGGAAGAAACGGTGGCGTGTTTTGCCGACAAACCTGAAAACATTATTGCCTGGCTAGGCCCGGCGATAGGTCCAAACGCGTTTGAAGTTGGACCAGAAGTCCGCGAGGCGTTCATGACGAAAGATCCGCAAGCGGACCTCGCATTTGTACCGCGTGGCGACAAGTATCTGGCGGATATCTACCAGCTTGCGCGCCAGCGTCTTTCCAGTGTCGGAGTCGAGAACATCCACGGCGGCGACCGTTGCACCTTCAGCGAAAGTGAGACGTTCTTCTCTTATCGTCGCGACAATACCACGGGTCGTATGGCAAGTTTTATTTGGCTGATATAACCTAAAGAATCAAGACGATCCGGTACGTGTAATTTTCTTTTCACATAATTCAGGTCATTCACCTTGAATAATTGAGGGATGACCTCATTTAATCTCCAGTAGCAATTTTGACCTGTTATGGGAGGAGTTATGCGTCTGGATCGTCTTACTAATAAATTCCAGCTTGCTCTTGCCGATGCCCAGTCACTCGCATTGGGGCACGACAATCAATTCATCGAACCACTTCATCTAATGAGCGCCTTGCTGAATCAGGAAGGGGGATCGGTACGTCCTTTATTAACGTCTGCTGGCATTAATGCTGGCCAGTTACGTACAGCCATTGACCAGGCGTTGAGCCGTTTGCCACAGGTAGAAGGTACCGGTGGCGATGTGCAGCCTTCTCAGGAACTGGTGCGTGTACTGAATCTTTGCGACAAGCTGGCGCAAAAACGTGGGGACAACTTTATTTCGTCAGAACTGTTCGTTCTGGCGGCGCTTGAGTCACGCGGTACGCTGACCGACTTATTAAAATCAGCAGGCGCGACGACCGCCAATATCACTCAGGCAATTGAACAAATGCGTGGAGGTGAAAGCGTGAATGACCAGGGGGCTGAAGACCAACGTCAGGCCTTGAAAAAATATACCGTCGATCTGACCGAACGTGCCGAACAGGGCAAACTCGATCCGGTCATCGGCCGTGATGAAGAAATTCGCCGTACCATTCAGGTGCTGCAACGTCGTACTAAAAATAACCCGGTGTTAATCGGTGAACCCGGTGTCGGTAAAACCGCCATCGTTGAAGGGCTGGCCCAACGCATCATCAATGGTGAAGTGCCGGAAGGCTTAAAAGGCCGTCGTGTACTGGCGCTGGATATGGGCGCGCTGGTGGCTGGGGCCAAATATCGTGGTGAGTTCGAAGAACGTTTAAAAGGTGTGCTGAACGATCTCTCGAAACAGGAAGGCAACGTCATTCTGTTTATCGACGAATTGCATACCATGGTTGGGGCGGGTAAAGCCGATGGCGCAATGGACGCCGGGAACATGCTGAAACCAGCACTGGCTCGCGGGGAACTGCACTGCGTAGGCGCAACAACGCTTGATGAGTATCGCCAGTACATCGAAAAAGATGCGGCGCTGGAACGTCGTTTCCAGAAAGTGTTTGTAGCTGAACCTTCAGTGGAAGACACCATCGCAATCTTGCGTGGCCTGAAAGAACGTTATGAACTGCACCATCATGTGCAGATTACTGACCCGGCGATTGTTGCGGCTGCTACGCTGTCTCATCGCTATATTGCCGATCGTCAGTTGCCGGATAAAGCTATCGACCTTATTGACGAAGCGGCATCCAGCATTCGTATGCAGATTGACTCCAAGCCGGAGGAACTCGACAGACTCGACCGCCGTATTATCCAGCTCAAACTGGAACAGCAGGCATTAATGAAAGAGTCTGATGAGGCAAGTAAAAAACGTCTCGATATGCTCAACGAAGAGCTGGACGACAAAGAACGCCAGTATTCTGAGTTAGAGGAAGAGTGGAAAGCTGAAAAAGCTTCCCTCTCGGGAACGCAAACTATCAAGGCTGAGCTGGAGCAGGCAAAAATCGCCATCGAACAGGCGCGCCGCGTTGGCGACCTGGCGCGGATGTCTGAACTGCAGTACGGCAAAATTCCTGAACTGGAAAAACAGCTGGAAGCAGCCACCCAGTCTGAAGGCAAAACCATGCGTCTGCTGCGTAATAAAGTTACGGATGCGGAAATTGCTGAGGTACTGGCGCGCTGGACCGGGATCCCAGTTGCTCGCATGCTGGAAGGCGAACGAGAAAAACTGTTGCGTATGGAGCAGGAGCTGCACAGCCGCGTGATTGGTCAGAACGAAGCGGTGGAAGCCGTTTCTAATGCCATCCGTCGTAGCCGAGCGGGCTTGTCCGATCCGAATCGTCCGATTGGTTCATTCCTGTTCCTTGGTCCAACCGGTGTCGGTAAAACCGAACTGTGCAAAGCGCTGGCAAACTTTATGTTCGACAGTGACGATGCAATGGTGCGTATCGATATGTCCGAGTTTATGGAGAAACACTCGGTGTCTCGTCTGGTCGGGGCACCTCCGGGATATGTCGGTTATGAAGAGGGGGGTTACCTGACGGAAGCAGTACGTCGTCGTCCGTACTCTGTCATCTTGTTGGATGAAGTGGAGAAAGCACACCCGGATGTGTTCAACATTCTGCTGCAGGTGCTTGACGATGGTCGTTTGACTGACGGACAGGGGAGAACGGTCGACTTCCGTAATACGGTTGTCATCATGACCTCGAACCTGGGGTCCGATCTGATCCAGGAACGCTTCGGTGAGTTGGATTACGGTCACATGAAAGATATGGTGCTGGGCGTCGTGAGCCATAACTTCCGCCCGGAATTCATCAACCGTATAGATGAGGTTGTCGTATTCCATCCGCTGGGTGAGCAGCACATTGCTTCTATTGCTCAGATCCAGTTGCAGCGTCTGTACAAACGTCTGGAAGAGCGTGGCTATGAAATACATATTTCTGACGAGGCGCTTAAACTGCTGAGCGCGAATGGTTACGATCCGGTGTATGGCGCGCGTCCATTGAAACGTGCTATCCAGCAGCAGATCGAAAACCCGCTGGCGCAGCAAATTCTGTCTGGTGAACTGATTCCAGGCAAAACGATTCGTTTGGAAGTGAATGACGATCGCATAGTGGCAGTGCAGTAAGTCACAAAACAACAATAAACGGGCCCTGCGGGGCTCGTTTTTGTTTAAAATCCAGGCAGAAATGGATGTGTTGATTGAAAAGTAATCGCTTGATAAGTTTTTTATATTTTTAACTTGTCAGCCTGAAATAACTCCCTATAATGCGCCTCCACTGACACGGAACAACGGATTACAAGCCGCCGGGTCAGCGGGGTTCTCCTGAGAATCTCGTAGAGAAAAGCAAAAATAAATGCTTGACTCTGAATGAGGAAAACGTAATATACGGGACCTCGCGACAGAGCGCTAAAGCGCGTCGCAACTGCTCTTTAACAATTTATCAGACAATCTGTGTGGGCACTCGAAGATACGGATTCTTAACGTCGCAAGACGAAAAATGAATACCAAGTCTCAACGAGTGAACACGTAATTCATTACGAAGTTTAATTCATTGAGCATCAAACTTTTAAATTGAAGAGTTTGATCATGGCTCAGATTGAACGCTGGCGGCAGGCCTAACACATGCAAGTCGAACGGTAGCACAGAGGAGCTTGCTCCTTGGGTGACGAGTGGCGGACGGGTGAGTAATGTCTGGGAAACTGCCCGATGGAGGGGGATAACTACTGGAAACGGTAGCTAATACCGCATAACGTCGCAAGACCAAAGAGGGGGACCTTCGGGCCTCTTGCCATCGGATGTGCCCAGATGGGATTAGCTAGTAGGTGGGGTAACGGCTCACCTAGGCGACGATCCCTAGCTGGTCTGAGAGGATGACCAGCCACACTGGAACTGAGACACGGTCCAGACTCCTACGGGAGGCAGCAGTGGGGAATATTGCACAATGGGCGCAAGCCTGATGCAGCCATGCCGCGTGTATGAAGAAGGCCTTCGGGTTGTAAAGTACTTTCAGCGAGGAGGAAGGCGTTGTGGTTAATAACCGCAGCGATTGACGTTACTCGCAGAAGAAGCACCGGCTAACTCCGTGCCAGCAGCCGCGGTAATACGGAGGGTGCAAGCGTTAATCGGAATTACTGGGCGTAAAGCGCACGCAGGCGGTCTGTCAAGTCGGATGTGAAATCCCCGGGCTCAACCTGGGAACTGCATCCGAAACTGGCAGGCTAGAGTCTTGTAGAGGGGGGTAGAATTCCAGGTGTAGCGGTGAAATGCGTAGAGATCTGGAGGAATACCGGTGGCGAAGGCGGCCCCCTGGACAAAGACTGACGCTCAGGTGCGAAAGCGTGGGGAGCAAACAGGATTAGATACCCTGGTAGTCCACGCCGTAAACGATGTCGACTTGGAGGTTGTGCCCTTGAGGCGTGGCTTCCGGAGCTAACGCGTTAAGTCGACCGCCTGGGGAGTACGGCCGCAAGGTTAAAACTCAAATGAATTGACGGGGGCCCGCACAAGCGGTGGAGCATGTGGTTTAATTCGATGCAACGCGAAGAACCTTACCTACTCTTGACATCCAGAGAACTTAGCAGAGATGCTTTGGTGCCTTCGGGAACTCTGAGACAGGTGCTGCATGGCTGTCGTCAGCTCGTGTTGTGAAATGTTGGGTTAAGTCCCGCAACGAGCGCAACCCTTATCCTTTGTTGCCAGCGGTTAGGCCGGGAACTCAAAGGAGACTGCCAGTGATAAACTGGAGGAAGGTGGGGATGACGTCAAGTCATCATGGCCCTTACGAGTAGGGCTACACACGTGCTACAATGGCATATACAAAGAGAAGCGACCTCGCGAGAGCAAGCGGACCTCATAAAGTATGTCGTAGTCCGGATTGGAGTCTGCAACTCGACTCCATGAAGTCGGAATCGCTAGTAATCGTGGATCAGAATGCCACGGTGAATACGTTCCCGGGCCTTGTACACACCGCCCGTCACACCATGGGAGTGGGTTGCAAAAGAAGTAGGTAGCTTAACCTTCGGGAGGGCGCTTACCACTTTGTGATTCATGACTGGGGTGAAGTCGTAACAAGGTAACCGTAGGGGAACCTGCGGTTGGATCACCTCCTTACCTTAAAGAACC
>NZ_JAOWHY010000045.1:0-5248 GCF_030332375.1 Citrobacter sp. Cpo148
AACTGCAAATGAAAATCGCCCGCGAAATCTTGCATTCAATTACATAGTTCGTGCAGCTTAAATGAAAAGCCGTCTTAATGGGGTCAGTCCATAATGACGGCTTAATCATCTTTATCAAATTGAGGGCGGCTCAGGTAGTATCGCAGTTGGAAAATCTGAGGGTTTAATGGTATTCAGCGCATCAATATAGTCAAGCCACAGGTTAAACTTGCTTGTTTCTGTTTCGCTCATTCGATTGAGTTGTAGCTTTGAAGGCCAGTTATTTTTATTAATGACCGCATTAGCCTCATCAATCAGCGCCTGAATTTTCATTTCAAATGCCTGAACGTCAGCAACTCTTTTTGCATCGATATCCGTTATCCACTCAGTACCATTCCAGACATCAAATTGAGTTTCTGGCGCAATTGTGGTGGTATTTTCTGGAAGCTCTCCTAAAAACCGAACAGTGATTTTCTCCCCTGTATCAGTTTTATAAACTTCTGCTTCACGGTGATCTTCAACATACTCCCAGCCGTTCAGGTCTTCATTACGACAAATAGCAAAGCCAGCCTTGAATTTGCCGGGTTTATCAGTACAGGAATGGGCAGGCACGCCCACGCCTTCTGCAAGATATTCAACGGTTGATGACAGGTACTCACGGGTGATAGCATCATAGTTATAAACAGTGATTTCACCTGCAGATGATGCGATCCCATATGTATTCAAAATAGCTTCACTCATTCTCTTATCCTTCGTGCTGGGGCAAGATTCTACTATACTGAGCGTCCTCACTTATTCTTGATATTGATGTTGTTACATAGCCCTCACAATGTAATTAAATGACAGGTTACGTGGGCGGTTTTCATTTGCAGTTGGAACCATCAAGGATGCATCAAAAAAAAGCGAAGCAAATCTATCGTCTGTCGCTCCAATAGCAACATCTACTTGAGCAGCATACGATCCAAACTCACCGTCAGTGCGGAAAGCCCCTGTTGCCCCTGCATTAAAAAGCCTTGCTGATGTAGCTGCATTTCGTCCCTGAACCCCACCAGTGATATTTCTAATAGCATCACCTTGCTGAGCTAATATGATTCTCCCTGCATCCACTCCCCGCCCATCATCCCAGCCGCGAATAAACTCACCGCGTAAATCAGGTAATACGCCAGCCGGATAAATGGCCCCTAATTTCGGAAATGTATTTTTATCGAAGGGTGCGCCGTTATATTTCAGCCAGCCTTCTGGTGGGTTCGGGAGGGGCCACGGCACCGGCACCCCTACCGGTAACGCGGAGCCTTCTCCCAAACCAAGGTTTTTGGGAATACCGATACAAAGACGATACCAAGATTTTATTTACGGTAGGTTACATCAAGTGGCCACCATATTATAAATATTATGGTGGCCTGTTATTAGCTGGCATGTATTAGATTGAAGAGTTTTTTGGTAATCTCTTCGTTAGTATTGAAAAACATATTTTTTAAATCAGGTAATGCAAATGCTGCGTCAGAATCGTTTGGTGCAACAATAGGAGGTTCATAACCATCATCATACATTTTCTTTAAGGCCGAAACTATTTGCTTTTGCTTTTCGTTAAAGTCATTCATATCAATGAAGATGGAACCTGATAGGCTTCCATCATTTTCACGGATTATTGCCGGTTTGACTCGACAAACTTGGTCCATTTCTCCTGTGGCAAAACCGGCAATAGCTCCATTAAACATTAAAGAGGATGTGGCCCACATATCATATAATTTTCTGATTGCCATGCTCTGGATTTTTTTATCTTTGACATACCCAATTCCGCTAGCCAAAACTTCAGTTAAGGGATTTTCTCCTCTAGTTTTTCCTGCCCAATAACTGTGCATCCAATCAGCATTTGTCTCAAGTGGCGTGCCAAGGCAATCAGTGATCCATTCTGAATCTACCTCTGTAAAACTCTCTCCGTGAAAATCAATTTCCGCAATGTAGTTTTTAAGATTATTGTCTAGATGCCATCGATCTATTGCTATTTCGGCCATTTCCCGGGTCTTAAATAAATTCCTGTAAGGCGAGATACTTGTTCTTTATAATGGTCTAAGCGTACTTTCTCTAGGGCTAATTCATTTTGGAATTTTTCTTGTTTATTTCCGGATAAATAATCTTTTACTAGATTATAAAACCAAAGAGATACACCAAATTCGTTGTCGTGGCATATGGATTCGATTCTCCCAATTGCTACTTCCCATGCAACAATCGGGTTGTTTATATTCAAGTATGCGTAAAGTTTTCTTTGTTCCATTTCTATTCTCAATGAATGTAAGTTGGTGAGCACGTTTTACATGCTACCAGAATAAAATTCTATTTCGTAGTGGTTTTGATTCTTTTTTATTTTTATCACTTTGGTAACGTATCAATATACAATACATATTAACTCTCCTTGTTTTTATTAGGATAAATAATGCTTATAGGGTACGTACGTGTATCTACAAATGACCAGAACACTGCTTTGCAGCGTGATGCACTGGAACGCTCAGGATGTGAGCTAATTTTTGAAGACAAAATGAGCGGAAAAACAGCAGACAGGCCAGGGCTAAAAAGGTTGCTCAGGACGTTATCAGAGGGAGACACGCTGGTTGTATGGAAGCTCGACAGGCTGGGAAGAAGCATGCGACACCTTGTTACCCTGATAGAAGAACTCCGGCAGCGCGGAGTTAATTTCCGCAGTCTGACTGACAGCATAGACACCAGTACGCCAATGGGGCGGTTTTTCTTTCACGTTATGGGGGCACTGGCGGAGATGGAACGCGAGTTGATAGTGGAACGAACCCGTGCGGGACTGGAAGCAGCTAGAGCTAAAGGCAGGATTGGAGGGCGAAGACCAAAACTGACGCCAGAGCAATGGGCACAGGCTGGCAGGTTACTTGCTGCAGGTGAAACACGGCAGCGGGTTGCTTTAATTTTTGATGTGGGGATCTCGACGTTATACCGCAAATATCCTGCGACATTGTGTGATTAACAGGACAACGCCGCGCAGCTGTCTGCGTGACGTAATCAATACAACATAGGGCGAAGCCTATTCCAATCAGGAGGTTCGCCGCTATGGCTCAGGATTACCACCACGGGGTGCGCGTTGTTGAAGTCAACGAGGGCACCCGATCTATCACCACGGTGAGCACCGCTATCGTGGGCATGGTCTGCACCGGCGATGATGCTGATGCGTCCGTATTCCCTCTCAATAAGCCGGTTCTGCTGACGGATGTGCTGGAGGCCAGCGGTAAAGCAGGCGAGTCCGGCACGCTGGCCCGTTCGCTGGATGCGATTGCCGACCAGTCAAAACCCGTGACGGTTGTTGTGCGCGTGGCGCAGGGCGAAACCGAAGCGGAAACCACCTCCAATATTATTGGTGGCGTCACGTCCGACGGTAAAAAAACGGGGATGAAAGCGCTGCTTTCTGCGCAGTCGCAGCTGAAAGTTAAGCCGCGCATTCTTGGTGTGCCGGGGCACGACACGCAAGCGGTAGCCACTGAGTTGATGAGTGTTGCGCAGAGCCTGCGCGGGTTTGCCTACCTGTCTGCCTATGGCTGCAAGACGGTGGAGGAAGCCATTGCTTACCGGGACAATTTCAGCCAGCGAGAAGGGATGCTGATCTGGCCTGATTTCATCAACTTTGACACCGTTCTGAAAGCCGATGCCACGGCTTACGCCTCGGCCCGTGCGCTCGGTCTGCGCGCCAAAATCGACGAACAGACCGGCTGGCACAAAACCCTGTCCAACGTGGGTGTGAATGGCGTCACCGGTATTTCCGCTGATGTGTTCTGGGATCTGCAGGACCCGGCAACGGACGCGGGACTGCTGAACCAGAATGACGTCACCACGCTGATCTGCAAAGACGGCTTCCGCTTCTGGGGGTCCCGCTGCCTCAGTGACGATCCCTTGTTTGCGTTTGAGAACTACACCCGCACGGCGCAGGTGCTGGCTGACACGATTGCAGAGGGGCATATGTGGGCGGTGGATAAGCCGCTGAATCCGTCACTGGCCCGCGACATTATCGAAGGTATTCGCGCCAAATTACGCAGCCTGGTAAATCAGGGATACCTCATCGGGGCTGACTGCTGGCTGGATGAGTCAGTGAACGATAAAGACTCCCTGAAAGCCGGGAAGCTCACCATCGACTACGACTACACGCCTGTGCCGCCACTTGAAAATCTGATGCTGCGCCAGCGCATCACCGATCGCTACCTGGTCGATTTTGCCAGCCGTGTCAGTGCATAAGGGGGATACATGGCATTACCACGCAAGTTAAAACACCTGAACCTGTTCAACGACGGGAACAACTGGCAGGGGATCGTTGAGTCCCTGACTCTGCCGAAATTCACCCGCAAGTTTGAGAAGTATCGCGGCGGCGGTATGCCGGGCGCGGTGGATGTGGATATGGGGCTGGATGACGGCGCACTGGACACGGAATTTTCAATCGGCGGCACCGAACTGTTGTTATTCAAGCAGATGGGCAAGGCAACCGTTGATGGCATCCAGCTGCGTTTCACCGGCTCTATTCAGCGTGACGATACCGGCGAAGTTCAGGCCGTTGAGCTGGTTGTGCGCGGGCGTCATAAAGAAGTGGATTCCGGCGAGTGGAAAACCGGCGAGAGCAGCACCACCAAAGTCAGCAGCACCAACAGCTACGCGAAGCTGACCATTAACGGCGAAGTGCTCTATGAGGTTGATCTGGTCAACATGATTGAAATCGTTGACGGCGTGGACCTGATGGAAGCACACCGTAACGCCCTTGGCCTCTGATTTAACTTAACGGCGCGGTGATCCGCGCCAGTATCTGATTAACAGGAAACGAACATGAGCGACAAGCTGACTGAAAAAACCGTACAACTGGATACGCCAATCATGCGCGGTAAAACCCAAATCACCGAAATTGTGCTGCGTAAGCCTCAGTCTGGTGCGCTGCGCGGCACCCGCCTGCAGGCCATTATGGATATGGACGTGGGGGCCATGATGACAGTGATCCCGCGTATTTCCACCCCGACGCTGACCGCACAGGAAATGGCTGAACTGGACCCCGCCGATCTCACCGCGCTGTCGGTCGAGGTGGTGACTTTTTTGTTGAAGAAGTCGGTGCTTGCCGGTTTACCGACAGCCTGACGATTGATGACCTGGTGGCGGATATCGCCACCATCTTTCACTGGTCGCCGTCCATCACTGACGTTATGCCGCTGACTGAGGTGCTGGAGTGGCGGCACAAAGCGATTCAGAGAAGCGGGGCCAGCGATGAGTGACAATA
>NZ_JAOWHY010000046.1:0-1358 GCF_030332375.1 Citrobacter sp. Cpo148
CCTCTAAGCATCAGGTAACACGAAATCGTACCCCAAACCGACACAGGTGGTCAGGTAGAGAATACCAAGGCGCTTGAGAGAACTCGGGTGAAGGAACTAGGCAAAATGGTGCCGTAACTTCGGGAGAAGGCACGCTGATATGTAGGTGAAGTGATTTACTCATGGAGCTGAAATCAGTCGAAGATACCAGCTGGCTGCAACTGTTTATTAAAAACACAGCACTGTGCAAACACGAAAGTGGACGTATACGGTGTGACGCCTGCCCGGTGCCGGAAGGTTAATTGATGGGGTTATCCGTAAGGAGAAGCTCTTGATCGAAGCCCCGGTAAACGGCGGCCGTAACTATAACGGTCCTAAGGTAGCGAAATTCCTTGTCGGGTAAGTTCCGACCTGCACGAATGGCGTAATGATGGCCAGGCTGTCTCCACCCGAGACTCAGTGAAATTGAACTCGCTGTGAAGATGCAGTGTACCCGCGGCAAGACGGAAAGACCCCGTGAACCTTTACTATAGCTTGACACTGAACACTGGTCCTTGATGTGTAGGATAGGTGGGAGGCTTTGAAGTGTGGACGCCAGTCTGCATGGAGCCATCCTTGAAATACCACCCTTTAATGGCTGGTGTTCTAACGTAGACCCGTAATCCGGGTTGCGGACAGTGTCTGGTGGGTAGTTTGACTGGGGCGGTCTCCTCCTAAAGAGTAACGGAGGAGCACGAAGGTTAGCTAATCCTGGTCGGACATCAGGAGGTTAGTGCAAAGGCATAAGCTAGCTTGACTGCGAGAGTGACGGCTCGAGCAGGTGCGAAAGCAGGTCTTAGTGATCCGGTGGTTCTGAATGGAAGGGCCATCGCTCAACGGATAAAAGGTACTCCGGGGATAACAGGCTGATACCGCCCAAGAGTTCATATCGACGGCGGTGTTTGGCACCTCGATGTCGGCTCATCACATCCTGGGGCTGAAGTAGGTCCCAAGGGTATGGCTGTTCGCCATTTAAAGTGGTACGCGAGCTGGGTTTAGAACGTCGTGAGACAGTTCGGTCCCTATCTGCCGTGGGCGCTGGAGAATTGAGGGGGGCTGCTCCTAGTACGAGAGGACCGGAGTGGACGCATCACTGGTGTTCGGGTTGTCATGCCAATGGCATTGCCCGGTAGCTAAATGCGGAAGAGATAAGTGCTGAAAGCATCTAAGCACGAAACTTGCCCCGAGATGAGTTCTCCCTGACTCCTTGAGAGTCCTGAAGGAACGTTAAAGACGATGACGTTGATAGGTCGGGTGTGTAAGTGTAGCGATACATTGAGCTAACCGATACTAATGAACCGTGAGGCTTAACCTTACAACGCCGAAGATGTTTTGGCGAA